>NZ_JADKSD010000002.1:450723-742994 GCF_015350895.1 Frigoribacterium sp. VKM Ac-1396 | reverse complement strand
GGGGGGCGGCCCCCCCCGCCCCCGCGCCTCCTCTGCGTGCTCCCGCCTCACCCCCAGAGGCGGGTGACGATCGAGCCCATGAGGTCGTCGGTGGGGACGTTGCGCTGGGTCACGGTGACGACGACGCCGTCCCTCACCAGCACGGTGTCGGCCATGTCGACGCCGTACATCGGATCGGTCGTCGCGTACTGGCACAGCGTGCCGCCGTAGGCCTCCGAGCAGTCGTAGACGACCCCGTCGAGCCAGAAGGGCGAGGTCGACTCGCGCTTCTCGGCCAGCCAGGCCGGGTAGGCCGAGGCGGTGGCCGCGTCGACCGTGCTGACGTCGGCGAAGAGTCCCGTGATGTCGGCACGCACGTCGCCCCACCCGCAGCGGAGCACGTCGCCGGCCGACACGACCTCTCGCGGGTCGGAGTCGGCCGCCGGCGCGGTCGGGGTGACCTGGCCCATCGGCTGCCCGAAGTAGGCCGGGTCGTTGAGCGGTGCGTCGCCCATCGTGGCGGCGTAGGTCGCGGCGTCCACCAGGTCGGTGCAGTCGGTGGGGATCGACGCCGGCCGCGTGGTCGGAGTCGCGGACGGGGTCGGACTCGTCGACGGGGACGCAGCCGACGACGGGGACGACGAGGTCTCGGGTGATGCCGCGACGTCGGTCGCGACCCCGCTCGGCTCCGGCTGGGGCGAGCCGGCGTCGTCGGTCGACGAGGCACAGCCCGAGAGCAGGGCGGCCAGCGCCAGACCGACGACGGCCGTCTTCACGGTGCGGTTCATGGTGGTCTTCCCTTCGCCGGGCGAGCGGGCCTGATCCATCGGCCGTGACTCCGACAGTAACGAGCACGGCGTCGCACGGCCTCGGCACCGAGGACGAGATCGACTCATCCCCGGGTCTCGACCTCGCCGGAGACGTCCCTGCCGCAGGTCTAGGCTCTCGGCGTGGACGCGGCCGTCGGGCGTCCGGAGAGGCACGAGATGACCATCGACACGCTCGCCACCACGACCGACCTCTCACGGTCGGCCGGGCTGCTCGCCGACGACCAGGTGCTGCTCGACCCGACCGGCCTGCTCAACCCGGGCAGGGCGTTCTGACGGTGGCCTCGTGACGGGCTCGCTCCGCACCTCCGACGGCGCGACGATCGCCTCCGACGGCTCGGGAGCCGCCCCCGGGGGTGCCGGACCGGACGCCGGGTTCGACGCCGTCCTGCTGGCGGGGGGTCGCGCCTCCCGGGTCGACGGGGTCGACAAGACGGCCTTCACGAGCGGGGACGCGACGCTGCTCGACCGGGCGGTCGAGGCGTCGGCCGGGGCCCGCACCCTCGTCGTGGTCGGCCTGCGCGAGGGCCGGGTGCCGCCCGCCGGGGCCCTGCTGACCCGCGAGCAGCCCGCCTGGTCCGGGCCCGTCACCGCGCTGGCCGCCGGCCTGGACGTGGTCGCGCGACCGGCCCCGTGGACGCTCGTGCTCGCCTGCGACCTGCCGCGTGCGCCCGAAGCCGTGCGGGCGCTGCTCGGGGACGGCGGCCGTCACGACGGCGCCGGCAAGCACGGCGCCCGCGAGCGCCGCGACGGCGTGCTGGCGGTCGACTCGGGTGGCCGACGTCAGCCGCTGCTGGGGCTCTACCGGACCGGTGCCGTCCGGGCACGACTCGAGGCGCTGCGGGCCGAGGACTCCCTCGTCGGCCTGTCACTGCGGCGGCTGCTCGACGGCCTCGACCTGCTCGAGGTGCCGGTGCCCGACGAGCTCTCCGCCGACGTCGACACCGTGGCCGACGCCGATCGCCTGGGTGTCGTCCGGCACGAGTCGCACCCGACTGGTTGAGTGACTGGCATGACCGACACACCTGCCGACCTCGACGCCTGGGCCGAACGACTCGCCCGAGCCCTGGGGCTGCCCGACGACTTCGTGGTCGACGTCCCCGAGGTGCTCGACCTCGCACGTGACGCGGCGCACGGCGTCGCCCGGCCGGCCGCCCCGCTGACGACCTTCCTCGTCGGCTACGCCGCGGGGCTCGCGGGGGGCTCCCGCGCCGAGCTCGACCGCGCGGTCGCGACCGCCACCGCGCTCGCCACGGCCGACCCGGCGTGACGGTCCGGCGGGCCGACTGGCGCGTCGCCCGGGCCGAGGCGAACGACGCCGCCCGGGCACTCCCCCGGTCCGTCGAGACGGTCTCGCTCGACGACGCGGCGGGACGCACGCTCGCCCACGAGGTCGTCAGCCTCGCGCGGGTGCCGGGCTCCGACGTCTCGGCCATGGACGGCTGGGCGGTGGCCGGCGACGGACCCTGGCACCTCGGTCGGCCGATCGTCGCGGGCCGGATCGTCGACGGCGTCGATCCGCTGCCACCGGGGACCGCGCGCCCCGTCACCACCGGGGCCGTCGTGCCGACCGACACCGAGCGCGTGCTGCGGTCGGAGTCCGGTCACGTGGTCGACGGCGTCCTGACGGCGGGCCCCGACCCGCGCCGCCCGTCGCACGTCCGTCGTGCCGGAGAAGAGATCGACCACGGCGACGTCCTGCTCGCCGCGGGCACGCTCCTCACCCCGCCCCGCCTCGCCGTGCTGGCCCTCGGCGGGCACGACGCCGTGCCCGTCGTCGTCCGACCGGCGGTCGCGCTGGCGGTGCTCGGCGACGAGGTCGTGGCCGAGGGCGTACCGGGGCCGGGCACCGTCCGCGACGTGTTCTCGGTGCCGGTGCCGCGCCTCCTCGGCTCCCTCGGCGTCGCGGCGACGTCGACGGCGCGGGTGCCCGACGACCTCGACGAGACCGCCGCCGCCCTGGACCGCCCGGAGCACCGCCTCGTCGTGACGACCGGAGGCACCGCCCACGGTCGGACCGACCACGTCCGCGCCGCCCTCGACCGGCTCGGTGCCGAGCTGGTCGTCGACGGTCTCGCGATGCGCCCGGGCCAACCCCTGATCGTCGCCCGGCGGGGCGGGACGCTGTACCTCTGCCTGCCGGGCAACCCGATGGCCGCCTACGTCGGGCTCGTCGTCGTGGGGACCGCGCTGGTCGACGGGCTGCTGGGTCGACGGCCCGCGCCTCCCGCGGGCCTCACGCTCGCGGTCGACGTGGTCCACCCTCGGCCCGGCGTCCTCGTGCAGGCGTACCGCACGACCGCGGCCGGCGCCGTCCCCACCGAGCGGCAGTCGTCGGCGATGCTGCGCGGGCTGGCCGACGCCGAGGGCCTCCTGATCGTGCCCGAGGGCGGCGCGCGGGCCGGCGACGTCGTGCCGGCGCTCGGCCTGCCGTGGTGACGGGCGGCCGGGCTGCCGGGCCGTCGCGGGACCGCCCGGGGGTCGGCGTCGACTCGTCCCCAGGGTGGCGCGCGGGGCGCTCTTGTCCACCCGAGGCCCGTCGACTTTCGGCGGAGGCCGATCGGGGGTAGACCTGAGCCATGGCACGAATCACGGCACGACGGCCGGTGACCCGCATCACCGTCGGCGACGACGGGGCGGGCGTCCGCAAGACGATCGACACCCTGGCGGTCGAAGAACCGCTCGAGATCCGCGTGGGCGGTTCGTCGCTGGCCATCACGATGCGTACGCCCGGCCACGACTTCGACCTCGCCGCGGGGTTCCTGGTCTCCGAGGGCGTCATCTCGACGGGCGACGAGTTCTTCGCGGCGCGGTACTGCGCCGGGGCCACCGCCGAGGGCCTGAACACCTACAACGTGCTCGACGTCACGCTCGCGCCCGGGGTGCCCGCCCCCGACCCCAGCCTCGAGCGGGCCTTCTACACGACGAGCTCGTGCGGGCTGTGCGGCAAGGCCTCGATCGACGCCGTGCGCACGAAGTCGCAGCACGAGGTGCTGCACGACCCGCTCGTGCTCGACCCGGCCCTGCTCGCGACCTTCCCCGACCGCCTCCGCG
Source organism: Frigoribacterium sp. VKM Ac-1396 (assembly GCF_015350895.1). Taxonomy (NCBI): domain Bacteria; kingdom Bacillati; phylum Actinomycetota; class Actinomycetes; order Micrococcales; family Microbacteriaceae; genus Frigoribacterium; species Frigoribacterium sp. VKM Ac-1396. The sequence goes on along the minus strand of NZ_JADKSD010000002.1, from coordinate 739,134 downwards.
AGGGGCAAGACGTCTTCGAGAAGACCGGCGGGCTGCACGCCGCCGCCCTCTTCGACGGCCGCACCGGCGAGCTGCTCGTGCTGCGCGAAGACGTGGGGCGGCACAACGCCGTCGACAAGGTCGTCGGCTGGGCCGTCAAGGAGGCGCGGCTGCCGTTGACCTCGACGGTCCTGATGGTCTCGGGTCGCGCCTCGTTCGAGCTGACGCAGAAGGCCTCGATGGCCGGCATCCCGATGCTCGCCGCCGTGTCGGCACCGTCGTCGCTCGCCGTCGACCTCGCGAACGAACTGGGCGTCACCATCGTCGGGTTCCTCCGCGGGCGGTCGATGGTCGTGTACTCGAGACCCGACCGGCTCGGCGAGCCCGACGGCACCGAGCCGGCAGCCCGCGCCGGCGGTGCCGGTGACGCGACCCGCGCCTCCTCGTCCCCCGACTCCCCCGGCGGCGCGACGCGCGCGTCGACCCCCGTCCCCCTGACGATCGGAACAAGACCGTGACCGAGAAACCCCCCGTCTCCGACGTGACCGACGCCGACATCGAGGTCGGCCCCCCGCGCGAGTGGGCCGCCGGCGTGCCCGGCGTGCTGCACTCGATGGAGCCCGCGGTCAAACAGTTGGGGCTGGCGCGCACGGTCAAGCTCATGACGTCGCTGAACCAGAAGGACGGCTTCGACTGCATGAGCTGCGCCTGGCCCGACCCGCACCACCGAAAGGTGGCCGAGTTCTGCGAGAACGGCGCCAAGGCGGTCACGTGGGAGGCCAACCCGGTGCTCGTGCCCGACACGTTCTGGGCCGAGCACTCGATCACCGACCTTCTCGACAAGACCGAGTACTGGCTCGGCATGCAGGGCCGCATCACCAAGCCCGTGCACAAGCCCGTCGGCAGCGACCACTACCGCGAGGTGTCGTGGGACGAGGCCTTCCGAATCGTCGGCGACAAGCTGAGGTCGCTCGAGAGCCCCGACGAGGCGTCGTTCTACACGTCGGGTCGCACCTCGAACGAGGCGGCCTTCATCTACCAGCTCTTCGTCCGGGCGTTCGGCACGAACAACCTGCCCGACTGCTCGAACATGTGCCACGAGTCGACGAGCCTCGCCATGGCCGAGGTGGTCGGCATCGGCAAGTCGACCATCGCCTACGACGACTTCGAGCAGGCCGACCTGATCGTCATCCTCGGCCAGAACCCGGGCACGAACCACCCGCGCATGCTCACCGCCCTCGAAGACGCGAAGCTCAAGGGCGCCACGATCGTCGCCGTCAACCCTCTGCCCGAGGCCGGACTGCGCCGCTACAAGAACCCCCAGCTGCCCCGCGGCGTGGCGGGTCGCGGAACCGAGATCGCCGATCAGTTCCTGCAGATCCGGCTCGGCGGCGACATGGCCCTGCTGCAGGCCGTCGCCAAGCGCGTGCTCGAAGCCGAGGACGCCGCACCCGGCACCGTGCTCGACCACGAGTTCCTCGCCGAGCACACCGTGGGCCTCGAGGCCTTCCGCGAGCACATCGCGCAGGTCGACGACGACGAGGTGCTGCTGGCGACCGGGCTCGACCGGGCCGAGATCGACGAGCTCGCCGACCGCTACCTGGCCTCGGACCGCGTCATCATCACCTGGGCGATGGGCATCACCCAGCACCGCAAGGCCGTCGACACGATCAAAGAGATCATCAACCTGCTGCTGCTGCGCGGCAACATCGGCAAGCCGGGCGCCGGGGCCTCGCCGATCCGTGGCCACAGCAACGTGCAGGGCGACCGCACGATGGGCATCTGGGAGCAGGTCTCCGACGAGTTCCTCGACGCCCTGCAGAAGGAGTTCCGCTTCGACCCGCCGCGCGAGCACGGCGTCGACGCCCTCAAGGGCATCAAGGCCATGCAAGAGGGCCGCATCAAGTTCTGGATGGGCATGGGCGGCAACCTCGTCGCCGCCATCTCGGACACCCAGCTCGCCGAGGCCGCGATGCGCGGCACCGACATGACCGTCCAGGTCTCGACGAAGCTCAACCGGTCGCACGCCGTCGTCGGGGCCGAGGCGCTCATCCTGCCGACCCTCGGCCGCACCGAGATCGACGTGCAAGCGGCCGGGCCGCAGTTCGTCTCGGTCGAAGACACGGTGTGCTCGGTGCACGGCAGCCACGGCCAGGTGCCGCCCGTCGCGCCCGACCTGCTCAGCGAGGTCGCGATCGTCAGCCGTCTCGCGCAGGCGACGCTCGGCGACCGGGCCGACCTCGAGATCGACTGGCAGGCCTTCGAAGGCGACTACGACACGCTGCGCGACCACATCAGCCGTGTCGTGCCCGGCTTCGAGCGCTACAGCGAGCGGGTCCGCAGCCGCGAGGGGTTCGTGCTGCCGAACGGGCCGCGTGACTCGCGGACGTTCCCGACCGAGGTCGGCAAGGCGATCATCACGGTCAACGACCTCGAACGCGTCGAACGGCCCGAGGGCACGCTGCTGCTGCAGACCCTGCGCTCGCACGACCAGTACAACACCACGATCTACAGCCTCAACGACCGGTACCGCGGCATCAAGAAGGGCCGGCACGTCGTCTTCGTCAACCCGCTCGACCTCGACGACCTCGGACTGGTCGACGGGCAGAAGGTCGACGTGACGACGGTCTGGACCGACGACGTCGAGCGCGTGCTGCGCGACTACCGCATCGTCGCCTACCCGACGGCTCGGGGGTGCGCCGCGGCGTACTTCCCCGAGGCGAACGTGCTCGTGCCGCTCGACAGTGCGGCCATCGGCAGCAACACCCCGGTGTCGAAGGCGGTGCTGGTGCGGGTGACGCCGGCGGCGGTGCCGGTCGGGGTCTGACGCTCACCCGGTCAGCGGGCGGCGGCTCGGACGGCGTCCACCGCCGCGACGACTCCGCCGTTCCAGGGGGCGCCATGCCCGGGCAGCACCCAGGTCGCACCGGTCTCGAGCAGGGCGTCGAGCGAGGCGAGGGCCTGTTCGGGCTCGTCGGTAAACGGAGCCGGTGCGGGCCCGACGTGCCCGGTCGTCACGTGGCGCGTGGTCAGGGCGTCGCCGACGAACACGGCGTCGACGCTCGGCACGGACACGGCGATGCTGCCCTCTGAGTGCCCGGGCATCGGGATGATCCGAGGCGCCCCCGGCAGGTCGAGCGTCTCTCCGCCGTGCACCTCGACGACCTCGGTGAGCCAGGCGGTCTTCGCCCCGCCCTTGCGCAGGCTGTAACCGGCGAAACCCAGCAGGGGGCCGAGCTTCATGGGAGGCATGCCGTTCTTCGGCTTCGGTCCGCCCTTCGCCCGGGACGCGTCGGCCGCGTGGACGTAAACGGGCACCCCGTGGTCGCGGCGCAGCCGTTCGGCGAAGCCGACGTGGTCGGAGTCGCCGTGGGTGAGAACGACGCCCTTCACGTCGGCGAGGGTGCGTCCGACGTCGGCGAGTTTACGCACGAGTTCGGACCAGAGGCCGGGCAGCCCGGCGTCGATCACGGTCACGCCCTCGGGCGTGACGACGAGGTAGGCGGCGACGATGTCGTTGCCGATGCGGTGGAGGGAGGGGGCGAGTTCCATGATGGCTACGGTACTTAGCCATCATGGCTATTGTCAATAGCTATACTCGACGCATGCCGACACCCGACCGCACCTCGCTCGACGCCATCCTGCTCGCCGCCCGCGAGCTGCTCGAGACGGACGGCCCGGCCGGTCTGACGATGGCCGCGGTGGCGGCGAGGGTCGGCGTCCGCGCCCCGTCGCTCTACAAGCGGGTCGAGAACCGGGAGGCATTGCTCCGGTCGGTCGCCGAGGCCACCCTCTCCGACCTGGCCGCGCGGCTCGACGGGGCGGGGTCGGCCCGCGAGGTGCTCGACGCCTTCCGGGAGTTCGCGCACGAACGCCCGGCCGCGTTCCAGCTGGTCATGACGCCCGGGCCCGGCGTGCCCACCGCACGACGCGAGTTCGGGGCCGCGGCCAGCGCCGCCGCCCTCCGCGTCGGCGAGCAGCTCGTCGGGCCAGAGCGCGCCCTCGACGCCGCCCGAACCCTGACCGCATGGGTGGCGGGCTTCGTCGTGATGGAACTCAACGGCGGGTTCCAGCTCGGCGGCGACGTCGAGGCGGCGTGGGACTTCGGGGCCGAGCGCGTCCTGGCGGCCCTCGCCGCGCCTCCTGTGGTCTGACCCGCGGCTCGCAGCGCCCTCGCGAACACCGCCGAGTGGACAAGACGCCGCGGCGCGCGGCGGCGCGCAGTCCACTCGGCGGTGCCGTCGGCCGGGCGGCTCGTCAGTCGAGCGGTGCGTGCGGGTACGAGGAGGCGCGGTGCTGGAACTCGAGGATCGCCGGGTTCTCGACCCGCCCCTCCGCGATCTCGACGGCCCGGCGGATGGTGTCGGACGCCGCCCACGAGGTCGGCCCCTCCATGACGACCCGCAGGAAGGGCATGAGGGCCTCGCTGATCTCCCACGTGGTGGAGTTCCAGAGCAGCGACGGGCTGTGGTCGACCGCGTAGTAGTTCGTCGTGTCGCCCACCGTGATCAGCGGGTCGGCGAAGGTCGTGGCCCGGGCCCAGTCGAAGCCCATGCCCTCGTCGACCGAGATGTCGACGATCAGGCTGCCGGGGCGGAAGGCCCCGAGGTCGGTCTCGCGCAGGTACGTGAGCGGCGCGTTCGGGTCTTGCAGGGTGCAGTTGACGACGATGTCGGCGGCGGCGAGGAAGGGCGCGAGGGCGACCGGCCCGTCGGGCGCGTCGACCGTGCTGGCACCCGGGGTCTCGGGGTCGTGCTCGAACCGGTACATGTCGACCGAGGGGATCGGCGAGCCCACCGCGGCGACGTCGCGGTTGGTGAGCACGCGGACGTCGTGGACGCCGTGGGCGTTGAGGGCGGTGACGGCGCCGCGGGCCGTGGCGCCGAAGCCGATGACGACGGCGCTGAGGCGACGGCCGTAGTCGCCCGTCGAACCGCAGAGCTGGAGGGCGTGCAGCACCGAGCAGTAGCCGGCGAGCTCGTTGTTCTTGTGGAAGACGTGAAGGCCGTAGCCGCCGTCGGACTGCCAGTGGTTCATGGCCTCCCACGCGATGAGGGTGAGGCGCTTGTCGATGGCCAGCTGGGTGATCTCGCGGTCCTGCACGCAGTGCGGCCAGCCCCAGAGGGTCTGACCGTCGCGGAGGCCCTCGAGGTCGGCGGCCTGGGGCTTCGGCAGCAGGACGACGTCGCTGTCGGCGACGATCTGCTCGCGGTCGGCCATCGCGACCAGGGGCTCGAGGTCGGCGTCGGGGATGCCGAACCGCAGGCCGTAGCCGCGCTCGAGGGTCATCTGCGCGCGGAGGTCGGCGTCGATGCGCTCGAGGTGCGCGGGGTGGATCGGCAGGCGCCGCTCGTCGGGCTTGCGCGAGGTGGCCAGGACGCCGAGGCGCAGCAGGGCGGGTGTGCCGGAGGTGGTGCCGGAGGGCGGAGAATCCGTTTGGCTCATGCCTGACCTTAGACGGGCGGGCGGTCAGCGCCGCAACACGTCGGGGACCTGGGCACCGAGGCGCAGGCCGTCGCGGTCGATCCAGTACCGTCGCTGCAGCCGCAATCCGGCCACGCTCTGGATCGACCGGACCCAGGGCAGGGCGCCCAGGTCGTCCCTGATGAAGGTCGCGAGGTCGGCCGGCCCGTGGAAGACGCCGGAGAGGCTGATCGGAGCCGAGCCGGTCACCGTCGACAGGAGCCGGACGCTGGGGTGCACGGCGACGTGCTCCAGGGTGGTCGACACGTCGCGGGGCTGCACGTCGATGGTCACGATCGCGTGCAGCGGGTAGCCGAGCAGGTCGGACTGCATCTCGACCCGCGGTGAGACGGCCCCGCTCTGCAACAGCAGCCGGATGGCCCGCGCGGCGGTCGAGGACGACACCCCGAGCGTCCGGCCGACCTCGGCCGCCGTGACGCGAGCATTGGCCCCGAGCATCCGCATCGTCTCGAACTCGAGGTCGCTGAGCTGGGCGAGGTCCTCGAGCGGCGGATGGACGACGACGGCCGCGTGCTGCTCGAGCCGCGCGACGCGCTCGTCGTCGAGGCGCGGGTAGCGCCAGGCCTGCCCGACCTTCGCCGGCTCGAGGATCATGCGGCTGTCGACGGCGCGGACGCCGGGGATCGACGGGATGACGCTGCCGAGCAGCTCCTCCTGGTCCGAGCCGCGGAGCGGGAAGAGGTTGGCGTACAGGTCGGCCGGCCCGCTGGTCTGCAGGACGAACTGCACGTCGGGGATGCGCAGCAGCTCGGCCAGCACGGCCCTCGACCGGCCGGGCGCCGAGGTGATCCAGAGCTCGTACGGGTTGCTCGAAGTGATGAGCTCCCAGGCGTAACGGCCGACGACCCGCAGGAGGCGCTCCTCCTGCAGGCGGACGAGGCGGCGGCTCAGCGTGCTCACGGGCAACCCGAGGATCTCGGCCAGGGCGGCGGTGGGGACGCGAGGTGCGACGTGCACGGCCGCGGCGATGTCGAGGTCGGTCTCGTCGAGGAGGGGCTGACCGGCAGGAGGCACGAGGCGTGGCACGGCATCAGGATACGGGCGTTCGAGCCGAAGGGGTCGGACGAGGCCCGTGGGATTGATTCATCCAACCGTTCGAGGGTCGAAATGCGATCGAAACAACCATTTGGCTTGAGTCTGCTTGTATTTCTTTCTACAGTGACCCGTGTCGGTGACATCGAGGTCGCGGACGACGCCGGGAGGAATCTCATGGACGACCAGCAACCGTGGCAGTGGACCGAGGCCGAATGGCGCGGGCACGTCGAGTTCGTGCGAGCCGGGCGGTCACTGGTCGACGACGAGCCCGCGGGACGCTGGCCCGGGGGCGCCGCCGTCGCCGTCGCCGTCTCGTTCGACTCCGACCACGAGACGCCCGCCCTCCGAGACGGCGAGACCTCCCCCGGCCGCATGGCCCAGGGCGAGTTCGGCGCACGGCACGCCGTGCCCCGCATCCTCGACCTGCTGGCCCGCCACGAGGTGCCGGCGTCGTTCTTCATGCCGGCCGTCTGCGCGCTGCTGCGGCCGGACGAGGCGCCCACCTACGCGGCGGCCGGTCACGAGGTGGCCGTGCACGGGTGGATCCACGAGCGCAACACGGCCCTGGGCCACGACGACGAGCTCGACCTCACCGCACGGGCGCTCGAGGTGTTCGAGCGGCAGCTGGGACGACGGCCGGTCGGCATCCGGACGCCGTCGTGGGACTTCTCGGGCTCGACCCTGTCCGTCATCCGCGAGCTCGGCTTCGCCTACGACTCGTCGCTGATGGCCGACACCGAGCCCTACGAGCTGCTCGAACGCGGCGAGCGCACCGGCGTCGTCGAGATCCCCGTCGAGTGGATCCGCGACGACGCCCCCTACCTGATGATGGATCGCTTCGGCGGCCTCCGGCCCCACATGCCGCCGCGCGACCTCCTGCAGATCTGGATCGACGAGTTCGACGCCGCCCGGGCCGAGGGCGGACTGTTCCAGCTGACGCTGCACCCGCACATCATCGGCCACCGGTCGCGGCTCCGAGTCCTCGACGATCTGCTCGCCCACATCCGCTCGGTCGACGACGTCTGGTTCGGCACCCACGCCGACCTCGCGGCGCACGTCCGTCGCCTCCTCTGACGCGCCTCCTGCCCCTCGCCGCGCCTCCCACCCCCGCACCCCTCACGTCCACCTCGAGAGAGTCAGCACATGAGCACGACCACCACCGAGACCGTCCACGCCACGAAGCTCAGCAGCAAGGGTCGCAAGGCCATCGTCGCCGGGAGCATCGGCAACGCCGTCGAGTTCGTCGACTGGGCGTTGTACTCGACGTTCTCGTCGATCTTCGCCCATCACTTCTTCCCGCCGGGCGACGACGTCGCCGCCCTGCTCTCGACCCTGGCGATCTTCGCCGTCGGCTTCGTCATGCGGCCCGTCGGCGCGGCCGTCATGGGCAGCTACGCCGACCGCCACGGTCGCAAGAAGGGCCTGCTGCTGACCATCACCCTGATGGCTGTGGCGACCCTCGTGATCGGCATCTCGCCGACCTTCCAGCAGGTCGGCTACCTCGCGCCGGTGATCCTCGTGCTCGCACGTCTGGTCCAGGGGTTCGCGGCCGGCGGCGAGTTCGGCTCGGCGTCGGCGTTCCTCGTGGAGTCCGCCGCCCCTCGTCGCCGGGCCTTCGCCGGTTCGTGGCAGCAGGTGTCGGTCGCCGCCGGCGTCCTCATCGCCTCGGCGCTCGGGTTCGTCATCACGACGGCACTGCCCGACGACGCCGTCGACAGCTACGGCTGGCGCCTGGCGTTCGTCTTCGCCGCGTCGCTCGGCTTCGTCGGGCTGTGGCTCCGCCGCTCCGTCGAAGAGACGACGTCGTTCACCACCGGCAAGGACCGCGTCGAGGGCTCCGACCTGGCCACCCGTCGCAACCCCTTCGTCCGCATGATCAAGGAGCACCCCCGGGCGACCCTCCGGGTCTTCGGCATCACGATCGCCGGCACGTTGCTGTACTACCTGTGGGTCAACTTCATGCCGACCTACGCGGCGGTGACGACCGGCATCCCGCTGAACCTGGCCCTGCTCGCGAACGTCATCGCGATGGTCGTCTTCATCTGCCTGCTGCCCTTCGGCGGCATCCTCTCGGACACCATCGGCCGCAAGCCGACCATGGCGGCCTTCGCCGGCGGGTTCCTGCTCTTCGCCTGGCCCGCCTTCACCTTGCTGAACGGCAACTTCTGGACCCTCCTCGCCATCGAGCTCGTCGGGATCGTCCTGCTCGTGGGGTACTCGGCGAACTGTGCCGTCATCATGGCCGAGCAGTTCCCGCCCGAGGTGCGCGCCACCGGAATCGGCCTGCCCTACGCCCTGGCGGTCGCCATCTTCGGCGGCACCGCGCCCTACATCACGACCTGGATGAACACGAGCGGCCTCGGCGGATGGGTCTGGGCCTACGCCGCGGCGGCCGCCGCGGTCGGCCTCGTCGTCTACCTCACGATGCCCGAGACCAAGGGCAAGGTGCTCGACTGATGCGGCACGTGCTCGTGACGGGCGCCGGGTCCGGCATCGGCCGGGAGGTCGCGCTCACCTTCGCCCGGGCCGGTGACGCGCTCACCCTCGCCGACCTGCACGCCGAACCGCTCGAGCAGACCGCCTCGCTCGCCCGGTCGGTCGGAGCCCCCGCCTGCGGCACGACGACGATCGACCTCCGCCGCGACGACGCTCACGAGACCCTGATGGCCGCCGCCTGGGCGACCGCGCCCGTCGACGTCCTGGTGTCGAGCGCCGGCGTGTACCCGGCGACGCCCTTCCTCGACCTCGACGCGACCACCTGGGACGTCGTCCTGGACGTCAACGCGCGAGCACCCGTCCTGCTCACGGTCGCCCTCGCCCGCCGTGCGATCGCGGCGGGTCGAGGCGCGAGCGTCGTGAACATCTCGTCCGGGGCCGCGCTCCGGGCCCGCCCGGGAGCGGCACCCTACTCGACGTCGAAGGCCGCCCTCGAGGCCGCCACCCGCGCCTCCGCGCTCGAACTCGGTCGCCACGGCATCCGCGTCAACGCCGTCGCACCCGGATTCGTCACGGTCGACTCGGCCGTCAACCCGGTCACCGACGAGTACGCGGATGCGGTCGGTGACAACCCCCTGGGCCGTCGCGGCAGCCCGGCCGACGTCGCCCGTGCCGTCGCGTGGATCGCCGGCACGGACGCCGACTGGATCACGGGCGAGGTGCTTCGCGTCGACGGAGGTTCGTCGACGGGCGCCTGGAACCTGCCCCAGCACTGGACCGCCACGACGTCGACAGACGTCCCCGCCACCTGACGAACGGAGAACCACATGATCCCGACCTACACCGTCGTCGGCGCCGGAGCGATCGGCGGCACCCTCGCCGCGCACCTCCACCTCGCCGGGGTCGACGTCCACCTGGTCGACACCGACCCCGAGCACGTCTCCGCGATCCGCGAGCACGGCCTGCGGATCGAGCACCCGGACGGCGAGCTCACCGCCCGCCTGCCGATCTCGACCCCCGACGAGGCACCCGGGCAGCTCGGGGCGGTCGTCCTCGCGGTGAAGGCACAAGCGACGGACGGCGTCGCCGCGTGGATCGCGCCCCGCCTCGCCGCCGACGGCTGGGTGGTCTCGATGCAGAACGGCCTCAACGAGGCGACCATCGCCCGGCACGTCGGCGCCGAACGCACGGTCGCGGCGTTCGTCGACCTGTTCGCCGACGTCGTTGCGCCCGGCGTCGTCAGGGACGGGGGCATCGGCGACATCGCCCTCGGCGAGTACTCCGGAGGCACGAGCGAGCGCGTGCGCACCCTGGCCGACGACCTCCGGCACTGGGGCCGGCCGGTGGTCTCCGACAACGTCCAGGGCTTCCTCTGGTCGAAACTCGGCTTCGGCGCCATGCTCGTGGCATCGGCCCTGGCCGACGACGACATGGGCGACCTCGTCGACCGTCACCGGACGGGCATGCATGCGCTGGTCCGCGAGGTGCTGACGGTCGCCCGGGCCGAAGGCGTCACGCTCGAGGGCTTCGACGCCTTCACGCCGGACGCCTACCTGACCGCGACGCCGGGCGATGCCGGCGCCGCTGACGCGACCGACGCTGCCACCGACGGACTCGTCGCGTGGCTCGCTCGACAGACGAAGAAGCGATCGGGCATCTGGCGCGACATCGCCGTCCGTGGGCGTCGCACCGAGGTGCCGACGCAGTACGCCCCGGTGCTCGCCGCAGCCGAGCGTCACGACCTGCCCGTGCCCTTGACCCGGTGGCTGGTCGAGTCGATCGTCGAACTCGAGACGGGGCGCATCACCATGAGCGAGGACCACCTCGACGAGCTCGACCGACTGGCCGTCGCGTGAACCCCCTGGTCGAGGCGGCCGAGGCGCGTCGCCGAGCACTCGTCGACGATCTCACCGCCTACGTGCAGCTCGAGACGCCGTCCGACGACCGGGCGGCCCTCGACGAGGGGCTCGCCTGGGTGCGCACGTACCTCGAGGCGCACCTGGGAGCGCCCGAGGCCGAGCGCGCCGTCGACGGCGCGCCGCACGGCGACGTCGCCGTCCTCGACTGGGCTGCCGTGAACGGTGGGTCCGGGGCCGTGGCCGTGCTCTGCCACTACGACACGGTCTGGCCCCTCGGCACCCTGGTCGACTGGCCGGTCTCGATCGACGGCGACCGGTTGACCGGGCCGGGCGCCTTCGACATGAAGGCCGGCCTCGTGCAGGTGGCGCACGCCCTCGCCATCGCCCGTGAGCAGGGCCTGCCCCTGCCTGCCGTGCGCTTCGTCCTGAACGGCGACGAAGAGATCGGCTCGCCCGCGTCGCGTCCCGTCATCGAGGCGTCAGTCGCTGGCCACGACGCGGTCCTCGTGTTCGAGGCGAGCGCAGGAGGCGCGCTCAAGACGGCGCGGAAGGGCGTCGGTCTCTTCACGGTCACCACCGAGGGCGTCGAGGGGCATGCCGGACTCGATCCCGAGAACGGCGTGAGCGCCGTCGACGAGATGGCACGGGTGATCGTGGCGCTGCACGACTCGGCCGACCTGGCCGCCGGGACGAGCGTCAACGTGGGCACGATGTCGGGCGGTTCGCGGGCGAACGTCACGGCGGGCAGTGCTCGCGCACTCGTCGACGTCCGCGTGACCGACGTCGACGAGATGCGTCGGATGGACGCCACCTTCGCGGCCCTGAGACCTCGCCGGGAGGCCGCCGGCATCGAGGTCGACGGCGGCTGGAACCGCCCCGTCATGTCGCGGGGGCCCGGGACGGCCGCGCTCTTCGCCATCGCCCGGGAGGTCGCCGCCGAGCAGGGTCTCGTCGTCGAGGAGACCTCCGTCGGAGGCGCCAGCGACGGCAACTTCGCCGCGGCCCTGGGGCTGCCCGTCCTGGACGGCCTGGGGGCCGTCGGCGACGGAGCCCACGCCCGGCACGAGTGGATCTCGATCGACGGCCTCGTCGAGCGGACCGCCCTCGCGGCAGGCCTCCTGTCGCGGCTCGGCGGCGGCACCGCCTGAGCGGTGTCACCAAGCCACGGGATGCCTCATGTCGAGATCGCGAGAAGGAGGGCGCCGCTGGTGATCGCCTCCAGAGGTTTCCTCCCCACGTTCCAGGTCGGCCCCGTTCTCCCCAGCCTCGGGTTCCAAGGGACGAGCAGCAGGGTGGTGTCGCGAGGATCGTCTCCATGGGAATCAGATACAGCGCCTGTCCGGTAGCACCCGCGGATCTCGAGCTCGCTCGCGCCGCTCCTCTTGCGTACATGAACGATCACTGTCCCGACGCACCCTGGGACGATCCGTCGTGGACCCGTTCCTGGCTCGACCTCGACAAGTCGTGGCGAGACCTCCAACGACTCTTCGTCATGCCGAATCAGTCACCGGCCGAGATGGGTCTCGACCTCGTGAGAGGCGACGTTCGGTATCCGAGGGGCGTGATCCACGGGTACGAATGTCACTACGAGGTGCTCGATCCGAACCAGGTCGAGGTCGTCGCGAGACACATAGCGCGGTACGACAAGGCTGACGTACTGGCCCTCTACATCGCCAGCGGCCGCCTCGACGACAGGCTGAGAGGCGACGTCAACTACGTCGGGCACTACCTCGCGGCCGCACAAGAGTTCACGGCACGCCAGGCGGAGGCCGGCAACGGCCTGGTCTATCGGATCGGCTGAGCGCCACCCGGTCGCTTCATGACGAAGCCCGAGAAATCGGCCAGCGACCCCGACTAGTTGTTGAAGCGGAACTCCACCGAGTTCCGACCATCCGAAGCATGACCTGTGAATGTCCTTGCGAAGCATGAACACCTGGGCCGACCAGCATGAGTTGCCGCGGAACCCCGGAGGTGGTGAACGGTGGTGACAAGCCTCACTCGGCGGACCAGAGCTCCTCGGCCTCGAGGACCAGATCGATCAGTTGACGCAGGAGACCCTCCAAGGTCGTCGACCTCAACAGGGTGTAACTGTCGTAATCACCCAGCGGGGCGATCGCCGCCAGTTGCCAGACGGCTGCGACTGGATCGTCCGACAGCTCGATGTCGTCATCCGACTGGGGCCCCGCGGCGCGAACGATTAAGCGGCGGACAGCTGCTTCGGCCTGGTCCCGAAGGGGTGCGAGCTTCTCGGACCATTCGAGATCCGGCAGCATCGAGAGCTCGGCCCGCGGGAACGGATCCTCGTCGACCCAACGTTCGACCGTGAACCGCCGGGTCCCCAGGCCGACGATGAACAGGTCGTCGGCGCCCGCGGCGGCGCTCACGAGACGCGCCATCGTCCCGACCGAGGCACGCTGGTCGCCACCCCCGGCTTCTGATCCGCGCTCGATGAGGACGACGCCGAACTCGGGCTCATCCTCGTCGAGCAAGCGGCCGACCAACGTGAGGTACCGAGGCTCGAAGATACGCAGCTGGATGGGCACGAACGGGAACAGCACTGATCCCAGCGGGAACATCGGCGAGACGGCCATAACCCAGTGAAGCACCGCGGACAAAAAGTTCACAGGTGCCCAGAGAGCACTCGTCCACACCGCGAAGAACGCCTAGTTGTTGAAGCGGAACTCCACCACGTCGCCGTCCTGCATGACGTACTCCTTGCCCTCGATGCGGGCCTTGCCTGCCGAGCGAGCCTCGGCGATGGAGCCGGTCTCGACCAGGTCGTCGTACGAGATGACCTCGGCCTTGATGAAGCCCTTCTCGAAGTCGGTGTGGATGACACCGGCCGCCTGAGGGGCCTTCCAGCCCTTGCCGATCGTCCAGGCGCGGGTCTCTTTCGGGCCAGCCGTCAGGTAGGTCTGCAGGCCGAGCGTCTCGAAGCCGATGCGGGCGAGCTGGTCGAGGCCGGACTCGTCCTGCCCGAGCGAGGCGAGCAGTTCGGCGGCGTCGTCGTCGTCGAGGCCGATCAGCTCGGACTCGACCTGTGCGTCGAGGAAGATCGCCTCGGCCGGCGAGACGAGGGCCTGCAGTTCGGCCTTGCGCGCCTCGTCGGTCAGCACGGCCTCGTCGACGTTGAAGACGTAGATGAAGGGCTTCGCGGTGAGCAACCCGAGTTCGCGGATCGGCTCGAGGTCGATGCTGGTGGCCGAGAGGGCCTCGCCTCGTTCGAGCGCCTCCTTGGCGGCGACGGCCGTCTCGTGCACGATCGGCTCGACGCGTTTCAGGCGCAGCTCTTTCTCGTAGCGGACGAGCGCCTTCTCGACGGTCTCGAGGTCGGCGAGGATGAGCTCGGTGTTGATCGTGCCCATGTCGCTCTCGGGGTCGACCTTGCCGTCGACGTGCACGACGTCGGGGTCGTCGAAACCACGCACGACCTCGGCGATGGCGTCGGCCTCGCGGATGTTCGCCAAGAACTTGTTGCCGAGCCCCTCGCCCTCGCTCGCGCCCTTGACGATGCCGGCGATGTCGACGAACGACACCGGTGCCGGCAGCGTCTTCTCGCTGCCGAACAGGCCCGCCAAGACCTGGAGGCGCGGGTCGGGCAGGTTGACGATGCCCACGTTGGGTTCGATGGTCGCGAACGGATAGTTCGCCGCCAGCACCTGGTTCTTGGTCAGGGCGTTGAACAGGGTGGACTTGCCGACGTTGGGCAGTCCGACGATCGCGATAGTGAGAGCCACGAGGGTCAAGCGTACCGGGCCTGTCGAGCCGTGCCGTCGGGGCCGCGTCGCCTGGGGACGGAACGGTGCGCGTCCGCGGCCGTGGAGGCGGTGTCGGAGGCGCGTGAGAGCATGAGTCAATGCCCATCGACTTCACCGCGATCGACTTCGAGACCGCGAACTCGAGCAGCGCCAGTGCATGCTCCGTCGGCCTCGTCAAGGTCCGCGACGGCGTCGTCGTCGACAAGGTCGGCTGGTTGATCTCTCCCCCGGCCGGGCACGACGAGTTCTCGGAGTGGAACACCCGCATCCACGGGATCGTCGCGAGCGACGTGGTCGGCGCCTTCGGCTGGGCCGAGCAGTTCGAACTGCTCGCCGACTTCGCCGGCGACGACGTCTTCGTCGCGCACAACGCGGGCTTCGACATGGGCGTCATCAAGGCCGCCTGCGCGGCGACCGGGCTCACCCCTCCCCCGTGGTCCTACCTGTGCAGCCTGCAGGTCGCCCGCAAGACCTACTCACTCGACTCGTACCGACTGCCCGTCGCCGCGACCGCCGCGGGCTTCGACGCCTTCTCGCACCACGACGCCCTCGCCGACGCCGAGGCGTGCGCGGCCATCGTCGCCCACGCGGCCCTCTTCCACGGCGCAGCCGACGTCGCCGAACTCGCGTCGATCGCCGCCGTCAAGGTCAAGGTGCTGCAACCCGCCACCACGCCCGTGGTGCCGGGCGTCGCCCGGGTCGACCGTCGCCCCATGGCTCTCGGCTGACGTGATCCGCCCCCAGGGGCGGCTCGAGGGGCGGCGCTGGGGGCTGCCCGAGGGGCAGGGTCGCGACGCACGCTGTCGGTGGTCGCTGCCACACTCGCCCCATGTCGTCATCGGTGGCCCTGTTCCTCGCCCTCTTCCTCGGTCTCGTCATCGGTGCCCTCGTGGGCGGGATGGTCGCACGCTCCCGTTCGATCGAGACGTCGTCCCGACTGGCCGCCGACCTGGCTGCCGCCCGCGCCGTCGCCGACGGCGCCCGTGAGCGCCTCGACGCCCAAGACGACCAGTACCGGCGGCAGATCGCCCAACAAGAAGACCGCCTGCGCGAGTTCCAGGACCGCCTCCGCGACGTCCGCATCGCCGAGGCCGAGAGGGCCCGGTCGGACGGCCAGGTGCTCGTCGCTCTCAGTCCGGTGGCCGAGAGCCTGCACGCCGTCCAGCAGAAGGTGGCACAGCTCGAGGCCGAACGAGCCCGGCAGTACGGCGCCATCAGCGAGCAGCTCCGCGCCACCGCCGAGTCCGGCGAGCGCCTGCGCGGGACGGCCGAGACCCTCGCGTCGGCACTGAAGGCGAACAACACACGCGGCGTGTGGGGCGAGACGCAACTGCGCAACGTCGTCCAGGCGGCCGGCCTGATCGAACGGGTCGACTTCGACGTCCAGAGCTCCGTCACGTCGGACGCCGGGTCCGGTCGGCCCGACATGGTCGTCCACCTCCCGGGCGGCAAGAACATCGCGGTCGACGCCAAGGTGCCGTTCTCGGCCTACCTCGAAGCCAGTGCGATCCCGTCGTCCGCCACCGGAGACGAGGGGGCCCGGCGTGATCAGCTCGTCCGCCGGCACGTCAAGGCCCTGCGAGCGCACGTCGACGCCCTGGCGGGCAAGACCTACTGGGCCGGGCTCGACTCGTCACCCGAGTTGGTGATCGCGTTCATCCCGAGCGAGTCGCTCGTGTCGTCCGCACTCGAAGCCGATCCGTCGCTGATGGACTACGCCTTCCAGAAGCGCGTCGCCCTCGCCTCACCCGTGACCCTCTGGTCGGTGCTCAAGACCGTGGCGTTCAGCTGGCAGCAGGACGTCGTCACCGCCGAGGCGAAAGAGCTCTTCGACCTCAGCCGCGAGTTGTACGGCCGCCTGTCGACCATGGCCGGACACGTCGACAAACTCGGCCGGTCGCTGAGGGCGGGTGTCACCGACTACAACCGCTTCGTCGGCTCGCTCGAACGGACGGTCCTGCCGTCGGCCCGCCGGCTCACCATGCTCGACGAGTCGAAGGTCCTGGCGAGCCCCACGACGATCGACGAGACCCCTCGCGAACTCACCGCCCCCGAACTGGCCTCGGCGTTGGCCGACGGCGAGGCTCGCGGCGACTGAGGTCACGGCTGCGCCAGGCCGTGGCCTCTTCGGTTCGCGACCCTGGGGGTCACGGCCGCACGACGGTCACCCCGGCTGAGCTCTGCTCACGGCGCGACGACGAACGCCCGGCCGAAGCCGGGCGTTCGTCGTCGTCTCGTCGGGGTCAGGCCTGTTCGCCGTACCACTTCGAGACGAGGTGGTCGGCCTCGACCCGGCGGATGGTGCCCGAGTGCGACCGCAGCACGATGCTCGACGTGCGGATCATGCCCTGCTTGCGCGTGACGCCCGCGACGAGGGCACCGTCGGTGACGCCGGTGGCGACGAAGTACGCGTTGTCGCCCGTGACGAGGTCGTCCTGGTCGAGCACGCGGTCGAGGTCGTGACCGGCGTCGATCGCCTTCTGTCGTTCGGCGTCGTCCTTGGGTGCCAGACGGGCGAGGATGAGACCATCGAGGGCCTTGACCGCGCAGGCGGTGATGATGCCCTCGGGGGTGCCGCCGACGCCGACGCACATGTCGATGCGCGAGTCGGGGCGCGCCGCGTTGATGCCGCCTGCGACGTCGCCGTCGAGCAGGAGGCGCGTCGAGGCGCCCACGGCCCGGATCTCGGCGATCAGGTCGGCGTGACGCGGGCGGTCGAGCACCGCGATCTGCATGTCCTCGACGGCGATGCCCTTGGCCGCCGCCAGGGCGGTGATGTTCTCACCGATCGGACGGTCGAGGTCGATGATGCCCTTGCCCTCGGGGCCGGTGACGATCTTGTCCATGTAGAACACGGCGCTGGGGTCGTACATGCTGCCCCGGTCGCTGACCGCGATGACCGAGAGGGCGTTCATGCGACCCGCTGCGGTGAGGCTCGTGCCGTCGATCGGGTCGACGGCGATGTCGCAGGCCGGGCCGAAGCCGTTGCCGACGTGCTCGCCGTTGAAGAGCATCGGCGCTTCGTCCTTCTCGCCCTCGCCGATCACGACGACGCCGTCGAAGGCGACCGTCCCGAGGAACTTCCGCATCGCGTCGACGGCGGCCTTGTCGGCGGCGTTCTTGTCACCCTTGCCGATGAACGGCGCCGACCGGATCGCCGCAGCTTCGGTGGCCCTCACCAGCTCCATGCCGAGGTTGCGGTCGGGGTGCGCGTACAGGGTTCCAGAAGACGAGTCGGCCATGTCCACGAGCTTAGCCCCCGGGGTTGTCCAGACGGATGTCATGCGATATGTTTCATGACCAACAGTGCATTTATGCACGAAGAGAGGTGCTCATGAAACCAAACACACGGCTCCGCCGACCAGTGGCCGTCGCCCTGGCACTCAGCGCGAGCCTCTCCCTCCTCGCCGTCGACGCCGCGAACGCCGCGCCCGAAGCCCCCACGTCCGACAACCTGAGCCTGTCGGTGCGGCTGGCGTCCGACGGCATCGGCCCGTTCACCCCGAACGACGTACCCGGTGGCGACAGCGGGCCACAGAACGGCATCGTCAGGACGAACGACGCCGTCGTCTACGGCGTCACCGTGGGCACGACGACGGGTGACGCCGTCGGGGGCGAGATCATCGCGACGGCCCCCGACGGCCTGACCTGGTCGACGCTCCCCGGCGAGTGCCTCCCCGGCTCGGCCGTGACGGGGCAGACCCTGCGCTGCTCGCTCGCCCCTCTGTCGACCGGCGTTCGCACCCTGAGCATCGTCGCCTCCGTCGACCGTGACGTCCCCGCGGGCAGCATGCTGCGACCCACGTTCCAGCTCGAGGCGCCCGATCGAGACCCCGTCACCGCCCCCGTGTCCGACGTCAGGGTCTCGGCCGTGCCACGCTTCAACGTCTCCATGAACCGGACCGTCACGTCGTTCGCTGCCGCGACGGGGCCGGACGGCTCCACACCCGGCTTCCGCATCGTCTACCCGCTGCAGATCGACTGGCAGTCGCTCGTCCCGGGCGACGGCCTCCTCGGCTACGAAGGCCTCCAGGGCGACATCACGCTGATCGACGACGTCTCGGCCATGTACGGCGGCGAGCCGAGCCCCGCCGTCCTGTTGGCAACCGACACCGACGCCGCGTGCGGGGTCAACACGGGCCAGATCCCCGCGGCACCGGGCGGGGTCGGCGGAGGCGAGCGCAACGTCGTCGACTCGGGGACGATCACCTGCACCCAGAACGCTCCGGGCGAGCCCGTCGGCATCACCATCTCGGGAGCCGACACGAGCCTGTCGTCCATCCCGACCCGGAGCGTCTCGGGCGGACAGATCACCGGTGGCGTGTCCCCCTACGTCGTCTCGGCGTACGTCAGCCTGTGGGTGCCCACTCCTCCCCTGGGTCAGTCCCTCACGACCCGCAACACCTACCGCGATCTCGCGGCCACCTCGGTCAGCGGGCAGGCCAACTACGACGGGGCATCCGAGCCGACCGAGGACAACTCCGCCGACCGGAACATCCTCGAGAGCGCGGGCGTGAGCGGTTCCCTCCGCTACCTGGGCTGGAACGACGAGACGATGACGTCGTTCACGATGTCGGGCAAGTACGACGAACCGTACGTCACCCCCGCGCAGACCCTCTTGAGCAGCACGTCGCTGAACAACCGCGGGTTGTCGACGTGGTCGGGTTCGCAGGTGTGCGCCGTGTTCGACAACACGACGCAGACCCTCCGCGAGAACACGCCGGGGACGTGGGCGTCGTCGAACCGATCCGGCGTCACGGGCCGCCCCCAGTACGCGGCCTTCGACGGGTCCGACCCCGAGGTCGCACGTGACGCCACCTGCGACGACGCTCTCGGCTGGTACGACGACCCCCGCGACGTCCCCGGAGGGCCCTCGGCCGTCGGGGCGGTCCGGTGGAGCTACGACCACCCCGGCAACACGAGCATCACGTTCAACGTGCACCTGACCGCCGTCGACCGTCTCGCCAACGACACGCGCCTCCGCATCTTCTCCAGCGTCCGGCGCGACCGGGCGAGCCGGTGGACGCACGACACGGGCGACCCCGTCGCCGCGAACGGCAACTGGGCCGACTTCCTCAGCGTGACGAGCAACGCGGCCCGCATCACCAGTGCCGTCGTCGACCCCGGGCACGACGCATCCGACACCCCCGACGAGACGACGTACGTGACCGCTGGCGGAACCCTCACCTACGCCCTCTATCCCACCCTGACCAACGCATCGGACGACCGCGTCCCCGAGAAGCTGATGATCCGCGACCTCCTGCCCGTCGGTTCGATCTACGTCCCGGGCTCCGCGTCGACGGAGCCCGTCATCGACGAGATCGTGGTCGACGGCGTGACTCGCCAGCGCCTGACCTGGTCGTTCGATCCCGTCGAGGTGAACGACGCGCTGGCCCCCCTCACGTTCTCGGCCCGCTTCACGACGGCGACGCCGGGGATCGACGCGACGAACTCGGCGACCATCGAGTCGCTGCGCGACGTGTCCTCACCCGACCGACGCGTGACCGACCGTGCGGTGCACGTCCTGGCCAGCAGCGGCTTCGACGTGGACGAGACGGTCGACCACGACGTGCGCATCGTCGGCGACCAGGCGACCTTCCGACTGACGTACACGAACATCGGGTCCGAGTCCCTGACCGACACCTCGCTCATCACGACCCTGCCGCACGACGGCGACGACCGCGGCACGGAGGCGACGGTCCGACCGGTCCTCACCGCGCCGGTCGCGACGGTCCACGACACCGAGGCCGTCCTGTACACGAACACGCCCCCGACGTCCGTCGTCGAGGACCCCGACGACGCCTCGAACGCGCCGGGCGGCTCGACCCGCTGGTGTGCGCAGGGCGACTTCGGGTCGACGGGCTGCCCGGGCGCTCTCGCCGAGGTCACGGCCGTCCGCATCGATCGCGGTTCAGCCGTCCCCGCCGG
Source organism: Frigoribacterium sp. VKM Ac-1396 (assembly GCF_015350895.1). Lineage (NCBI taxonomy): Bacteria > Bacillati > Actinomycetota > Actinomycetes > Micrococcales > Microbacteriaceae > Frigoribacterium > Frigoribacterium sp. VKM Ac-1396. The sequence goes on along the minus strand of NZ_JADKSD010000002.1, from coordinate 718,655 downwards.
AACGGCCGTCAGCCACGAGCTCGTCCTGGCCGCCGACGGGCTGGACGGTGCCGGCGACGTCTGGGCGTCGTCCTTCGGCATGCGGGCCCGCGGCATCGACTGGCTCGCGCACTCCCCCGTCGCCCGGACGACTGCCGTCGGGGGCAGCATCGGTCGCATCGTGTGGCAGGACGCGAACTCCGACGGCGTCCGCCAGGACGACGAGGCCGGCCTGGCCGACCACCCCGTCCGACTGACCGGGTCCGACGACCGAGGCGAGCCGGTCGCGAGAGCCGTCTCCACCGACGCCGACGGGGTCTACCAGTTCGACTCGCTGCGCCCCGGCGACTACGTCGTCGACTTCGGAGCCGTCGAGGGCGGATGGACGACTCCGCACGTCGGCGACGACCCGAGTCGCGACTCGGACGCCGGAACCGACGGCGACGCCGAGGCCGAACTGACCCGCGTCGACGACGCCGGCGGTGCGCTCGTGGGCGTCTCCGACGTCGATGACGTCGACGCCGGCGCCCTGCCGGCCCCGGAGGTCGTCGACCCGCCCGGCGAAACCGTCGATCCGCCCGTCCAAGGCGGTTCGACGCCAGGCGGCGACCAGGGCACCGACCCGGCAGCCGACTCCGCCGACGGCCGCCCGCGTCTCGCCTTCACCGGGGCGGCACCGGCAGCCGCCGTGGCCGCAGCCCTCGCCGTGCTCGCTCTCGGCCTCGTGATGGCCCGGCGACGACGTCGACTGGACGACACGGTCGTCCCGGCCCCCGGGTCTCCGGACTCGGGCGGTCCCGGCACGGACTGACGTGACGGCGGGGCCGCCCCCGGGCGGCCCCGCCCTCACGGCACGCGCCCGTCGAGCCCTGACTAGGCTGATCGGAGCAGACCGCAGTCGTGATCGAAGGAGATGCCATGCCCGTCGCAACCCCCGAGCAGTACGCAGAGATGCTCGACAAGGCGAAGACCAAGGGCTTCGCCTACCCCGCCGTCAACGTGTCGTCGTCGCAGACGATCAACTCCGTCCTGCAGGGCCTCACCGAGGCGGGTAGCGACGGCATCATCCAGGTGACCACCGGCGGCGCCGACTACTTCGCCGGCCACACGGTCAAGAACCGCGCCGCCGGTGCCATCGCGTTCGCGAAGTTCGCGACCGAGGTCGCCAAGAACTACCCCGTCACGGTCGCCCTCCACACCGACCACTGCCCGAAAGACGCCCTGGACGGCTTCGTCCTCCCCCTCATCGCGGCCTCCGAAGAAGAGGTCCGGGCCGGTCGCAACCCGCTGTTCCAGTCGCACATGTGGGACGGTTCTGCCGTTCCCCTCGACGAGAACATCTCGATCGCCCAAGACATGCTGAAGCGCACCAAGGCCATCAACGCCATCCTCGAGGTCGAGATCGGCGTCGTCGGCGGCGAAGAAGACGGCGTTCAGCACGAAGGCACCAACGACGCGCTGTACACCACGGTCGGTGACGTCACCCGCGTCGTCGAGGCCCTCGGCCTCGGTGAGCACGGTCGCTACATCGCCGCCCTGACCTTCGGCAACGTCCACGGCGTCTACAAGCCCGGCAACGTGAAGCTGCGCCCCGAACTGCTCGGCGAGATCCAGCAGGGCATCCGCGAGAAGTTCGGCACCGCCGAGAAGCCCCTCGAGCTCGTGTTCCACGGCGGCTCGGGGTCGTCCGACGCCGAGATCGCCGAGGCCGTCTCGAACGGCGTGGTCAAGATGAACCTCGACACCGACACGCAGTACGCCTTCAGCCGGTCCATCGCCGACACCGTGCTCAAGAACTACGACGGGTTCCTCAAGGTCGACGGCGAGGTCGGCAACAAGAAGCAGTACGACCCCCGCGCCTGGGGCAAGGTCGCCGAGACGGCGATGGCCGCCCGTGTCGTCGAGGCGACCAAGCAGCTCGGGTCGTTCGGTCAGTCGGCCAGCTGACCCGCGCCTCCTGCAGGTACGACGAGACCCCCGGGCGATCGCCCGGGGGTCTCGTGCGTGGGGGCACGCTGACGTGGTGCGGACGCGGCACGGACTACGAGAAGAAGCTGTCGGTGATCTTCTGCATGGACGCGGCGAAGGCCGGGTCGGACATCAACACGGCGGCCGCGCCGAAACCCTGCACGAGGCTGAACACGACACCGGCGACGAGGGGCACGACGAAACCGAGCCGGCCCGCCCGGAGGCGACGCAGCGTCCACCAGGTCGAGAACGCGAAGAGCGCCACGGCGAAGACCGCCATCACGACGCCGAAGGTCTGCAGGGCACCCGACGACGAGAACCCCGACAGGTCGGCGTCGAACTGCGCGAACTGGGCGAGCTGGTCCTCGGCGTAGCGAGGCGCCCGGGCGACGGCCTGGATCGCTCCGAAGGCTCCGAGCCCGATCAGGGCGAACGTCGCCACCCGGTCGACACGGCGACCGGTGGTGAGGGCGGGAGGCGCGGTGAGGGTCCCGTCACCGGAGCGGGCGTCGGCCGTGACCGTGGGCCGTGCGTCCTGTTCGGCGACCCGCGCCTCCTGGGCGGCGTCGTCGGTGGCGACGGGGTTGACCCAGCCCTCGGGGGCGTACTCGCCGTAGCGGGGCCGGGGCCGATCGTCGGTCATCGGGTGCGACCGCCCAGGCCACGGGCGTCGACCTGGCCCGTCGCGTCCTTGCGGAGCTCTTTCGGCAGCGAGAACATCAGGTCTTCTTCGGCCGTGACGACCTCTTCGACGTCGACGTAGCCGGCGTCGGACAGGTCGGCCAGCACCTCGTCGACGAGGACCTCGGGCACGGAGGCACCCGAGGTGACCCCGACCGTCTCGACGCCGTCGAGCCACTCTTGACGGATCTCGTTCGTGTAGTCGACCCGGTAGGCAGCCTTGGCGCCGTGCTCGAGGGCGACCTCGACCAGGCGGACGCTGTTCGAACTGTTCGCCGACCCGACGACGATCACGAGGTCGGCACCCTGGGCGACCTTCTTGATGGCCACCTGGCGGTTCTGCGTCGCGTAGCAGATGTCGTCGCTCGGGGGGTTCTGGATGCTCGGGAACCGTTCGCGGAGGCGGCGCACGGTCTCCATCGTCTCGTCGACGCTGAGGGTGGTCTGCGACAGCCAGACGAGGTTCTCGGGGTCGTCGATCACGAGGTCGTCGACCTCGCCGGGGTTCTGCACGAGCGTGGTGCGATCGGCCGCGTGGCCCATCGTGCCCTCGACCTCTTCGTGACCGGCGTGGCCGATCAAGATGATGTGACGGCCCTGGTTGCCGAAGCGCACGGCCTCGCGGTGCACCTTCGTGACGAGAGGGCAGGTCGCGTCGATGGCCTGCAGCTCGCGGTCCGCCGCGCCCTTGACGACCGCCGGCGAGACGCCGTGGGCACTGAAGACGATGTGCGAGCCCTGCGGGACCTCGTCGACCTCGTCGACGAAGATCGCGCCCTGGCTCTCGAGGGTCGCCACGACGTGGACGTTGTGCACGATCTGCTTGCGGACGTAGACGGGCGCGCCGTAGTGCTCGAGCGCCTTCTCGACGGCGATCACGGCACGGTCGACGCCTGCGCAGTAACCGCGGGGCGCTGCGAGCAGCACCCGCTTGCGTCCGGTGACGGGGGTATCCTTTAGCCTGTTCCGCACCGCAGGAACACGCGGTGTCGGCAGGTCGATGGCGAGGGCGCCGTTGGTGATGTGGCTCACCCGACGAGTCTAGGTGCGACGGACTGGTCGCGTACTGAGAGCGGTCGCCCGGGCCGTGGATCACCCGGCCCACCGGGCCCACGGTGGCCCTGCACACCGCCGCCTGTCGCCGACGACCACCACGAACGGAGCCCCATGACGATCGTTCCCCCACCGCCCACCGCCGAGGCCCCGTGGCCGGTCGGACTGCTCGCCAGCAAGGTGCGTGACTGGATCGACCGCCTCGGCACCGCCTGGGTCGAGGGCGAGATCACGCAGTGGAACGTCTCGGGGGGCAACGTCTACGGCAAACTCCGCGACCTCGAGCAAGACGCCACGGTCTCGTTCTCCATCTGGTCGAGCGTCAAGTCGCGCGTTCCGGCCGACCTGAAGCAGGGCGACCGGGTCATCGCCGCCGTCAAGCCCAACTACTGGGTCAAGGGCGGCAGCCTCACGATGCAGGTGTTCGACATGCGTCACGTGGGCCTGGGCGACCTCCTCGAACGACTCGAACGGCTCCGTCGCCAGCTCACGTCCGAGGGGCTCTTCTCGGCCGATCGCAAACGTGCGCTGCCGTTCCTGCCCGGGTGCATCGGCCTCGTCACCGGCAAAGACAGCGACGCCGAGAAAGACGTGCTGCGCAACGCCCAGCTGCGCTGGCCGTCGGTCTCGTTCCGCGTGGTCCACGCCGCGGTGCAGGGCGACCGCATGGTGGGCGAGGTCACGGCGGCGATCCAGCGTCTCGACGCCGACGACGAGGTCGACGTGATCATCGTCGCCCGGGGCGGCGGGGACTTCCAGAACCTCCTCGGCTTCAGCGACGAGGGCCTGGTCCGCGCCGTCGCGGCCTGCACCACCCCCGTGGTGAGCGCCATCGGCCACGAGGCCGACCGGCCGTTGCTCGACGACGTCGCCGACCTCCGCGCGTCGACGCCGACCGACGCGGCCAAGCGGGTCGTCCCCGACGTCACCGAAGAACTGTCGCGCGTGCAACAGGCCCGCACGCGCATCGGCGTCCGCCTGACGTCGCTGGTCGCCACCGAGATCGACCGGCTCGAGCAGATCCGCAGCCGCCCCGTCCTTGCCTCTCCGCAGACCCTGGTCGACGTGCGGGCCGACGAGGTCGTCCGCGCCGTGGCCCGTGGCGAAGAACTCGTCGGGCGGGCCGTCGAGCGGGCTCACACCCGGGTCTCAGAGCTCACGGCCCAGCTGCGCGCATTGTCGCCGCAGGGCACCCTGCGGCGCGGTTACGCGATCGTCCAGCTCCCGTCGGGCAGCGTGCTGCGCTCGCCCGACGAGGCGCCGGCCGAGACCCGTCTGCTGGTGACCACCGACGGAGGCGCGGTGGGCGCCGTCAGCACCGGCGCCTCCTCCCCAGGCTCCGCCCCGTCCGATCCGTTCCCGGCCGCCAGTTCTGCGGCGACCTCTGTCAGCGCCCGTCGTTAGGATCGTCCCGTGGACAGCACCTCGACCAGCACCCCGCCCGACGTCGCCTCGCTCAGTTACGAGCAGGCCCGTGACGAGCTGGTGTCCGTCGTGTCCGAGCTCGAACAGGGTGCGTCGACCCTCGAGCGGTCGCTCGCGCTGTGGGAACGCGGCGAGGCCCTCGCCCGCCGGTGTGAAGAGTGGCTGATGGGCGCGCGTGAGCGGCTCGAGGCGGCACGTCGTCAGGCGCCGGCCGAATGACCACCCCCTCCGATCCCTCAGGCGGCGGCACCCGCGGGGCACGTCGTCCCCGCGAGCCCCGGGTCGTGGCCGAACTCGGCAGGCCCGAGACGCCCGACGAGACCGCCGCCCGCAAGGCCGAGAACACCCGCAAGCACTACGCGAACCAGACCGCGATCAACCTGACCCTGTCGATCGTCGCCTCGCTCGGCATCGTGCTCTTCCTCGTGCTCGTGGTCGTCCGTCCGAACGGCACCGTCAACCGGCAAGAGATCGACTACGTCCAGGTGGCGTCGCAGGCGCAGGCGAGCGTCGACGCCCCCCTCGCCGCGCCTCCCCTGCCCAGCGGCTGGACGTCGAACGCGGCCGAGGTGCGCTCGTCGACCCGAGACGACGTGCCGACCTGGTACGTCGGGCTCATCACGCCCGACCAGCAGTTCATCGGGCTCGAGCAGGGCATCGACGCCAACCCGACCTGGGTCAGCCTGCAGGTGCAGAACGCGGCGGCGACGTCCACGCGATCGATCGCCGGCCTCACCTGGGACGTCTACGACCGACGCGACGCCGACGACCCGGGCAACTACGCCTACGCCCTGACCACCACCGTCGGCCGCAGCTCGTACGTGCTCTACGGCACGGCGGACGACGCCGAGTTCGACGTCCTGGCCACCTCGCTGGCCCAGCAGATCGCCAGTCAAGAAAGCGAGTGACGTGACCCGACACGACTCGGCAGCCGACACCCCGGCCGCGACCGTCCCCTCCACCTCGGCCCCCACCTCCGGCTCCGTCGACGGCTCGGCCCCAGGCACCGCCTGGAACCGCATGGTCGAGGGCAACCACCGCTTCGTCGACGGCGCCCCCCGTCATCCCCATCAAGACAGCGATCGCCGCTCGTCGCTCGCTGCCGGTCAAGAGCCCGTCGCCGCCTTGTTCGGGTGCGCCGACTCCCGCCTCGCGGCCGAGATCATCTTCGACGTCGGCCTCGGCGACCTCTTCGTCGTGCGCAACGCCGGGCAGGTGGTCGGCGACACGGTCATCGCCTCGCTCGAGTACGCCGTCTCGGTGCTGCACGTGCCCTTGATCGTCGTGCTCGGCCACGACAGCTGCGGTGCCGTCGCCACGGCCATCGATTCCATGGCCTCCGATGCCGCCCCGGGGTCGGCGTTCCTCGGCGGCCTGATCGACATGATCATGCCGTCGGTCGAACGCGCTCAGCTCGACCTCGAGAACGGCGCCGACCTCGATCCGCGCGCCGTGGGGCAACTGCACATCGAGGCCTCGGTGCGAACGCTCGTCGAGCGGTCGGCCCTCATCTCGTCCGCCGTCGAGGACGGTAGGTTGGCCGTGGTCGGCGCGAACTACGACCTCGCCAACGGGCGGGTCGACCGTTCGGTCGTCGTCGGCCGACTCTGAACCGAGTCGGGGCGCACGCTCCGACGCCCCGCGCCCTCGACGGGCGCAGCAGCCCGGCAGGGCCCGAGGAAAGGACCACGACGTCGTGACCACATCCGAGACCGACTACCGCATCGAGCACGACACCATGGGCGAGGTGCGCGTGCCCGCGTCGGCTCTGTACCGCGCCCAGACGCAGCGTGCCGTCGAGAACTTCCCGATCAGCGGGGCCGGGCTCGAGCCGGCCCAGATCGTCGCGCTGGCCCGCATCAAGCGGGCGGCGGCCGTCGTCAACGGTGAGATGGGCATCATCGGGCAGCCGATCGCCGACGCGATCGTCTCGGCCGCCGACCAGATCATCGGCGGCAGCCACCACGACCAGTTCCCGGTCGACGTCTACCAGACCGGCAGCGGCACGTCGTCCAACATGAACATGAACGAGGTGCTCGCCACGCTGGCCGGCACGGTCGACGGGGTCGCGGTCCACCCGAACGACCACGTCAACGCCTCGCAGTCGTCGAACGACGTGTTCCCGACGTCGGTCCACGTCGCCGTCACCGGGGCCCTGCTGCACGACCTCGTGCCTGCCCTCGACCACCTGGCCGCCGCCCTCGAGGCCAAGGCATCCGCCTGGTCGGACGTCGTCAAGGCCGGCCGGACGCACCTGATGGACGCGACCCCGGTCACCCTGGGTCAAGAGTTCGGCGGCTACGCCCGCCAGATCCGCCTCGGCATCGAGCGGGTGCAGAGCGCCCTGCCCCGGGTCGCCGAAGTCCCCCTCGGCGGAACGGCCACGGGCACCGGCATCAACACGCCCCTCGGCTTCCCGCAGCGGGTGATCGCCGCCCTCGCCGACGACAGCGGCCTGCCGGTGACCGAGGCGCTCGACCACTTCGAGGCCCAGGGGGCGCGTGACGGGCTCGTCGAAGCCTCGGGGGCCCTGAGGGTGCTCGCCGTCAGCCTGACCAAGATCAACAACGACATCCGGTGGATGGGCTCCGGCCCCAACACGGGCCTCGGCGAGCTGCACATCCCCGACCTGCAGCCGGGCTCGTCGATCATGCCGGGCAAGGTCAACCCGGTCATCCCCGAGGCCGTGCTGATGGTCTCGGCCCGCGTCATCGGCAACGACGCGACCATCGCCTGGGCTGGTGCGTCCGGCGCCTTCGAGCTCAACGTCGCGATCCCCGTCATGGGCACGGCGTTGCTCGAGTCGATCCGCCTGCTCTCCAACGCCACACGCGCCCTGGCCGACAAGACCGTCGACGGGCTCGAGGCCAACGTCGAGCACGCCCGTGCCCTGGCCGAATCCTCACCGTCGATCGTCACGCCCCTGAACCGGGTCATCGGTTACGAAGCCGCGGCGAAGGTCGCCAAGCACGCCGTCGCCCAGAAGCTGACCGTCCGCGAGGCCGTCGTCGACCTCGGGTTCGTCGAACGGGGCGAGGTCACCGACGAGCAGCTCGACACCGCGCTCGACGTGCTCAGCATGACCCACCCCGGCTGAGTCAGCCTCACCGGCCGACCTGGGTCGCGCGCTCGCGATCCACCCGATGCATCGCTTCGGGGGCCCTCGAGGAGGCGCAAATCCGTTGCTGACGGACGCGCGCCTCCTCGTCGCCCCAGCTGACCAAGTCCATCGCCAGGTCGTCACCTGGCCGGAAACGCGGCCGCCCCGGCTCGGCTCGACGCCGTCGAAGACTCCGACCTGGTCGTCAGCCCCGAGACGGTGACCAGCTCCGATGCAGACGCCAGCTCCGATCTGGTCTCCGACCCCGAGCCGGTGGCCAGCTCCGACCGGTCGCCAGTCCCGATCCGGCCGCCAGCACCGAGCCACGGCGGGCTCGGCCCACCCCGCGGCGTCGCCTGCTCGGCTTCAGGACTCGTCGCCTGGCAGGTCTCAGGACGGTGTCGAGCCACCGACGAGCGTCGCCAGCACCGGACGAGCGACGACCACCGCCCAGTAGGCCCCGAGCAGGCACGGCCCGAAGGGCACCCCCGCGGCGACCGAGGTCGGTTCAGCACCCGGCTGCGGGCGACGCAACCTGATTCGCACCGTCCTGGCCATGGCCGACACCACGCCCGACGCCCCTGCGAGTCCCCACAGACCGAGCAGGGCGATGCCGCCCCACGGCGAGACGAGGCCGGTCAGCAAGGCCCCGAGCTTGACGTCGCCCATGCCCATGCCCCCGGCGAGCGCCATGACGACCCCAGCCAGCGCCGTGACGGCCACGAAGCCGATGCTCCTGACGGCCAGGCCGACGTCGCCTACGGCCAGCGACACGACGATCGACGCTACCCACGCCACGGCGACGACGCCGACCAGGACGTTCGGAAGACGGCGCTGCCCGACGTCGATCCGGACCAGCGCCGGCGTCACGGCGGCGACACCGAAGCACCCCATGAGCGTCGCCGCGGCCGGATGCGGAATCAGGTCGGCGTCCATGTGGAGCGGGCCGCCGCCACCCGCAGTCACGCTGCACGCCACGACGGCCGACGCCGTCAGCCCGATGACGATCAGGGCTTCGCGGGCCTGGTCGTGCTCGGTCACGTGGCCGACGCTCGGGGGCGCCCCGTGCCGTGCTCGCACCGCTGCGTCGACGGATGCCGCCTCGCCCGTCTCGGACGCCTTGCCCGTCCAGGACACCTTGCCCGTCCCGGACGCCCGGCCTGGCTCGGACGCCCCGCTCGTCCCAGACGAGCGGCCCGTCTCGGACGCCCCGCTCGTCCCGGACTCCCCGCTCGTCCCGGACTCCCCGCCCGGCGTGCCCGGCTCGCCCGTCACGCTCACGGGGCCTCAGGCGCCCGGAACGGTCGCTCGACAGGCCCACGGACCTCTCCGATCGTCGACGTCTTGCCGACGGCAGTCGAGACCGCACGAGACGACGTCACCCTGGTCGGTCGGACGAGGTGCCACGGACGTCGCCCGCGTGCACGGCGGACGCCAGGATGGTGGACCTGTCCGCGGAAAACCAGCACGCGCCTCCGGGGACGTCTCGCCTCGTCGAGCACGGTTCGGACGGCGGCGACGAGGAGCGGCCGATGATCGCGCACCATCTCGTAGCTCGCCCGGAGGGCCGTTCGGCCCCGGATCGTGATCGCGAGGTCTTTCATCCGGTCGGCGTCGAACGTGTCACCATGCCAGCTGCGACCGTCGAGCTCGAGTGCGACGACGCCGTCGACGACGAGGTCGATGCGACGGCGGTCCCCCGGGCCGACCCGCACCTGACTGTCGACGTGATGCCCCAGGCGGGCGAAGGTCACGCGCACCACGCTCTCGATGAAGCTCTCGCATCGGGGGTCCACCCATTCGACGATGCCTCGGACGTCCGAGGGCGCCGCAGCGAAGGCGGCGTGCAGACCGGGCATCGAGAAGTGCCCGGTCGCGAGGGCCCAGTCGAGGAGCGCCACGGCCTCGTCGAGCGGCGCCGCCACGACGGCGTCGACGAGGGCCGTGCGGAGGGGCACCGCCCAGGCCGACCGCATCGCGTCCTCCCCGGCGTGCTCGTCGTCGCCGTCGAGTGGGGACGCCGGTCCGTCCAGCGGACGCGGCGGCACGAGCCCGTCCGCCCGCCAGAGCACGCTGGCTCCGCGCCGCGGCCGCAACCGGGACGCCGTCGGAGCCACGACGACGGTGACCGGCGGCACCGACCACATCCAGGCCCCGAGAAGTGCCAGGAGTGCCGCCCCGGTCAACCTCCCTCCGATGCGCACGGCCTCGTGCCGGGCGTCACCGGGCGGGAACGTCGTGTACCAACCCCGCCGCGGGCGGTGCAGGTGCGCCGACCGCACGGCTGCGGTCAGCATCCGGTCGGTGGCCCCGAGGGCGACCAGATCGCGTTTGTGCAGGACTCCGCCTGCCTGTCGGACGTGGGTGGCGATCTGCTGCATGTCGACACGATGACTCGACCCGCACCTCCTCCGGGGCCCGTACCGACGCTTCGTGGAGAACAGCGCCCCTCCGCGGCCTGAGGACGAGTCGTGACGGGTGCCGGCCGCTCCCGCGGCAGCCGCCCCGACCCAGGACTCGCAGCAGCGGCCCCGACCCCGAACTCGCGGCGGCTTCCCCGACCCCGGACCCACTGTCGCCTTGATGCACCCGCCGTCGCCACGCCCGCCCCACCTGCGCCCGCCCCTGCGCCCGCCCCTGCCCCTGTTCGTGTTCGTGTCACTGCCGGCAAATCAGGAGATCGCCCTCCTCGGGGGGCGCCTGCATCCACGGACGAGGTCGATCTCCTGACTTGTCGGCGCATCGGACTCCGACCGTCTCGTGCGTGCTGTCGTCGAAACCTCGCTGCGAGGGCGCGTCGAGCACTGATGTCATCCCGGCCTCGAGCTCGTCCCGACGTCGGAAAGTCAGGAGAAAGACGGCGTCATCGGGCGGTCGACGCCGCGAGCGTGCCGATCTCCTGAGTTGCCGACGACGCCGGGTCGGTCAGCGGACAGGTGGGCCGTGGGGGCGCGCGAGCCTCGGGCAGCGGTCAGCTGTCAGCTGTCAGCTGTCAGCTGTCAGCTGTCAGCGAGCCTCGGGCAGCGAGCCAGCGGTCAGCAGGCAGCGAGCCAGCGGTCAGCAGGCAGCGGTCAGCGGGCAGCGGGCAGCGGTCGGATGGTGCAGGGACGCGTGGGCCAGGCGCGGCGGGCCCTGCAGACGCCGGGACCGACACCAACGCCGACGCAGAACAACAGGGAGCGCACACAGGAGGCGCGGGCCGGGCAGCCCGTTCTTCCGTCGGACACGCAGGAGGCGCGGCCCGGGCAACCCACGCTTCCGGCGGACACGCAGGAGGCGCGGGCCGGGCAACCCGCGCCTCCAGGCCGTCCGCACGCAGGAGGCGCGGGCCAGGTGACCCGCGCCTCCTGCGGCATCGGCTAGGCCAGGTCGTTCGACTCGAGCATCTCGGTGACGAGTGCCGCGATGGCCGACCGCTCGGAGCGGGTCAGGGTCACGTGGCCGAAGAGCGGGTGGCCCTTCAGCGTCTCGATGACCGAGGCGACCCCGTCGTGACGACCGACGCGCAGGTTGTCGCGCTGGGCCACGTCGTGGGTCAGCACGACGCGCGAGTTCTGGCCGATGCGGCTGAGCACGGTCAAGAGGACGTTGCGCTCGAGCGACTGGGCCTCGTCGACGATGACGAACGCGTCGTGCAGCGACCGACCGCGGATGTGCGTCAACGGCAGCACCTCGAGGATGCCCCGCTCGACGACCTCGTCGAGGACGTTCTGCGACACGATCGCCCCCAGGGTGTCGAAGACGGCCTGCGCCCAGGGGTTCATCTTCTCGCCGGCGTCACCGGGCAGGAACCCGAGGTCTTGACCGCCGACGGCGTAGAGCGGCCGGAACACCATGATCTTCTTGTGCTGCTGCTTCTCGAGCACGGCCTCGAGCCCCGCGCAGAGCGCCAGTGCCGACTTGCCGGTGCCCGCACTGCCGCCGAGCGACACGATGCCGACCTCGTGGTCGAGCAGCAGGTCGATGGCCAGCCGCTGCTCGGCAGAGCGACCGTGCAGCCCGAACACGTCACGGTCGCCGCGGACGAGGCGCGCCTCGCCCCGCGCGACGACGCGTGCGAGTGCCGACCCTCGCTCGGAGTGCACGACCACGCCGGTGTTCACGGGCACGTCGCCCAGAGCCCGGCTCGACAGTCTCTCGGTCTCGTAGAACGAGGCCATCTGCTCGCTCGAGACGTCGATCGAGGTCTGCCCCGTGTAACCGCTGTCGACGACCTGCTCGGCCCGGTACTCTTCGGCCGCCAGGCCGATGGAGGCGGCCTTGACCCGCAACGGCAGGTCTTTCGAGACCACCGTGACGGCGAGCCCGTCGGCGGCCAGGTTGGAGGCGACCGCCAGGATGCGCGAGTCGGCGTCGTTCAGCTGCAGGCCCGAGGGCAGCACGGACATGTTCGAGTGGTTGAGCTCGACGCGCAGCGACCCCCCGTCGCCGACCGCCACGGGGAAGTCGAGTCGGTCGTGTTTCACCCTGAGGTCGTCGAGCAGGCGGAGGGCCTGGCGGGCGAAGTACCCCAGCTCGGGGTCGTGACGTTTGCCCTCGAGCTCGCTGACGACGACGACGGGCAGAACGACGTCGTGTTCGGCGAACCGGAAGAGCGCCTGGGGGTCGGACAGCAACACCGAGGTGTCGAGCACGTAGGTGCGTTGGGCGACCGCCTGGTCACCCCCCGTGGCTGATGCGGTGTTGCGTTCGGTTGAGGTGATGTTCGACGCGGTCACGACCACTCCGTCCTCGGGCGACTGGGCACCCGGGTACCTTCGGCAGAGACGGCCGCGGAGCAGTTGCGAGGCGAACTTTCGTGGCCGGCTCGATCGGGCGCCTTGCCCGATGTGACGAACCTACGACGCCCCTCCGACATCCGCATCACCGACGCGACCGTGTCGTGTGACGATCAGGTGAACGACCCTCAGGTGCTTGTCGAAGGTCGACGCGGCAGGGCACCGCGGCACCGCAGCACCGCAGCACCTAGGCCGCCCTGGCCACCCCTCAGTAGAAGACGGTCGTCCCGAACGAGGTGAACGCCCCTCGCAGCATCTCGAACGACTCGTCCCCCGTCGAGACGTGGACGCTCAGCCGCACGGTGGTGTCGCGCACGGTCGCGGTGACCCCGTGGTTGATCAGGGCGGCCGTCAGCGTCGTCATCTGGTCGAGCGCGGGTTCGAGGACGACGATGCCTGCGCGTTCCGACACGTCGCGGGGCGAGACGACCGGCACCGCGAACTCGTCGGCGAGGTCGATGACGCGCGTCGCCCGCTCGGCCACGGCTCGGGAGACGGCGGCGACCCCCACCTCGGCGATGTCCTCGAGCGCCGTGGCGAACCGGGCCTGAGCGATGGGGTCGGGGTTGGTGACCTGGAAGGCGGCCGCGCCGGGCCGGGTCGGCTGGCGACCGTGGTACGACCCACCGAGGACGAGGTCGCTGCCCGCGACGCCGCTGAAGACGGGCGTCAGCGCGGACAGGGCCCGGTCGCTCAGCGCCAGGAACCCCGTGCCCCACCCGGCGCGGACCCACTTCTGGCCGCCCGAGGCGACGACGTCGGCCACGGCGTAGGGCGCGTCGACCACGCCGAAGCCCTGGATCGCGTCCACGATCAGCAGCCGGTCGCCGATGACCTGGCGGATGCCGTCGAGGTCGACGAGGTAGCCCGTCCGGTAGTCGACCAGGCTGACGGCCACGGCCGTGACCGAGTCGGTCAGGTGTCGCTGCACGACGGCCGGCGTGACGACGTCGTGGTCGAGGTCCATCCACACGGGCTCGAGCACGCGCAGGGCCTCGGCCGAGCGGGTCGCGGCGACCGGCATGCTCGGGTAGTCGCGCGGTGACATCAGCACCTGTCCGGTGAGGCCGAAGAGCGTGTGCGTGAGCCCTTCGCTGGTGTTGGGCTGGAAGACGACGTGGTCGGGAGCGAACCCCACGAGCGACGAGATGGCCCGGCCGACCCTCCCCGACTGCTCGGTCAGGGCGATCTCGGAGCCGAACCGCGCCCTGGCCTGGACCTCGACCAGCGACCGCTGCTCGTCGGCGACGGCGGTCGAGATCGGGCCCCACTTCGCGAAGTCGAAGTATCCGGGTTCGTCGGAGTACCCCGAGGCGAGGTCGTCGATGGTCTTCACGGTGTTCTCCTAGGCGGCGGTGACTGCACCCACCGTAGTGCCGTCCGCGGGCTGCCGACCCGCGCCTCCTCGTCCGCGGCGGCCGGCGACTGCGGAGGACGGCACGCCTGGCGCCGTCAGGAGGCGCGGGTGCGGTCGGACTCCTGAGTGGCCGACACCGGCGCGGTCACCACGACCGCGACCGGCTCCGAGCCGGCGTCAGCTGCCGTAGCGGCGGTGTCGCAGCGCGAAGTCGCGCACCGCCCGGAGGAAGTCGACCTCGCGCAGGTCGGGGTAGAACGCCTCGACGAAATAGAACTCGCTGTGGGCGCTCTGCCACAGCATGAAGTCGCTCAGCCGCTGCTCGCCCGACGTACGGATGACGAGGTCGGGGTCGGGCTGGCCGCCGGTGTAGAGGTGGTCGGCGATGAGTTCGGGGGTGAGCACCTCGGCCAGTGCGTCGAGGGTGCCCCCGGCGGCGTCGTGCGCCCGGACGATGCTGCGCATGGCGTCGGCGATCTCGCGGCGACCGCCGTAGCCGACCGCGAGGTTGACGTGCAGCCCGCCCTTGTCGGCCGTCCGGGCCTGCGCCTCGCGCAGCGCCGAGCACAGGGCCGGGGGCAGGTCGTCTGTCGCGCCGACGTGCTGAACGCGCCAGTCCCGCTGGTGCGAGAGCTCGTCGGCGACGTTGCCGATGATGCCGAACAGTTCGGTCAGCTCGTCGGACTGCCGGTTGCCCAGGTTGTCGGCCGAGAGCAGGTAGAGGGTCACGACCTTGATGCCGAGGTCGTCGCACCAGGTGAGGAACTCGCTGATCTTCGCGGCACCGGCCCGGTGCCCGTGCGCCGCCGTCTCGAGCATGCGCTGCTTGGCCCACCGGCGGTTGCCGTCGACGATCATGGCGACGTGGTGCGGCAGCTCTTGACCGTCGAGGCTGCGGCGAATGCGGTTCTGGTAGAGGCCGTACAGGACTCCCCTGGCGAGGGGGGAGGGACGACGCTTTTTCACAGGGCTACGGTAGCCCACGGTCGGCCTTCCACCGAGCCGTCGATTCTCAGCCAGCCCTCTCGGCCGCTCCCCTAGGCTCGGCCCCATGAGCAGCCCCACCGACGGTGATCGCTCGACCCTCGGGGCCGACGAACCCGAGATCCCGAACCTGCCGTTGCTCGACGACGCCCTTGCCTACTCCTCGATCGAGCGCAAGCCGACGTGGCGCGGCTGGATCCACGCGGCCACGTTCCCGGTGGCGATCGCCACGGGCGTGGTGCTCGTCGTCCTCGCCCAGGGCGTCGCGGCGACCTGGGCCTGCGCCGTGTTCATGACGACGTCGCTGCTGCTGTTCGGCATCTCGGCGACGTACCACCGGTTCCCGTGGAGCCCGAACGCCAAGCGCTTCCTCAAGAGGCTCGACCACGCCAACATCTTCCTGTTGATCGCCGGCACCTACACGCCGATCGCCGTCATCGCCCTGCCGCCCTCGAAGGGCTTCACCCTGCTCGTGCTGGTCTGGACGGGTGCCGTGCTGGGCATCCTGTTCCGCGTGTTCTTCCTCAACGCGCCGCGGTGGCTGTACGTGCCGCTGTACGTGCTGCTCGGGGTCGGAGCGCTGGGCTTCGTCGTCGACCTGCTCAAGGCGAACGTCGCGATGATGGTGCTCGTGCTCGTCGGTGGTGCGCTCTACATCGCCGGTGCTGTGTTCTACGGCATCAAGAAGCCGAACCCCGTGCCTGGGCACTTCGGGTTCCACGAGCTGTTCCACACCATGACCGTGCTGGCGTATCTCTGCCACTGGACGGGCATCCTGCTCGTCACCCTCGACCCGCCGACCTTCTAGACCGCGGTCGTCCGAGCCGAGGAGGCACGGGTCGCCACCCCGGCGCCGGTCACCCCGGTCACGAGTCGCGGTCGCGCCTCCTGCGGTCGGCGTCGTCGTCGTCGTGGGGGTGACCGTTGTCGCCGTAGCCGTCGCCGTCGCCAGCCCGACGGTCGGCGTCGCCGGGCAGTTCTTCGTCGTCGAGAGCCGCGGCGGCGAGGGCCGCCTCGTCACGCTCGGCCTGGATGCGTTCACGCACCTCGCCGCGGTAGCGGGTGCGGCGGACCCGGCGGGTCATGTCGACCACGATCAGCACGGTCGCGATCGCCACGAAGGCGATGGCCACGAAGCCCCACACGCCGGGCGTGACGGCCTCGTCGGGGATGGTCGACGGCGGCAGGGTCGGGTCGGGCGTCTGCGGCTGGGCCAGCAGACGGGTCGTGACCGTCAGCACCGAGTCGGTCAGGGCGCTCATCGCTGCACGCCCGTGAGACCGGTGTCGGGGTCGGTGACCCCGGCGAAGAGGTCGTCCTCCGGCAGCTCGGACCCGACGGTCGACTCGACCAGCTGGAAGTCCTCGGTGGGCCAGGCGGCCACCTGCAGCTCGTGCGGCCAGAAGAAGAACGCGCTGTCGAGCGGCACCTGGCTGGCGTGGGCCCGCAGGGCGGCGTCGCGCACGGGGAAGAAGTCGGACACCGGCACCCGGGTCGTCGCCAGGTCGGGCCGGTCGCTGAACCGGGCCAGCATCTCGGTCAGCGACTCGATCAGCGGAGACTCAGGGTCGCTCTCGCGCAGGTGCGTGATCATGGCGCCGATGCGGCCGGCGCTGAACATGCGGTCGTAGTAGACCTTCTCGATCTGCCAGGCGTCACCCGTGGCCGGGTAGCGCGCTGGGTCGGAGGCGTCGCGGTAGGCGGCCATCGAGATCTCGTGGGTGC
Source organism: Frigoribacterium sp. VKM Ac-1396 (assembly GCF_015350895.1). NCBI lineage: Bacteria > Bacillati > Actinomycetota > Actinomycetes > Micrococcales > Microbacteriaceae > Frigoribacterium > Frigoribacterium sp. VKM Ac-1396. Next base: position 701,605 of record NZ_JADKSD010000002.1, on the reverse strand, counting down.
GGATGTGGTCGGGGTGCGGGTACCCGCCGTTCTCGTCGTAGGTCACCAGCACCTGCGGCTTGAACCGTCGGATGATCGCGACGAGCGGCTCGGCGCTGATCTCGAGCGGGATGGTCGCGAACGAGTTGACCGCGACCGACTCGCCCTCGGCGGGCAGCCCCGAGTCGGCGTAGCCGAGCCAGAGGTGGTCGATGCCCATGGCCACCTTCGCCGCCGCCATCTCGTGCACGCGAAGCCCGGCGATGTCGCGTTCGGCGTGGCTGCGGGCCGCGAGCTGCTCGTTCAGGATCGACCCCTGCTCGCCACCCGTGCAGCTGACGACGAGGACGTCGACGCCGAGGCTGCGGTAGTAGGCGTAGGTCGCCGAGCCCTTGCTGGACTCGTCGTCGGGGTGGGCGTGGACCGCCAGCAGGCGCAGGGTCAATTCTTCCTCGCAATGTGTGCCGGGCAGACGTTGCTACCCTGAGGACAGCTTAATCGGACGGAGATCCGCGTGACGTCCACGCCCCGTGTCACCCCACCCTCTGCGCGCCTCGACGCCCGGTACGGGCGCTCCCCGCGTGGGCGGCGGCGCCGTCTGGTCGTGAGCCTCTCCGTCGCCGTGGCCTTCGTGGTGGTGTTCGCCGCATGGGTCGTCTTCGCCGCGTTCGACGGCACCTCGTCACAGCTCGAGTCGGCGGACGTCGGCTACCAGGTGACCTCCGACCGGGCCGTCGAGGTGCAGTACACCGTGACCGCCGACACCGGCCGGGCCGTCGACTGCGCCGTCGAGGCCCAGAACAGCGGCTTCGCCGTCGTCGGCTGGAAGATCGTCCACCTCCCCGCGTCCGAACGGCGGTCGGTGACCTACACGACCTCGCTCGCCACCTCCGAGCGGGCCGTCACGGGCTTGATCTACCGGTGCTGGCTTCCCTAGACTGCTCGGAATCGCACGACGAGACCGGCCACTCGGCCGGTCTCCTTTTTTCGGTGGGCGACCTCGCCCCGGCTCCCGGCACCGCGCCTCCTCGGCTCCACGTGCCCGTCCGGGTACGACCGCCGCACGAAACGGAGACACCATGAGCACTGACAACGAGACCACCTGGCTCACCACCGACGCCCGCGACCGTCTTCGGGCCGAGCTCGACACCCTCAGTGGCGAGGGGCGTCGAGAGATCGCATCGCGCATCGAGGCCGCCCGCGAAGAGGGCGACCTCAAGGAGAACGGCGGCTACCACGCCGCGAAAGACGAGCAGGGCAAGATGGAGGCGCGCATCCGCACGCTGACCAACCTGCTGAAGCACGCGACGGTCGGCGACTCGACGGCGGCCGACGGAATCGTCGGGCCCGGCACCGTGGTCACGGCGACCATCGCCGGCGACGAGAGCACGTTCCTCCTCGGCAACCGCGAGATCATCGCCGCTGGCAGCGACCTCTCGGTCTACAGCGAGACCAGCCCGCTCGGCCAGGCCATCAACGGGGTCAAGGTCGGCACGACGACCAGCTACACCGCACCCAACGGCAAAGACATCTCGGTCTCGGTCACGAAGGTCGAGACCTACCAGCCGTAGGTCACGTGACGAAGGCCCCCGCTCGACAAGGGCGGGGGCCTTCGTCGTCCTCCGGGCGAGTGCCCAGCGACGGGCCGCGGCCGGACAGTGCCCGGCAGCGGCCCGCGGACCGTTCGGGCGTCCTAGCGTCCCGCCGTGCGGCCGCCCGGCCGCCCCGCCGCCCTGGACTGACAACTCAGGAGAACGACGCGACCGCCGGACCCCCTGCGCCCGCAGTGCGCCGTCCACCTGAGTTGCCGACGCGACCGACGTCCCCCGAGCTCCCGCCAGGTGACGAGTCGTCCCCCGGCACCTCGCGCCGGGCCCCTCCGACAACTCAGGAGAACGACGCGACCGCCGGACCCCCTGCGCCCGCAGTGCGTCGTCCACCTGAGTTGCCGACGCAGACCGACGCCCCCCGAGCTCCCGCCAGGTGACGAGTCGTCCCCCGGCACCTCGCGCCGGGCCCGTCCGACAACTCAGGAGAACGACGCGACCGCCGGTCCCCCTACGCCCGCAGTGCGTCGTCCACCTGAGTTGCCGACGCAGACCGACGTCGCCTTTCCTCGCACTGCGGCCATCAGCCGGAGGCGCGGGCCAGGTGGGGAGGTGCGAACAGGGTCACGCGGCGCGAGCAACGTCACGAGGCGCAGGCAGGGTCACGCGGCGCACGCAGCGTCAGGAGGCGCTGGCCGGGTCACGAGGAGCGGTCGCCGTCGCGGTCGCGGTCGCCCAGGGACGGCTCAGAAGTCGACGTTGGGTTCGTACCCGGCGTCGCGTAGCCGCTGCAGCACCTCGTCGACGTGGTCGGGCCCGCGGGTCTCGATGCTGAGCTCGAGTTCGACCTCGCTGATCTGCAGCCCCCGGCCGTGGCGGGTGTGCAGCACCTCGACCACGTTGGCGTTGGCGTCGGAGAGCACCTCGCTGACCCGCGTCAGTTGACCCGGGCGGTCGGGCATGCCGATGCGCAGCTTGACGTACCGGGCGGCGGCCGCGAGGCCTCGGCCGATGACGCGCTCCATCATCAGCGGGTCGATGTTGCCGCCGCTCAAGATCACCACGGTGGTGCCCAGGTCGCGCACCTGCTCGGTGAGGATCGCGGCGATGCCCACTGCTCCGGCTGCCTCGACGACGAGTTTGGCGCGCTCGAGCAACACGAGCATCGCGCGGGCGGTGTCGTCGTCGCTGACCGTCACGATCTCGTCGACGGTCTCGCGGATGATCTCGAAGTTGAGCACCCCGGGCCTCGCGACGGCGATGCCGTCGGCGATCGTGGGCTGCGCGTCGATGTCGGTGCGGACGCCGAGCTTCATCGAGACGGCGTACGGGGCGGCGTTGGCGGCCTGCACGCCGATGATGCGGACGTCGCGACCCGTGAGCGCGGCGCTCTGCTTGAGGGCGCTGGCCACACCGGCCGCGAGCCCACCCCCGCCGACCGGAACGATCACGGTGTCGACGTCGGGGACTTGCTCGAGGATCTCGAGGCCCAACGTGCCCTGGCCTGCGACGACATCGGCGTGGTCGAACGGCGGGATGAACACGGCGCCGGTGGTGTCGGCGAACTCTTGCGCGGCACGGAGGGACTGCTCGACCGCGTGCCCGCGCAGCACGACCTCGGCACCGTACTGCCGGGTCGCCTGCAACTTCGGCAGGGCGACGCCCACCGGCATGAAGATCGTCGCCGTGATGCCCAGTTCGCGGGCGGCCAGGGCGACGCCCTGGGCGTGGTTGCCGGCCGAGGCGGCCACGACGCCGCGGGCCTTCTCGTCGTCGGACAGCTGCGTCAGGCGGTTGTAGGCCCCGCGGATCTTGTACGAGCCGGTCCGTTGCAGGTTCTCGCACTTGAGGTGCACGGGTGAGCCGAGCACGTCGGCGAGGTACTGCGAGGTCTCCATCGGGGTGACGCGGACGACCTGCGAGACGCGTTCACGCGCCTCCTCGATCTCGGTCAGGGTGGGACCTGCCAGGGTGCGGTCAAACATCGGTGAGGCCTCCGGGTCGGGTGACGTCGTTCTCGACGGGGCGAGGCGTCTCGCGCCAGGTACCCCTCGCGACGTAGGTGATCATGACGTTCAGCACGGCCACGAACGGCACCGCGAAGAGGGCCCCGGGGATTCCGGCGACCAGGGTGCCGGCCGCGACGGCGAAGACGACGGCCAGCGGGTGCACCTTCACGGCGCTGCCCATGACGAACGGCTGCAGCAGGTGCCCTTCGATCTGCTGCACGACGATGACCACGGCGAGCATGAGCAGGGCGACGACCCAGCCGTTGTAGACGAGCGCGATGACGACGGCGATCGCCCCGGTCGCCACGGCACCCACGACGGGCACGAACGACCCCAGGAACACCGCGATCGCGATCGGGGCCACGAGGGGCAGCCCGAGGAAGAACGCCCCCAGCCCGATGCCGACGGCGTCGACGAACGCGACGAAGATCTGCACCTTGACGAAGTTCGTCAGGGTGAGCCAGCCGGCGCGACCCGCGCCGTCGACGGCAGGACGCGACGCCCGGGGGAAGAGCCGGACCACCCAGCGCCAGATCTCGGCACCACCCACCAGCAGGAAGATCGTCGCGAAGAGGGCGAGCACGAGCCCTGCCCCCACGTGGCCCGCGGTGGACCCCACCGACAGGGCACCCCGCACGAGCGGCTGGCTGTCTTGCTGCACCGCAGCCACCGCGTCGGACAGGTAGCCGTTGATCTGCCCCTCGGTGAGGTGCAGCGGCGACGTGAGAAGGAAGTCCTTGAAGTCGCCGTACGACGCGACGGACCGGTCACGCAGGGACGGCCAGCCGTCGACGATCTGCAGCACCACGAGCACGACGAGGCCGGACACCACGACGAGGAACCCGACGAGGACGGTCACGATCGCGAGCCCCTTCGGCCACCGGTGGCGCTGCAGCCAAGCCGACAGCGGCACGAGCAGGGCCGAGACGAGCAACGCGACCAAGAACGGGATGACGATGACCCGCAACTGCGTGACCAGCCAGACGAGCACGCCGGCCACGGCGACGAGCAGCAGGATGCGCCACGACCAGGCCCCCGCGATGACCATGCCCCGGGGCACCGACGGGTCGGCGACGGGGCCGGCCGTGCGGGTGCCCGCCACGTCGCCCCGCGTCTCAACGCCGCTCGTGGGGCGGTTCCGCCAGATCATCGCGTCAGTTTATGGCCCAGGAGGGCGCCTCACCTACCCGTCCACATGCCCTCACGGGCATGCGACACCTGGGGGCGAGACGTCGACCAGGAGGCGCGGCGCGCGTCGGTGGCCGTCACTACAGTCGTCCGCGTGCCCCGTCAGCAGCTCTCCCCCGCCCAGGCCCGCCGTGTCGCCCTCGCGGCGCAGGGGTTCGGCCGTCCCGTCGACGCCGTGTCGCGTCCGGGCACCCGCCAGCTGAACGCCCTCGTCGACCGACTCGGCCTGCTGCAGATCGACTCGGTGAACGTCTTCGAACGCAGCCACTACCTGCCGGCGTTCGCCCGCCTGGGCTCGTACGACCGGGCCACCCTCGACCGCCTGACCTTCGCTCCCCGGGGCCGGTACGTCGAGTACTGGGCCCACGAGGCGGCCATCGTGCCCGTCTCGACCTGGCCCCTGTTCCGCTTCCGGATGCACGACTACGAATCGAAGTGGCGGGGTGACGCCTCGTCGTGGCTGTCGACGAGCCCCCGCATGGAGCGCTGGCTGCTCGACGAGATCCGCGACAAGGGCCCCCTCCCCGCCAGTCTGGTCGAGGCCGACGCCGCGGTGTTCCCGCGGCCCGACCGCACCGGCCCGTGGTGGGGCTGGGGTGACGTGAAACGCGGTCTCGAGTCCCTGTTCCGGACGGGTGCCCTGGTCAGCGCGGGGCGGCGACGGTTCGAGCGGGTCTACGCCCTGCCCGAGCAGGTGCTCCCCGCCGACGTGCTGGCCGTGGACGTCGACCGCCACGAATCCCACAGGCGCCTCGTGGCCCACGCGGCCCGGGCTCACGGGGTCGCCACGTCCGCCGACCTCGCCGACTACTTCCGGTTGAAGTCCGCCGACGTGGTGCCGGCCCTCCGTGAACTGCACGACGAAGGCGTGGTCGAACCCGTCGTCGTCCCCGGTTGGGGTTCGACAGCGTGGCTGCACCGCGACGCGCGCGTGCCCCGGGCCCTCGAGTCCGACGCCGTTCTCTCGCCGTTCGACCCGGTCGTGTGGCATCGACCACGAGCCGAGCGGCTGTTCGGATTCCACTATCGGATCGAGATCTACACCCCACGCGAGAAGCGCGTCCACGGGTACTACGTGCTGCCCGTCCTGCAGGGCGATCAGCTCGTCGGGCGGGTCGACCTGAAGAGCGATCGTCAGGCGGGGGTCCTCCGGGTGCAGTCCGCCTGGCGTGAACGCGACCTCGCCGTCGACGTCGACCTGTTGGCCGCCACCCTGCGTCGTGCCGCCGACTGGCAGGGGCTCACCTCGATCGAGGTCGAAGGCCGCGGCGACCTCGCCGACGCCCTCCGACCAGCCGTCGCCGGCCCCGTCGAGGCCACCGGGGCCTCCTCGGGCTCCGTCGCCGACGTCGACGCTGCCGGCTAGAACGTCCCGGCGTTCTGTCGCAACCGTGCGATGCGGTCCTGGAGCGGCGGGTGGGTGCTGAACAGGCGGTCCATGACGCCGGGCTTCATCGGGTCGCTGATCCAGAGGTGCGACATCGAGGTGTTCTGCTGACGCATCGGCCGTCCGGACGACCCGACCTTCTCGAGGGCCCGGGCGAGACCCTCGGGGTAGCGGGTCGTGAGGGCGCCGGTGGCGTCGGCGAGGTACTCACGCTGACGCGAGACGGCTGCCTGGACGGCCGCGGCCGCGAGGGGAGCGATGATCATGGCCACGAGGCCCAGCACCAGGAAGACCGGGTTGCCGCCGCCCCCGCCACCACCGTTGGCGTTGTTGCGGTTGCCGCCGGTCAGGGCACTGAAGAACGACATGCGCAGCAGGACGTCGGCGAGGAACCCGACGGCGACGACCAGGCCGAAGACCATCGTCGAGACGCGGATGTCGTAGTTCTTGACGTGTCCGAGTTCGTGGGCCATCACGCCCTGCAGCTCGGCGTCGTCCATGATCTCGAGCAGTCCGGTCGTGGCCGCCACGACGGCGTGATCGGGGTCTCGCCCCGTGGCGAAGGCGTTCGGAGCCGGGTCGACCACCACGTACACCTTGGGCATCGGCATGCCCATGGTGATGCTGAGGTTCTCGACCGTCCGGTACAGCCGCGGCGCCGTCGTGCCGTCCACCTGCTGGGCGTTGCTCATCGACAGGGCCTGACCGCTGGCGGCGAAGTACTGGACGAGTGCGTACACGGCCGCGCCGCCCAGGACGAAGAACCCGATCGACGCGTTGTTCCAGATCGCACTCGCCGCGAAACCGAGGGCCCCGACGATCACGAGGAAGATCAGGACGATGAAGACGGTGTTGCGCTTGTTGCGTGAGATCGCTGAGTACATGGTCTCGACGGGACGCTACGACGTCCGGGTCAGAACTGGACGCGGGGCGGTTCGGCGATCGCCGAGGGCTCGGAGACCTCGAAGAAGTCGCGCTCGGTGAAGCCGAGCCTCTTGGCGAACAGCGAGTTGGGGAAGACCCGGTTCTTGGTGTTGAACTCCCGGACTCCCCCGTTGTAGAAGCGGCGGGCGGCCTGGATCTTGTCCTCGGTGTCGACGAGCTCCGACTGCAACTGCAAGAAGTTCTGGCTGGCCTGCAACTGCGGGTACGCCTCGGCCACGGCGAAGATGCTCTTCAACGCGGTCTGCATGTGCCCCTCGGCGGCCGAGGCCTCGGCCGGCGTGCCGGCGCCGATGGTCTCGGCGCGGGCAGCGGTCACGTTCTGGAACACCGACGACTCGTGCGAGGCGTAGCCCTTCACGGCTTCGATGATGTTGGGGATCAGGTCGGCGCGGCGCTTGAGTTGCACCGTGATGTCACTCCAGGCCTCGTCGACGCGCACCTTGAGCGTCACCAACGAGTTGTAGGTGGCCCAGAGGTAGATGCCGAAGATGACCGCGAGCAGGACGATGATGCCTGCCGCTACCAAGATGCCGATCGTGGCCGGTTCCATGACGTGTCACTCCTAGGTGGTGGGCCGGTGGCGCCGGGGCGCCGGAGGGTCGCGCGCCACCTGGGTCGGGTGGTCGGTGGTCCGAGGGACACTATAAATGCGCCGCATGTGGGGTCCCTGCCCTCCGGCTGATCTCTGAGCCAACTCACGACGACGACGGATCACGGCACGTCCTCCTCGCAGCCGATTGACTTGTACCCCGAGACCGTGCTGAATGGGTGACAGTGTTCGAGTCACCGACCCCGCGATCGACGCGTCCGCCGGCCCCCGTCGCCGGACGCACGCTGGTCGCGCCCGCGCGGCGTGGGCGGCGCGCGGTCTCGACGCTCGTCGCCGTCCTGCTCGGACTCTCGATGGCCTTTTCCGCGGGCGCGGTCGCCCGGGCGGCGGGCGATCCCACCGGCACGCCGACGCCCGAGCCGTCGCTCGGTCAGCCCGGGCCCCGGCCGGTGGCTCCGACCATCCGCGACGTCGGCGACCGAGACGTGAACGACGTCGTGGTCGGTGGCAGCGCGACACCCGGGTCCACCCTCCGGGTGCTCGACCCCCGCGTGCCCAGCCGCGCCCTGTGCGAGGTCGCCGTGCCCACGGGCGGCACGAGTGCCGTCGAGTGGTCGTGCCCGGTGACGCTCGAGGACGGCGCCGACCAGACCCTCACGGTCCGGGACGTCACGAACTCCGCCGTGGTCGACGACGGGGTGAGCGCCGCGTTCTCCGTGCTCGGCCCGCCGACCGTGCGGGGCGGGCCCGCCCTCGGCGGCAAGGTGGGCGGAACCGCGCATCCGGGCGCCCGGGTCACGATCGACGGAGGCGCGGCGCCGGTCTCGGCGACGGCCGACGGAACCGGCGCCTGGTCGGTGGTGCTCCCCGCCTCCTCCTGGCCCACCGGGCGCTACACGGTGCGAGCGACGCAGAGTTCGGCGTCCGTGCCGGCGGTCCCACGCTCGACGGCCTCGGCCGGCGTCTCCGTCTCGATCGACCGCGATGCCCCCGGTGCACCCGTCCTCCTCTCCCCTCGCGACCGCGACCGCATCTCGGTGCAGCCCCTGAGCTTCAGCGGGACGGGAGAGGACGGCGCCACTGTGACCGCATACGTCGACAGCGCCCCCGTCTGTCAGGCGTCGGTGGTCGGCGGTTCGTGGCGCTGCGCGTCGTCCGACGCCGCCCTCGCCGAGGGCGCCCACCTCGTGCAGGTCGCCCAGATCGACTCGGCGGTCAACGTCGGGCCGCCCAGCGCGGGCATCTCGATCACCGTCGCGTCGTCGGCGACGTCCACCGCGCCTCCCGGGTCGTCGGCGGCACCGGTGCCGCCGGCCGGCCCGGGCGCGACGTCGAGTCCGGGCACCCCGGCTGACCCTGGTGCCGGGCCGTCCGGCACCCCCGTTCCCGGTGAGGGGTCAGGAGGCGCTCCCGGCGGCACCGGCGACGGTGGCGGTGGCGGTACAGGAGGGGCGAACACCCCGGCCGTGACGGGATCGTGGGCCGCGGCGACGACCTTCGGCCGTGACCTGCCGACCCTCGGGCAGGCGATGACCGGCGCGGGGCTGCTGCTCGCCGTCGGACTCGCCGCCGCGTTCGTCCTGCTCGTCGTCGCGCCGGCCCGACTGCTCGCCACCGCCCTGCGGGGCCGTCTCCCCCGTCGTGGCCCGCGGCTGACCGGCCGCAACCGGCGCCTCGCACCGCCCACCTCGTTCTCGACCGGGCAACTCGACCCTCGTCTGACCGCCGCCCTCACGATCGCAGCCGGCGCGGCCGTCGTGGGACTCGCCGCCGGCCTCGACGGCCAGGTCCGCTCCGCACGCCTCTTCGCCGGCATCGTCGTCGGGGTCGCACTGGTCAACACCCTCGGCGTCGTGGTGCCGACCCTCGTGACGTCGCGTCTGCTGGGACGCGAGTCGCGGGTGCGGATGTCACCGCGCCTCCTGCTCGTCGCCGTCGTGGCGTGCGCCGTCACGCGCGTGCTCGGCCTGGACCCTCCCCTCGTCCTCGGGGTGGTGCTCGTGGGCGGTCTGGTCGCGTCCTCCACCTCGCGTCACGGTCGCGCCGGCCAGCCGAGCGGCCGTGACGACGGCCTCGTGGCTCTCGCGCAGGCCGGAGCCCTGGTGGTCGTGTCGGCTGCGGCCTGGGCGGCGCACGGGGCCCTGCCGGGCACCGGTGGATTCGCGACCGAGCTCGCCCTCGAGACCAGCGCGACGGTGTGCCTGACGGGGCTGGGATCGCTCGTCCTCGCCCTCGTTCCGGTGGGTTCGCTGCCGGGTCGACGCCTGTGGGCCTGGTCCCGGCCCCTGCACGTCGGACTCACCGTGGTGGGAGTGGGCACGGCCGCCGCGGTGTTCGCGGGCGACCCGTCGTCGTCGTTCCCGGTCGGCGGTGCGGTCACGGCTGCCGTCGTGGTCGCCGGCCTCTGCCTCGCCGTGTGGCTCTGGACGACCTTCGTCGAGGACGATCCGGCCGGCGCCTGACACCCGGCCGACGCGTCGCCTCGCCGCCGACGAGCTGCTGCCGCAGTCGGCAACTCCGGAGAACGACGCGCCCCCGCTCCGATCCGGCACGAGAGACCGCCGATCGCCGGAGTTGCCGTCACCAGCGCGGCGAGTGCCGGTGTTGCCGTCAGCAGCGCGGCGAGTGCCGGAGTTGCCGTCACCAGCGCGGCGAACGCCGGTGGACGAGCACCTCACGGCACCGCATCAGGACGATGCCGGTGGACGAGCACCTCGCCCCGATGCATCAAAGGGAGTGCCCCCGCAGGGACTCGAACCCTGACTGAGGCGATTTTAAGTCGCCTGCCTCTGCCGATTGGGCTACGGGGGCCCGGAGCGACCAGCCTACGAGACGCGGACGCCCGCCGCGCTGCGGGGCAGCGGGCGGGCGTCCGGGTCGTGCTCGACCATCGGTCGGCGAGGAGTGCCTACTTGACGGCGGGCTTTCGGGCGGGAGCCTTGCGAGCCGGCTTCGACGCCGCGTCGCCCCCCTCGGCGGTGCCCTTCTTGGCCGTTCCGTCGTCTTCGACCGGGTTCGCGTAGGCCGGGCCGGCCTCGCCGGCCGGCTGGCCCGCGCCGGCACCCACGGCCGCCGCCGGAGCCTCGGCGGGCGTCTCGACGGCGGGCTTCGGCCGCGAGGCGAACTCTTCGAAGGCCGCACGAGGGCGCTCGCGGTTGTCGAGCGAGACGATGTCACGGCCCAGCCAGAAGTTGTTCCACCAGCCGCCGACGACGCGGAACTTGCGCTCGAACGAGGGCATCGCCATGCCGTGGTAGCCGCGGTGGGCGGCCCAGGCCGGGAACCCCTTCATGGCGAACTTGCCGCTCTGGAAGACCCCGACGTTCAGGCCCAGGCCGGCGACGGCGCCGAGGTTCTCGTGCTTGTAGTCCACGAGCCCCTCGCCGCGGAGCGACGCGACGATGTTCTTCGCGAGGCGCTTGCCCATGCGGACGGCGTGCTGGGCATTGGGGACGCAGAAGCCGCCGACGCCCTTGCCGGTGAGGTCGGGGGTGGCGGCGACGTCACCGCAGGCCCAGGCGTCGGGGACGACGGTCTCGCCGTCGACGATGCGCAGGTCGGCCTTGACGGTGATGCGCCCGCGCTGCTCGAGCGGGAAGTCGGTGCCCCGGACCATCGGGTTGGCCATCACCCCGGCCGTCCAGACGATCAGGTCGGACTCGAAGGACTCACCGGTCGAGAGCTCGATCTTGCCGCCCACGGCCGACTGCAGCTGTGTGTCGAGGTGCACGGTGGCGGCACGCTCGGCGAGGTTCTTCAGCACCCAGTGGCTCGTCTCGAGCGAGACCTCGGGCATGATGCGGCCCATCGCCTCGACGAGGTGGAAGTGCGTGTCGTCGATGGTGAGGTCGGGGTAGTTCTTCAGCAGGTCGCTGGCGAAGCTGCGAAGCTCGGCGAAGACCTCGATGCCGGCGAAGCCGCCACCCACGACGACGACCGTCAGCAGTCGGTCCCGCTCGGGCCCGGCGGGCAGGTTGGCCGCCTTCTGGAAGTTCGTCAGCACCTTGTCGCGGATCGCCGCGGCCTCTTCGATGGTCTTGAGGCCGATGGCCTCGTCGGCCACGCCCGGGATCGGGAAGGTGCGGGACACGGCACCGGCCGTCATGACGATCTGGTCGTACTCCATCGTCCACGCGTCGCCCACCTCGGGCGTGATGGTGGCGGTCTTCGAGGCGTGGTCCACGCCCGTGACCTTGGCCGTGACGACGTTCGTCTTCTTGAGGTGACGACGGAGGGCCACGACGGCATGACGCGGCTCGATCGAGCCCGCCGCGACCTCGGGCAGGAACGGCTGGTAGGTCATGTACGGCAGCGGGTCGACGATCGTGACCTCGGCCTCGCCCGCACGCAGCCACTTCTCGAGCTTCCAGGCGGTGTAGAAACCGGCGTAGCCGCCGCCGACGATCAGGATTTTGGGCACGGCGAATGTCTCCTTGAGGTGGGGGTGTCGCAGACGACCTTACCCCGAGCGCCGTGCCCGCCTGAACTGACGGACCGCCCCGAGGGCGACCAGGGTCGCCGCCCCGCCGAAGACCGTGAAGACGATCAGGGGGATGCCGGTCGAGCGCATGGTCTCGACGGTGGGCAGCAGCACCGCGAGGGGTTGACCCGGATCGGGCACCGGCGTCGGGACGGGAGCCTCGTCCGTCGGGTTCGTCGCCTGCGCCGAGGGCTCGGGCGCGTCGGCCCGACGGTGCACCCTGATCCACTCGGAGAGGTCGCCCATGGGGTTGGCCGTGACCGCGGGCACGGAGGCCGTCACGGCGGCGGCGGCGTCGACGAGCCCGTAGCCGTAGAGGGGATCGGGGGTCGAGTCGCCCTTCGGGGTGGCCGTGGCCACGACCCTGTTGATGACGTCGTCGGCGTCGAGCTCGGGGTGCGCGCTGCGGACCAGGGCCACGATGCCGGCCACCAAGGGGGTCGCGCCGCTCGTGCCGCTCCAGCTGTAGTGGACGTCACCCGGGCCCACGCCGACGAGGTCCTCGCTCGGGGCGGCCACGCCGATCGTGATGCCCTGGCTCGAGGCGTCGAAGCTCGCCGTGCCCTGCCGGTCGACGCCGGCGACGGTGAGCACCCCGGGCATCGTCGCGGGTGCACCGACCTCGGTCGTGCCGCTGCCGCGGTTGCCCGCGGCCGCGACGACGACGACGTCGTGGTCCATGGCGTAGAGGAAGGCGTCGTCCCAACTCGTCGGCCAGTCGAGCGTGTTGCGGGTGAGCGACATGTTGATGACGTCCGCCCCCGCGTCGACCGCCCACCGCACGGCACGGGCGATCTGGTCGTCGGAGTCCACGGCCGACGACCCGAAGCCGACCGAGACCGACAGCAGGTCGGCCTCGGGTGCGACGCCGATGACGCCGTCGCCGGGCCCCGTGCCGCGGCCGGCGACCATCGAGCCGACCAGGGTGCCGTGGTTCGGGTCGTCGCCGACCGGTGTCTGGCCGTCGGCCGAGCCGAGCCCCGACACGTCGGTGCCCCCGACGACGGCGCCCTGCAGTTCTCTGACCGACGAGTCGACGCCCGTGTCGATCACGGCCACGGTCGTCCCCGCACCCCTCGTCGTCTGCCAGGCCCGCTGGATGCCGTAGTCGGAGAGCCAGTACTCGGCGTCACGCACCTGGTCTGCCGAAGCCGACGAGGCGGGCACGACGGCCGCCACGAGCGCCGCCAGGACGGCAACGGCAACGAACCCCCCGGACCGTCGCACGCGCGTCAGGCTCCCCCGCCGATGCCGTCCACGGAGGCCGTCGCCGGCTCGTCGGCGACGTGGTCGGGGCAGCGGCACACGTCGGGGCTCCACGTCGCGCGCTCGAGGGCCAGGTCACCGAACGGGTTGACGCCGGGCCCGGCCGCCAGGGAGTGACCGACGAGCGCGTGCAGGCACTTGATCCGCTCGGGCATGCCCCCGGCCGTCACGTGGTCGATCTCGTCGACGTGTTCGACGCTCTCGCGGTCGGCGAGATAGGACTCGTGGGCGGCGAGGTAGCGTGCCCGCAGGTCGGGGTCGGTCTCGAGCATCGCCGTGAACTCGGCCATCACACCGGTCGCCTCGAGGGTCGACACCGCGGCCGTGGCACCGGGGTGGCACAGGTAGTAGAGCGTCGGGAACGGCGTGCCGTCGGTCAGGCGGGGCTTGGTGGCCACGACGGTGGGCGCGCCGCAGACGCAGCGTGCGGCGATGCCGATGACGTCGCGGGCCGGACGGCCGAGCTGGGCCGTCACCACGCGGACGTCGTCGTCGGTCACGGGGTCGAAAGGGGGCCTGGTCACGGCGTGCCGCCTGTCTGGTCGGAGGTCGCGGCAGGCACCTGGCTGCCGCTGATGTCGGGGGCGACGAGTTCGGTCGCGGGTTCGTCGCTCAACCCGGCGTCGAGGACCGAGGCGGTCATCGCCGCCACCCAGTCGACCTGGGGGGTCTGCAAGGAGTCGCTGATCGTCGTGCCGGTGCCCGGAGCCGTGCCCGGGGTCTCTGCCGCGTCGTCGCCCATGACGAGGTAGCTGTACTCGCCGGGGTAGACGTAGAGGAGGCGATCTCGGGCCTGCGCCTCGATGTACGCCGGGTCGCTCCACCGGGCGACGTCTTCTTTCAGCTCGTCCACCGACTGCTCTTGCTGCTCGACGTCGTCCTGCAGGGCGGCGATCTGCTGCTGCTGCTGGATCAGGGTGCGCAACGACGGCGCCAGGATGACGACGAACATGACGAGGATCACCAGCATGAGCACGCTGAAGCCCGAGAACCGGATGCTGCGCAGCCAGTGGCCCGTCGGCGTCTCGCCGGTCGGCAGGGTCACCGGCACACGGCGGTTCGAGGTCTCACGGGGCATGCCACGAGCCTAAACGACGTCTCTGGGGAACGACGGAGGCCCGCCCCGCGCGAGCAGGACGGGCCCCGAGGAGGCGCGGGTGGCGTCAGGCGGAGAAGCGCGGGAACGCGCTGTACCCGGCGTACACGGCGGCGTCGCCCAGCTCTTCTTCGATGCGGAGGAGCTGGTTGTACTTGGCGACCCGCTCGCTGCGGGCGGGCGCGCCCGTCTTGATCTGGCCGGCGTCGGTCGCGACGGCGAGGTCGGCGATCGTCGTGTCTTCGGTCTCACCCGAGCGGTGCGAGAGCACCGTCGTGTAGCCGCTGCGCTGCGCGAGCGCCACGGCGTCGAGCGACTCGGTCAGCGTGCCGATCTGGTTGACCTTGACCAGGATCGAGTTGGCGGCACCGGCCTTGATGCCCCGGGCGAGACGCTCGGGGTTGGTGACGAACAGGTCGTCGCCGACGATCTGCGTCTTCGACCCGATCTCGCTCGTGAGGTGGGCCCAGCCCTCCCAGTCGTCTTCGTCGAGGGGGTCCTCGATGGTCACGAGGGGGTACGAGGCGACGAGGTCGGCGTAGTAGTTCGCGAGGAACGCCGAGTCGCGCTTCTCTCCCTCGAAGGTGTAGCTGCCGTCGGCGTAGAACTCGCTCGACGCCACGTCGAGGCCGAGGGCGAGGTCCCTGCCCGGGGTGAAACCGGCCTTGGTGATGGCTTCGACGAGCAGGTCGAGGGCGGCACGGTTGCTGTCGAGGTTCGGTGCGAAGCCGCCCTCGTCGCCCAGACCGGTCGACAGCCCCTTGGCCTTCAGCTCGCTCTTCAGGGCGTGGTACGTCTCGGCACCCCACTGCAGGGCCTCGGCGAACGACGACGCACCGACGGGGAGGATCATGAACTCTTGGATGTCGACGTTGCTGTCGGCGTGCGAGCCGCCGTTGATGACGTTGAGCATCGGCACCGGCAGGGTGTGGGCGTTGGGCCCGCCGATGTAACGGAAGAGGGGCAGGTCGGCCGAATCGGCCGCGGCCCGGGCGACGGCCAGCGAGACGCCGAGGATGGCGTTCGCCCCGAGGCGCTTCTTGTTGTCGGTGCCGTCGAGCTCGATCATGGCCTGGTCGATCAGGCGCTGGTCGGTGGCGTCGAGGCCCTCGACCTCGGGGCCGATCTCGTCGATGACGGCGGCGACGGCCTTGAGCACGCCCTTGCCGAGGTAACGGCTCTCGTCGCCGTCGCGCAGCTCGTAGGCCTCGAAGGCCCCGGTCGATGCACCAGAGGGGACGGCCGCACGCGACACCGTTCCGTCTTCGAGCAAGACCTCGACCTCGACGGTGGGGTTGCCCCGCGAGTCGAGGATTTCGCGGGCGCCTACGGCGTCGATTGCTGCCACTGGAGAGCTCCTTAGTAGTCGTTCGTCTGGGGACGCGAGGTCCGCTGACCAGCTTAGCCGCGCCTACTGCCCTGGTTCGTGGTGAGACGCCGCGGCGACGGTCAGCCGATCGTGCGGACCTCGAGGTCGGCGACCGATTCGCCGCCCCGCACCGTCACGAACCGGCCGAAGCCGGCGGCGGCCAGGCCGTCGAGCTGGTTCGTGAAGTTCTTAGCCCGCTTCTCGAGGCGGACGCGTCGCTCGCCGCCCGCGAGCAGTTCGCGTTGCAGGCCGAGCAACCGGGCGGGCTCGACCTTCTTGTCGTAGACCAGCGCGAGGCCCACGTCGTCGTCGGTCTCGAGCGTCACCAGGTCGACGAGGCGCTCGAAGCCCAGCGAGAAGCCGGCCGCGGGCACGTCGCTGCCGAGGAACCGCCCGATCATGCCGTCGTAGCGACCCCCGCCCCCCAGCGAGTACGGCACGTCGGGGTGGGCGATCTCGAAGATCGTGCCGGTGTAGTACCCCATGCCGCGGACGAGGGTCGGGTCGAACTCGAGGGTGGACCCGGGCAGGGCGTCGCGCAGGGCGACCAGGTCGGCGAAGGCCTCTCGGTCGAGCCAGGCGGGGGCGTCGCCCTCGCCGGTCCGCCACGAGGCACCCGCCAGGTCGGTCAGTGCCTCGGCGAGGCCGGCGGTGGTCACGCCCAGCTCGACGAGCTCGGCCACGACGCCCTCGACGCCGATCTTGTCGAGCTTGTCGACCACGATCAGGGCCGGGTCGGTCAGCGCCTCGGGCACGGACCAGTGCGCCAGCAGGGCGAGCAGGATGCGCCGGTCGTTCACCCGGATGGTCGTGCCGGTGAGCCCCAACGCGTCGAGCACGGAGGTCGTCGCCTGGATCAACTCGATCTCGGCGAGCGGACCCGCTTCGCCCAGCACGTCGATGTCGCACTGGACGAACTGGCGGTACCGCCCCTTCTGCGGACGCTCGGCCCGCCACACCGGCGCGATCTGCACGGACCGGAACACCGTGGGCAACTCGGCCCGGTGCGAGGCGTAGAACCGTGCGAGCGGCACCGTCAGGTCGAAGCGGAGGCCGAGGTCGGCGAGCCCGAGGACGCTCTCGGCCGACCGGAGGTCGTCGAGGTCGAGCCCCCGCTTCAGGACCGCGAAGACCTGCTTCTCGTTGTCGCCGCCGAGACCCGAATGGAGGCGCGAGCTCTCTTCGACGACGGGCGTCTCGATCTCGTCGAAGCCGTAGGACCGGTACACCCCACGAATGACCGAGAGGACGCCCTCTCGACGCCTCTTGTCGGCAGGGAGGTGGTCGCGCATGCCGCGCGGCGGGGTGACGGGATTCGGCATGGAGACATTCTCCCAGAGACGACCGACCCTGCACGCCCCTACCGGGTTGCAGGCATGTCACATTCTACGTTATGGTTCTTGTGGGTGGTCGGCACGAATCGGGTTGCGTGTCGGTCACACCTCGAGGCCCTCCCTTCCCTGCGGCGAGGGCCCGGGCCGGGCCGGGCGCACTGCGCTCGGCCCGGTTCCGTCTCGATCGAGGTCAGCCCTCCGTGACGTTCGTGACGAACGCCTCGACCGCGTGCTTGTAGGCGGCCGACGCACGACGACCCTCGCCCGAGACGATGGCGTCGTACTGCAGCCCGAACAAGGCGTCCACGAAGACACGGGCCCCGACCTTGGCTTCCGCCGGGGTCGAACCGTTCGCGGTCGCCCAGGCGGCGACGTGCTCGACCCAGCGCCCGACCGCCTTCTGCGCGGTGCCCCCCGTCTCGCCGGCGACGGTCTCGAGCAATGCGGCCTCGAGCTCGAGCCGGTGCAGGTCACGGCCACGCTCGGTGGAGACGTCGTGCCACACCTTCGAGAGGTGCTTCGAGAACGCCTCACGATCGAGTTCGGTGACCTCGACGGCGAGCAGTGCGTCGTTGCGGGCCACGACGGCGCGGACGATCTCCGCGATGAGCTCGGCGCGGTTGCCGAAGTGGTAGACGAAGACGTACGTGCTGACCCCGAGGGCCTCGGCCAGCGTACGGAACGACACGGTGGCGAGCGATCGACCGCGAAGGTGTTCGAGGATCTGCCCGAGGAGTTCGGGCTTGCGGGTGGGGTCGGGTTTGCGAGGCATGGTGCCGCTCCTTCGTGCAGACGAGTCGGACTCGCCCTGCGCGGTCGCCGTCGTCGTAGTGGACCATAACAGACGTCTGTCGTGGCCGACCGGCGGAACCGGAACGGCTCTCGCACCCTGCCCGAACGCCCCGTGCGGTACCCCGTGCGGCGCCTCGTCGGGCACCGCGGTGGGCACCCGTCCGGCAAACCGACATGTCTGCTTTTGACATGTCAACACGCGTCCTCTACATTGAGGACACCACTCGCACACCGGCCGGGTCGAAGCCCCCGCGCCTCGTAGGCCGGTGGTCGAGCGTCGGCTCGCCGCTCATTCGGGTTGAGCAGGCGACGCCGAGGTGCCCCCTCATTCGGGTTGAGGGGGCACCTGCTCGTTCGCGTCGACACGGTCGACGGCGATCACCTCGGTGACGGTCCCGTCGACCCGTGACAGTGCGGTGCCGGCACCGGCGCCGGCACCGGCGTCTGCTTCGTCGCGCCGGAGCGTGGTCTCGCGCTCGCGGACCGCAGCCCGCAGCGCGCGCTCGGCGTCGATGCCCCGATCGGTCGCCTCGTCGACCTGTGCGAGCAGCGCACGCCCCCACGCCAGCTCGGTCGCCGACGACGGCGCCGCCACCGACGCCGACGGCACCGCCGACGCCGACGCCGACGCCGACGGCACCGCCGACTGCGCTGCCGCCCCCTCGCCCTGGCCGCTCGACGGCCGGGCCGCACCGATCGCGGCCCGCTTCGAGTCGAGCTTCTGGGCCCGGGCGAGGGCCGGTTGCCCCGCGGGAACGCCGTCGTAGGCACTCGACCGACCGGCCTTCTCGCGCGCCTTGGCCGCCGAGTACAGCCGGACGATGTCGTCGAGGTCGGCGGTCTGGTCGGCTCCGAAGACGTGGGGGTGCCTTCGAACGGTCTTGTCGGTGACGTCGAGCACGACGTCACTCAGGTCGAACGAGCCCGAGGAGGCGCGCGCGGCGAGCGCGCTGTGCAAGACCACCTGGTAGAGAACGTCCCCGAGCTCTTCGCGCACGTCGCCCGGAGCTCCGTCCTCGATGGCCTCGACGAGCTCGGAGGTCTCTTCGACGAGGTAGGCCACGAGCGATTCGGGGGTCTGGGCCCGGTTCCAGGCGCAGCCGCCCTCGTCGGCGAGGAGGGCGTCGACCACGCCGACGAGCTCGTCGAGCGCGGCACCCGCCCCGGGCTCGAGACCGTCTCGCGCCTCCTGGCCCGACGGGCCCCGACCCCGGTCGACCGACACCGTCAGCTCGCCGCCGCCGTGTCGGTCGCAGGCCGGGCGACCGGTGCGGAGTAGATCGCCGACAACAGCTGCTCGACCCAGACGATCAGCTCGTCGTCGGTCGGCGCCTGGCCGTGCGACCGGGGCAGCGGGACGCTGACGGCGTTGGCCTGGGCGAACCAGCGCGCGCCCGGGTACATGCGCTGCAGCCGCACCTGCATGCTGTCGGGCAGGTCGATGCCCGCGACCCTCAGGTTGCTGCCCATCACCACGACCTCGCTGAGCCCGGCCTTCTGGGCGGCGCGTCGCAGACGCGACACCTCGATCAGGGCCAGGACGGGGGCCGGGGGCTCGCCGTACCGGTCGGTGAGCTCGTCGAGGACGGCGTCGATCTGGTCGTCGGTCGACGTTGGCGAACTCGCCGTCGAGAGCTTCTGGTAGGCCTCGAGACGCAGGCGCTCGCTCTCGACGTACTCTTCGGGCACGTGGGCGTCGACCGGCAGTTCGAGCCGCAGCTCGGTCTGCCCCTCGGCCACGTCACCACGGAACGAGCTGACGGCCTCGCCGATCATGCGCAGGTAGAGGTCGAAGCCGACGCCGGCGATGTGACCGGACTGCTCGCCACCGAGCAGGTTGCCTGCCCCGCGGATCTCGAGGTCTTTCAGGGCCACCTGCATGCCCGCACCGAGTTCGTTGTTCGCCGCGATGGTCTCGAGCCGGTCTTGGGCCGTCTCGCTGAGGGGCTTGTCGGCGTCGTAGAGGAAGTACGCGTAGCCGCGCTCGCGACCGCGACCGACGCGACCGCGCAGCTGGTGCAGCTGGCTCAGACCGTACTTGTCGGCCCGGTCGATGATCAGCGTGTTGGCGTTCGCGATGTCGAGGCCGGTCTCGATGATGGTGGTCGAGACGAGGACGTCGAACTTGCGCTCCCAGAAGTCGACCATGACCTGCTCGAGCGTCGACTCGGCCATCTGGCCGTGCGCGACGGCGACACGGGCCTCGGGCACGAGCTCGGCGATCTGAGCGGCGACGCGGTTGATGCTCGACACCCGGTTGTGGACGTAGAACACCTGCCCCTCGCGCAGCAGTTCGCGTCGGATCGCGGCAGCCTTCTGGCGGTCGCTCTCGGGGCCGACGAACGTGAGGATCGGGTGCCGGTCTTCGGGCGGCGTGGCGAGCGTCGACATCTCGCGGATGCCCGTGACGGCCATCTCGAGCGACCTCGGGATCGGCGTCGCCGACATGGCGAGGATGTCGACGTTGGTCTTGAGCTTCTTCAAGGCGTCTTTGTGCTCGACGCCGAAGCGTTGCTCTTCGTCGATGATGACCAGGCCGACGTCTTTGTACGAGATGCCCTCGCTGAGCAGCCGGTGCGTGCCGATCACCATGTCGACGGTGCCGTCGCCCAGACCCGCGATCGTCTCTTTCGACTCTTTCGCGGTCTGGAACCGGCTCAGGCTGCGCAGGTGCACCGGGAACCCGGCGAACCGGTCGCTGAAGGTGTCGAAGTGCTGCTTGACCAGCAGGGTCGTCGGCACGAGCATGACGACCTGCTTGCCGTCTTGGATCGCCTTGAAGGCCGCCCGGACGGCGACCTCGGTCTTGCCGTAGCCCACGTCGCCCGAGAGCAGGCGGTCCATCGGGATCGGCCGCTCCATGTCGGCCTTGATCTCGTCGATGGTCGTGAGCTGGTCGGGCGTCTCGGCGAACGGGAAGGCCTCTTCGAGCTCGCGCTGCCACGGGGTGTCGGGTGGGAAGGCGTGACCCTTGCTCGCCATCCGGGCGGAGTAGAGCTTGACGAGCTCGACGGCGATGTCGCGGACGGCCTTTCGGGCCTTGCCCTTGGCGGCCGCCCAGTCGCCGCCGCCCATCTTGCTGAGCGACGGCGCCTCGCCGCCGACGTAGCGGCTGAGCAGGTCGAGCTGGTCGGTCGGCACGTACAGCTTGTCGCCCGGGTAGCCGCGTTTCGAGGGCGCGTACTCGAGGACGAGGTACTCGCGCGAGTGCTTGACGGCGTTCTTGCCACCGCTCGACACCTCGCGGCTGGTCAGCTCGAGGAACTTGCCGATGCCGTGGGTGGAGTGCACCACGACGTCACCCGGCTTGAGCTGCAACGGGTCGACGACGTTCTTGCGTCGGGTCGCGAGCTTCTTGACCTGACGGGAGTCGTAGTTCGCCGAGCGCCCGTAGAAGTCGGATTCGCCGAGGACGGCGATCTTGGACGCGATCAGCTCGAACCCGGCCTCGACCCCGCCTGCCACGAGGTGCACGACCCCGGGTTCGAGGGTCTCGGGCAGGTCGTCTTCGAGGCGGGCAGCGACCTCGCGCTCGGCGAGGACGTCGCGCGCCCGTTCGACGAGGCCGATGCCCCGGGCCGTGACGACGACGCTCCACCCGTCGCGGACGCGCTCGACGACGTGCTCGAGCGCTCCCTCGGCGTGGCCGCTGAAGCTCGGCACGACGGCGGCGTCGACGCGCACGTAGTCGCCGGCCGAGGCAACCGCCTCGTCGTCCGAGAGCACCTCGCCCGAGTCGAAGCCGCTCATCGTGAACCAGGCCCGGTCGCCCGCGGCCTCTCGAAGGTCGCGCAGGCTGAGGAAGTCACCCGAGTCGAGGTCGATCGGGGCCTCGGCCCCGGCCGTGGCGGCGTTCCAGGCGGCGGAGAGGAACTCGCGGTTGGTCTCGGCGAGGCTCTGCGCCCGCGACACGACGCGCTCGGGAGACAGCACCGCGATGGAGGCGCCCGCCGGCAGGTAGTGCGTCACCGGCACCAGCCGGTGGACGAGGGCCGGTGCCAGGCTCTCCATGCCCTCGACCGGGATGCCCTCGGCGATCTTCGCGAGCATCTGCGACAGGCTCGGGAACTCGTGCTGCATCTCGCGGGCGCGCTGTCGCACGGCCTCGGTCAGCAACATCTCGCGGCTCGGCGGCAACTCGACCGAGGTGACCTCGCCGTCGAGGCTGCGCTGGTCGGCGACCGAGAAGCGTCGGATCTGGTCGACCTCGTCACCGAAGAAGTCGACGCGGACCGGGTGCTCTGCCGTGGGCGGGAAGACGTCGAGGATGCCACCGCGGACGGCGAACTCGCCTCGGCGGGTCACCATGTCGACCCGGGCGTACGCCAGATCGACCAGGCGCACGGCGATGCCCGACAGGTCGTGACCCCTCTCACCGACGGTGAGCTGGACCGGGTCGAGCTCGGCCAGGTTGTCGCTGAGGGGCTGGAGGGCGGCCCGGACTCCGGCCACGACGACGATCGGACGGACGGTCTCGGGTGAGGCGGCCGCCTCGACCTGCCAGGTCGCGAGACGTCGGAGGGCATGGATGCGCCGACCGACGGTCTCGGCGCTCGGGCTGAGGCGTTCGTGCGGCAGGGTCTCCCACGCGGGGAACTCGATGATCTCGGCCTCGGGCAGGTAGCTGGCGAGAGAACCTCGCACCGCCTCGGACTCGCGACCGGTCGCCGTCACGACGAGCATGGCCTGCGGCCCCTCGCGACGATCGAGCAGACCTGCCAGCAGCGGCACGCGGAGGCCGTCGACCACCGAGAAGTCGGTGCTGCGTGCGGCCCGGTCGAGGGCGCCGGAGAACGTGGAGGCGCGCGAGAGCGCCTTGATCAAGCCCGCGAGTATCACCCGCACGATGTTACGCGGCACCACCGACACCGTGGCCGGGGTTCGCTGACGGCGACACCCGGCGACGGCCCGTCGAGGTGAGGGGTCTGCTCAGCTCTTGGCGGTGTGGAACTTGAGCTGCGCCGCCGTCAGCCCGTCGGTGGCGATCATCTCGACCGCGTCGGCTGCGTCGCCGATCAGGAACGGTAGCTCTTTGCGTTCGGTGGAAGAGAAGTCCTTGAGGACGAAGTCGGCGGCGGGCTGGCGGCCGGGGGGACGGCCGATGCCGACCCGCACCCGGGTGAACTCGTTCGAGCTGGTCGCGGCGATGATGTCGCGGATGCCGTTGTGACCACCGTGGCCGCCGCCGTGCTTCAGCCGGACGACGTCGAAGTCGATGTCGAGCTCGTCGTGGACGACGATCAGCCGCGAGACGTCGAGGTCGTAGTAGCGCAGCAACGCCTGCGTCGGGCCGCCCGAGACGTTCATGAAGGTGGCGGGCTTGGCCAGCACGAAGCGAGGGCCGCCGGGGGCGGTGCGCCCCTCGGCGACCGTCGCGTTCGTGCGGTGGTTCTTGAAGCCGGCGGAGAGACGGTCGGCCAGTTCGGCCAGCACCATCTGCCCGACGTTGTGCCTGTTGCCGGCGTAGCCGGGCCCGGGGTTGCCGAGCCCGACCACGAGCCACTGGTCGTCGAGTGCCATCGTCGTGGTCGTCGTTCTCTCAGTGGGTCTGCGCCGGCAGGGTGTTCGGGGTGTGCCGAGTTACTCGGAGCGCTCTTCGTCCTCGATGGACTCGACGTCGCCCTCGGCCTCGGCGGCTTCGCCGTCCTCGTCCGAGACGGCGTCGGTCGTGAGGTCGAGCTGGGGCACCGAGACGGCGAGCACGAGGGTCTCGGGCTCGCTGACCAGGGTCGCGCCCTTGGGCAGCATGAGGTCGGCGGCGGAGACCTGCGCGCCCTCTTCGAGGCCCTCGATCGAGACGACGACGTTCTGGGGGATGTGCGTGGCCTCGACCTCGAGCTCGACGACGTTGAGCTCGACGACGTGGATCGTGCCGGGAGCCGACTCGCCCTCGATGTGCACGGGGACCTGGACGGTCACCTTCTCGCCCTGGCGGACGACGATGAGGTCGATGTGCTCGATGGTCTGCTTGACCGGGTCGCGCTGGATGTCCTTCACGAGGGCGAGCTGGTTCGTGCCCTCGATGTCGAGCGTGATGACGGCGTTGGCACGACGCGTGATGAGCATCGTCTCATGGCCGGGCAGAGTGACGTGCTGGGGGTCGGTGCCGTGGCCGTAGATGACCGCGGGGATCTGGTCCTTCGCGCGGATCTTGCGGGCAGCGCCCTTGCCGAAGCTGGTGCGCACGAGGGCGCTGAGGGTGTTCTGGTCGGACATGTCGTCTCCTTGCAGGGGCCCGCGAGGGCCCGGGGTGTGTGGTCGGTGTCAACTCGAACGCGAATCGCGTGAGGAAGGACCCGCAACCCGAGGGGCGCCGCCCGAAGGACGACCACCGCTGCACGAGTGGTGCCTGAGCACCGAGCGCCTGCCTACCGCGTCGATCACGGGTGCCGGAGCACCCCTCGCCGAGGTTCAGCTGCCCAGGTTACACGTCGGCCGGGCGTGTCGCCAACCCGCGCCTCCTGGGCTCGACCGCCCGCGAGGGCGCCCCGGTCAGTGCTCGAGCTCGCCGCGCCGCACGGCCCGGAGGTGGGCCACGACGGCCGCGACGACGTCGTCGGGCCCGGGCCGGACGTCGACCTCGAACCCGGCCTCGTCGTCGGTCAACGGCTCGAGGGTCGCGAACTGCGACTCCATCAGGCCCGCGGGCATGAAGTGCCCCTTTCGCTCTCGCTGCCGGCGCGCGACGAGGTCGCGGACGCCCGTCAGGTGGACGAACCGGAGGCGCGGGTCGCCCTCGCGCAGGACGTCGCGGTACGCCTTCTTCAGCGACGAGCACGCCACCACGACCGAGTCGTCGCCCGCCGCGGCGATGCGGTCGGCGACGATGCGCAACCACGGCCAGCGGTCGTCATCGTCGAGCGGGTGCCCCTCGGCCATCTTGAGCCGGTTGGCCTCGGGGTGCAGGTCGTCCGCGTCGACGAAGGGCACGCCCAGGGTCTCGGACAAGAGTTCGCCCACGGTCGACTTGCCCGAGCCGGACACCCCCATCACGACGACGGGTGGGAAAGGGGCTTCTTCGGTCACGGGGTCCTCGGGTCGTCTCGGGGCGGGTCGCGGTGCGGGCGGGCGTCCCTCCGACCCTACCCAGGACCCCCGACGCCCCACCTGGACGGTCGTCGGGCCGGGCGGCATATGGTCGGTCCGTTCCCTACCGACAAGGAGGCACCGTGGCTGAACACGGAGGACCACAGGCAAACATCGGAGTCGTCGGCCTGGCCGTCATGGGCTCGAACCTGGCACGCAACCTGGCCAGCCGCGAGGGCAACACCGTCGCGGTCTACAACCGCTCGCCCGAGCGCACCGACACCCTGATGGACGAGCACGGCGACGCGGGCTTCATCCCGTCGAAGTCGATCGAGGACTTCGCGGCCTCACTGCAGAAGCCGCGGACCGCGATCATCATGGTGCAGGCCGGACGCGGCACCGACGCCGTGATCGACCAGCTCGCCGACGCGTTCGACGAGGGCGACATCATCGTCGACGGCGGCAACGCGAACTTCCAGGACACCCGTCGCCGCGAGGCCGCCCTCAAGGAGCGCGGCCTCAACTTCGTCGGGGCCGGCATCTCGGGCGGTGAAGAGGGTGCGCTGAAGGGCCCGTCGATCATGCCCGGCGGCTCGAAGGAGGCCTACGAGACGCTCGGCCCGATCCTGGCGTCGATCGCCGCGGTCGCCGAGGGCGAGCCCTGCGTGACGCACGTCGGTGCCGACGGCGCAGGTCACTTCGTCAAGATGATCCACAACGGCATCGAGTACGCCGACATGCAGTTGATCGCCGAGTCGTACGACCTGCTGCGTCGGGTCGGTGGCCACGAGCCCGCCGCCATCGCCTCGGTCTTCGAGGAGTGGAACAAGGGCGAGCTCGAGTCGTACCTGATCGAGATCACGGCCGAGGTGCTCCGTCAGACCGACGCCAAGACCGGCGGACCGCTCGTCGACTCGATCGTCGACCAGGCCGGCTCGAAGGGCACCGGGGTGTGGACGGTGCAGAACAGCGTCGGACTGGGCGTGCCCGTCGGCGGCATCGCCGAGGCCGTCTTCGCCCGCGCCGTGTCGTCGAAGCCGACCCAGCGCGCAGCCGTGCAGAAGACCCTCGAAGGTCGACCCGAGATCCAGGAGGCCGGTGACGGCTTCGAGGACGACGTGCAGAAGGCGCTCTACGCCTCGAAGATCGTGGCCTACGCCCAAGGCTTCGACGCGATCATCGCCGGCGCCGACGAGTACGACTGGGACATCGACAAGGGCGCCATCGCCAAGATCTGGCGGGGCGGCTGCATCATCCGCGCGCAGTTCCTCAACCGCATCGTCGACGCCTACGAGAAGGACGCGACGATCGCGACCCTGCTCGAGGACGACTACTTCGCGGCGGCGGTCCGCGACGGCGAGGACGCCTGGCGTCGCATCGTCGCCAAGGCGGCGCTCTCGGGCATCCCCGTCCCCGGGTTCGCCTCGGCGCTGTCGTACTACGACTCGCTCGCGTCCGAACGTCTGCCCGCCTCGCTCATCCAGGGTCAGCGCGACTTCTTCGGAGCACACACCTACCAGCGCGTCGACGACGAGGGCACGTTCCACACCCTGTGGTCCGGGGACCGCTCCGAGATCGAGACGGAGCCGTCGACCCACTGACGCACTCCCCCGGAGCGCTCGCCGCGCCTCCCGGGTCCCGACGGGCGCGCCCGTCGACGTGCCGCCCTCGGGCGGTCCATGTCGGCGAGCGCGCCCGTTCGACGTGGCTCTGCTCTGCTCTGCTCGGCTCTGCTCTGCTCTGCTCTGCTCTGCTCTGCTCTGCTCTGCTCTGCTCTGCTCTGCTCTGCTCTGCTCTGCTCTGCTCTGGCGTGTTGTGCCACGACGGCGGCAACTCAGGAGAACGGTGGTCAGAACGGCTCGTAGGAGGCGCGAGGCAGCACATTTCCTGACTTGCCGACCGCAGGGGGCAGGCTGCGCCGGCGGGAGCACGACCGGACGGGTGCAAGTGCAGCGCACACGTGCACACGTTCCGTTGCCCGTCGCCGCGCCCCGCACGGCGGCAACTCAGGAAAACGGTGGTCAGAACGGCTCGTAGGAGGCGCGAGGCAGCAGATCTCCTGACTTACCGACCGCAGGGGGCAGGCTGCGCCCGCGGGAGCACGACCGGACGGGTTGCAAGTGTGGCGGACACCTGCGCACGCTCCGCTGCCCGTCGCAGCGCCCGCACGGCGGCAACTCAGGAGAACGGCGGTCAGAACGGCTCGCAGGAGGCGCGAGGCAGCAGATCTCCTGACTTACCGACCTCCAGGGGCAGGTGAGGCCGAGGAAACAGCGATCGGGTAGAAAACGGGCCGGGCGGGAGCGAGGCCAGGCGGATGGAGAGTGGACGACGACGCGTGCCCGTGCGGCTGACACCGAGCCGGGCCCGCGTGAGCGGCAACTCCGGAGAACGGCAGCTTTAACCGCCCGCAAGGAGGCGCGAGGCAACAGATTTCCTGAGTTGCCGACCGCAGGAAGGGACGAGGCCGGGAGCGGCGGGGTCAGGCGCCGGACGGCCGGGAGCGGCGGGGGCAGGCGCCGGACGGCAGGGAGCGGCGGGGTCGGGCGGCGGAGGGCCGGGAGGGGCTGGGTCAGGCGGCGCCGTCGAACATCGAGGTGACCGAGCCGTTGTCGAAGACCTCGTGGATGGCGCGGGCGATGAGCGGGGCGATCGGGAGGATCTCGAGCTTGTCGAACTTCTGGTGCTCGGTGAGCGGCAGCGTGTCGGTGACGACCACCGAGTCGATGAAGTCGCTGTTGAGGATCTCGGGAGCCGGGTCGCTGAACACCGCGTGGGTGGCCGCGACGACGACGCCGATCGCGCCACTCGCCTTGAGCGCCTCGGCGGCCTTGACGATGGTGCGACCGGTGTCGATGAGGTCGTCGACGAGCAGGCAGACGCGGCCCGAGACGTCGCCGACGATCTCGTGCACGGTGACCTGGTTCGGCACGAGCGGGTCGCGACGCTTGTGGATGATCGCCAGGGGGGCGTCGAGCTTCTCGCTCCAGATGTCGGCCACGCGGACGCGGCCCATGTCGGGCGAGACGACGGTCAGGGTCGTGTTGTCGAGCTTGGCGCGGAAGTGCTCGAGCAGCACGGGCATCGCGAAGAGGTGGTCGACCGGGCCGTCGAAGAAGCCCTGGATCTGCGGGGCGTGCAGGTCGACGCTCATGATGCGGTGGGCGCCGGCGGCCTTGAAGAGATCGGCGACCAGGCGGGCCGAGATCGGCTCGCGACCGCGACCCTTCTTGTCTTGGCGGGCGTACGGGTAGAACGGCGCGACGACGGTGATGCGCTTGGCCGACGCACGCTTGAGCGCGTCGACCATGATCAGCTGCTCCATCAACCACTCGTTGATGGGGGCCGAGTGCGACTGGATGACGAACGCGTCGGAGCCGCGGACGCTCTCGTCGAACCGCGCGTAGAGCTCGCCGTTGGCGAAGGTGCGGGCGTCGGTCGGGATCAACTCGCTGCCGAGCTCGGCGGCGATCTGGTTGGCCAGTTCGGGGTGCGCACGCCCCGAGATCAGGACGAGTCGGTTCTCGCCGGTGATCTTGATTCCGGACACGTCACTCGCTCTCCGGCCCCGAGGGGCCAACCCGACCGGGTTCAGTCGGTCGTTCGTTCGGCGCGAGCGGCGGCCTCGGCAGCCGCCGAGCCGGGGCGGTTCGCCTCGACCCATCCGCTCGCATTGCGCTGTGGAGCGATGCTCAAGGCCAGGGCACCGGCCGGCACGTCTTTGCGGACGATGGTGCCGGCGCCTGTGTACGCTCCGTCGCCAATCCTAACGGGGGCGACGAAGACGTTGTGCGACCCGGTGCGGACGTGCGACCCGACCTCGGTGCGGTGCTTGTGCACGCCGTCGTAGTTGGCCGTGATGGTGCCGGCGCCGATGTTCGACCCCTCGCCCACCTCGGTGTCGCCGACGTAGCTGAGGTGCGGCACCTTCGAGCCCTCGCCGATCTGCACGTTCTTCGTCTCGACGAAGGTGCCGATCTTGCCGTCGGCCGAGAGCAGCGTGTTCGGCCGCAGGTACGCGAACGGCCCCACGGAGGCGCGGGCACCGATCACCGCGAGGGTGGCGTCGGTCCGCTTCACCGTCGCCCCCTCGCCGACCTCGGTGTCGACGAGGGTGGTGTCGGGGCCGACGACCGCGCCCGCGGCCACGTACGTCGCACCGCGCAGCTGCGTGCCGGGCAGCAGTTCGACGTCGGGGCTGAGCGAGACGTCGCGGTCGATCCAGGTGGTCTGCGGATCGACGATCGAGACCCCCTCGCGCTGCCAGTGCTCGACGATGCGGTCGTTGAGCCGACGGGCCGCGGCGGCGAGCTGGACGCGGTCGTTGATGCCCTCGAGGCGCCAGGTCTCGTCGATGGCCCGGGCGCCGACGACCTCACCGGCCCCGGTCAACAGGCCCACCATGTCGGTGACGTACTTCTCGTTCTGGGCGTTGGCCGACCCGATGCGCGGCAGGTGGGTGCGCAGGGCGGCGACCGTGAAGGCGTAGGTGCCCGAGTTGATCTCGCGCACGGCACGCTCGTCGTCGGTGGCGTCCTTGTGCTCGACGATGCGGTCGACGTCGCCCGAGTCGCGGCGGACGACCCGCCCGTACCCGGTGGCGTCGGGCAGCACGGCGCTGAGCAGCGTGGCCGAAGCGGACGCGGACCGGTGCTGGTCGAGCAGGGCCTCGAGCGTCGCGTGGTCGAGGAAGGGCACGTCGGCGCTGACGACGACGACGTCGCCGGTGAACTCGGCGGGCAGCGCCTCCACGGCCTGTTCGACGGCGCGGCCCGTACCGGGCACGTCGTCCTGGTCGACGACGAGCGCGTGCGGGGCGGTGTCGAGGACGCTCGCCACGACGAGGTCGCGTTCGTGCCGCACCACGGTGACGAGGTGGTCGGGCTGCAGCGCGCCGGCGGTCTCGAGCACGTGCTGGATCAGCGGCAACCCGGCCAGCCGGTGCAGCACCTTCGGGGTCGAGGACTTCATGCGGGTGCCCTGCCCTGCGGCGAGGACGACGACGGCGAGCTGACGTTCGGGCATGGTGCTCCTTGGTGAGGGGTGGCGCGTGATCTCCGCCGATCCTCCCACGGGAGGTGGCGGGCCCGCGGGACACCGGCCCGGCGTGGGGACTTCACCAGGGGACGTCGCGCCTGGGGACGAGTCGACTCAGCGCGACCGGACGACGGCGACCGAACCGCCGACCGCGACAGCGTCCTCGGCGAGGGCGACGACCACGTCGGGCAGGCCGGTCTTCTCGACGAGGGCCTTGCGTGCCCCGGCGAACGCCCAGCTGCCGACGAGGGCGCCGAGCGCACCGGCGACGGCGCCCGCCACCGGACGGCCGCCGCGCCCCGTTCCGCCCATCGCGACGCCCGCCACGGCGCCCGAGACGACGCGCCCGACGAGGGGCCCCGGAGCGAGTCGGCTCGGTGTCGCGGGCAGCTTGTCGCCCACGAGCTCGCCGAGGCCCGCGGCCACGAAGACCGCGCGACCGACCGGCGAACGGAACGCCCGCCAGTGCTGCCACGAGCCGCGCGCCTCGTCGGCGCCCTGGTTCACGGCGAGCACGGCCAGGGGCGTCGCCGAACGAGAACCACTGAGCGCGCCGAGCAGGGCGGCGCGGACGAGCGGTGGGAGGGAGGCGGTGGTGGTCGACATGGCGGGGTCCTCGTCGTGGGGCGGACGCCGAGGCGCCGCGGTCGGATCGGGACGGAGCCGTCGAAGCGGCGCGGCCTGCGTCGCTCGGGGCTCCGCCACCAGGATTCGAACCTAGACCTAACAGCTCCAAAGGCTGTCGTGCTGCCGTTACACCATGGCGGACCGCGCGTGCGCGCCGGACCATTCTGCCAGACCGTGGCCGGGACGCGGTGCCCCGAGGAGGCGCGGGCAGGCTGGGTGCGGCACCGCGCCTCCCGCGTCCGGCCCCACCCTCGGGCATGATGGGCGGATGCCCGAGCAGGACGAGGTCGACCGCATCGTCGAGGCGTGGCGCCACGAGCGACCCGACCTCGACTTCGCGCCGCTGCACGTGCTCTCGCGCGTGGGGCGACTCTCGAAGCACCTCGACCGCGCACGCCGCGAGGCGTTCCAGGCCAGCGACCTCGAGTCGTGGGAGTTCGACGTGCTCTCGGCCCTGCGCCGGGCCGGCGAGCCGTACCAGCTCAGCCCCAAGACCCTGCTGCAGCAGACCCTCGTCTCGAGCGGCGCGATGACCAACCGCATCGACCGGCTCGTGAGCCGCGACCTGGTCGAGCGTCGCACCGACCCGAACGACGGCCGGGGCATCCTCGTCACGATGACGATCGAGGGCCGCCGAGCCGTCGACGCCGCCATCGAACGACTCGTCACGGCCGAGGACGCCCTGCTCAGCGACCTCAGCGACGACGACCGTCGCCGGCTGACCGACCTGTTGCGCACGCTGAGCCTGACGCTCGGCGGCTGACGCCTGACGGCTGGGGATTGGCGGCACACATCGCACCGCGTTTCGTGCACCGCACCAGGACTAGACGGGGTGCCGTGAACGAAACGCGGTGCGGAGCGGACAGGCCGGGCCGGGACAGGCCGGGCCGGGCCGGGCTAGGCCAGCAGCTCGCTGAGCTCGAGCCAGCGCACCTCGAGCTCACCCGTCTTGTGGTCGAGCGCGGTCAGCTTCGCCTGCAGGGCCGCGAGGCCGTCGAAGTCGGACTGGTCGAACGAGGCGAACTGCGCGAGCAGGCCCTCGCGTTCGCCCGACGCCTTGGCGAGCTTGCGGTCGATCGACCCCAACTCCTTCTCGGCGTTGCGCTTCTCGGCACCGGACAGCCCCGACGCGGCGGCCGAGGCCGCGACCGACGCCGATGCCCCCTGGACTGCCGTCGGGCGGTCGGTCGCGCCTCCTTGGTTCTGGGTCGCCTCGCGACGCAGTTGCAGGTACTGGTCGACGCCGCCGGGCAGGTGGCGGAAGCGCCCCTCGAGCACGGCGTACTGCTGGTCGGTGACGCGCTCGAGCAGGTACCGGTCGTGCGACACGACGAGCAGGGTGCCCGGCCAGCCGTCGAGGAGGTCCTCCATCGCGGCGAGCATGTCGGTGTCGAGGTCGTTGGTGGGCTCGTCGAGGATGAGCACGTTCGGCTCGTTCAGCAGGATCAGCAAGAACTGCAGGCGACGCTTCTGCCCACCGGACAGGTCTTTGATCGGCGTCTGCAGCTGGGCGCTGGTGAAGCCGAGGCGCTCGAGCAGCTGCCCCGGCGTCATCTCTTTGCCGCCCGTGACGTACGAGGTGCGCTGCCGCCCGATGACGTCGTTCACCCGCTCGTGCGCGACCTCGTGGAGGTCGGCGAGCTGCTGGTCGAGGATCGCGAACTTGACCGTCTTGCCCTGCTTGACCCGGCCCTCGGTGGGCGCGATCGCGCCGGTGACGACCTTGAGCAGCGTCGACTTGCCGGCGCCGTTCACGCCGAGCACGCCGGTGCGCTCCCCCGGGGCGATGCGCCACTCGACGCCCTGCAGCACGCGCTTGTCGCCGAACGAGACGCCGACCTCGACGAGGTCGACGACGTCCTTGCCGAGCCGCGCGGTCGCCATCTGCGACAGCTGCACGGCGTCTCGGACGGGCGGCTCGTCGGCGATCAGCTCGTTGGCGGCGTCGATGCGGAACTTGGGCTTGGTCGAGCGCGCCGGGGCGCCGCGACGCAGCCAGGCGAGCTCTTTGCGCATGAGGTTCTGGCGCTTCGCCTCGGAGGCCGACGCCATGCGGTCGCGCTCGACGCGCTGCAGCACGTACGCCGCGTAACCACCTTCGAAGGGTTCGACGATGCCGTCGTGGACCTCCCACGTGTCGGTCGAGACCTCGTCGAGGAACCACCGGTCGTGGGTCACGACCACGAGCGCACCCGAGTTCGACGACCACCGGCGCGAGAGGTGCTGGGCCAGCCAGGCGACGCCCTCGACGTCGAGGTGGTTGGTGGGCTCGTCGAGGAACAGGACGTCCCAGTCGCCGACCAGCAGGGTCGCGAGGGCCACGCGCCGACGCTGGCCGCCCGAGAGGTCCTCGACCCGCGCCTCCCACGGGATGTCGGTGGCGAGCCCCGAGATGACGTCGCGGATGCGCGCGTCGCCGGCCCACTCGTGCTCGTCGCGGTCGCCGACGATCAGGCTGCCGACCGTGGCGCCCTCGGGCAGCACGTCGCGCTGGTCGAGCATGCCGATGGTCAGGCCCCGGCGGGTCGTCACGCGACCGTCGTCGGGTTCGAGCCGGCCGGCGAGCACCGACATGAGCGTCGACTTGCCGTCGCCGTTGCGGCCGACGACCCCGATGCGGGAGCCCTCGTCGATGCCGAGGGTCACCCCGTCGAGGACGACCTTGGTCGGGAATTCGAGACGGAGGTTTTCTGCGCCGAGTAGATGAGCCACCTAGGAAGCGTAGACGGCCCGGGCTGGGCACCCGACTCGGTGGCTCGCAGCGCGTCAGCCGAGCGACGCCACCCACTCGTCCGAGCCGTCGGTGAACTCCTGGCGCTTCCAGATCGGGGTGCGGGCCTTGACCTCGTCGACGAGCGCGGCGCAGGCGGCGAACGCTTCGGCACGGTGGGCCGACGCCACGGCGCAGGCCAGCGCGACGTCGCCCACGACGAGGTCGCCGTACCGGTGCTCGACCGCGATCGCGACCTCGGGGTGCGCCTCGGCCACGGTCAGTGCGACCTCGCGGATCACGTCGGTCGCCGTCGGGTGGGCCTCGTAGTGCAGCGCCTCGACCCCGCGCCCCTCGTCGTGGTCGCGGACGACCCCCTCGAACGTCACGACCGCCCCGGAGGCGCGGCTCGTCACGAGCGCGGAGCACTCGGCCACCGACACGGTCGCGTCCACGACGCGCGCGAGCAGCACGCGATCGACGGCCGGCACGACGCCACCCGGTGTCGCCGCCCCGGAGGGTGTCGCCGCCCCGAAGTCGGACGGGCCGCCGGGGGCACCGTCGTGGGCTCCGCCGGGCAGGTGGGTCGGGTCGTCGTTCCAGGTCATGCTGCCCCTCCGGGGTGCGGGTGGCGGTTCTGGGCGTGGTCGACCCCGTGCAGCTGGTCGACCACGTGGTCGAGGACGTCGTCGAGCACGGCGAGCCCGTCGCGCACCCCGCCCCGCGAGCCGGGCAGGTTGACGACGAAGGTCGTGCCGGCGACCCCGGCGAGCCCCCTCGAGAGCACGGCCAGCGGCGTCGAGGCCGCGCCGCGCCTCCTGAGCTCTTCGGCGATGCCGGGCAGCTCGCGGTCGAGCAGGGGCAGGGTCATCTCGGGCGTCGCGTCGGTCGGCGAGACGCCCGTGCCGCCGGTGGTGACGACGGCGTCGACGCCCCACTCGAGTGCGGCCTCGAGCACCGCACCGACGGGTTCGCCGTCGGCCACGACGACAGGGCCCTCGACCAGCCAACCGCGCGCCTCGAACCAGTCGCGGATGACCGGCCCGGTCGTGTCGTCGGCCGTGCCGGCGGCCGCGCGGGTCGAGGCGACGACGACGACGGCCCGGCGCCGGTCGGGCGCGTCCGTCGGGGTCGAGCCGTCGGCCGAGAGGGAGCCCGGCCCGGGTGTGGCGTCGCTCATCGCGACCAGTCCCCCGACTTGCCGCCCCGCTTGTCGAGCACCTTGATCTCGCCGATCACCGCGAGCGCGTCGACCGCCTTGATCATGTCGAACAGGGTCAGGGCGGCCACCGAGGCGGCTGTCAGGGCCTCCATCTCGACCCCGGTGACGCCGCGGGTCGAGACGCGCGCGATCACGGTGACCTGCGCCTCGGCCGTCTCGAAGTCGACGGTGATCGCGCCGAGCGGCAGGGGGTGGCAGAGCGGGATGAGGGTCGGGGTCTGCTTGGCGGCGAGGATGCCGGCGATGCGGGCGGTGCCGAGTGCCTCGCCCTTGGGCAGCGAGCCGTCGACCAGCCGTGCGATCACGTCGGGCCGGGTGGTCAGCACGGCCTGCGCCGTCGCGACGCGCTTCGTCTCGGACTTGCCGGTCACGTCGACCATGTGGGCGGTGCCGTCGTCGCGGACGTGCGAGAGCGGGGCACCGGAGAGCGGGGCGCCGGAGAGCGGGGCGCCGGAGAGCGGGGCGCCGGCGGGCGGGGCGCCGGCGGGCGGGGCGTCGGGCGGGGGCGTGTCGGTCATCGGTCGGCCTTCTCGTGGCGGGTGGGCTCGTCGAGCGCCCAGACCTCGACCTCGTCGCCCTCGTCGACGCGGTCGACACCGACGGGGATCGAGACGAGCACGGTGGCCTCGGCGTGGGCGGCGAGCAGGTGCGAACTCGGACCGCCGACGAGGTGGGCGCGGCCGTCGACGTCGACGCGCCCGCGACGCAGCTGGTGCTTGCCGACCGGCGAGTCGGCGGCGTGGGCCATGGGGACGGTCCACCGGGCACGGGGCGTGCCCACGCCGGTGACGGCCTGCAGGGCGGGCCGGAGGAAGGCCTCGAACGACACGAGCGAGCTGACCGGGTTGCCGGGGAAGCACACGACGGGCAGGTCGCGGTCGTGGACGCCCACGGCACCCCACCCCTGCGGCCCGCCGGGCTGCATCGCGACCGAGCCGAACGTGACGCCCGAGCCCTCGAACGCGTCGCGGACGACCTCGTAGGCGCCGGCGCTCACCCCGCCGCTGGTCAGCACGAGGTCGACGTCGTCGGCGTGCCGGGCGACGACGGCGAGCAGCGCGGCCGCGTCGTCGGTCACCCGGGCGACCGTGACGTCGACGCCGACCTCGGCGAGCGCGGCGGCGAGGGCGGCCCCGTTCGCGTCGTGGATCTGGCCGGGCCCGAGCGGGGCGCCGGGCGCGGCGAGCTCTTCACCGGTCGACACGAGCAGGAGGCGCGGGCGGCTGCGCACCTCGACCGCGTCGAGCCCGGAGGCGGCGAGCACCCCCCACCGGGCGGACGTCAGTCGCGTCCCGGCCGCGAAGAGCACCGAACCGGCGGCGACGTCGCTGCCCGCGTCGCGGACGAAGGCGCCGGCGACCACGCCGGCGGGCACCTCGACGACGGCGTCGACCCCGGCGGGCGGGAACGAGTCGGGGGTGACCTTCTCGATCGGCACGATCGCGTCGGCCCCGACGGGGACGGCGGCGCCGGTCATGATCGGGGCCGCGGCACCGGGGAGGAGGTCGGGGGCCGCCCGCCCGGCGGGGATGCGCTCCGCGACCCGGAGAGCGGTGGGGCCCGACGGGTCGAGCCCGGTGGTCGAGACGGCGTAACCGTCCATCTGCGAGTTGGCGAACGGCGGCAGGTCGATCGGGGCGACGACGTCGGCGGCGAGCACGCGGTCGCGGTAGCGGTCGGGCCGGGCCGCGAGCGCCTCGGGCGTGACGACGAGGGGTTCGACGGGTCGTGACCGGACGGCGGCCTCGACGAGCGCCGTGACCTCGGCGAGGTGGGTCTCGATGGTGCGCACGCGGTTCCTCTCGGGCGATGGTCAGTAGCGTATCGGGGGTGACCGACCCAGCGACCGAGACCACCGCCCCACCGCCGACCCGCGCCTCCTCGGGGCCGCCCCGCGTCGACGTCGCCGTCATCGGCGGCTCGGGGCTCTACTCGCTCTTCGCCGAGGGCGAGGCGACCCGGCACGTCGTCGAGACGCCCTACGGCCCGACCTCGAGCGAGGTGACGATCGGCGAGCTGGGCGGCAAGCGCGTGGCGTTCCTGACCCGGCACGGCGCGGGCCACGCGGTCGCGCCGCACCTGATCGACTACCGGGCGAACGTCTGGGCCCTGGCGTCGCTCGGCGCGAAGGCGATCGTGTCGTCGTCGGCGGTCGGCGGGGTCAGCCCCGACGTCGCCCCGGGCACGATGGTCGTCACCGACCAGTTCGTCGACCGCACCTGGGGGCGTCGCGACACCTTCTTCGACGTCGAGGGCCAGGTGCAGCACCTGATCGCCGCCGACCCGTTCGACCCGGTGCTGCGGGCCGCCGCGATCGAGGCCCTCGAGGCCCAGGGCGAGCCGTTCGCCGCGACCGGCACCTGCGTCGTGATCCAGG
This sequence comes from Frigoribacterium sp. VKM Ac-1396, assembly GCF_015350895.1. NCBI lineage: Bacteria > Bacillati > Actinomycetota > Actinomycetes > Micrococcales > Microbacteriaceae > Frigoribacterium > Frigoribacterium sp. VKM Ac-1396. The sequence continues at coordinate 664,664 of NZ_JADKSD010000002.1, read as the reverse complement.
GGCCGCGCTTCTCGACCCGGGCCGAGTCGCTCTGGTTCCGGGCCGCCGGGGCCCACACGGTCAACATGACGATGTACCCCGAGATCCCGCTCACCCTCGAACTCGGCATGGGGGCCGTCAACCTCTCGTACGTGACCGACAGCGACGCCGGCCTCGCGCCGACCGAGGGCGACGCCCCCGACGCCGACGCCGTCAGCGCCTCGCTCGTCTTCGAGCGACTCGCCGCCGCCCAGCCGCGCATCGTCGCGGCCATCGAGTCGATCGTCGCCGCGATGCCGGACGACTACGCCCCGCGCGAGCTGATGTCGCCCGAGGCGGTGGCCGAGGTGCTCGCCCGGCCCGTCTCGGGGCGGAGGGCCGCGCTGTGAGCGCGACCCGCGCCTCCTCGACCGCCGCCACCGACGCGGCCGCGGCCCCCGGCGCAGCCGCAGCCACCGACGCGACCGCGGGCCCCGGCCTGCTGCTCGTCACGGGCGGTGCCGGCTTCATCGGCTCGGCGATCGTCGACCTCGCGCTCGAGCGCGGCTGGCGGGTGCGCGTGCTCGACTCGCTGCGGCCGGACGTCCACGGCGGCGAGCCGACGATCGACCCTCGCGTCGACTTCGTGCACGGCGACGTCCGCGACGCCGAGACGGTCGACCGGGCCCTCGTGGGCGTCGACGCGGTCTGCCACCAGGCGGCCAAGGTCGGGCTGGGCGTGGACTTCCAGGACGCGCCCGACTACGTCTCGTCGAACGAGCTCGGCACGGCCGTCGTGCTGGCGGCGATGGACCGGGCAGGCGTCGACCGGCTCGTCGTGGCGTCGTCGATGGTCGTCTACGGCGAGGGCAGCTACCGCACCTCGTCGGGCGCGACCGAGCGACCGGCGCCCCGCCGCATCGCCGACCTCGACGCGGGCGTCTTCGACCCCCGTGACGAGGCGGGCGAGCTGCTCGAACCGCAGCTGATCGGCGAGGAGGCCCCGCTCGACCCGCGCAACGTCTACGCCATCACCAAGCTGACGCAGGAGCACCTCTCGACCTCGTGGGCGCGCAGCACCGGCGGTCGCGCCGCGGCCCTGCGCTACCACAACGTCTACGGCCCGGGCATGCCGCAGAACACGCCCTACGCGGGCGTCGCCTCGCTGTTCCGGTCGGCGCTCGAACGCGGCGAGGCACCGCGCGTGTTTGAGGACGGCGCCCAACGCCGCGACTTCGTGCACGTCCGCGACATCGCCTCGGCCAACCTCGCGGCCCTCGACTGGACGGCCGACCAGCCCGCCGACGCGTTCCGGGCGTTCAACGTCGGCAGCGGCGCGGTGCACACGATCGGCGAGATGGCCGAGGCGCTGGCACGCGAGGCCGGCGGCCCGGCGCCCGTCGTGACGGGTGAGTACCGGGCGGGCGACGTCCGCCACGTGACGGCCTCGTCGGCCCGGTTGCAGGACGAGCTGGGCTGGCGGCCGAGCGTGAGCTTCGAGCAGGGCATGCACGAGTTCGCCACGGCACCGTTGCGCGCCGCGGTCGCCCGCTGACCGGAGGCGCTGACGGGAGGCGCTGACGGGAGGCGCTGACCCGAGGCGCTGACCGGGCAGGGCGTCCGACGTCCGGAGCGCCGGACGGCGGCCGCCTCGAGGTCACCGGGCCCAGGGGTCGACGAGCTCGAGACCGAGGCCCTCGAAATCCCTCGTGTTGCGCGTGGCGAGGGCGGCACCGCCGACGAGGGCGTGTGCCGCGATCATGGCGTCGGCCGTCGCGATCGGTCGACCGGCGGCCCTGCGCCGCGCCAGCACCGTCGCGTACTCGATCGCCGCGTGCGCGTCGAACGCCAGCACACGACCGTCGAACTGGTGCTCGAGGATGTCGATGACGCAGTCCTCGACGCGGTCACGGCGGAGGCCCTCGGGCATGGCCAGCAGCCCGGCCAACATCTCGGCACCGGTGACGACGCTCAGGTAGAGCCCGTCGAGCCGTTGCCGCTCGAACCAGCTCACCACTTCGGGGCAGGGACGGGGACGCGCGAGTTCCGACACGACGTTCGTGTCGACGACGATCACCGGAGATCGGCCGATCTCGCCGGGGCCTGCGCCCGCCGATCGCGGTCGAGGCCCTCGACGAACTCGTCGTCGAGGAAGGAGCCTTTCTCCGCCAACCGGCGGCGGAAGACGTGGACCCAGTTCTCGGGCGTCGGTGCCGCCCCGACGGCCGCCACGGCCGACGGATCGTCGACCGGCACATCGGCCCCATGGGCGAGTCGCGTCACCATCAGCCGCGCCTCGGCCTCCATCGACCGCCCGTGGCGTGCGCTCAGGGCCTTGAGCCGCTCGATCACCTCGGGATCGAGACCCCGCACCGTCAACGTCGCCATCCTGGCCACCTCCGAACACCGACGCTAGCAGAATGACAGCACTCCCCCCGTTCGGGGCGCGGACCACCCGCTCCCATCACTCTCATGGGATCGCATCCGTATTGTCGAGAGGATGAGCAATCCCTTGGTAGACGTCGTGCTTCCGTGTCTCGACGAAGAAGGCGCGTTGCCCTGGGTGCTCGGGAGGCTGCCAGAGGGCTGGCACGCGATCGTCGTCGACAACGGTTCGACCGACGACTCGGCCAGCGTCGCCGCCGCGCACGGTGCGACCGTCGTCCAGGAGGCGCGGCGCGGCTTCGGCAGCGCCGCCCACGCCGGCCTCGAGGCGGCCACCGCGCCCTACGTCGCGTTCTGCGACGCGGACGCGTCGATGGACCCCGCCGACCTCGTCGCGCTCGCGGCGCCCGTCATGGCCGGTGACGCCGACCTCGTGCTCGGTCGTCGGCGTCCGACGACCCGGGGGGCCTGGCCGGTGCACGCCCGGCTGGCGAACCTCGCCCTGTCGCACCTCATGCGCCGCGCGAGCGGGGTCGCCTTGCACGACCTCGGCCCGATGCGCGTCGCCCGCCGTCAGGCCCTGCTCGACCTCGACCTGAAGGACCGTCGCAGCGGCTACCCGCTCGAGATGGTGCTGCGCGCCAGCGAGGCCGACTGGCGCATCGTCGAGCAGGACGCCCCGTACTCGCCGCGCGTCGGTCGCAGCAAGGTGACCGGCACGATCCGAGGCACCTGGGTGGCCGTCAACGACATGTCACGACTGCTGCGGGAGGCGGGCCGATGACGACGCTCGTGGTGATCGCGAAAGAGACGATCCCGGGCAAGGTGAAGACCCGGCTGCACCCGCCCCTCAGTCTCGAACAGGCCGCCGACGTCGCGGCCGCGGCCGTCCAGGACACCCTCGACGTCGCCCGTCGACTGCCGGCCACGCGACGCGTCCTGTTGTTCGACGGCAACCGTCGGCCCGTCGGCTCCGAAGACTTCGATGTGATCCCTCAGATCGGTGGCGACCTCGACGCGCGACTCGGCGCCCTCTTCGACGAGGTCGACGGCAAGACCGTGCTCATCGGCATGGACACCCCGCAGGTGACCGTCGAGGCCCTCCGGCCCGTCTTCGCCGAGTGGACCGACGACGTCGACGCCTGGTTCGGCCCGGCGAACGACGGCGGGTTCTGGGCCCTCGGCCTCGCCCGTCCGACGGGAGACCTGCTGCGAGGCGTGCCGATGTCGCGTGACGACACCGGCGCGCACCAGCTGCGTCGGCTCGCCGACGCCGGTCTCACCGTCCGCAAGCTGCCCGAGCTCGTCGACGTCGACACCATCGACGACGCCCGCCTCGTGGCCGCGGCCGCGCCGGGCAGCAGGTTCGCCTCGGCCCTGCGCGACGCCGAGTCCGCCGACGAGAACGCGACCACCCACACGACCACCACGAACGGCGTCACCCGAACGACCGATCCCGCCACAGAAGGGGTCACCTCATGACCATCGCCCCCGAACAGCCCGCCACCTTCGGTTCAGGAGGCGCGGAGCCGTACGCGCGCGCCCTGCGTCACGAGGGCCTGCTGCAGCTCGTCCGCGCGGCGGGCGCCGTCGGGCGCCCCGCGTCGCCCCCCACCGCCCGCGACCGCGACGCCGACGAGCCGTTCGACGTGGCCCGGTGGAGCGCCGACGCCGACGCCGCCGATCTGACGACCCTCGACGCCGAGACGGGCCCGGTGCTCGACATCGGCTGCGGGCCCGCCCGCATGGTGCGGGCCGCCGTCGACCGGGGCCTGACGGTGCTCGGGCTTGACGTCTCGCCGACGGCCGTGGCGATGGCCCGCGAGGCCGGCCTCCCCGTGGCCGGCGGCTCGGTCTTCGACCCGCTGCCCCGCGAGGGCGAGTGGAACCTCGCCCTGCTGCTCGACGGCAACGTCGGCATCGGCGGAGACCCGACGGCCCTGCTCACGCGCTGTGCCGAGATCTTGACGGCGACCGGCTCGGTCGTCGTCGAGACCGCCCCCGACGCCTCGCTCGACGACAGCTACGAGGCCCACGTGGTCGACGACCTGGGGCACGCGAGCGCGACCTTCCCCTGGGCCGAGGTCGGCCGCGAGGCCCTGCACCGCCACGCCCGACGCTCGGGCCTGCGGGTCGCTCAGACCTGGTCGGTCGACGGGCGCACCTTCTGCCGGCTGCGCGCCAGGTAGAGCGCCACCACGGCGGCGGTCGCCAGCGCGATCACGAGCCAGAGCACCCCGAGGCGCACGCCGTAGTCGAACGGCAGCACCGTGTCGTTCTTCGGCCCCTTCGCCTTCGCGACGATCTCGGGCACGACGACCAGCGAGAAGATCGCGCCGACGACGACGGCGCCCTGCACGATCCAGAGGACGGCCGGACGCACGCGCCGGCCGGTCCGTCGCACGACGAGCGAGACCGCGGCCACGACCGGCGCGAGCACGGCGTCGTGCAGGACGACCGAACCGATCAGCCAGATCAGCAGACCCCCGTAGCGGTTCGGGTTGACGGTGTCGGTGAGGACCCAGCCGCCGAGGCCCATCAGGCCGACGCCGAGGGCGACCAGCACCCCGCGGACGACGCGGACGGAGCGCGACGTGCCCGCGCCTCCTGCGCTCGCGGTCGTCGCCGGGACGCGCGCGGTCACGAGAGCACCTCGATCGAGCTGAGCCACTTCGTCTGCAGGACGCCGGGACGGCCCGGGGCGATCATGCGCGCCGGGTAGCCGTGGTCGATGCTGAGCGGCTCGCCGTTCAGCTCGAGGGCGACGAGGGTGCGGGGGTCGGAGGCGTACTCGGGGCCCATCTCGGTCACGCGATAGCCGCCCTTCTTCTCGAGGCTGGTCAGTCGCAGGCGACGGTCGGTCGGGGCGCCGGCCGCGGCCAGCAGGTCGACGAGGCGCACCCCCCGCCAGGCGCCGGTCTGGCTCCACCCCTCGACGCAGGCGATCGGCAGGCGTTCGTCGGCACCGTCGAACCCGCGCAGCGTGTCGAGGGTGAACGCGGTGGCGACGCCGCCGACCACGACGTCGAGGCGCCAGTCGGGGTCCATCGCCGTCTCGAGCACCTGGGCGGCCGCGGCCGTCCGGTTGATCGGCAGGTCGTTCGGGCCGAGGCCGCGCTGCCGGGGCGCGAAGGCGTTGAGGGGGGCCAGCGGGGTGAACGACTGCCCGGCAGTGAGGACGACCACCCCGCCGGTGGCGACCCCGACGGCGGTGAAGAAGCCCCGACGCGACACCCGGGCACGGCCCGGTTCGCGATCGACCTCGTGGGCGGTGTCGATCCAGTGCATGACGCGGCCGGTGAGGCCGCGAGCGGGGGCAGGAGGCGCGGCGTGCGGGTCGCGGTCGCGTCGCGTCGCGTCGGCGTCGCGCTCGGCACGGAACCGGGCGAGCTCGGCCGTCGCCTCGGTCTCGGCGACGAACGAGGCGCGGGCCGCGTCGAGTTCGGCCGACGGCTCGACGAAGCGCCCGTCGGCGTCGTAGCTGTCGCGGGCCCGCCAATAGCGGGTGATCAGCGGCAGCTTGACGGCGATGTGCACGGCCAGCGACCCGATGATGACGAACGACAGGGCGAAGTGCACCTGCTTGAACGGGAACGGCCAGGGGTAGTACTGGTAGGTGTTCAGCAGCCCGGTGACGAGCTGCAGGATCGAGGTCGCGACGAACAGGGCGATGGAGGCGCGCTCGAGGACGTCGATCGGGTGCTTGATCGGCGGGTGCTGGAAGAGCTGCGGGAAGACCGAGTGCAGCTTGGCGAGCAGCAGGGGGATGCAGGCGATGCCGGCCGTGATGTGGACGCCCTGGCTGACCTGGTAGAGCCACACCGGGCTCGTCGGGAAGCGCATCCACCCGAGCGGCTCTTGGAGGAAGTGGCTGTAGAGGCCCGTCAGCAGGCAGATCACGAACGCGAGGCCGAGCAGGCGACCGAAGACGGTCGCCGACCGTGCGTTGCGCGTCGGAGACGAGACCGCTCGTCGCGCGTCGTGCAGGAGTCGTCTCATGGCTGCATCATTTCAGATATGCCGCGACTCGGGGACTGCACCGGCGGATTCCGCCACACTGGTCACGTGCGTACTGTGTTCGCGGCCGTGGCCGTCCTCGGATTGGCCGCGGCCGTCGCGTGGGGCGTCGTGAACGTCGGCTTCTTGATGAAAGAGCTGCGGACCGACTTCGTCGTCTGGACCGGCATCTGCTGGGCCCTCTTCGCCCTGGCCGTCGTGCTGCTGCGCCGGGTGCCCGTGCGACACGTCACGGCCCTCGTGATCGCGGGCACGGCCCTCGTCGGCGGAGCGGGCCTGACCGGCGTGCCCAACACGAGCACCGACCCGGCACGCTACGCCTGGGACGGCATCGTGCAGACCGCCGGCGTCTCGCCCTACGAGTACACGCCCGACGCAGGCGAGCTGCGCGACCTGCGGCCGGCGTGGATCTTCCCCGAGTCGACGCCGTTCACCCGCGACGACGGCACGATCGGCGAGCGCTGCGGCGAGCCCGACCGCCAGGTGCACCGCGCGTACGACAGCCAGACCGGCGACGTCGTCTGCACCCTGATCAACCGGCCCGACGTGCCGACCATCTACCCCCCGATGGCCGAGCTGTACTTCTGGGCGGTGTCGGCGGTCGTCGGCCCGGACGCGGGGTTCTTCCCGCTGCAGGCCACCGGCTTCGTGCTCGTGCTCGGCACGACCGTCGCCCTGCTGGCCACCCTGCGCCGTCGAGGCCTCGACCCGCGCTGGGCGGCGCTCTGGGGCTGGTGCCCGCTCGTGGTCGGCGAGGGCATCACGAACTCGCACGTCGACCTGCTGGGCGCCGTGCTCGTCGTGGCGGCCTCCCTGCTCGTCGCGACCGGCCGACGCTGGCGCGGTGGCATCGCGCTCGGGGCCGCGATCGCGACCAAGCTCATCCCGGTGATCGCGGCGCCCGCCCTGCTGCGCGGGCAGCCCTGGAAGGTCATCAGCGCCTCCGTCGTCACCTTCGCCGTGCTCTACGTGCCGTACGTGGCCACGACCGGCTGGCAGGTGCTCGGGTACCTGCCGGGCTACCTGACCGAAGAAGGTTACGAGGACGGTTCGCGGTTCGTGTTCTTGTCGGCGTTCCTGCCCGGGGCCTGGACGACGCCCGCCGCCGTGCTGATCGTCGGGGTGACGGCCGTGCTGGTCTGGGTCAAGACCCCGTCGCACGACCCGTGGCTGGGGCAGCTCGTGATGATCGGCGTGACGCTCGTCGCCGTCAGCCCGCGCTACCCCTGGTACGCCCTGCTGCTGGTGCCGTTCGTCGCGCTGACCGGGCGGGTCGAGTGGCTGGCGATCCCGCTCGCGCTGCTCGTGCGTCAGCTCGAACCGAGCGCGGCCCTGCAGCGGTCGTCGCTCGCCGCGGCCGTGCTGGTGATCCTGATCGTGACGTTGTGGCGGGCAGGGCCCGGGTTCACGGACCGGCTGCTCGACGGGGTCGACGACGACCTGCGGCGCTTGCGCGCGCTCGCCGGCCGGAGGCGCGGGTCACGGTCGCCGACGGAACGCGCCTGACGCCTCGGCGGCGGGCCGTGCGGCCCCAGGCCTGCCCTCAGAGGGGGTAGGCGACGGCATCGTCGGGGTCGAACGAGAAACGGACCGGGGTGCCCGGCGCGAGGTCGAGGGCGGCGACGACGCCCGGCGGGACGTCGGCCGACACGTCGCCCGCGCGGACGCGGACGAGGTCGCCTCGGGGTTCGAGGTCGGTGACGACCACGTCGAGGACGTTCGCGGTCGACCCCAGGCCCGCGACCCCTCCCGTGGTCACCCGCACGGCACTCGGCCGGACCGCCACCGCCGCGGCCGCACCCGCGACGAGCCCGTCGGTGGAGCGGGCCTCCACGACCGCTCCGTCGGCGAGCCGGACTCCGCCGTCACCACTGACCGCCGTGCCGGTCAGCAGGTTCAGTGCCGCGAGCCCGGCGGCGAACGGCGTGGTGGGGCGTTCGAGCACGGCGCGGGTGGGGCCGGCGTCGACGACGCGGCCGCCCTCGAGCACGACGACGCGGTCGGCCAGCGTGAAGGCGTCGAGGACGTCGTGCGTGACGACGATGGCCGTGCGATCGGCGAGGACGTCGCGCAGCGTCCGTCGCAGGGCGGGCGCGACCGACACGTCGAGGGCGGCCATCGGCTCGTCGAGCAAGAGCAGGTCGGGGTCGGCCGCCAGGGCGCGGGCGACGGCGATGCGCTGCGCCTGACCGCCCGAGAGCTGCGCCGGCCGACGACCGGCGAGGGCCGTGGCGTCGACCCGCGCGAGCCAGTCGTCGGCTCGCCGGCCGGCCTCGCGACGCGTCACCCCGGCACTGCGCGGGCCGAACGCGACGTTGTCGAGGGCGCTGAGGTGGGGGAAGAGCAGGGCGTCCTGCGCGAGCATCGAGACGCCGCGCTCGTGCGGTCGCAGCGCGGGGCCGCGCCCGCGGACGTCGACGTCGAACAGCACGCGGCCGCCCAGGCGGGCCGTGCCGTGGTCTGGTCGCAGCAGGCCGGCGATCAGGGCCAGGAGCGTCGACTTGCCGGCACCGTTCGGACCGAGGACGGCCAGGGTCTCCCCCTCGGCCACGGTCAGCTGCACGTCGAAGCCGCGGGACTCGACGACGGCGGCGAACTCGAGGGTCACGACCCGCGCCTCCTCGTGGCCTGCGGCCGGAGGGCCGGGAGCTGCCGGGCCTGCGGCCGGAGGGCCGGATCGCCCGCCTGCCCGGCCTGGTGCGCGAGCGCGACGACGACGACCGCCACGACGACGAGCACGAGCGACAACGCCACGGCCGCGTCGGGGTCGGTCTCACGCTGCAGGTAGATCTCGAGCGGCAGGGTGCGCGTGACGCCCTGCAACGACCCGGCGAAGGTGAGCGTGGCACCGAACTCGCCGAGGGCCCGGGCGAACGACAGCACGGCCCCCGAGACGAGGGCGGGCAGCACGAGCGGCAGGGTGACCCGGCGCAGCACGGTCGTGGGCCGGGCCCCGAGGGTCGCCGCGACGGCCTCGTAGCGGGTCCCCACCGTGCGCAGCGCACCCTCGAGGCTCAGCACCAGGAACGGCAGGGCGACGAACGCCTGGGCCAGCACCACCGCCGTGGTCGAGAACGCGATCGTCACGCCGAGCGCCTCGAAGATCTGCCCGAGCAGGCCGCGACGGCCGAAGGTGTAGAGCAGCGCGATGCCGCCGACGACGGGCGGCAGCACGAGCGGCAGCAGCACGAGCGACCGCAGCACCTTCTGGCCCCAGAACTCGGTGCGCGCCAGCACCACGGCCATGGGCACCCCGAGCACGACGCAGATCAGGGTCGCCGAGACCGACGTCCGGAGGCTCAGCCAGAACGCGTCGACCGACGACTCGGACGTGACGAGCGGCACGAACTCGGGCCAGTCCACCCGCGACACCATGGCGACGAGGGGCAACAGCACGAATGCGGCGCCGAGCGCGGCGACCACCACGACCCAGGCCGGGACCGACCTCACGGTGTGCCGAAGCCCGCGTCCTGCAGCACGCGCTGCCCGACCTCGCCGGTGACGGAGGCCACGAACGCCTCGGCCACCGCCGGATTCGCCGTGTCGGCCACGGGGGCGATGGGATACGTGTTGACCGCCTGGTCCGCCTCGGCGAAGTCGATGCCCTCGACGCTGTCGCCGGCGGCCTCGACGTCGGTCACGTAGACCAGCCCGGCGTCGGCCTCACCCGAGGTGACCTTGCCGAGCACGTCGGTGACCGAGGACTCCTCGCTGACCGGCGAGATCGTGACGCCCGTGGCCTGCTCGACCGTGACCGTCGCCGCCCCGCAGGGCACCTGGGCCGCGCAGATCACGGTCTTCACCCCGGGCTTCGCGAGGTCGGCGAAGTCGGTGACGCCGGCCGGGTTCGACGGAGGCACGGCGATCGTGAGGACGTTGGTCGCGAAGTCCTCGGGTGACGACGACTCGACGAGACCGGCGTCGGTCAGCTTGGCCATGTTCTTCTCGTCGGCCGAGGCGAAGACGTCGGCGGGGGCGCCCTCGGTGATCTGCGTGACGAGGTCGGACGAGCCCGCGAAGGTCAGCTCGACCGTCGTGCCGGGGTTGGCCCTCTCGAACTCGTCGGCCAGCTCGGTGAACGTGGTCTTGAGTGAAGCAGCGGCGTACACGGTGATGGACCCGTCGAGCGCCGAGCCGGATGCCGTCGGGGTCGCGCTGGTCGCGGGGTCGACGGTCGCGCCCGAGCAGCCCGTCAGGCCGAGCGAGGTCGCCAGCGCGACGGTTCCGGCGAGCGCCGCGACGATCGTGGGGGTTCTTCTCATGGGTCAGGCCTTGCCGCCGGGAGTCTCGATGATGACCGTCGTGGCCTTCACGACGGCGACGGCCACCGAGCCGGGCTCGAGCCCCAGCTCGCGGACGGCTTCGCTACTCATCAACGAGACGATGCGGTGCGGTCCGCACTGCAGTTCGACTTGAGCCATCACGCGGTCTGCGGTGACCTCGGTGACGATGCCGACGAGCCGGTTGCGTGCCGAGCGGCCGATCTCGGACGGGTCGGCCGGCAGCACGGCGTTCTCGCGGGCGAGGCGGGCGAGGGACAGGCCGTCGACGACACCGCGGCCGGCCGCGTCCTTCTCGCTCGCGAGCAGACCCAGGTCGACCCAGCGCCGGACGGTGTCGTCACTGACGCCGAGGAAGGCTGCGGCGTCCTTGATCCGTATCTGCGACATGCAGCCCACCCTAGCTCCGCAAAGGCGGTGTCGCTCGCGTCACACGACGAGCGGACCATACGTGTTATCGGATATCGGGATCATGGATTCTGCATGCATACAGTCGTATTGCAATGCGTCGTTTTTAATGCCATCGTCATGTGATCGTCCGACGGACGAACGATCATGACGAACGGAGAGAGACCATGTCCACACCTTTCGACTCGCCTGCGGTCCGTCGCCTGTCGGCCACGGCCGCGAGCCTCGCCGTCGCCGCCGCGTTGCTCGGCGCCGGTGTCGCGCCGGCCACGGCGGCGGCCCCCGCACCGGCGGCCGCCTCCTCGGCCGCCGACGAGGCGGCTGCCGACGAGGCGGCCGCGTCGGGCTCCGCCCCGGCCGACGGCCCCTCGACGCGCGGCTCCGGGTACGTCGGGGGCGGGTACTGGCAGTACGGCGTCACGAACTCGACGGTGTACTCGAAGTACCAGCACGCCTCGCGTCAGCACAGCGCCACGGCCTGCGCGCGTGATGGCCGATGCGTCACGTCGGGGTGGAGGGCACCGGGCTACCTCGCGGTCGCGACCCGCGCCAAGACCTCCAGCGGCAACACCGCGTTCTGGAACGTCCGCTGAGCCCGCGGCTCGCCGCCACGACCGTCCTCGGGGTCGTGGCGGCGGTCGCCGCGGCGGCCGTCGTGGGGCTCCACGCCCTCGCCGAGAGCGAGGCGTTCGGGTCGCGCCCCCTCGGCAACGCCTTCGTGCTGGCCGCCGTACCGCCCCCCACCGTCGACCCCGACCCCGTCGCGACCCTGGGTCGGGTGGCTGACGAACTCGGCGTCGACCTCGCCCACGTCGAGGCCGACCCGTGGGCCCCCGAGACCGTGACGCACGCGTACCCGCTCCGGGGTGCCGTCGAGCAGCCCGTCACGCCGTGGTTGTCTCACGTCGTGCACCCTGGCGCCGACCTCGGGGACCGCGAGCTACGAGGCTCGTACACGACCGACGCCACGGGTGCCGACTACACGAGGCTGCTCGACCGCCTCGACGACGCCGGGTTCGCACCGCAGGACGCGCGGCAGTCCCTGGCCGGGACGGTGCCCGCCGTCCTGCGCAGCAGGCCCGTCGCACTCGTCACCGTGGGCGTCGCCGTCCTGCTGCTCGCGACGGCCGCCCGCCAAGGGCACCGACGGCGAGCGTCCACCGCACTCCGCACCGTGATCGGCTGGCCCTCGTGGCGCTCCCGGGGACGCGACCTGGCGCCCGTCGCCGTCGCGACCGGCGCCGTGCTGCTGGTGGCCACCGGCGTCGTCCTCGGAGCCTGGGTCGTGGTCGCCGACCACCGGCGACCCGAGGTGGTGCTGCCCCTGTGGTCTGCCCTCGCCGCCGTCACGACGGCCGGGGTGCTGGCCGTGCACCTGCTCGCGCTGCCCGCCGCCGCGCCACGGCGTCTGGTGGCGACCACGGTCGGTCGTCTCGACGCCCTCCGTCGCGAGGCGCTGCCGATCGCCCTGCACGCCGGCCTGGTCCTGGTCGTCGTCGCGGGCGTCGGCGTCGCCACGACCGCCCTCGACGCGACGCGGCAGGTCGAACGGACCGTGGCGGCCGACCCCGACGCCTCGCGGTGGTGGTCGATGTGGGTCGGGGTCGCCGGCGCCACCGAGGAGGAGTTCCCGCGGCAGCTCGGCCCGATCGCGCGTCACCACCTCGCGACCGGGCACGCCCGGCTGGCCGACCCCACCATCGTCCCCGGCATGGTGCTCCACCTGGCGCCGCCGAGCACGACCGCCGGCACCGACCCCGACACCCTTCTCGTCCGCGTCGACGCCCGGCCCGTCGATCGCGAATCGGCGCGGGCCGAGCTGGACCTCGTCCTCGACACGCACTGGGCGGTCGACGGGCAGGCCGGACCTCCCCGGCGGTACGTCTTCCGCGACCTGCCCCGGGACGAGCCCCCGGTGAGCCCTGTCACCTCGGGCCCCTTCGGCATCGACGTGCCGGTCCGAGTCGAGGCCGAGTTGCCCCTGGACGTCGTGCCCGACGAGATGCTCGCGGTCTCGGCCTTCAACGGCTGGATCGGCTTCGACGACCCCCGTGCCGTCGAGCGCGACCTCGCCCGGGCCGGGATCGGCGGGCTGGTCTCCGCCTGGAAGAACGTCGCCGACGACCAGCAGGAGGTCCTGCGAGCGAGCCGGCGGGAGACCCTGCTCGCGGTGGTGCTCGCCTCGACGACGGGGCTCGTGCTCGTGCTCGGCACCGTCACCACGGCCCTGGCCACGGCGGCCCGGCGACGTCCGCGGACCGATGCCCTCGCCCTCGCCGGACGCCGCCCCGGGCGGGCCTCCGCGGCCGACCTCGCCGTCGGTGCCGCCTTCACCGCGACGGCCGCCCTCGTGGCGGTCGCGGTGGTCCCCGCCGGCTTCGTGGTCAGCCCCCTGGCCCCGGCGGCGGCGGCCCTGCTCGTCCTGGGCCTGACGGCGACCGACCTCACCACGCGATTCGCGAGCCTGTCGTGGACGCGACGCGCGTGGGCACGCCGCCCGCGCCTCCTGACCCCGAGAGAAGACGAATGACCGACATCGACCGACTGGCCGTCCACCGGCTCGGCATCACCGTGGACGGACGCCCGCTCTGGACGGGCGTCTCGACGACGCTCGACCGAGGCTCGACGCTGGCCGTCGTCGGGCCGAACGGCAGCGGCAAGTCCACCCTGCTGGCGTGCCTCGCCGGCCTCCGCGCACCCGACGAGGGACGCGTGACGTTCGGCGGCACCGACGTGACCTCGCTCGGGCGGGCCCGGCTGCGGGCGTACCTCCGCACCACCTGCGGCGTGCTGCTGCAGCGCGGGACCCTCGTGCCCGACTGGACCGTCGCCCAGAACGTGGGGGTCGTCCGGCCCGCCGGCCTCTTGCGACGGGACCGCGCCGCGGCCGTGCACCGGGCCCTGACGATGCTCGACCTCGACGACCGGGCGGGCAGCCGCGTCGGGCCACTGAGCGGGGGCGAGCAGCAGCGGGTCGGCCTGGCCCGCCTCGTCGCGCAGGGGCCCCGCCTGGTCGTCGCCGACGAGCCCACCTCGGCACTCGACGACCGGGCCCGCGGCCTCGCGCTCACCGCCCTGGCGGCGCTGCGCGACGCCTGCACGACCGTCGTCGTCGCCACGCACGACCCGGTGGTCGTCGACTGGTGCGACGCCGTCCTCGACCCGTCGCGGCCGGGCGACGGTGCGCCACGGAACGAACGGAGGCGCGGGTCGCCGGCCACGGACACCGCGCGCACGGCCCCGCGGGCTTAACCTCGACAGATGACCGTCTCGCTCGGACTGCCCACCATGCCCGGGAGGGCCTCCGCCGACGCCCTGCTGCCGCCCCGGCCGTCGAGCGATGCCGCACCGGGACTGCTCGACCGCTTCGGCCGCACCGCGACCGACCTGCGCGTCTCACTGACCGACAAGTGCAACCTGCGCTGCACCTACTGCATGCCGGCCGAGGGTCTGCCCGCCCTGCCCCGCGAGCAGGCGCTGGACGCCGACGAGATCGTGCGGCTGGTCGGCATCGGCGTGCGGTCGCTCGGCGTCCGCCAGGTGCGGTTCACCGGCGGCGAGCCGCTGCTGCGCGCCGACCTGATCGACATCGTGCGCCGCGTCGCAGCGATCGAACCGCGACCCGAGGTCTCGCTGACGACGAACGCCATCGGCCTGGCGCACCGGGCGCAGGCCCTCGCCGACGCCGGGCTCGACCGGGTCAACGTGTCGCTCGACTCGCTGCACGCCGAGACGTTCATGAAGGTGTCGCGACGGCCGTTCCTCGACAAGGTCCTCGCCGGGGTCGACGCCGCGGCCGCGGCCGGCCTCACCCCGGTCAAGATCAACGCCGTGCTGCTGCCGGGCGTCAACGACCACGAGGCACCCGACCTGCTCGCCTGGGCGCTGCGCGGCGGCCACGAGCTGCGCTTCATCGAGCAGATGCCCCTGGACGCCGACCGCAGCTGGGACCGCGCCTCCTTCGTCACGTCTCGCGACATCCACTCGCTGATCGCCACCCGCTTCGACCTCAGCCCTGCCGACGTCGAGCGTGACGGCGCGCCCGCCGAACTGTTCGACGCCGTGGGCCGCGGTGACGACGCCGGGCTGACCGGCCGCGTCGGCATCATCGCCTCGGTCAGCGAACCGTTCTGCGCCGACTGCCGTCGCACGCGCATGACCGCCGAAGGGGGCATCCGCAGCTGCCTCTTCAGCGGAGGCGAGACCGGGCTCCGCGACCTGCTGCGGGGCGGCGCGAGCGACGACGAGCTGGCGGACGCCTGGCGCGGCGCCATGTGGGCCAAGCCCTCGGGGCACGGCATCGACGACCCCGACTTCGTGCAACCGGAACGCACCATGAGCGCCATCGGAGGCTGACGTGACGACCACCGAACCCCACCCCACGACCGCCCCGCACCCCCCGACCGACGCCGCCCCAGCCGATGTCGCACCGACCGGCGCGGCACCGACCGGCGTCTCGGCGACCGGCGCCGCACCGACCGGCGTCTCGGCGACGCTGCGGTTCTTCGCGGCCGCCCGCACGGCCGTGGGTCGCGACGACCAGCGCGTCGAGGTGCCCGCGGGCGAGCGCCCCACCGTCGGCCGCCTGCTGACCGAGGTCCGGCCCGTCGAGGGCACCTCGGCCGCGGACTTCCGTGACGTGCTGCTGCGCTGCTCGTTCTTGGTCGACGGCCTGACCACCCGCGACCGTGAACAACTCGTACCCGACGGCGCCGTCATCGACGTCATGCCACCCTTCGCCGGAGGCTGAGCCCGGTCCGGTCGGGAGCCGAGGCGTCTCTCTCTCGGTGACGTGACCGATCAGGAGCCGAGTGCCGGCGTGCCCTGCGCCAGCTGCCACCCGAGCATGCCCCCGTGCAGCACCGACACCTCGAAGCCGTCGCCGGCCAGCAGGTCGGCGGCCGCCCGGGCCCGCGGACCCCGGGCGCAGTACACGACGACCGGCTGGGCCGGGTCGAGGTCGGGCCGCTGTCGCGTGCGCGTCCCGTAGCCGGCCGCGAGCACGTCGCCCCGGATGTGCGCGAAGTCGTGCTCGTCGACCTCTCGCACGTCGAGCAACGTGAAGGCGGTGTCACCGGCCGCGCGCGCCTCCAGCAGGCCTGCCAGCCGATCGGCGTCGACGTCGGGGCCCACGCTGCGGCCCGTGGGCGTCACGCCGTCGGCGGGGCCCTCGGCGCCCTCGGCACCCGACGTCGAGGACTCGGACGGCGACGAGGAGGCGCGGCGCGCGGCGTTCACCGTGGCCCGGGCCTCGGCCCGGTGCGGGGCACGGGCCAGGCGGCTCTCGCGCCAGGTGCCGCCCAGGGCGTCGATCGTCACGACCCGGCCGAGCAGCGGCTCACCGAGACCGGTCAGCAGCTTGACCGCCTCGCTCGCCATGCCCGTGCCGACCGTGCCGCAGAGTGGCCCCAGCACGCCGACGTCGGCGCAGGACTCGTCCCAGCCCGAGGCGGGCGGGGCCGGGTGCAGGTCGCGGTAGTCGACCGCCCGGCCGTCGGGGGCGTCGTCCCAGAACACGCTGAACTGGCCGTCCCAGCGGTTGACGCTGCCCCAGACGACGGGCAGCCCGCGGGCCGCTGCGGCGTCCGCGACGAGGTAGCAGGTGTCGAACGAGTCGCTGCCGTCGACCACCAGGTCGTAGTCGTCGAGCAGGTCGACGGTGCGCTCGCCGAGGCGGAACGGGTGGGCGACGACGGTCACGTCGGGGTTCGCGGCACGCACCCAGTCGGCCGCGGCACGCGCCTTGGGGAACCCCAGCTGGTCGGGCCGGAACAGCACCTGGCGCTGTAGGTTCGACAGGTCGACGGCATCGTCGTCGACGATTCCCAGGGTTCCCACACCCGAGGCTGCGAGATATTGGATGACCGGCGCGCCCAGCCCGCCGGCCCCGACCACGAGCACCCTCGACGTCGCCAGACGCCCCTGGGAGCCCAGACCGAACCCCGGCAGGCGCACGCTGCGCGAGTAGCGCTCGCCCTCGGCGGGGTCGCCGCCGTGTCCACCGTCGCGCACGTCGGCACCGTGCGTGCCACCGCCGCGCGCGGCCATTGCGTGCGCGTCACCACCGCGTCGCGCGCGAGATCCGCCGAGAGGGGGAAGAGACGACATGACGAACCTCCAGAACCGGGACGACGGTCGATCGACCGCGCCCACTGTATCCGCGACGCCCGACACCGGGCGGGGCACCACCCTCGCGCGCCTCCGGCACTGGCGTCATCTCGACGCCCTGCTGATCGGCGTGCTCGCGGCCGTCGTCTCGGGCGCCTTCCTTTGGGTGCCGTCGGTCTGGTACGACGAGGCGGCGACGGTCATCTCGGCGACCCGCAGCTGGGGCCAGCTCTGGCAGATGGTGCAGAGCGTCGACCTGGTCCACGCCACCTACTACGCCTTCATGCACCTGTGGTTCGACGTGTTCCCGTACTCGCCCGTCGCGCTGCGGGTGCCGAGCACCATCGTCACGGGTCTCGCCGCCGCGTTCACGGTGGTGCTCGCCCGCACGCTCGCCGACCGGCGCACGGCCGTCGTGGCCGGCCTGCTGTTCTGCCTGATCCCCCGGGTGACGTGGATGGGCGGCGAGGGCCGCTCGTACGCGTTCTCGGCGATGTTCGCCGTCGCCCTGACCCTCGTGCTCGTCACGGCGGCCAGGCGCACCGCCGAGGTGGGCGAGACGCGCACCCGCGCGTCGGCCGTCCGCTGGTGGGTGGGCTACGCCGTCCTCGCCGTCGTCTCGGTGCTGTTCTTCCTGTACGTCGCCTTCGTCGTGGTCGGCCACGGCGTCACGATGCTGCTGCAGTGGCGCCTCGAGCGCCGACGCCGGGCCGACGCCGAGCGGATCGGTGCCTCGGTGCCCGGGTCGGCGACACACCCGTCGGCCGAGGGTCGGCGACCGCACGGGGCCCGGGGCTCGTTCGTCGGCTGGTTCTGCGGGGCCGCCGTCGCCGGTCTCGCGAGTCTGCCGGTGGTGTACTTCACGTCCGAGCAGAGCGGCCAGGTCGGTTGGCTCGACCGACCGAGCTTCGCCACGATCAACCAGGTGCTCACGACGCAGTGGTTCTACCAGAACGACCGCTTCGCGGTGTTCGGCTGGATGCTCGTGGTCGCCAGCCTCGTCGTCGTCGCCGCCGGTCTCGTGCCGCGGGCCCGCGGACTCGTCGCGGTCGTCCTGCCGTGGATGATCGTGCCCACGATCGGACTCGTCGGCGTCTCGCTCGTCACCGAACCGCTGTACTCACCCCGGTACCTGACCTTCGGCACCCCCGCCGTGGCGATCATGATGGCCGTCGCGGTGGCTGCCGTGCCCTGGCGTCGCGTGATCGCCCTGGTGGTGCTGCTCGCCCTCGTGCTCACCGCCCCGACCTGGGAGCGCCAACGCCAGCCCGAGGCGAAGGACAGCGCCGCGTGGAACCAGGTCGCCGACCTCGTCGCCGAGCAGCGGGCGCTCGAACCGGCCGGCACGGCCGAGGGCGTCGTGTTCGGCCCGGTCCGCCGGCACCCCAAGGCCACCTCGCGCATCATCGAGAACACCTACCCCGCCGCGTTCGAGGGCATGTCCGACTTCACGCTCGAGACGCCCGCGGCCGAGACCGGGGGGCTGTGGGAGACCCAGTACCCGCTCGAGGACGTCATCGACCGCACCGACGACCTCGACGTGGTCTGGCTCGTCACGAGCGACAAGCAGGACTGGCGCCCCCGCGTCACGGCCGACCTCGCCGCGAAGGGCTTCCACGTCGCGGACGAGTGGCACCTGACCCGCACGAACGTGCTCAAGTACGAGCGCTGACCCCGGCTGGACGCCCGCCCGTCGCCGAGACCCCGGAAAGTCGCCGAGACCCTTATGCGCGCGCAGGGGTCTCGGCGACTTCCTGGGGCGTCGGGGCCTGCGGCAGCGGCAGCAGCCGCGGCCACGGCCACGGCCGCGGCGGAGTCAGTCGGTGACGACGCGGGCGCCGTGCACCGGGCCCGTGGCCCGGACGACCGTGAGGCGCGCGGCGCTCAGGGCGATCTGCAGCTCGAGGGCTCCGTCGAGGTCGGGCGCGAGGAACGCCACGGTCGGCCCCGAGCCCGAGACGACGCCGGCCAGGGCGCCGTTGCCCTCGCCGAGCTCGAGCACCTCGGCCAGGCCCGGCTGCAGGTGCAGTGCGGGGGCCTGGAGGTCGTTGTGCATCGCGTCGGCCAGCATGCCGGGGTCGCCGGCCCGTAGGGCCTGCAGCACGCCGGCGTCGACGACAGGGTGTCGCACCGACCGGATCTCGCCCTGGTGGCGCAGGCGGTGGGCGTCGAGCTCGTCGTAGACGCGGGGCGTCGAGAGGCCGACGTCGGCGACGGCGAGCACCCACTGGAACTGCCCCTTCGCCAGGGCGGGGCTGAGCTCGTCCCCGCGGCCGGTGCCGATCGCGGTGCCGCCGGCGAAGGCGAACGGGACGTCGGCACCGAGCCGCGCCGAGAGCCGCAGCAGCTCGTCGCGGCCCACGCCGGTGCCCCAGAGGGTGTCGCAGGCGAGCAGGGTGGCGGCCGCGTCGGCCGATCCGCCGCCCATGCCGCCGGCGACGGGGACGGCCTTGTCGATGGTCAGCGCGACTCCCCCGGCGTAACCGGTGGTCTCGGCCAGCAGGCGGGCTGCCTTGATCGCGAGGTTCGACTCGTCGGTCGGCACGCCGGACACGTCGATCGACGGGCCGCCGGTCACCCCGACGGTGAACCCGTCGGCGTGACGCGCGCGCACGTCTTCGTAGAGCGAGACGGCCTGGTAGGCGGTCGCCAGGTCGTGGTATCCGTCGTCTTGCAGGTCGCCGACGGCGAGGAAGACGTTGATCTTTCCCGGCGCACGCGTGTGGACCACGGTGGGGGCGGCCACGGACGTCATGGTTCCAACCTAGTCAGTTCTGGCGATCGCCCATGACGCCGAAGGCCCGCGTCAACCCCTCTTTCACGGGCTGGACGCGTTCGGGCAGGCGCAGGCTGCCCTGGGTCAGCGTGACCGAGCACTTCGGCCCCCCGGTCGGCACCACCCGCAGGTGCAGGGTGTCGCCGTGCGCGAGGGCCCACACGGCCGTCGGCTGCGTCGCCGACCGGGCCACGGCGTCGGGCCGTCCGCCGGCGTATCCGGCGAAGCGCTCGATCGCCAGGTCGAGCAACTCGAGGGGCGCGCCACGGAGGCTCCGCCCGACGGTGACCGCGTAGCTGCCGTCCGGCTGACGCCCCGGCGGCTCGACGCCGCGTTCTTGCTCGTACCGCACCGTGATGCCCTCGGCCCACCAGGGCACGACCTCGAACTCGTCGACCAGGAGGCGCGAGATCTGTTCGTGCGACAGTCGCGTCGCCCCCGCGGCGTCGAGCCGCGCGAACCACTCGGCCGCACTCCGCCCCGTGCCCGACCCGAGCCGTGCGTCGCTGAGCCGCTGCTCACCGCGCCCTCGATCGGCACCGCCCGAACCCGAACCCGCGCCCGCACCGGCGCCCGACCTCTGACCGGAACCCGGGCCCCGGGCCCCGTCGCGGTGATCGTCCTTGCGTCGGGGCACGGCTCAGCCGGCCTCGCCCTCGTCGGCATGCAGGACGGCCGCGACCGAGGCCCCGGCGAGGGCGTCGACGTCGCTGGCCCGGGCCACGGCGAGGAAGTCGTCGACGGTCAACTGCTCGCCCCGCTGCGTGGGCGCGAGGCCGGCACGTTCGAGTGCCGCGGCCGCGGCGGACGACGAACCGTAGAGGGACGACAGCGACTGTCGGAGCATCTTGCGTCGCTGCTGGAAGGCCGCGTCGACGAGGGCGAACGTCGCCCGGCGCTCGAGCTCGTCACCGCGGGCCTGCTTGCGGTCGAATCCGACGAGGATGCTGTCGACGTTCGGCACCGGCCAGAAGACCTGGCGGCTGACCTGGCCCGCGGCCCGGAACTCGCCGTACCAGGCCGCCTTGATGCTCGGGCCGCCGTAGACCTTCGACCCCGGCTCGGCGGCGAGCCGCAGGCCGACCTCGGCCTGGACCATGACGAGACCGTGCTCGAGCCCGTCGAAGTGCTCGAGGAAGTGCAGCAGCACCGGGACGCTGACGTTGTAGGGCAGGTTGGCGACGAGGTGGGTCGGCTGGTCGGGCAGCGTCGTGACCCGCAGGGCGTCGTCGACCACGACGGTGAGGTCTGCGGCCGGCTGCAGCATCGCGACGGTCTTCGGCAGTTGCTCGGCGAGGCGCTTGTCGATCTCGACGGCGACGACCTTGGCACCCGCCTCGAGCAGTCCGAGGGTGAGCGAGCCGAGCCCGGGGCCGATCTCGACGACGGTCATGCCGGCCGAGACGCCCGAGGCGGCGACGATGCGCCGGACGGTGTTGGCGTCGTGGACGAAGTTCTGACCGAGCTTCTTGGTCGGCTGGACGCCGAGCAGGTCGGCGAGGTCGCGGATCTCGGCTGGGCCGAGCAGGGTGGCGCGCGACATCAGCCCTCGACCGTCACGGGCTCGCTGTCCCAGGTGCCGTAGACCAGCTCGGTCGTCGACGAGATCTGGGCGGCGAGCATCGAGACGTCGGTGCCGATCGTCTCGGCCATCGAGCGCAGCGTGAAGGGGATCAGGTACGGGGCGTTGGGCCGCCCGCGGTAGGGCACCGGCGTCAGGTAGGGCGCGTCGGTCTCGACCATGATCAGGTTGCGCGGCAGCTGCACGAGCGCGTCGCGCAGGGGCTGGGCGTTCGTGAAGGTCACCGTGCCGGAGAACGACGCGTACCAACCGTTCTCGGCGAGGATGCCGGCGAGCTCGGGGCCGCCGCTGAAGCAGTGGAAGACCGTGCGCTCGGGCGCGCCCACCTCGAGCAGCAGATCGACGACGTCGTCGTGAGCGTCGCGGTCGTGGATCTGCAGGGCGAGGCCGTGTCGCTTGGCGATCTCGATGTGACCGCGGAACGCCTCGAGCTGCGCCGCCCGGCCGTCGTCGCCGGTGCGGAAGAAGTCGAGGCCGGTCTCGCCGACGGCGCGCACGCGGGGGCGGGCCGCGAGCTCGTCGATCTCGGCCAGGGCGTCGTCGAGGGTGCCCGCGGCGGCCAGGGCCGGGGCCTCGTTCGGGTGGATCGCGACGGCGGCGAGCACGCGCGGCTCGCGGCTGGCGATCTCGGCCGACCAGCGGGAGGTCTCGAGGTCGGTGCCGACCTGGACCACGCCGCGAACGCCGACGGCCGAGGCCCGGTCGAGGTGCTCGCGGTAGTCGAGGGGACCGTTGCCGTCGTCACCGACGCCGTCGGCGATCTCGAGGTGCGTGTGGTTGTCGTAGACCGGGACGACGAGCGGCTGGGGAGGCGCGGGGTACGTCAGGTCGCGCTTCTGGTCGCCGCCGGACGAGCGGTGCCGGACGTGCGTCGCGGGCCCGCCGCCGGTCGAGCCGTCACCGGTCGCGTCGCCACCGGTCGTGCCGTCACGGGTCGGGCCACCCCCGGCCGCGTCGCCGCTCATGCGGCCGGCTCGGGCTGCTCGATGCGGGGGAAGAGCCCGGCGGCGAGCGGCTGGACGGCGGGAGCGCTCGACCACTCGGCGGCCCGGTCGACGGGCTGGCTGGTGAGCTCGCCCTGCCCGATGGACTGCCACAGGGTGTGGGTGGCCGTCGGGACGAACGGCGACAGCAGCACCGTCAGCGTGCCGAGGCCGCGGAGGGCCGTGGCGAGCACGGTGCCGAGGCGCTCGCGCTGCGACGCGTCTTTCGCGATGGCCCACGGCTCTTGCTCGGTGATGTAGCCGTTCAGCTGGTCGACGAGCTGCCAGATCGAGGCGAGGGCCTCGTTGATGGCGAACCGGTCGATCGCGGCGTCGGCCTCGGCGGTGACGCGCAGTTCGGTCTCGCGGACCGCGAGGTCGGCCTCGGTCAGGTCGCCCGCGACGGGCACGACGCCGTCGAAGTACCGGGTGATCATGGCGACGACGCGCGAGGCGAGGTTGCCGAAGCCGTTGGCCAGCTCGGCCTGGTACCTGGCCGCGATGTCTTCCCAGCTGAAGTTGCCGTCTTGGCCGAAGGTGATGGCGCGCATGAAGTAATAGCGGAACGCGTCGGCGCCGAAGACGTCGGTGATCTGCTGCGGGGCGATGCCGGTGAGCTTCGACTTCGACATCTTCTCGCCGCCGACGAGCAGCCAGCCGTGGCCGAAGACGTTCTTGGGCACGGGCAGCCCGGCGGCCATGAGCATGGCGGGCCAGATGACGGCGTGGAACCGCACGATGTCTTTGCCGACGAGCTGCACGGCCGGCCAGCGGCGCTCGAACTCGTCGTCGTCGACGCCGTAGCCGATCGCGGTGACGTAGTTCAGCAGGGCGTCGAACCACACGTAGACGACGTGCTTCTCGTCCCAGGGCACCTTGACGCCCCAGTCGAAGCTCTGCCGCGAGATCGAGAGGTCGCGCAGGCCCTGCTTGACGAACGAGACGACCTCGTTGCGGACCGAGTCGGGCTGCACGAAGTCGGGCTGCGACTCGTAGAGGTCGAGCAGGCGCTGCTCGAAGTCGCTCATGCGGAAGAAGTAGTTGCTCTCTTGCAGCACCTCGACCGGGATGCTGTGGATCGCGCAGACATGCTCGCCCTCGTAGGCGCCGGTGCCGGGCACGAGGTCGCTCGGCTGCTTGTACTCTTCGCAGCCGACGCAGTAGAAGCCCTCGAACTCGCCCTGGTAGATGAAGCCGTCGTCGTAGAGCTTCTGCAGGAACTTCTGCACGCCGGCCTCGTGCCGGGCGTCGGTGGTGCGGATGAAGTCGTCGTTGGCGATGTCGACGGTCTCGAGGAGGGGCTTCCAGGCCTCGGTGACGAGCTTGTCGGCCCACTCTTGCGGCGTGACGCCGTGGCTCGTGGCGGTGCGCAGGATCTTCTGGCCGTGCTCGTCGGTGCCGGTCAGCAGCCAGGCGTCGTCGCCCCGCTGACGGTGCCACCGGGCCAGCACGTCGGCTGCGACCTCGGTGTAGGCGTGGCCGATGTGCGGCACGTCGTTGACGTAGAAGATGGGCGTTGCGATGAAGAAGGAGTCGCCGGCGGGCATGGTGACCATCTTAGGTGGGGGCACCGACGGTGTGACGCGACCCGCGCCTCCTGCGTCCGCCGCCGGGGACGAGGAGGCGCGGGCCGCGTCGACCGGTCAGGTCGCGGGGTGCTCGTCGGTGCGGTCGTCCGAACCCGCCCGCTCGCCCGCGTGTTCGCCCGGGTACTCGACGACGTCCATGCCCAGCACGTACTTGCCGCGGGCGTGGCCGTCCTCGAGGTCGCGGTAGGCGTCCTTGACGTCGTCGAGGGGGAAGATGCCGTCGATCGGCACCATGATCTTGTTCGTCGAGATCAGCTCGAGCAGCTCGGACAGGACGGCCTGGCTCGTGGCCTGGGCGCTGCCCTCGGCCTTCACGCCGTGCTCTTCTGCGGCCGCGAAGTCGATGATCGTGTCGATGCGCTGCGGTGCCACGCCCAGCTCGAGCGCGTAGCCGACGTTGCCGTGGCCGAAGCAGTCGACGTAGGCGTCGACGCCCTGCGGCGCGGCCTCGCGGATGCGGTCGACGACGCCGTCGCCGTACTCGACGGGCGTCACGCCGAGCTGACGCAGGAAGTCGTGGTTGCGCTCGCTGGCGGTGCCGATCACGGTCAGGCCGCCGAGGACGGCGAGCTGCGACACCATCACGCCGACGCCGCCGGCCGCGGCGGAGACGACCACCGTGTCGCCCTCGGTCGCCTGCACGGCACGCAGGGCGGCGTAGGCCGTCGGACCGGTGACGCTGATGCTGCCGGCGACCTCCCACGGCACGTTCTCGGGCTTGGCGACGAGCTCGTCGTGGTCGACGACGACGAACTCGGCGTGGGACGACCGGTTCGCCCAGCCGACGACCTCGTCGCCGACCGACCACTCGTCGACGCCCGTGCCCACCTCGTCGACGACGCCGGCGAAGTCCGTGCCCTGCCCCGACGGGAACGCCGCGGGGAACGCGTCGTGCATGAGCCCCGCGCGGATGGCCGCCTCGCCGGGGTTGAGGCCGGCCGCCTTGACCGCGACCACGACCTGGCCCGGGCCCGCCTCGGGCTTCGCCACCTGCTCGACCTTCAGCTCGTCGATGTCGCCGTACTGCTCGAAACGGACCGCCTTCATGCCGTGCCTCCTGCTCGTGGGGGGCCGCGCCTCCGGCGGGCGCGCACCTGCGTCGAGCTTGCACCCGTCGCGCTGCGAGGGGTACGTGGCGCCTGACGCGCGGAGCCCTACGCGCGGGGTGGGCGGGCGGCGAGGGCGGCCTGGTAGAGATCGCGCCTCGACAGGCCCGTGGCGGCGGCCACGTCGGCGGTGGCCTCTTTGAGGCGGGTGCCGTCGGCGACGAGCGCCTGCACCTGCACGAGCCCGGCCGCGAGGTCGACGACGCGCTCGGGGGCACCGTCGACCACGACACAGATCTCACCGCGGACGCCCTCGGCGGCCCAGGCGGCGAGCTCGGCCGCGGTGCCGCGGCGCACCTCTTCGTGCAGCTTCGTCAGCTCGCGACAGACGACGACGCGACGCGACGCCCCGAGGGTCGTGACGAGGTCGCCCAGGGAGTCGGCGAGGCGGTGCGGCGACTCGAAGAACACCATCGTGCGGCGCTCGTCGGCGAGCGCGCCCAGCACCCGAAGCCGGTCGCCCTGCTTGCGCGGCAGGAAGCCCTCGAAGCTGAAGCGGTCGGTCGGCAGCCCCGACACGGCGAGCGCCGTGAGCACGGCGGACGGGCCCGGGACGGACGTCACCGTCACGCCGGCGGCCGCCGCGGCCTCGACGAGCGGGAACCCCGGGTCGCTGATGGCGGGCATGCCGGCGTCGGTCAGCACGACCACGTCGGCGGTGCGGGCCAGCTCGACGATCTCGCCCGCCTTCTCGCGCTCGTTGTGCTCGTGCAACGCGATGAGGCGAGGACGGTTCTCGACGCCCAGGGCGCGCATCAGGTGGATGGCCGTCCGGGTGTCTTCGGCGGCGACGACCTCGGCGTTCGAGAGCGTCTCGATCAGACGGCGGCTGGCGTCGCCGAGGTTGCCGATGGGGGTGGCGGCGAGGACGATCACCCGCCCATTGTCCCCCGGCATCGAGGCGCACAATTACGATGGCCCGATGACGACCGGGGCCGAGCGAGAATTCGACGCGCTCGTCGAGACCGACACCGCGCCTCCTGCCCGTCCGACGGTCGGTGAGCCGGCCGCGCCGCCCGACGCCTCGACGGCGGTGACGATCGGCGGGGCGACCGTCGTCGACCCGCCGTCGACCCCGCGCCGCGAGGCGCCCGCGACCCGTCTCGACGCCTGGTGGGGACGCGTCCTGCGCACCCCGGCCAGGAGGCGCGCCTGGGCCTGGGCGGGCCCGCTCGCGGTCACCCTGCTCGCCGCCGCGCTGCGGCTGTGGCACCTGAACACGCCCGCGACCCTCGTGTTCGACGAGACGTACTACGTCAAGGACGCCTGGTCGTTGGTCAACCTCGGCTACGAGGGGTCGTGGCCGGCCGACTACGACCCGACGTTCGCCGCGGGCGGGGTCGACGGGTTCCTCGCGGCACCGTCGTTCGTGGCGCACCCGCCCCTCGGCAAGTGGTTGATCGGCCTCGGCATGGCCGCCGTGGGCCCCGAGGACCCGGCGAGCTGGCGCATCAGCACGGCGGTCGTGGGCATCCTCGCGGTCGCCCTGGTCGCGGTGATCGGCTCTCTGCTGCTGCGCTCGACGCTGCTCGGCACGCTGGCCGGGTTCTTCCTCGCGATCGACGGGCACGCCATCGTCATGTCGCGGGTGGCGCTGCTCGACAACTTCGTCATGTTCTTCGGCCTGCTGGCCTTCGGGGCGGTGCTGCTGGACCGACGGCAGAGCGCCCGGCGGCTCGAGGCCTGGCGGGCGAGGAGGCGCGGCGCCGGCCGCGACATCGCCTGGGGCCCCGCCCTGTGGGCGCGTCCCTGGTTGGTGACCGCCGGGCTGATGTGCGGCCTGGCAACGGCCGTCAAGTGGAACGGCCTGTACTTCTTGGCGTTCTTCGCCGTGTACACCGTCGTGGTCGACATGCTCGCGCGTCGCCGCGCCGGCGTGGAGTTCTGGCTCTCGGGCACGCTCTTCAAGCAGGCACCGGTGAGCTTCGTGCTGACCGTGCCGATCGCGGTCGTGGCCTACCTCGCGAGCTGGACCGGCTGGTTCGTCACCTCGGGTGGCTACTACCGCGACTGGGTCGCCGACGGAGGCACGCGCTGGACGGGCGCCCTGGCCTGGGTGCCCGACGTGGTGCAGAACTTCTGGCACTATCAGGCGGGCGTCTACGGGTTCAACGTCGGGTTGCACACGCCCCACGCGTACCAGGCGAACCCCCTGACCTGGCTGCTCATGCTGCGGCCGACGAGCATGTACTACCAGGGGTTCGACGAGGGCCAGGGCGGCTGCGACGTGGCACGCTGCGGCGAGGCCATCACCTCGATCGCCAACCCGCTCATCTGGTACGCGGCCGTCGCGGCCTGCCTCTACCTCGTCTACCGGGTCGTGCGCTACCGCGAGTGGCGGTACGGGGCCATCTTGGTCGGCGTGGCCGCGGCCTATCTGCCGTGGCTGGCGTTCACCGACCGCACGGTGTTCCAGTTCTACACGATCGCGTTCGAGCCCTACCTCGTGCTCGGCCTGGCCGCGGTGCTCGGCATCGTCCTCGGTCGGCGCACCGACGACCGGTCGCGGCGGCTCAGCGGCATCGGCGTGACGGCGATCGTGGTCGTGGTCGCGGTGGCCGTGACGGTCTTCTTCTACCCGCTCTGGACGGCCCAGGTCGCCGACTGGGAGTTCATCCGGCTGCACTACTGGATCCCCAGCTGGAAGTGAGGCCCCGGCGTCGTCGGCTCGCGTCCGCGCCTCGCCCACGCCGTGCCCACGCCGCGCCCACGTCTCGTCCCCAGCAGGAGGCGCGGGCCGGTTCTGTTCCGCCGTGTGACGCGGCGAGTCCCCGCGTGACGACCAACGGCTAGCGTGGGCTCATGGCAGATCGTGAGTACGGCTTCCGCACGCGGGCGATCCACGCGGGCAACATCCCCGACGCGGCGACGGGGGCGCGGGCACTGCCCATCTACCAGACGAGCGCGTTCGTGTTCGACGACACCGACGACGCCGCGGCGCGGTTCGCCCTGCAGAAGTACGGCAACATCTACAGCCGCCTCGCCAACCCGACCACCGCCTCCTTCGAAGAGCGCGTCGCGAGCCTCGAGGGCGGGCTCGGCGCCGTCGCCACGGCGAGCGGGCTGAGCGCCCAGTTCGTCACCTTCGCCTCGCTCGCCGGCGCGGGCGACCACATCGTCGCCAGCGCGAACCTCTACGGCGGGTCGATCACCCAGCTCGACGTCACCCTCCGCCGCTTCGGCGTCGAGACGACGTTCGTGCAGTCCTCCGACCCGGCCGACTACGCCGCCGCGATCCGGCCCGAGACGAAGGTGCTGTTCGTCGAGACCGTCGCCAACCCGTCGGGCGAGGTCGCCGACCTCGAGGGCCTCGCCGACGTCGCGCACGCGCACGGCCTGCCCCTGATCGTCGACTCGACCATCGCGACGCCGTACCTCAACCGGCCGATCGAGTGGGGTGCCGACGTCGTCGTGCACTCGGCCACGAAGTTCCTCGGCGGGCACGGCACCACGCTCGGCGGCGTCGTCGTCGAGTCCGGCCGCTTCGACTGGGACAGCGAGCGGTTCCCGCTCTTCGACCAACCCGTGCCGAGCTACGGCGGGCTGAACTGGTCGGGCAACTTCGGCGAGTACGCGTTCCTCACCCGCCTGCGCGCCGAGCAGCTGCGCGACATCGGCCCGGCGCTCGCCCCGCACTCGGCCTTCCTGCTCGCACAGGGCGTCGAGACGCTGCCGTTCCGCATGCAGGCCCACGTCGACAACGCCCGCCAGGTGGCCGAGTGGCTCGACGCCGACCCGCGCATCGAGCGCGTGCGCTGGGCCGGACTGCCCGGGCACCCGCACCACGACCGCGCGGCCAAGTACCTGCCCAAGGGCCCCGGCTCGGTCTTCACCTTCGAGCTGAAGGGCGGCCGACCGGCGGGCAAGACCTTCATCGAGTCGGTCGAGCTCGCCAGCCACCTCGCCAACATCGGCGACGCCAAGACCCTGGTGATCCACCCCGGCTCGACCACCCACGCCCAGCTCAGCGAGCAGCAGCTCGTCGACGCCGGCGTGCTGCCCGGCTCGGTGCGCATCAGCGTCGGCATCGAAGACGCCGACGACATCATCCACGACCTCGACCAGGCGCTGGCCGCGGCGACGAAAGGCGAGTGACCCGACGTGACCGACACCGTCACCACGCAGCTGACCAACGGGCTGACCTGCGAACTGCCCTCGTCGTCGCCCCTGGCCAAGCTGCTCAGGTCACAGCGCACGTGGGTGGGGCCCACGGCCCGCGAGCGCCAGGCGATCCTGCGCGGCGCGACGAGCGTCGCCGTCGTCGGCGCCTCTCCGAACCCGAGCCGGTCGAGCTCGTTCGTCGGCACCTACCTGCAACAGTCGACCGACCTGCGCGTCTACTTCGTCAATCCCCGCGCCGACACGATCCTCGGCCAGAAGGCCTACCCCGACCTGGCGTCGCTGCCCGAGGTGCCCGACATCGTCGACGTGTTCCGCAAGGCCTCCGACATCCGGTCGGTCGTCGACGACGTGCTGGCGATCGGCGCGAAGACCATCTGGGTGCAGCTCGGCATCTACGACGAAGAGGCTGCGCGGTACGGCGAGGAGAACGGCCTGACCGTCGTGATGGACCGCTGCATGAAGGTCGAACACGCCCGGTTCAACGGCGGCCTCAACCTGATGGGCTTCGACACCGGGGTGATCAGCGCCAAGAAGGCCGGCCGCTGAGTCGTCCCCCGGCTCGAGCGCCCCTGCCGACGGGCGCGCGCCCGGGCGTGCGGAGGTCGGCGCGAGTGCGGCCGACGACGTCGTGACGTTTCATTGCTGGTGCACTGGTCGATGTCACCGGCCGCCGTTACCGTGGGCGCCATGGCACCCGTCCTCACCTCACCCGTCGTCTCGACGCAGTGGCTCGCCGACCACCTCGGCGCCGACGACCTGACGATCGTCGACGCCACCGTGCTCGTCGACGCCACCGTGCTCGTCGACCTCGGCCACGACGGGCACGCCGATCCCTCGTCCGTCTCGTACGAGACCGGCCGCGACCGGTTCGAGCGCGACGGCCACGTGCCCGGTGCCGTGCTGGCCGACCTGCTCGCCGACTTCAGCGACCCGGCGTCCGACCTGCCCTTCACCCGCCCGGGCGTCGACCGGTTCGAGGCCGCGACGGCCGCGCTGGGCATCTCGAACGACAGCACCGTCGTCGTCTACGACACGCTCGACGGCCGCTGGGCGTCTCGCCTCTGGTGGTTGTTCCGTGCCTACGGCCACGACGCCGTGGCGGTCCTCGACGGCGGATGGTCGCACTGGCTGGCGCAGGGCAAGCCCTACGACCTGGGCGAGGTGACGCCGACGCCGGCCCGGTTCGTCGCGACCGAACGGCCAGGGCACTGGGTCGACAAGGCCTTCGTCGAGTCCGTGGTGGCAGGCGACGAACGCGCGGCCCTCGTCTGCGGTTCGCCCCGCGACGAGTACGACGGCGTCTCGGGCCCGTTGGCACGGGCCGGGCACATCCCCGGCAGCGTCAGCATCCCCTCCGAGTCCCTCCGGGCCGACGACGGCACCCTCGCCCGAGAGTCGGTGCTGCGCGATCGCCTCGCGCTCGTGCCCGACGAGCCACGGACGGTCGTCTACTGCACCTCCGGGGTGTCGGCGAGCGTCGACGCCCTCGCCTTCGCCGTCCTCGGTCGCCACGACGTGTCGGTGTACGACGGCTCGCTGGCCGAGTGGGTCACCGACCCCGCGGCGCCCCTCGTCCCCGTCGCCGCCTGAGCGCCCGCCCGTTCAGTCGACCTCGAGCAGGCCGTCGAGCGCTTCGGCGTCGGTGACGGGAAGGCGGCAGACGAAGTCCCGGCACAGGTAGGCGGTGGGCACGCGCCCGGGGGCCGTGCGACCGGCGAACAACTCGAAGCCCGCGTGTGCGAAGGCGACCAGCGCCTCCTCGTCCAGCACCGCGGCGACGCTGCCGGGCCGCACGAGATCGCGTGCCCGCCGTGCGAGGCCGTGGTCCGCGCCGGGCGCCGCGGCGCCCGCCGGCTCGACGACGACCAGCTGCGTCAGCGGCGCCTCGAGCGAGACGAGCAGCCCGAACGTGGTGCCGTGGGCGAGCGGGGCGTCGAGGGCCGAGCCGGCCACCTCGGCGACGAGACGCTCGGCGACGGACCGGTAGCGCGCCTCCCCCGTCAGCTGATGGAGGGTCAGGGCCGCCGTCGCGATCGCGCTCCGCCCCGAGGGGTAGGCGCCCTCGCTCGGGTCGCTCGTGAGCGCGACGCCCTGCGCGACGAGCACCGGGTCGCCGCCCGACGGTGCTGCCACGACGCGCGGGTCGGCCTCGTCGAGCAGGCAGTCGTCGACGAACCGCCGGGCGGCGATCGCGTACCGGGCCTCGCCCGTCGCCAGCGCGAGGGCCAGCAGGCCCGAGGCGAACAGGCCGTGGTCCTCGAGGGTCGCCACCGCGTCCGACACGGCCGACCCCACGGAGGCGCGCAGCAGTCGACCGTCGCCCATCACGTGCCGCGAGAGCAGCAGCTCGGCCGCAGCCGTCGCGGCGTCGATCCACTCGGGGCGGCCGTGCCGCGCACCGGCCTCGGCGAGCGCGGCGATCGCCAGGCCGTTCCAGCCGGTCAGCACCTTGTCGTCGACGGGGGGCGGGTCGAGTGCCGCACGGCCCGCGGCGTCGCGCCCGTAGTAGCCGCCCTCGTCGCGGACGCCGTCGATGGTGCTCTCGCTGTCCTGGGCCGAGCCGAAGGCCCCGTCGGCCGTCCGCAGTCGCGAACTCAGGAAATCGGCGATGCCGGCGGCCACCCGAGCTGGATCGGCGGCGATCTCCTGAGTTGCCGACCTCGGGACAGCGCCCGGGTCGGCAGCAGCGCCGAGGTCGGCAGCAGCGCCCGGGGCGGCAGCAGCGCCGGGGTCGGCGACAGCCGCGTCGGCGGGGCCCGGGTCGAGCACGGAGAGCCGTGAGTACGCCAGCAGCAGCTGCGCGTTGTCGTAGAGCATCCGCTCGTAGTGCGGCTCGGACCAGTCGCGTCGCACCGCGTAGCGGAAGAACCCGCCCTCGACGGGGTCACGCAGCGGCGACGCGGCCATGCGGGTGAGGGTCCGCGACACGAGTTCGAGCGCCCCGTCGTCACCACCGGCCCCGAGGGCGAGCAGCGCCAGCTGGGCCGGGGCCGTCGGGAACTTCGGCGCCCCGCCGAAGCCGCCGTGCTCGCGGTCCTCGTGGGCGGCGAGGCGGGCGACGGCGTGGGCGAACTCGGGTCGTCCCGGCAGGACGACCCCGGCGTCGAGGCCGGGAGGCGCGGTGCCGGTGACCGACGCCGGCCCCGCGGCCAGCGCCTCCTGGACGGCCGACGCGGT
This sequence comes from Frigoribacterium sp. VKM Ac-1396, assembly GCF_015350895.1. Classification (NCBI taxonomy): domain Bacteria; kingdom Bacillati; phylum Actinomycetota; class Actinomycetes; order Micrococcales; family Microbacteriaceae; genus Frigoribacterium; species Frigoribacterium sp. VKM Ac-1396. The sequence continues at coordinate 632,173 of NZ_JADKSD010000002.1, read as the reverse complement.
CGCGTCGACCTCGCCGCGACGCGACGTCCACGCGTCGGTGACGGCGTCGAGCACCTGGCGGAACGACGGACGGCCCTGCACCGGGACCGGCGGGAAGTACGTGCCGGCGTAGAACGGCCGCCCCTCGGGCGTGACGAACACCGTCAGCGGCCAGCCGAGCCCCTCGGTGAACGCCGACGCGGCCGCGAGGTAGCTCGAGTCGACGTCGGGGTGCTCCTCACGGTCGACCTTGACCGAGACGAACCCGGCCGACAGCTGGGCCGCGACCTCGGGGTCGCCGAAGCTCTCGCGCGCCATGACGTGGCACCAGTGACAGGTCGAGTAGCCGATCGAGACCATCACGGGCACGTCGCGCTCCGCCGCCTCGGCGAACGGGCCCGGCCCCCAGGCCCGCCACTCGACGGGGTTGTCGGCGTGCGAGCGGAGGTACGGGCTGACGGCGTCTCGCAGCTGGTTCGGCATGCGGGCCACGGTAGGCGTCAGGCGGCGGGGACGTCCCTCAGCGCGGCTCCGTCGTAGTCGCTCAGCGGCCGGATGAGCGAGTTCGCCTCGCGCTGCTCGATGACGTGGGCGCTCCAGCCGAGCACGCGCGACGCGACGAAGAGCGGCGTGAACACCGGCGTCTCGAAGCCCATCAGGTGGTACGCGAGACCGGACGGGTAGTCGACGTTGGGCTTCAGGCCCTTGCGCTCGAGGACCGTCGCGGCGACGACGTCGTACGTCTCCTTGAGCCCGTCGACGCGCTCGTCGCCCTGCTCGCGGGCGCGGTCGACGAGGCGCCCGAGGGCGTCCTCCATCGTGGGGACGCGGCTGTCGCCGTTCTTGTAGACCCGGTGCCCGAAGCCCATGATCTTCTCCTTGCGGGCGAACGCGTCGTCGAGCCAGGCCACCGCGCCGTCGGCGGGGCCGACCCGGTCGAGCAGCTCGAGGGCCGCCTCGTTGGCGCCGCCGTGCAGCGGGCCCTTGAGGGCACCGATCGCTCCGACGATCGCGGAGTGCAGGTCGGACAGCGTCGAGGCGATCACCCGCGCGGTGAAGGTCGAGGCGTTGAACGAGTGCTCGGCGTAGAGCGTCATCGAGGTGTCGAACGCGTCGACGTCGAGTGCGTCGGGCTCACGGTCGAAGACCTGGTGGAGGAAGTCGGCGCTGTAGCCCAGGTCGTCGCGCGGAGGCACCGGCGGCAGGTCGCGCCGACGACGCTGGTCGTACGCGATGACGGCCGGCAGCACGGCGAAGAGGTGCGTGGCGAGTCGACGGGTCTCGTCGGCGTCGTAGGAGCCCGCACCCGTCGTCGGCTCGGGCCGGGCGGCCCCGATCGCGCTGACCGCCGTGCGGACGACGTCCATCGGGTGGGCCGAGGTCGGGATCAGGTCGATCAGGTGCTGTAGGCCGGGGGCGAGCGCGCGGTGCGACCGCAGCTCGGCGTCGAAGTCGCGACGTTCGGCGGCGGTGGGCAGTTCGCCGTGCAGCAGCAGCCAGGCGACGTCCTCGACGTCGCGCCCGGCGGCGAGCTGCTGCACCGGGTACCCGCGGTAGAGCAGCGAGTTGCTGGCCGCGTCGACCTTCGAGACCGCCGTCCGGTCGACCGTGACGCCGGCCAGGCCCTTGTGGATCTCGGGCCCCTCGGAGGCGGCCGGGGCGGGGGCGGTGATGGTGTCGCTCATGTCACTCCTTCGTGATGAGACGGGCCCGCCGCGGCGGACCGGTCGCGCCGGGCACGGGGCAGCGGCACGGACGTCGAGGCTCCACTCTAGGCGGCGACGGCCCCGGGGCGGGAGGGGCGCGGGGGTCGGGCCAGCACGACCGACACGACGCCGGCGAGCACCAGGGCGAGGCCGAGCCAGCCCGGCGGGCCGAGCCGCTCGCCCACCACGAGCACCGCGAGCAGGGTCGCGACGAACGGTTCGAGCAGCGTCACCGTCGTCGCCCGCGAACTCGACACAGTGCGGAGACCCCGGCCGAAGAGCAGGTAGGCGACGAACATCGGGCCGAGCGCGAGGTACGCGGCGGCCCCCACGGAGGCGCCCGACCCGAGCAACGGAGCCCCGGTCGCCAGCAGCACCGGCAGCAGCAGCACCGCGCCCAGGCCGAACTGCGCCGACATGGCCCCCCGCGACGGGTGGCCCTCGGCGATCAGGCGGCCCGCCGTGTACGTGTAGGTGGCGTAGGCCAGACCCGCCAGCACGCCCAGCGCGATGCCGAGCGGAGCCGACGCGCCCGACGCGGTCGCCGCGGTCGCCGCGTCCGCGCTTCCGACGACCTGCGCGGTGGCCTCCGGGCCCGCCGGGTGCTGACCGGTCGCGGCGAGCAGGGCGACGCCGACGACGGCGAGGGCCGCGCTGGCCACCCAGCGCGCCTCCAGGGGCCGCCTCCGGGCGGGCGGGTCGAGCGTCCTCTCGAGCAGCGCCGCGAAAACCGGTGCCGTGCCGAGCGAGACAACGTTGCCCACGGCGACCCCGGCGAGCGACATCGACGAGTAGAACGCCAGCGGGTAGACGACGACGCCGAGCGCGCCGGGGACGAGCCACCGCCACGACGCCGCACCACCGTTCAGCACGCCGCGGGTGAGGCGCGGCGCGGTGAGGGCGAGCAGCAGACCACCGACGCACATCGTCGCGGCGCCCACGGCCAGCGGGCCCACGTCGGGTGGGACGGTGCTCGCCACCGTGCCGGTCGTGCCCCACAGCAGGGCGGCCAGCACGATCGCGATCATGGCTGGTCATCGTAGCGGCGTGACCGCCCGACGACGGCGACCGACCGTCAGCTGCCCGAGCGCGCCTCCTGCGGGGTGCCGAAGCGGTCGACGAGCTCGCGCTTCAGCACCTTGCCGCTGGGCCCGAGCGGCAGGGCGTCGAGCACGTGCACGACGCGCGGGAACTTGTAGGCCGCGATCTCGTCGGCGACGAACGCGACGAGTTCGTCGGGGCTGACGGCCGCGCCCTCACGCAGGACGACGGCGGCCTCGATCTCTTGCCCGTGCAGCTCGTGGGGCACGCCGAAGACGGCGGCCATCGTGACGTCGGGGTGCTGGGCCAGCACCTCCTCGACCTGGCGCGGGTACACGTTGTAGCCGTTGCGGATGATCATGTCCTTCGTGCGGTCGACGATCGTCAGGTAGCCGTCGTCGTCCTTCGTGCCGAGGTCGCCGGTGCGGAACCAGCCGTCGACGATGGCCTTCGCCGTGTCGTCGGGGCGGTCGAGGTAGCCGTTCATCAGGTTGTGCCCGCGGATCACGAGCTCGCCGATCTCGCCGTGCGGCAGCAGGACGATCGAGTCCTCGACGTGCTGGTCGGCGACCTCGACGTCGACTCCCCAGATCGGCGTGCCGATCGTGCCGGGCCGAGGCGGCACCCCGACGTGGTTGAAGGTCGCGACGGGCGAGGTCTCGGTCAGGCCGTAGCCCTCGTGGATCGGGGCGTCGAAGACCTGCTGGAACTTCTCGAGCACCGCGAGCGGCAACGACGCACCGCCCGAGACGGCGTAGCGCAGCGGCGGGCGCGCCTCGCTGCGCCCGGCGGCGGCGATGAGGGCCATGTACATCGTCGGCACCCCCATGAACACCTCGCAGCGGTGCTCGACCATGGCGGCCAGCGCGGCGTCGCCGTCGAACTTCGGCAGCATGACGATGGTCGCTCCGACCCGGAACCCGGTGTTCATCGTGCAGGTCTGCCCGAAGGTGTGGAACAGCGGCAGCGCCCCGAGCAGGACGTCGCCCCGGTGCATGTCGAACGTCGTCATCAGGTTGGTGTTGACCTGCTCGATCAGCGCGAGGTGCGAGCCCTCTGCACCCTTCGGCTGCCCGGTCGTGCCACTGGTGTAGAGGATCGTCGCCGTGTCGAACGGATCGCGCGGCACGTAGGTGTCGAGCGGTTCGGCGGCGGCGGCCAGGTCTTCGAGGCGGTCGGGCGTCGTGGTCGCGGCGTCGCCGGCAGGAGGCGCGAGCACGGTCAGCACGTCGACCCCGGCCAGCTGGGCTCCCGCGGCTCCTTCGCCGAGCAGGGGGGCGGCGCAGACGAGCAGCCGGGAGCCGCTGTCGTTCAGCACGTACTCGATCTCGTGGCGCTTGAGCAGCGCGTGCACCGGCACGGCGACCGCGCCGAGGGCGAGCGTGGCGTAGTACACGCGGGGGAAGTCGGCGACGTTCGGGACGAGCATGGCGACCCGGTCGCCGGGGCCGATGCCGCGGGCCCGGAGGGCGCCGGCGTAGGCCAGCGTCTGCTGCCAGAGCTCGGCGTAGGTGGTCGAGGTGGTCCCGACGATCACGGCGACGTCGTCGGGGTGGCGGGCGGCCGATTCGGCGAGGATGGCCGCGACCGACGCGGTGGCGTGACCTCGGGGGCTGGGTGCAGATGGCATCGTGTCTTCTCCGTCTCCGTTGACGAGCAGTCTGTCGTGATCCTACGACGGACCGCCCGACGACCCGCCCAGCCCGGGCGGCTTACGATGGAGGGCTCATGATCCCCACCATCACGTATCCCGCCGAGCTGCCGGTCAGCCAGAGGCGCGACGACATCGCCGCCGCGATCCGTGACAACCAGGTCGTCATCGTCGCCGGCGCCACCGGCTCGGGCAAGACCACGCAGCTGCCGAAGATCTGCCTCGAGCTCGGGCGCACCAAGATCGGCCACACGCAGCCGCGCCGCATCGCCGCGCGCACCATCAGCGAGCGCATCGCCGAAGAGCTCGGCGACGAGGTCGGCGGCGTGGTCGGCTACCAGGTGCGCTTCACCGACAAGGTCGGCGCCGACACCCAGATCAAGCTGATGACCGACGGCATCCTGCTCAACGAGATCCACTTCGACCGCGAGCTCGAGCGCTACGACACGATCATCATCGACGAGGCCCACGAGCGCAGCCTCACGATCGACTTCCTGCTCGGCTACCTCAAGCAGCTGCTGCCCCGCCGACCCGACCTCAAGCTGATCATCACGAGCGCCACGATCGACCCCGAGTCGTTCTCGAAGCACTTCGGCGACGCCCCCATCGTCGAGGTGTCGGGTCGCACCTACCCGGTCGAGGTCCGCTACCGGCCGCTCGTCGCCGACGACACCACGAGCGACGACGACGGCGACCTCGACGACGACGACCGCCCCTCGGGCCGGCCCGGCGACCGCCAGGAGGCGCGGGCCGGCGACCGCAGACAGCGCGCCGACGACAAGGACTACCTCCAGGGCATCAACGAGGCACTGGACGAACTCGCCCGCGAGTCGAGCGGTGACGTCCTGGTCTTCCTCAGCGGCGAGAACGAGATCCGTGACGCCGAAGAGAGCATCCGGGGCCGCAACCTGCCGCACACCGAGGTGCTGCCGCTCTACGGCCGGCTGAGCGCCGCCGACCAGCACAAGGTCTTCCAGCCCAGCACGACCGCGGGCACCCGACGCCGCATCGTCCTGGCCACGAACGTCGCCGAGACGAGCCTGACCGTGCCCGGCATCAAGTACGTGATCGACGCCGGCACGGCCCGCATCAGCCGCTACTCGACCCGGGCCAAGGTGCAGCGCCTGCCGATCGAGGCCATCTCGCAGGCGAGCGCCAACCAGCGGTCGGGCCGCTCGGGTCGCACCAGCAGCGGCATCGCGATCCGCCTCTACAGCGAGGCCGACTTCGACAAGCGACCCGAGTTCACCGAGCCCGAGATCCTGCGGACCAACCTCGCCGCGGTCATCCTGCAGATGATCTCGCTGAACCTCGGCGACATCGCGGCCTTCCCCTTCCTGCAGCCGCCCGACTCGCGCGGCATCAAGGACGGCCTCGACCTGCTGCGCGAACTCGGCGCCGTGACGCAGGGCGGCCAGATCACCCGCATCGGCAAACAGCTCACCCGGCTGCCGATCGACCCCCGCCTGGCGCGCATGGTGGTCGAGTCGAAGACGCAGGGCACCACGCGCGAGGTGCTCGCCATCGTCTCGGCCCTGAGCATCCAGGACCCTCGCGAGCGCCCGCTCGAGCGACGCGCGCAGGCCGACGAGAAGCACTCACGCTTCCGTGACCCCAAGGGTGACTTCCTCACCCTGCTCAACCTGTTCGAGTACCTCGAGGACAAGCAGCGAGAGCTCAGCGGCAACGCCTTCAAGCGTCTCTGCCGCGACGAGTTCCTCAACTACCTGCGCATCCGCGAGTGGCAGGACGTCTACCGCCAGCTCAGCCGGGCGGCCCGCCCCCTCGGCCTGCACATCGGCGAGCGCAGCGCGAACCCCGACGGCGTGCACCGCAGCCTGCTGGCCGGCCTGCTCAGCCAGATCGGCCTCTTCGACCCGCAGAAGAAGGACTTCGTCGGCGCGCGTCAGACGAGGTTCTCGATCTTCCCGGGCAGCAGCCTGGCGAAGAAGCCGCCGGCGGCCGTGATGACCGCCGAGCTGGTCGAGACGAGCCGACTTTTTGCCCGCGTCGCCGGGTCGATCGACCCGGCCTGGGCCGAACCGCTCGCGCCCGACCTCGTCAAGCGCAGCTACGGCGAACCGCACTGGGAGAAGAAGCAGGGCGCCGTCGTCGCCTACGAGCGCGTCACGCTCTACGGGGTGCCGATCGTCGAGCGCCGACGCATCCAGTTCTCGCGGATCGACCCCGCCTACGCCCGCGAGCTGTTCATCCGGCACGCGCTCGTCGAGGGCGACTGGGAGGGGCGTCAGGCCTTCGAGGAGAAGAACCGGAAGCTGATCCGCGAGCTGACCGAGGTCGAGGAGAGGACGCGCCGCCGCGACATCCTCGTCGACGGCGACGCCGCGTTCGAGTTCTTCCAGCGTCGCATCCCGGCCGACGTCGCCAGCATGCGCGACTTCGAGGGCTGGTGGCGCAAGGCGAAGGTCGACACCCCCGACCTGCTCACCATGACCGCAGCCGACCTGCTCGGCGACGACGAACCCGACGTCGACGAACAGGGGTTCCCGAGCACGTGGCAGCAGGGCGACCAGACGCTGACCCTGCGGTACAAGTTCGAGCCGGGAGCCGACGACGACGGCGTGACCGTGATCGTCCCGCTGCCGCTGTTGCCGCGCCTCCGTCCGGTCGGCTTCGACTGGCAGGTGCCGGGGCTGCGTGACGAGCTCGTCACGTCGCTGATCAAGTCGCTGCCGAAGCAGATCCGCAAGAACGTCGTGCCCGCCGCCGACTGGGCGTCGAAGATCACCGCCGAACTGCCCGACGCCCCGCCCGCCGACGCCGCCGAACCGTTCACGGCGACCGTGGCCGCGGCGATCAAGAAGCTCACCTACGCCCCCGTCACGGCCGACGACTTCGACCTGCACCGCGTGCCCGCCCACCTCAGGGTCACGTACGCCGTCGTCGACGAACGCGGCCGCACCGTGGGCGCCGACAAAGACCTCGACGCGCTGCAGCACCGCCTGCGCGACGCCACCCGCGACAGCGTCGCCCGCGTCACGCAGGGCGGCGGTCGTGACGACCGCGGCCGTGGTCGAGGTCGCGGACGAGGAGGCGCGGGTGGCGACGCCACGCCCGTCGCGCCTCGCCCCACCAGCTCGATCGAGCGCGAGGGCCTGACGTCGTGGGACTTCGACGAGCTCCCCGCCGTCGTCGACACCCGCCACGGCGACACGGTGATCCGGGCCTACCCGGCACTGGTCGACCACGGCGACTCGGTGTCGATCACGCTCATGGCGACGCCGGCCGACCAGGCCCTCGCGACGCCGAAGGGCGTGCGGCGCCTGCTCATGCTGGCGACCCCGTCACCCGTGGCCTACGTGCAGCAGCACCTGACGAGCGCCGAGAAGCTCATCCTCGCGACGAGCCCGTACCAGAACACGGCGGCACTTTTCGCCGACTGCCTCGTGGCCGTCGTCGACGACGTGCTGTTCCGGGTGAAGCCCGACGGCATGGTCATGACGAAGAAGGAGTTCCTCTCGACGCGCGACCGGGTGTCGGGTGCCGTGATGGACCAGATGTTCCAGACCGTGTCGCTCGTCGCCCGCACGCTGACGGCCGCCCGCGACGCCGACAAGGCGATGAAGGGCGCGACGTCGATGACCCTGCTCGCGGCACTGACCGACATGCGTCAGCAACGCGACCGGTTGATCCGCCCGGGCTTCGTGTCGCAGACCGGGCTGCAGCAGCTGCAGCGCGTGCCGGTGTACCTGGTGGGCATCACGAAGCGCACGGCCAAGCTGCTCGAGGCCCCCGGGCGCGACCGCGTCTGGCTGAGCGAGGTGCAGCAGGCGACCGAGCGGTACGAGGCCGCGGGCGGGACGTTCCCGCCCGCCGACACCGCGCCTCCTGCGCTCGTCCGCGCCCGTTGGATGCTCGAGGAGTTCCGCCTCAGCCTGTTCGCGCAAGACCTGCGCCCGAGCGAGAGCGTCTCGCTGCAACGCATCGTGAAGGTGCTCGCCTCCGCCTGAGCGTCGGCTGCCACTAGCCTGAACGCATGCGCGCGACGGTGAAGGACGTGGCGGCACTCGCCGGGGTGTCGCCGAAGACCGTCTCGAACGTCATCAACGGCGTCGTGTTCGTGCGGCCCGACACCCGCCACCGGGTCGAGAGCGCCCTCGCCGAGCTCGACTACGTGCCGAACCTCAGCGCCCGCGGCCTGCGCACCGGGCGGACGGGGTCGATCGCCCTGGCGTTCCCCGACCTGAGCACGCCGTACAGCGCCGAGATGACGCACTGGTTCGTCGAGGTCGCCCACGAGCGCGGCTGGTCGATCCAGCTCGAGCAGACCGGGTCGCGGCCCGAACGCGAGGGCGAGCTGCTCTCGCGCGGCAAGGAGCACCTGGTCGACGGCCTGGTGCTCAACCCCATCACCCTCGACGCCAGCGCCCTCTCGTCGTCGGCCACCGGGGCCGGCACCGACTCGCTGCCACCGGTCGTGGTGATCGGCGAGGTCGAGCAGACCCTCGTCGACCAGGTGCGCGTCGACAGCGTGGCGGCCTCGCGCGACATGACCGCGCACCTGATCGCGGCCGGGCACCGACGCATCGCCACCCTGGGCGACTCGGCCGGCCAGTTCGACACCGCCACGGCCCGCGCCCGCACCCGCGGCTTCGAGCAGGCCATGGCCGAGGCCGGCCTGCCCGTCGACACCTCGCTGCAGTACTCGTGCCCCGACTGGACGTCGGCCGACGCCTTCTCGGTCGTCCGGGCCGCGATCGATCGCGGCGACCGACCCGACGCGATCTTCTGCTTCACCGACTCGCTGGCCATCGGCGCCGTCAGCGCGATCACCTCGGCGGGGCTGCGCGTGCCCGACGACGTCGCCGTCGCCGGCTTCGACGACATCGTCGACGGCCGCTTCTCGGTGCCCCCGCTGACCACGGTCTCGTTCGACAAACGGCTGTTCGTCGACCGCACGCTCGAGCTGCTCGCGGCCCGCATCGCCGACCGGCAGGGCGCGGCCGAGCTCGTGCTGATCCCGCACGAGGTCGTCGTCCGCGACAGCACCCGCGCCCGCGCCTGATCTCGGGCCACCCCGCCACGAGGTGAACACAGCGCCACGCACGAAGGTGGCGGCGGGTGCATTTCGTGGCGGCGGAGGGCTCTGGCACGGCCGGCAGGCCGTCAGGCGGGAACCGAGGAGGCGCGGCTCGCCGACTCGCGCCCCTTGCGCTTCCGTTACAACGATGGAATAGTCGCTCCCGTCACGCATCACAAAGGAGTGAAGATGACCGAGAACCATCGCACCACCCCGGCACCCCGACCGGGCACCCCCTCGCGCGGCCTCAGCCGTCGCAGCATGCTGCTCGGTTCGGCGGCCCTCGTCGGCGGCGCCTTCGTCGCCACGGGCCTCGCGAGCTGCGCACCCGGCGCCGTCACCGGCTCGGGCACCGACGTCGCCCAGCTGAAGTTCTGGCACCTGCTCAGCGGCGGTGACGGCGTCAAGATGTCGGCGCTGATCGACCAGGCGAACGAGGAGAACCCCGAGTTCCACGCGACGCAGACCGTGCTCGCCTGGGGCACGCCGTACTACACGAAGCTCGCCATGGCGTCGGCCGGTGGTCGCGCCCCCGACGTGGCGATCATGCACGCCTCTCGCGTGCCCGGGTACGCTCCGGGCGGCCTGCTCGACCCGTGGGACGTCGAGAAGCTCGCGTCGTACGGCATCCGCGAACAGGACTTCGCCGAAGCCGTCTGGCAGAAGGGGTTCAGCGGCGACGACCTCTACTCGGTCGCCCTCGACTCGCACCCGTTCATCTTGCTGTACAACACCGACATCGCCGCCCAGGCCGGGGCCCTCGGGGCCGACGGCAAGCTCGTCGAGATCACCAGCCCCGAGCAGTTCCTCGAGGTCGCGAACGCGATGCAGCGCGTGACCGGCAAGAACGGCGCCTCGTGGGGGTACCTCAACGACGGCGCCCAGCTCTGGCGCATGTTCTACACGTTCTACAAGCAGCAGGGCGCCGACATGGTGCTGCGTGAGGGCGGCACGGTCGAGTACGACGAAGAGGCCGCCGTCACCGCGCTCGAGTTCATGCAGCAGCTGACCGACGGCACCGCGATGGCCACGGCCAGCGACATCCAGTCGGGCATCGCCCAGTTCGTCAGCGGCGAGAGCGGCATGCTCTTCACCGGGGTGTGGGAGGTCCCGAGCGCCGAGAACGCGGGCATCCCGTTCGACGGCAGCATCATCCCGACGCTGTTCGGCACGCCCGCCGTCTACGCCGACTCGCACGCCTTCGTGCTGCCCCGACAGAGCGTCGTCGACGAGACCAAGCGCGAGGACGTCTACAAGATGGTCTCGACGATCCTCAAGGACTCGATCTCGTGGGCGGCCGCGGGTCACATCCCCGCCTACCTGCCCATCGTCGAGAGCCCCGAGTACGCCGAGCTGCGACCGCAGGCCAACTACGCCGAGGCGGCCGACTACCTCAACTACGACCCGCCGGCCTGGTTCACCGGCTCGGGGTCGGACTTCCAGACGTACTTCCTCGACTCGATCCAGTCGGTGATCCTCGCGAAGGACGACGCGGCCGCCGGCATGCGGGCGTTCGTCGCGCGGGTCAACACGCAGCTCTCGCGTCCCGCACCCGTGTGACCGACATGAGCCGACCGACGCATTCACCCTCCGCACGACCCGACCATCACGACGACGAAGGAGTCGATCTGTGACCTCCACCACGGTCAAGGCCCCCCGGGCCGCCGCCGACCGCACGCGGTCCGACGCCCGCGCGACCGACCGCACCCGCACCTCCCGCAAGCGCCGAGGGCCGTCCGACAACCGCATCGGTTGGGGCTTCGCCGCCCCCTTCACCGTGCTGTTCGCGGTGTTCCTGGTCTGGCCGCTGCTGCACGGCTTCTACCTGAGCTTCACCGGCCAGAGCCTGACCGGCCAGGGCGGCGAGCTGATCGGCATCGCGAACTACGCCGAGGCCTTCGCCGACGGTGACATGTGGCGCTCGATGCTCAACACCCTCTGGTTCACCGTGCTCAGCACGATCCCGCTCGTCGTCGTGGCGCTCGTGCTGGCGATCCTGGTCAACACGGGCCTGCCGGGCCAGTGGCTCTGGCGGCTGAGCTTCTTCCTGCCGTACCTGCTCGCCTCGACCGTGGTCTCGCTGTTCTGGATCCAGCTCTACAGCCCGACCCTCGGCCCGATCAACAACGCCCTCGGCACCCTCGGGCTGCCGCAGCCCGCCTGGCTCCAAGACCCCGACACCGCCATGATCGCCGTCGTCGCGACGACCGTCTGGTGGACGGTCGGCTTCAACTTCCTGCTGTACCTCGCGGCGCTGCAGAACATCCCCGACCAGCAGTACGAGGCCGCGTCGCTCGACGGTGCCGGCCGCTGGCGCTCACTGCTGTCGATCACCATCCCCCAGCTCGGGCCGACCACCGGCCTGATCGTCATCTTGCAGGTGCTCGCGTCGCTGAAGGTTTTCGACCAGATCTACCAGATGACCACCGGCGGCCCGGCGGGCAGCACCCGCTCGGCCGTGCAGTACATCTTCGACACCGGCTTCACCGGGTACCGCTTCGGCTACTCGTCGGCGATCTCGTACATCTTCTTCGCGGTCATCGTCGTCATCTCGATCGCCCAGTTCAGCATCACGGCCCGCAACCGCAAGGGAGCCCAGAAATGACCGCCCCCGCCATCGCCCCCACCTCGACCCTGCGCGCGCCCACGGCCGACCGCGGCCGCAAGGGCCACAAGCCCGGTCAGAAGCCCTTCGGCCCGATGGCCGTCGTTAGCGTGGTGATCCTCGTCGTGCTGGCCGTCCTGTGGCTGCTGCCCTTCTTGTGGTCGCTGGCCACGTCGTTCAAGAGCGAGGCCGACGCCGCCGCCAGCCCGCAGACCTGGATCCCGGCCGGAGGCTTCACCCTCGACGCCTACCGCGGGGTGCTCGAGCAGGGCAACATCCCGGTCTGGCTGTTCAACAGCCTCTTCACCTCGGTCGTGATCACGCTCATCGTGGTGGCGACCTCGGCCCTCGTCGCCTACGCGTTCTCGCGTCTCGACTTCCGGGGCAAGAAGTGGCTGTACGTGGCGACCATCGCGTCGATCATCATCCCGCCGCAGGTGCTCATCGTGCCGCTCTTCTACCAGATGCTCGCCTTCGACATGGTCGACACGTACTGGGGCATCATCCTGCCCCAGGCCATCGCCCCGGCCATGGTGTTCGTGCTCAAGAAGTTCTTCGACCAGGTGCCGATCGAGCTCGAGGACGCCGCCCGCGTCGACGGCGCCGGTCGCATCCGGGTGTTCTTCACCATCCTGCTGCCGCTGTCGCGGCCCATCCTCGGCGCGGTGTCGATCTTCGTGTTCATCGGTGCCTGGAACAACTTCCTGTGGCCGTTCATCGTGACGAACGACGCGTCGTTGCTCACCCTGCCGGTCGGCCTGCAGACCATCGAGAGCGCCTACGGCATCCAGTACGCGCAGAACATGGCCGCGGCGATCCTCGCGGCCCTGCCGCTGATCCTGGTGTTCCTGTTCTTCCAGCGCCAGATCATCAAGGGCATCTCGACCACCGGCTTCGGGGGGCAGTGACCCGCCCGACCGGCCGCACCGCGCCTCCCCGTCCCCACCACACGCACGCCGTTCCCCTCAGCTAGGAGATCCATGTCCACCGCCCGCATCACCGTCGACCGCGAGTTCACCGTCGGCCCCGTGCCCAGACGCCTGTTCGGCTCGTTCGTCGAGCACATGGGCCGCTGCGTCTACACCGGCATCTACGAGCCCGGTCACCCCACCGCCGACGAGAACGGCTTCCGCCGCGACGTCCTCGACCTGACGAAGGAGCTCGGGGCCACCGTCATCCGCTACCCCGGTGGCAACTTCGTGTCGGGCTACAACTGGGAGGACGGCGTCGGCCCGGTCGACCAGCGTCCCCGCCGGCTCGACGGCGCCTGGCACACCGTCGAGACCAACGCCTTCGGCCTGCACGAGTTCGTCGAGTGGTCGAAGCTGGCCGGCACCGAGGTCATGGAGGCCGTCAACCTCGGCACCCGCGGCGTCGACGCCGCGCGAGAGCTCGTCGAGTACGCCAACCACCCCGGCGGCACCGCGCTGAGCGACCGCCGCATCGCCAACGGGGCGAAGGACCCGTTCGACATCAAGCTCTGGTGCCTCGGCAACGAGCTCGACGGCCCGTGGCAGATCGGCCACAAGACCGCCACCGAGTACGGCCGCCTCGCCCAAGAGGCCGCCAAGGCCATGAAGTTCGTCGACGACTCGATCGAACTGGTCGCAGTCGGCAGCTCGGGCCGCGGCATGCCCACCTTCGGCACCTGGGAGCACGAAGTGCTCACCCACGCGTACGACGAGGTCGACTACGTCTCGATGCACGCCTACTACCAAGAGCACGACGGCGACGCGAAGAGCTTCCTCGCGACGGCCGTCGACATGGACGCGTTCATCGACGAGGTCGTGTCGACCATCGACGGCGTCAAGGCCGCCGGCAAGCACACGAAGCAGGTCGACATCTCGTTCGACGAATGGAACGTCTGGTACCAGACCGGCCTCGACAGCGACGACCAGCCGCACAACGTGTCGAAGGGCTGGCGTGAGCACCCCCGACTGATCGAGGACCAGTACAACGTCACCGACGCGGTCGTGGTCGGCACGTTCCTCAACTCGCTGCTGCGGCACGGCGACCGGGTCAAGATCGCCAACCAGGCGCAGCTCGTCAACGTCATCGCCCCGATCCGCAGCGAGGCCGGCGGGCCCGCCTGGCGCCAGTCCATCTTCTGGCCGTTCGCGCGCATGGCGGCCCTGGCCACCGGTCAGATCCTGCGCACCGTCGTCACGAGCGACAAGGTCGACACCGAGAAGTACGGCGACGCCGACCTGGTCGACGTCAGCGCGACCTACGACGAAGAGACCGGCAAGCTCGCGTTCTTCCTCGCCAACCGCGGTCTCGACGAGACGGCCGACGTCGAGCTCGCCCTGCGCGGCTTCGACGGCGGCCGCGTCACCCGCGCCGAAGTGCTGGCCGTGCCCGAGGGCGGCGACCGCTTCTCGTCCAACACCGAGCAGGCGCAAGACACGGTCGGGCTCGTCCCGCTGACCGGCGTCACGGTCGACTCGGGCACGGCACGCCTGCGCCTGCCCGCGCTCTCGTGGGCCGTCGTCGAACTCGAGGTCGGCAAGGCCTGACCCGCCGAGGGCCGTCAGGAGGCGCGGTGCCGGTCGAGACCGGCACCGCGCCTCCTGTGCGTGGTCACGCCGGTCGCGCCGGCAGCCGCAGGGCGGCGGTCAGCCTCGGGGCTTGAAGAGGCGCGCGATGCTGTCGCGGACCGATTCTTCGATGGTGTCGGTGAAGCCGTTCGAGAAGCCCAGGGCGTCGGTCGGCGCCGATGCGGCCGTCATCGACTCGACGACGCGCTGGCCGTGGTGGGCGCGGGCCTCGCGCACCGATGCGAACCCGAGACCGAGGTCGGCGGCCGCGCGGGCGAGCAGGGCCTCACGGGCGTCGTCCTTCGTCGTCAGCGCCTCGGCCAACTCGTGCACGGAGGCGTCGTCGACGCCGTCGGCCACCCATCGGGCGGCACGCGTCGGCAGGACGCCCGGGGGCAACAGGCCGAGCCTGCGCTGGGCCTCGCTGTCGCGGATCTCGGCGCGCGCGACGGACGGGCCACGGGGCGTCGGGTCGGGGGTCACGTCGACCACGATACCCGTGGGCATCGTGCGTGGCTGCCCCGCCTTCGGGTCGCGACGCGTGGTGCGGGTCCGCTCAGCTGAACAGCCTCGTCGGCGTCGTGACCTCGAGTCCGTCCGCCCGGGGGTCGTCGACCGACAGCGCGTCGTCCGCCTCGCCGCGGTCGAGGGCCTGCTCGATGCGGCCCTTCTCGAGGATGCTCGAGCGGATCAGCGGCAGGCCCCGCTGGATCGCGTTGCGGATGCGCTCCTGCAGCAGGGGCGCCGTGACCGCGTACTTGTCGGCTCCCCCGGTCGCCGTGAAGTCGGTCGTGTGGGCGTAGACGCCGAGGGGCAGCGTGAGCGCCTGGAAGAACCCGAACAGCGGTCGCAACGAGTGCTCGATGATCAGCGCGTGGCGTTCGCTGCCGCCCGTCGCGGCCAGCAGCACGGGCACGTCGACCAGCGCGTACTGCTCGACGAAGTCGAACAGGTGCTTGAACAACCCCGTGAAGGAGGCGCGGTAGACCGGCGAGGCCGCGATCAGCAGGTCGGCGGTCTCGATCGCGACCAACTCGCGCTCGACCCGCGCGTCGAGCTGGTCGCGCGTGAGCGCCCCGGCGAACAGCGGACCGAGCTCGCTGACCCGGATCACGTGCGCCTCGATCGGCAGGACGTCGCCCAGCGCGGCGACGATCTCGCGCACGAGCGCGTCGGTCTTGGACGGCGTGCTGAGGGTGCCCGACACGGCGACGACCCGGAGGGGCCGGGGCGGACGCGGGGGCGGGGTGGGTGCGGAAGTCATCCCCACCATGCTGCGCCTGCGACCGGCGTAACAGAGGGTGTGTGACGGATCGTGACGTGCGACAGTGTTCTGGTGACACATCAACCAACCCGTCAGGGGTCCGATCCGGCCGCCCACGGCTTCGACCCCACGCGACCCGATTCCGACCTCGCCGCCTCGTTCGGGCTGGCCGCCGACGTCTACGAGAGGGGCCGCCCGTCGTACCCGCTCGAGGCCGTCGACTGGCTGCTGCCCGACGGCGCCTGTCACGTGGTCGACCTGGGGGCCGGCACCGGCAAGCTCACCCGACTGCTGCTCGACCGGGCACCGACGGTCACCGCCGTCGAGCCGTCACCCGGCATGCGCGCGACCCTCGAGCAGGTCGTGCCCGGGGCCGTCTCGGTCGCCGGTTCGGCCGAGGCCCTCCCGCTCGACGACGACTCGGTCGACGCCGTGCTGGTCGCGCAGGCGTGGCACTGGGTCGACACCGACCGCGCCGTGCCCGAGATCGCCCGGGTGCTGCGCCCCGGCGGCACGCTCGGCCTCATCTGGAACATCCGCGACGAGTCGGTGCCGTGGGTGGCCGAGCTCAGCCGCGTCATGCACCAGCCCCGCGAGCGCGACATGGGGTCGGACGCCCCGGTCGTCGGGGCCCCGTTCGGCGCCGTCGAACGTCACGACGTCACCTGGGTGCACGAGCTCGGGCGGGACGAGTTCCTCGCCATGATCGCGTCCCGCAGCTACGTCATCACGCTGTCGCCCGACGACCGCGCGGCGTTGCTGCGCGACGTCGAGCGGTTGCTCGACACGCACCCCGACACCCGCGACGTCGACCTGATCCGGTTGCCGTACGTGGCGCGGTGCTCGCGGGCCGTCCTGCCCGGGTAGGTCGCGCCTCCTCGGCTCCTCCCCAGCCCGCGGGCCCGCCTCGTCGTCCCCGGACGCGGGCGGGCCTGCGAGGCGTCGGCAGCGCGCACGAATAGGGTCGGGGTCATGGATCAGGAGGCGCGGCTCGTCACGGTCGACCACGCCTGGTCGGGCCGGTGGTCCGGTCGCAGCCTGCTGCGGCTCGACGCGCACGGCGTCGTCTTCGCCGGGCCCGCGGACGCCCACGACGCCGACGCGCTCGTCGGGGCCGAGCTGCCGCACGTCCCCGGCACCGTGCTCGCCCCCTTCACCGACTCGCACGTCCACCTCGGCCTCGTCGACGCCGCCCATCTGCCCGCCGGCGGCATCGCCCGCGTCGTCGACCTCGGGTGGGACCCTGCCGTGGCCCGCGGGTGGCTCGACCGGTCGGGTCGCGACGGCTGGCCCGAGGTGTCCGTCGCCGGCGGGCTCGTCACGGCCCCGGGTGGTTACCCGAGCCGGTCGGGCTGGGCGCCGCCCCGGGCCGCCCTGGCCGTCGGCGGCCTGCGTGCCTCGACCCGGCTGCGGCGTGCCGCCCGCGTGGTCGGGCAGCAGCACGCCCTCGGCGCCACGGTCGTGAAGGTTGCGCTGAACTCCGACGTCGGCCCCGTGCTCGACGACGCGACGCTCGCCGCCGTGGTCGACGCGGCCCACGGGTTCGGGCTGCCCGTCGTCGCGCACGTCCAAGGGGCGGGCCAGGCCGCGCGGGCACTCGAGGCGGGCGTCGACCGGTTCGCGCACACCCCCTTCAGCGAGCGGCTCGACGACGACCTCATCGCGCGGCTGGCGGCCTCGACGACGTGGATCAGCACGCTCGACATCCACGGGCCGCGCGGTGCAGCTCAGGGGGTCGCGAAGCGATCCGCGACCCCAGCGCCGAGGGAGCCTGCGACCGAGGTCCCGGGTGGGTCCGCATTCCTCACAGCCGTCGACAACCTGTCGCGGTTCCGCACCGCCGGGGGCCGCGTGCTCTACGGCACCGACCTCGGCAACGGCGACCTGCCCCTCGGGGTCAACGAGCGCGAGCTGCGCGCCATGGGTCGGGCCGGCTTCGGGCTGGCCGGCCTGCTCGAGGCACTCGCGCCCGACGTGGCCGAGCCGACCGGGGGCGCCCGGTTGCCCTTCACCCGCGTGACCTGGATCGCCGACGCGCCCCGCGCCTCCGCGTCCTCCGACGAGCGGGCCGCCTGGCTCGCCGGCGCCACAGCCCTGACCGCCGACGAACTGCTCGGCGTCGCCCTCGAGGAGAAGACCCGATGACCGATCCGCTCGCCTACCCCGTCGACGCCGCCGACCCCGACGAACAGGCCTCGGCGCACCCCGCGGCACCGCTCGACGCCGCCGACCCGCTCGCGTCGTTCGTCGACCGGTTCGTGCCGGCGGGCGACGTCGTGTCGTACCTCGACGGCAACTCGCTCGGCCGACCGGTCGCCGCGACGTCGACCCGCCTGGCCGAGTTCGTCGCGGACGCCTGGGGCACCCGGCTGATCCGCTCGTGGGACGAACGCTGGATGGCCTTGCCGACCGAACTCGGCGACCGCATCGCCTCGGCCTGCCTCGGGGCCGCCCCGGGTCAGACGGTCGTCGCCGACTCGACGACCGTGCTGCTCTACAAGGCGATCCGGGCGGCGCTGCGGGCCCGGCCCGACCGGCACGAGATCGTCATCGACGACGACCAGTTCCCCACCGACCGCTTCGTCGTCGAGGGCATCGCGCGCGAGCACGGCGCGACGATCCGCTGGATCGCCGTCGACAAGGCGACCGGCGTGACCGTGCCGCAGGTGCGCGACGTCGTGGGGCCCGACACGGCCCTGCTGATCGTCAACCACGTCTCGTACCGCTCCGGGTGGCTGGTCGACCTGCCTGCGATCACGGCGATCGTGCACGAGGCGGGCGGGCTCGTGCTGGCCGACCTCTGCCACAGCGTCGGGGTCGTGCCGATGCGGCTCGACGACTGGGGCGTCGACCTCGCCGTCGGCTGCACGTACAAGTACCTCAACGGCGGGCCGGGGGCGCCCGCGTTCGTCTACGCCCGCGCCTCGCTGCTGCCCGAGCTCGACCAGCCGATCCAGGGCTGGATGGGCGCGGCCGACGTGTTCGCCATGGCCGACGGGTACACGCCCGCCGAGGGCATCCGGCGGTTCGTCAGCGGGACTCCCCCGGTGCTCGGCATGCTCGCGATGCACGACATGCTCGACCTGATCGACGAGGCCGGCATCGACGCCGTCCGGGCGAAGTCGCTCGCGCTGACGGACTATGCGTTCGAGCTCGTCGACGCCTGGCTCGTGCCGCTCGGGGTGACGGTCGCGACGCCGCGCGACGCGTCGGAGCGCGGCAGCCACGTCACCATCACCCACGAGTCGTTCCGCGAGATCGTCGCCCGGTTGTGGGAGGGCGGCGTCGTGCCCGACTTCCGCAACCCCGACGCCCTGCGCATCGGTCTGTCTCCGCTCAGCACCTCGTTCGCCGAGGTGCGCCTCGGCATCGCGGCGATCCGGGCGGCGCTGCTCTCCGACTGAGCACGCCCCCGGCACACCGCCGTGTGGACAAGACACCGCGGCACGAGGCGGTGTCCGGTCCACTTCCCGGTGTTCTCGCCGATCGACCGCGCCGAAACCGACCTGCGGGGCGCACCCGGACGCAGAACAGGCGCCGCCCGGGTGGGCGGCGCCTGCTGCGCGGTGCGGGGGTGGGCTAGAAGTCCCAGTCCTCGTCTTCGGTGTTGACGGCCTTGCCGATGACGTACGACGAGCCCGACCCCGAGAAGAAGTCGTGGTTCTCGTCGGCGTTCGGCGAGAGCGCGGACAAGATGGCCGGGTTCACGTCGGTCGTCTCTTTGGGGAACATCGGCTCGTAGCCGAGGTTCATCAGCGCCTTGTTGGCGTTGTAGTGCAAGAACTTCTTGACGTCTTCGCTGAGGCCGACGCCGTCGTAGAGGTCTTGCGTGTACTGGATCTCGTTCTCGTACAGCTCGAAGAGCAGGTTGAACGTGTAGTCCTTGATCTCTTGCTTGCGCTCGTCGGAGGCGCCCTCGAGACCCTTCTGGAACTTGTAGCCGATGTAGTACCCGTGCACGGCCTCGTCACGGATGATGAGGCGGATCAGGTCGGCCGTGTTGGTGAGCTTGGCGCGCGACGACCAGTACATCGGCAGGTAGAAGCCGCTGTAGAACAAGAACGACTCGAGCAGCGTCGAGGCGACCTTGCGCTTCAGCGGGTCGTCACCGGTGTAGTAGTCGAGGACGATCTGGGCCTTCTTCTGCAGGTTGACGTTCTCGGTCGACCAGCGGAAGGCATCGTCGATCTCGGGCGTCGACGCGAGGGTCGAGAAGATCGACGAGTAGCTCTTGGCGTGCACCGACTCCATGAACGCGATGTTCGTGTAGACGGCCTCTTCGTGCGGGGTGATCGCGTCGGGGATCAAGCTGATCGCGCCGACCGTGCCCTGGATCGTGTCGAGCAGCGTCAGGCCGGTGAAGACCCGCATGGTCATCTGCTGCTCTTCGGGCGTCAGGGTGTTCCAGGACTGCACGTCGTTCGACAGCGGGATCTTCTCGGGCAGCCAGAAGTTGTTGACGAGCCTGTTCCACACCTCGACGTCTTTGTCGTCGTTGATACGGTTCCAGTTGATCGCACTAACGCTGCTCACCAGCGGCACGGACCTTCCAGTGGCGTGAGCCGGGTCGCCTGCAACGCTGTTGATCTTGTCGGTGATAGTCATGCGAGAAGCCTGCTCCAGAGTTGAGTCATCTTTTGGGTGGTGCGGCGGGCCGAAGACCCGCCGCACCTAGGGCACTAAACGCGCTGCGTGATCGTGCCGTTCGGGTTTCGAGCCGCAGTACTGGCCGTGACAAAACGACCAGTGCTAGCGGAACGGTTCACGGACGTGGAATTGCTCGTGCCGCGTCCCACTCGTTCCGTCGTGGTCTTACTGGGCCACCGCGCTGCGGCTGCCTTACTGACGAATCGACCAGAACCGGCACTTCGGTTGACTGTTCGAGCCATGTTTTCACCTCCCCTCCGGAGCGTTAGCCCCGGAGAGCCCAGCCGTAGTGGCCGGTTCAACTCGGTGTAGGGTTGACCTTCCGACTCGCCAGTTGGAAGTCCCTATCCGGGGCTTTGGAGGCCGAACCCTTGCAGGGGTTCGGCCTCCAGCTTTTTAAGTTCTAGAGCATGCAGCTGACGCAGCCGTCGACCTCGGTGCCCTCGAGCGCGAGCTGGCGGAGGCGGATGTAGTAGATCGTCTTGATGCCCTTGCGCCATGCGTAGATCTGCGCCTTGTTGATGTCGCGCGTGCTCGCGGTGTCTTTGAAGAAGAGCGTGAGCGACAGGCCCTGGTCGACGTGCTGCGTCGCCGCGGCGTAGGTGTCGATGATCTTCTCGGGGCCGATCTCGTACGCGTCGGTGTAGTACTCGAGGTTGTCGTTCGTCATGAACGGCGCCGGGTAGTACACGCGACCGAGCTTGCCCTCTTTGCGGATCTCGATCTTCGAGGCGATCGGGTGGATCGACGACGTCGAGTGGTTGATGTACGAGATCGAACCCGTGGGCGGCACGGCCTGCAGGTTCTGGTTGTAGATGCCGTGCTGCATGATGCTGGCTTTGAGCGCGAGCCAGTCGTCCTGCGTGGGGATCGAGACGCCGGCGTCGGCGAAGAGTGCGGCGGCCCGCTCGGTCTCGGGCTTCCACTCGGTCTCGGTGTACTTGTCGAAGAAGGTGCCCGACGCGTACGTGCTGTCTTCGAAGCCGCCGAAGGTGACACCACGCTCGATCGCGATGGTGTTCGAGGCGCGCAGGGCGTGGAACAGCACCGTGTAGAAGTAGATGTTGGTGAAGTCGATCGCCTCGGGCGTGCCGTAGTGCACGCGCTCACGGGCCAGGTAGCCGTGCAGGTTCATCTGGCCGAGGCCGATGGCGTGCGACTGGTCGTTGCCGACCTCGATCGAGCGGACCGACGTGATGTGGCTCATGTCGCTGACCGCGCTGAGGCCGCGGATCGCGGTCTCGACGGTCTTGCCGAGGTCGGGGGCGTCCATCGAGAGGGCGATGTTCATCGAGCCGAGGTTGCAGCTGATGTCTTTGCCGATCTGGTCGTACGAGAGGTCTTCGTTGAACGTGGTGGGCGTGTTGACCTGCAGGATCTCGGAGCACAGGTTCGACATGTTGATGCGGCCCTTGATCGGGTTCGCCTTGTTCACCGTGTCTTCGAACACGATGTAGGGGTAGCCCGACTCGAACTGGATCTCGGCGATCGTCTGGAAGAAGTCGCGCGCCTTGATCTTGGTCTTCTTGATGCGCGAGTCGGCGACCATCTCGCGGTACTTCTCGCTGATCGCGACGTCGCCGAAGGGGACGCCGTAGACCTTCTCGACGTCGTACGGCGAGAAGAGGTACATGTCTTCGTTGTTCTTGGCGAGCTCGAACGTGATGTCGGGCACGACGACGCCGAGCGACAGCGTCTTGATGCGGATCTTCTCGTCGGCGTTCTCGCGCTTGGTGTCGAGGAACCGCATGATGTCGGGGTGGTGCGCGCTGAGGTACACGGCACCGGCACCCTGACGGGCACCGAGCTGGTTCGCGTAGCTGAAGCTGTCTTCGAGCAGCTTCATGACGGGGATGATGCCCGACGACTGGTTCTCGATCTGCTTGATCGGCGCGCCGGCCTCGCGGATGTTCGAGAGCGACAGGGCGACGCCGCCACCACGCTTCGACAGCTGCAGCGACGAGTTGATGCCGCGCGAGATCGACTCCATGTTGTCTTCGATGCGCAGCAGGAAGCAGCTGACGAGCTCGCCGCGCTGGGCCTTCGCCGTGTTGAGGAAGGTCGGCGTGGCCGGCTGGAAGCGTCCGGCGATGATCTCTTCGACCAGGTCGACGGCGAGCTTCTCGTCACCCTGGGCGAGGCCGAGGGCCGTCATGACCACTCTGTCTTCGAAGCGCTCGAGGTAGCGCTTCCCGTCGAAGGTCTTGAGCGTGTAGGACGTGTAGTACTTGAACGCCCCGAGGAAGGTCTGGAAGCGGAACTTCTTCGAGTAGGCCAGGTCGTTCAGCTTCTCGATGAACGCGAAGTCGTACTGCTCGATGGTCGCGAGCTCGTAGTACTCGTTCTCGACGAGGTAGTCGAGGCGCTCACGCAGGTTGTGGAAGAACACGGTGTTCTGGTTGACGTGCTGCAGGAAGTACTGCTTGGCCGCCTCGCGGTCCTTGTCGAACTGGATCTCGCCGGACGGGCCGTAGAGGTTCAGCATCGCGTTCAGGGAGTGGTAGTCCATGCCGGAGCTGAGACCCTGCCCCGGTGCGGCGATCACTTCGAGGTCATCGACTGCAGTGTCCAAAATTCTTCCAATCCTGTCTGTACGGCTTGTACGTCGTCTGGCGTTCCGAAGACTTCGAAACGGTAGAGAAGGGGAACGTCGCACTTGGCGGCGATGATGTCGCCGGCCAGGCAGTAGCCCTCTCCGAAGTTGGTGTTGCCCGCCGCGATCACGCCTCGGATGAGGCGCCGGTTGCCCTCGTCGTTGAGGAACCGGATGACCTGCTTCGGGACGGCGCCTCGCCCCTCGCCGCCACCGTAGGTCGGCAGGACGAGGACGTAGGGGTCACGGACGTGGAGCGGTGGCTCGGACGGGAACAGCGGGATGCGCCGGGCCGGCAGTCCGAGCTTGGTGACGAAGCGGGCGGTGTTGCCCGAGACGCTCGAGAAGTAGACGAGTTCGTTCGTCACGACGAGTCCTCGCCTCCGACGCGGTGTGGGGCAGGGCCCCGGGTCACGATGCTGACTGGACGGACGCGACGCGCCCGGTCGACTAGTCGACCTTGGCGGCCAGCGCGGCGATCTTGTCGGGGCGGAAGCCGCTCCAGTGGTCGTCGTCGGCGATGACCACGGGGGCCTGCATGTAGCCCAGGGCGCGGACCTTCTCGAGGGCGGCGTCGTCGGCGGTGACGTCGAGCACGTCGTACTCGATGCCCTTGTTGTCGAGGGCTCGGTAGGTGGCCGTGCACTGGACGCAGGACGGCTTGGTGTAGACGGTGATGGCCATGGGATCCCCTGTGTTCTGGCCGGCCCCTGAGGCCGGATCGGTGGTTCGTGAGCCTGCGGGGCGTAGTGCCCGTGGCGACTCTTCGATACTACATCTTGTGGCCGACACTGGTGGGCACAACTAGATGCGGTGTTACACGGCTGTAATTATCCACAGGCCCATGCACAGGTTGTGAACAGATCGGGGCCGGTTCTCCCCCGTTTCTGGCGGGGTTGTGCACATCTTTCTCCCCACCACCGACATTCGGGGCCGGTGTCCCCAATTCGGGCCACCGGCGTGTCGCAACCGTCGACCGCGCTCGTAGACTTGACCCCTCGTGAGCACCTATTCGACCCTGCTGAAGACGCCCGGCGTCTCGCGCATCATCGCGGCCCAGCTGACCGCGCGCTTCCCGTTCGGCATGCTGTCGCTCGCGTTCCTGCTGCACGTCGAACACGTGCACCACTCCTACGCCGCGGCCGGCCTCGTGCTCGCCGCGACGAGCATCGGCCAGGCGATCTCGGGGCCGCTCACCAGCCGCTGGATGGGCCGCTGGGCGATGCGCCCCGTCCTGACGCTGACGCTGGTGGTCTGCCTGATCACGATGGTCACCTTCACCCTGTACGACTTCTCGGTGCCCGTGTTCATGGCCCTCGGCTTCGTCACGGGCCTCAGCGTGCCGCCCGTGCAGCCGGCCGTCCGCACCATCTACCCCAAGATGGTGACCTCGAACCAGCTGACCCCCCTCTTCTCGCTCGACGCGTCCGCCCAAGAGATCATCTGGGTGGCCGGCCCGGTCATCACCACCTTCGTCGGCACGCAGGTCGGCACTCGCGAGGCCATCTGGCTCGCGGCCGCGTTCCTGGTCGGTGGCGGCATCTGGTTCATCGCCTCGCCCGAGGTCGGTCGCGTCCGCATCCCCCGCAGCAAGCGGGCCTTCGGCAAGGTGCTCGCCCGCCCGACGGTGCTGCTCGCGACCGTCGCCGGGTTCTTGCTCATCGGGGCCTGCGCCGCGGTCGAGGCCGGGGTCGTGGCGCTCTTCGGCGAGGGCAGCGCCGACTCGGGCATCGCACTGGCGATCTTCGCCGCGGGCTCGCTCGTGGGCGGCCTCGCGCTCGGGCACGTCCCGGTCGGCCCGTGGGCGCTCGCCCGACGCATCGCCATCGTGTTCGTCGGCATGACGCTCGCGATCTTCGCGACGGGCCTCTGGCCGATCAGCCTCACCCTGTTGATCGCAGGCGTCGGCATCGCCCCGGCACTCGCCGTCATGTTCGCCGTCGTGTCGTCGAGCGTGAAGTTCAGCGACACCGCCGAGGCCTACGGCTGGGCCGGCACCGGCCAGCTGATCGGCTCGGCCCTGGGGTCGGCGATCGCCGGCTTCGCGATCGACCACGTCGGCGGCCAGGGCGGCCTGATCGTCGCGGCCTGCTTCGCCTTCGTCGGCACGATCGTCGGTGCCGTGTTCCACAAGGCGCTGCCCGACCTGCGTGGTCGCGACGCGAGCCCGCTGCCCGACACCGAACCGGTGCCGATCCAGGCGAGCTGACCCGCGCCTCCCGGGCCCAAGAGGTTCCGCCGCGGCACGCACCGTTCACCCGACCGTCGCCGACGACGGGCGACACGTGTCAGCCGGAGGCTGGCAGAGTTGTGGGCATGCCCACACCCGACATGCCCCAGATCACCCTCAACGACGGCCGGACGATCCCGCAGCTCGGGCTCGGCGTCTACAAGGTCGCCGACGACGAGGCCGAACGCGTCGTCGAGACCGCCCTCGCCGAGGGCTACCGGCACCTCGACACGGCCGAGTTCTACGCGAACGAGACGGGTGTCGGCCGAGCCCTCCGCGCGTCGGGCCTGCCCCGCGACGAGGTGTTCCTCACGACGAAGGTCTGGAACACCGCGCACGGCTACGATGAGACGCTCCGCTCGTTCGACGAGAGCCTGGCGAAGCTCGGCACCGACCACGTCGACCTCTACCTGATCCACTGGCCGGCCCCGCGGCAGGACAAGTACGTCGAGACGTACCGCGCCCTCGAGACGATCCGCGCCGAGGGCCGGGCGCTCTCGATCGGCGTGAGCAACTTCCAGGTGGCGCACCTCGAACGCCTGCTGGCCGAGACCGACGTCGTGCCGGCCATCAACCAGGTCGAGGTGCACCCCTGGCTGCAGCAGCACGAGCTGCGCGCCTTCGACGCCTCCCACGGCATCGTGACCGAGGCGTGGTCACCGCTCGCCCGCGGACGCATCCTCGACAACGCCGCCCTCGTCCGCATCGGCGCGAAGCACGGCGTCACCCCGGCCCAGGTGACCATCCGCTGGCACCTGCAGCAGGGTCTCGTCGTCATCCCCAAATCGGTCACGCCCTCGCGCATCCGCGCCAACCTCGACGTCTTCGGCTTCGAGCTCGACGCGGGCGACCTCGCGGCGATCGCGGGCATCGAGACCGGCGAGCGCACCGGTTCGCACCCCGACCACAACGGCTGACCCCGGCACTCCCGTCGGGCTCCGACGCCGACGGGCCGGCGACGACGCCCGGCCGCGACGTCGCTCCTCGACTCCCCCGCAGGAGGCGCGGGTCCGGTCGGTCGCGCCCGGCACGTTACCGTGGAGCGGCAACCCGTCGACGCAAGGAGCACCCGCATGACCATCACCGCCGCAGCAGACGGATCGGCCCTCGGCAACCCCGGCCCCGCCGGATGGGCCTGGTACGTCGACGACGAGCGGTGGGCCGCGGGCGGCTGGCCGCGCGCGACGAACAACCAGGGCGAGCTGACGGCCGTGCTCGAGCTGCTGCGCGCCACCGCCGGCACCGACGACGACCTGCACATCCTCTGCGACAGCCAGTACACGATCAAGGCGTGCACCGAGTGGATGCCCGGCTGGAAGCGCAAGGGCTGGCGGAAGGCCGACGGCAAGCCCGTGCTGAACGTCGAGATCCTGAAAGAGCTCGACGCCGCACTGGCCGGGCGGAAGGTGCGCTTCGAGTGGGTGCGCGGCCACGTCGGCCACGAGATGAACGAGGCCGCCGACGTGCGGGCCCGCGGCGCGGCCACGGCGTTCCAGAACCGCACCGACGTGCCGTCCGGGCCCGGGTGGCCGGGGGCACCGGCCGCGACGACCGCCCCGATCGCGGCGCCCGCGACCCCGCCCGCGCCTCCTGCGACGCTCTTCTGACCCCGGCGCCCCCGCACCGCACCGCACCGCACCGCACCGCACCGCACCGCGAATCGCGCACCGCACCTGATCTAGTCGCGGTGCCATGCACGAAACGCGGTGCCGTACCGCGAGGCGCGGGGCAGCGCAGGGCAGGGCAGGGCAGCGCGGGGCAGCGCAAGGCCGTGCCGTGATGTGCCGTGCCGTGGCGGGCCGTGGCGGGCCGTGCCGTGCGGTGCCGGGTCGGGCCGGGCCGCCGCGCAGCTACATCGAGGGGTGCGTGCTCGACAGGCCGCCGTCGACGACGAACTGCGCGCCGGTCGAGAAGGCCGAGTCGTCGCTCGCGAGGTGCAGGGCGAGCCCGGCGACCTCGTCGGGCTTGGCGAGCCGCCCGCGCGGGCTCATCGCCTTGAACGCGTCGAGCACCTGCGGCTGGGCCTCGACCTGGCGGCGGAACAGCGCCGTGTCGGTCGGGCCCGGGTGCAGCGAGTTGATGCGGATGTTCCAGCCCTCTTGGGCGGCGTGGGCCGCACTCGACCGGGTCAGGCCGACGAGCGCGTGCTTGCTCGCCGTGTAGGCCGCGTCGTCGCCGAAGCCGAGGAACGACGTCGCCGGGGCGAGGTTGATGATCGACCCGCCCCCACCGTCGGGGTTGGCGCGCATCTGCTCGATGGCGAAGCGGGTGCCGAGCATGACGCCCGTGACGTTGACGGCGAAGACCCTGTTCCAGCTCTCGAGCTGGGTGACGTCGATCGACTGGCCCGAGACGATGCCGGCGTTGTTGACCAGCACGTCGAGCCGACCGTAGTGCTCGGCGATGCGATCCATGACGCGCTTCCAGTCGCCGCCGTTGGCGACGTCGTGCTGCACGAACTCGGCCCCCGTCTCGGCGGCCACGCTCGAGCCGTCGACTATGTCGGTGGCGACGACCCGGGCCCCCTCGTCGGCGAACCGCCGGACGATCGCCTCGCCGATGCCCGAGGCGGCCCCGGTGACGATGGCGACTTTGCCGGACAGACGGGACATGGCGACCTCTTCGTGGTGGAACGCGGGCGGTGCTGGTCGGCTGCCGGGGTGTGGCACGACCCTACGAGATTACCCCTCGACGGGTGACGGTCGGCTCCGTTCGGAGGCCGGCCCGACGGCCGTCACGGTGACCACGGCCTCGCCGCGTTCGTCACTCGAGGCGAGGTCGACGACGGCCGAGATGCCGAAGTCGTGGTCACCCTCGGGGTCGGCGAAGATCTGCCGGACGCGCCAGACGCTGGGCAGCTGCTCGACCTGCAGCATCTGCGGTCCGCGCGCGGCGGCGTCGGTGCCGATCGCGTCGTACTCGTCGTAGTACCGGTCGAGCGCCTCGCCCCACCGGTCGGCGTCCCACCCCGAGCCCGCGTCGAGGGCGCCGAGGGCGTCGGCGTCGTCCCGCGCGGCCAGCTCGACGCGGCGGAACAGCTCGTTGCGCACCATGATGCGGAAGGCCCGCTCGTTGGCGGTGAGGGTGCGCAGGGTCGGCGGCACGATCTCGTCGTGGGCCAGGGCCTCTCGCGGGTTCACCATCTCCTCCCACTCGTCGAGCAGGCTCGAGTCGACCTGACGCACCAGCTCGCCGAGCCACTCGATCACGTCGACCAGCTCGTCGGTCTTGGCCTCGTCGGGCACGGTCTGCCGCAGGGCCCGGAAGGCGTCCGACAGGTAGCGCAGCACGAGCCCCTCGGAGCGGGCCAGTCCGTAGAAGTTCACGAAGTCGCCGAACGTCATCGCGCGCTCGTAGAGGTCGCGCACGACCGACTTGGGGCTGAGCGCGAAGTCGCCGATCCAGGGCTGCGAGGCCGCGTACGTCTCGAACAGGGCGGTCAGCAGTTCGTCGAGCGGCTTCGGCCAGGTGACCTCCTCGAGCAGCTCCATGCGCTGGTCGTACTCGATGCCCTCGGACTTCATCGCCGCGACGGCCTCGCCCCGGGCCTTGAACTGCTGCTGCGACAGGATCGGCCGGGGGTCGTCGAGCGTCGCCTCGACGACCGAGACCATGTCGAGGGCGTAGGTCGGCGACTCGACGTCGAGCACGTCGAAGGTCGCCAGGGCGAAGGGCGACAGCGGCTGGTTGAGCGCGAAGTTCGCCTGCAGGTCGACCGTCAGCCGGATCGTCGGGGCTCCGCCGTCGGGCGCGGGCTCTTGCACGACCACCTCGGCCGTGCGGAGCGTCCGGTAGATCGAGATGGCCTGGCGGGCCATGGCGTACTGCTTCGCGAGCGGCTCGTGGTTGTCGAACACCAGCGACCGCACGTTCGCGAACACGTCGCCGCCCCGGCCGATGACGTTCAGCAGCATCGCGTGGGTGACCTGCATGTGCGACGTCAGGGCCTCGGGCTCGGCCGCGATCAGCTTGGTGAAGCTGGGCTCGCCCCACGACACGAAGCCGTCCGGCGCCTTCTTGCGGACGATCTTGCGCTTCTTCTTCGGGTCGTCGCCCGCCTTCTCGATCTGCTTCAGGTTGTCGATCTCGTGCTCGGGCGCCTGCAGCGTGACCGTGCCCGAGGTGTCGTAGCCCGCGCGACCGGCCCGGCCGGCGATCTGGTGGAACTCACGTGCGCTCAGCTGGCGCATGCGGGTGCCGTCGAACTTGGTCAGGGCCGTCAGCAGCACGGTGCGGATCGGCACGTTGATGCCGACGCCCAGGGTGTCGGTGCCGCAGATGACGCGCAGCAGTCCGCGCTGGGCGAGCTGCTCGACCAGGCGGCGGTACTTCGGCAGCATGCCCGCGTGGTGCACGCCGATGCCCGAGCGCACGAGGCGGTTCAGGGTCTTGCCGAAGCCGGTGCTGAAGCGGAACCCGCCGATCAGCTCGGCGATCTCGTCGCGCTGCTCGCGGCTGGCGATCTTGATGCTCGACAGCGCCTGCGCCCGTTCGAGTGCCGCGGCCTGCGAGAAGTGCACGACGTAGACGGGTGCCTCACCGGTCGAGAGCAGCTCTTCGACCGTCTCTTGCACGGGGGTCTGGGCGTAGAAGTAGTGCAGCGGCACGGGGCGCTCGACGCCGGTGACCCGGGCGACGGGTCGACCGGTGCGACGGGCGAGGTCGTCGGTGATGCGCGTGACGTCGCCGAGTGTCGCCGACATCAGCAGGAACTGCGCCCGGGGCAGCAGCAACAGCGGCACCTGCCAGGCCCAGCCCCGCGACTGGTCGCCGTAGAAGTGGAACTCGTCCATGACGACTTGGTCGACGGCCGCGTCGGCCCCGTGCCGCAGGGCCAGGTTCGCGAGGATCTCGGCGGTGCAGCAGATGATGGGCGCGTCGGCGTTGACCGACGAGTCGCCGGTCACCATGCCGACGTTCTCGGGCCCGAACAACTCGACCAGCGCGAAGAACTTCTCGCTGACGAGCGCCTTGATCGGCGCCGTGTAGTACGACCGCCCGCCCTGGCTCAGGGCCACGAAGTGGGCGCCGGCCGCGACGAGCGACTTGCCGGTGCCGGTGGGCGTGCTGAGGATCACCGACGCACCGCCGACGAGCTCCATCATCGCCTCGTCCTGAGCCGGGTAGAGCGGCAGCCCGCGCGACTCGGCCCACTCGGCGAACGCCGTGTACGCCGTGTCGGCGTCGTACGAGTCGACGCCCGGGTGCGACGGGAGCAGGGCGGCCAGGGGGGCGACGGGAGCGGGCGACATGATGACTCAACCCTGCACCATCGACCGGGTCGTGGGCGACGTCCGCGACGCGACTCCGACGACGCGCGGATCGTCCGACCGCGGGGACGCGTCGACGCCCCCGCGGCCGGCCCCCCGCCTCGTGCCCTGAACCTCCACGAGGTGAGAGGAACTCAAGTAAAACACGAGGAGGCGCGCCTCGCGAACCGACGGCGACGGCGACGACGACGGCCTCGGCGGGCGGCGCCGACGCCGAGAAGAGGGCACGCCCCGGTCGACGAGCAGAACTCGGACCAGGGCGTGCCCACCGGGCCCACGGCCGAGGACCTCACGAAGTCGGATCAGGAGACCACGCTGGGTTCGACAGCCGCTTGTCGGGAACGGGCGCCCCGGTAACCAGCCGGTGAGCGCACTACACCGTACCTCGGACGGCGCCCGACGTGGTGGGTGACTTGCAGGTGATTGGACGAACGCGTAATCCGGACGAAACACCCGCGGGCTAACGTCGCGGTGAACCAACTGGTTCACATCAGTCGACGGGAGCCCCGATGACCCACACCACGACGCTCTCCCCGGTCGACCGCTCGGCCTTCGCCGTCTTCCCGAGCGGGGTCGCCGCCCTGGCCGCGACCCGCCCCTCGGGCCCGGACGGCCCCTCCGGCCCCGACGGCATGGTCGTCTCGAGCTTCACGGTCGGGGCGTCGTTCGACCCGCCCATGGTGACCTTCTCGGCACGCGACGACTCCGCGACCTGGGCCCGCCTTCGCGAGGCCCCGACCCTGGGGGTGTCGGTGCTCGCGGCCGATCAGGGCGAGCTGTGCCGACGGCTGTCGTCACGGACCCGCTCGGCGCGGTTCGCCGACGTCGAGTTCACGACGACCCCGGACGGGGCCGTCCTGGTGACGGGCGCCCCGCTCCGCCTCGAGTGCGTCGTGCACCGCGAGGTGCCCGCGGGCGACCACGTCGTCGTCATCTTGCAGGTGCTCGGCGCCGAGGTCGACGGCTCGGCGTCGCCGCTGGTCTACCACGACACGGCCTTCCACTCGCTGCAGCCGATCGCCTGAGCGGCCGCCGACTCGGGTTCTCGTGGGGCCGAGCGAACGTCAGCGCAGGGGCTGTTGTCCACCCAGCAGGTCGTCGAGCTGCTCGACCGCACCCTCGGTCGCGGCCTCGTCGGCGGCGGAGTCGCCGTGCACGTCGACGGGCTCGGGGCTGTCGCCGTGCACGGCCGCGGGGTCGGTGTGGTCGTCGGCGTCGTGCTGCGCGGGGTCGGTGTGCGTGCTCATGGGGGCCTCTCTCGGGGGCCGACGGTCGACCCCGGTCAGGCCGAAGCTACCCGTCACCTCCGACACGGCTCCCAGCGGACCGAGGCCGACGCCGCGCCTCCTCGGTGACGCGCTCGGCGCGGACCGACCGCGGACGGCCCCGGCCTAGTAGAAACGTGAGGAGGCGCGCAGCCCGACCCGTGCGCCTCCAGACCCGCCGGGCCCCCCGGCAGAAAGGGCCGACGATGTCGTCTCCCCGCACCCCCACCACCCGAGTCGCCGTCACCGGCGGCAGCGGCAAGCTCGGTCGCGCCGTCGTGCGCGACCTCGCCGAGCACGGCTACGAGGTCGTGCTGCTCGACCGCGTCCCGAGCCCCGACCCCGTCGAGGGCGTCGTCTTCGTCAAGGTCGACCTGACCGACTACGGCCAGGTCGCCCAGGCCCTGACGAGCGTCGACGACCGGTACGACCACATCGACGCCGTCGTGCACCTCGGCGCGATCCCCGCACCCGGCCTCGTGCCGAACGCGGCGCTGTTCACGAACAACGTCACCTCGAGCTACAACGTGTTCGCCGCGGCCCGCGCCGCGAAGATCCGTAACGTCGTATGGGCATCGAGCGAGACGCTGCTGGGCATCCCGTTCGACATCGACCCGCCGTACCTGCCGCTCGACGAGGAGTACCCGGTGCGCCCCGAGTCGTCGTACTCGCTCGGCAAGGCCGTCGAAGAAGAGATGGCGCGGCACTTCACGCGCTGGGACCGTCAGCTCAAGCTGATCGGCCTGCGCTTCTCGAACGTGATGGACGACGGCGACTACTCGGAGTACCCCTTCGACGAGACGCCCGAGAAGCGCACCTTCAACCTCTTCTCGTACATCGATGCCCGCGACGGCGCCCAGGCCGTCCGCAAGGCACTCGAGAGCGACCTGGTCGGCTTCGAGGCGTTCATCATCGCGGCGTCCGACACGGTCATGAACACGCCGACGGCCGTGCTCGCCGAGCAGTACTGGCCGCAGGTCGAGAAGCGCCGGGCGGTCGAGGGCGTCGAGCCGTTGCTCAGCAGCGACAAGGCCCGCGACCTGCTCGGCTTCGTGCCCGAGTACTCGTGGCGCGAGTGGGGCGAGCGCACCGGCAACCACCGCGGCTGATGCGTCGCCCGGCGGGCACGATCAGTCGGGCACGCCCAGGCGGGCGCGCTCAGGCGGGAACGATCAGTCGGGCGCGCCCAGGCGGGAACGATCAGTCGGGCGCGCCCAGGCGGGAACGATCAGTCGGGCGCGCCCAGGCGGGAACGATCAGTCGGGCGCGCCTCGGCGGGGACACTCCAGCGGGCACGGTCAGGCGGCCGCGATCAGGCGCGCAGCATGCCGATCGTCACGAGCTCGCGCACCCGGGGCAGCAACTCGGCCCGGAGACCGGCCTCGTCGACCCCGAGCAGTTGGGCGAGGGCCCCGACGATGGCGTCGACGCTGAGTTCGCCGTCGCAGGCTCCGACCAACGCCGAGAGCGCGGTGCCCGATTCGACCGTCCGGGCGAAGCCCCCGCCCTGGCGTAGCAAGATCACGGTGGGGTCGTCGTTGCCGGGCCAGTAGTGACGTTCTTCGGTGACGTCGCCCGCGACCACCAGTCGTCGCCCGGCCAGCTGCTCGTCGTCGAGCCCGCGCAGCAGGTCGATCGCCTCGAGCGTGCCGAGCAGGTGGGCACCGAGGCCGACGTCGTTCTGTCCGAGCCCGCCCAGGAGGCGCTCCGTGCGCACCATGGGCGCGCTCGCGTCGTCCGCCGGTCGCCTCACCGTGACGTACCCGAACCCGACCTCGACGACGCCCCGGGACTCGAAGTCGCCGAGCCACGCCTCGTAGAGCCGCTCGAAGTCCGGGGTGCCGGGGCGCGTGCCGCCGTCGCGGATCCAGGTCTCGGCGTACGCGGTGGGGTCTTGCACCTCGCGCTCGACCACCCAGACGTCGACGGGCACGTCGCCCCGGGCGGCCCAGCCGGCCACCGAGTACGCACCGCGCTTGCCGGCCACCGAGCCCGCGCCTCCGGACTCCCAGTTGCCGAGCAGCTGTGCGACGCCGCCCGGCGCGAGGTGCCGGCCGAGGCCCTCGACGACCGAGGCGACGAGGTCGTCGCCCACCATGCCGCCGTCGCGGTACTCGTACTCGGGCACGCCCTCGACCCGCGGCGTGATGACGAAGGGCGGGTTCGAGACGATGTGGTCGAAGGTCTCGCCGACGACCGGCTCGAAGAGGCTGCCGAGGCGGAGCTCGATGCCGTCGACCAGGTTGAGGGCGGCGTTGAACGCGGCGAAGTCGAGGGCGCGCCGCGAGATGTCGGTCGCGACGACGTGCCGCGCGTGCCGTGCCGCGTGCAGCGCCTGGATGCCGCACCCCGTGCCGAGGTCGAGCGCCCGGTCGACCTGCCGCGAGACCATGAGGCCGGCCAGCGTCGCCGAGGCTCCCCCGACGCCGAGCACGTGGTCCTCGCGGAGGGCCCCCTCGACCACGAGCTCGCCCAGGTCGGAGGCGATCCACCAGCTCGCCTCGCCCGACGCGTCGACGAACGCGTAGGGGCGGAGGTCGACGAGCGCCCGGACCACGTCGCCGTCGCGGGCCACGAGACCGACGTCGACCGCGCCGTCGACCCCGAGGGTCGGCAGGGCCTCGGCGACGACCTTGGGGGCCTGCGGGTAGCCGAGCACGAAGAGCAGGGCGAGCGTGGCGGCCGGGCGCACCGACTCGTCGCGGGCTGCGCTCCGGGCCAGGGCGCGTCTCGCGGCGACCCGCTCGCCACGGAAGAGCGCGGCGCCGGCGTGCGAACCCCAGGCGTCGGCACCCTGCAGCCGCTCGACCGTGAACCCGGACGCGGCCAGGTCGGCCCGCAACCGCGCCAGCAGCTCGGGGTCGGTGGTCAGGTGAGGCGTCGGGGCGTCGGTCGGGGTCGTCGGAGGCACCCGACCATCATGGTGCAGGAGGCGCGGTGCCGGTCGCCGAGGAGGCACGGCACCGCCCACCGGTGAGGCGCGGCGTCCGTCGCCTGCGGGCAGTCTTCCGTCGCGACGGACGATCAGGCGGGCAGCACCGAGAACTCGAACTCGCCGTACATGTGGGCGGCCTCACGGAGGTGGTGCAGGGCCTCCTCGGCGTCGAGTCGCGAGTGGTACGGCCCGCGGGCCGGCGCGCCCGGCAGGCTGCGCGCGTACGAGTAGTGCAGGTACCAGACCGGGTGGTCGTGCTCTTCGTGCTGCACGATGCTGACTGCGAGGGACATGCCGGGATGCTACGACCGCCCCACCCCGGCCGCACCCGCTCACAGCGGATCCATCAGATCGCACGCCTCACGCGTTCCGGGACCGTGAGACCCCACGAACTCGCCGAGACCCCTGTGCGCGCAAGAGGGTCTCGGCGACTTCGTGGGGTCTCGGCGGCGGGCGGCACGCAGAAGGCCCGGGTCGTGGTCGACCCGGGCCTTCGTCTGGTGGAGCTAAGGGGATTCGAACCCCTGACCTTCTCATTGCGAACGAGACGCGCTACCAACTGCGCCATAGCCCCAGAAACTGCTCTGCCACGATAGCACCTCGTCGAGCGACGGATGAACCTCGACAGGGCGCAGCCGCGGGTCAGACGGCGCGGCGGCGCTGCAGGGCCTCGTCGAGCGAGAAGGCCGACTGCGGCAGCTCGTCGATGATGCCCATCCGGGCGAAGCGGCTCTGGGGGCGGGGCGGGGCGACCGGCTCGACCCGCGCCTCCTCGGCGGGCGCGGCAGGCGCGTCGGCAGCCGACGCGGCGGGCGCAGGAGGCGCGGCGACGGTCACCGGAGCGCGTCGCGTCGACTGCAACGCGGCCTCGGCCCGCGCGGCCTCGCGCAGGGCGTCGTGCTGTGCCGCCCGCAGGGACTCGACCGAGCGACGGGAGTCCTGCCGCAGCACGGCGGCCGGGTCGACCGTCGCGGCGGCCGGGGCGGGACGCTGCCGCCCGCGGCGCAGGTAGAGCGGCTTCGGCACGGGCACGGGCGTCCAGAGGCGCGACTCCGCGGCGGCCTCGTCGTCGCGGACGACGACGCCCTCGCCCATCACGCCGGAGAAGTCCTTGAGCGGCTGGGCCACGGGGGCGACGACGGCCCGACGGGCACGAGCGCGCGAGACCGCGGCCAGTTGGGCCAGCATCGCGATCGACCCGCCACCGAAGACGAGCCCGGCGACGACCAGCACCCACGACGACGTCAGGCCCGCGGCGACTCCCCCGACGACGGCCACCACGCTGAGGGCCAGCACGACGGTCGAGACCAGCCGGGAGCGCCGCAGCCGACGCGCGGCGAGGGCGGGGTCGCGGTCGGCGGCCCGCAGCACGGGGGCGGCCGCGGCGAGCTCGCGGGTGACGGCACGCTGCCGCGCGGCCTCGTGGGCCCGCCTCAGGGCCTCGCGCCGCGCCTCCTCGTGTCGCAGGATCTTCTGGGCGTCGGCGACCGACCGGGCGTTCGCCTCGACGCGCACCTCGTCGGGCACCTCGGCCGTCTGGGCGAGGATGCGCAGGGTCTGCTGCAGCCGCACGGCGTTGCGCTCGGTCGCGAGGTACTCGCGTCGGCGCTGCCAGGTGGGCACGAGGTAGACGAGCCAGAGCGCGGCGACGAGAGCGAGGACGACGCCTCCACCCCACGACTCGATGTTCATGGTGACCAAGGTATGAGGGCGCGGGGCCCGGAAGCCGCTGATCGACAGGTGTGTCCGCGTGTCGCACGGCGGAACCGCCTCGGGGAGCCGGCCGACGACCCCCGCGGGGCCGGGCCGGCTAGAGCGGCAGCGTGCGCCCGGCCTCGGCCAGCGCCTCGGCCGGCACGCTGCCCTGGCCGACCGGCACGGTGCCCGTCGTCCAGCGACGCAACACGCCCTCGGGCACCTCTTCGGCGACGAGCGCGAAGCAGAAGTGGTCGCGCCACGAGCCGTTGATGTGGATGTACCGCCGACGCAGGCCCTCGTAGCGGAAGCCGAGCTTCTCGACCACGCGCAGGCTCGGGGCGTTCTCGGGCCGGATGCAGATCTCCATGCGGTGCAGGCCCAGCGCCCGGAAGCAGTGGTCGGTGGCGAGGGCGACGGCCGTCGGCGTCGCGTTGTGGCCCGCCGCGCCCTGGGTGACCCAGTAGCCGATGGTGGCCGAGCCGAGCGAGCCGTACGCGATGCCCGAGACGTTGAGCTGGCCGACGAAGCGGCCGTCGAGCTCGATGGCGAAGGGCAGCCCGAGACCGGCACGGGCGTTGGTCTGCAGCGAGCGGATGCTGCCGCGGACGTCGTGGCTGGTGAAGCCGTTCGGGTTGGTGGCCTCCCATTGCCGCAGCCACGACCGGTTCTCCATCAGGGCCTGGTCGAGGTCGCGGGTGTCACGGAGGCGGAGGGGGCGGATGGTCACCGCCCCCTCCGTCAACGTGGGGATGCTCGTCACGGAACGTGTCGCCTGCTTACTTCTCGAGCCCGGCGGTGAACTCTTGCAACCACGGGCGCAGTTCGCCACCGATGTCGTCGCGGTCGCTGGCGAGCTGCACGATGGCCTTGATGTAGTCGAGCTTGTCACCGGTGTCGTACCGACGACCACGGAACACGACGCCGTACACGCCGCCGGTCCACTCTTCGGCCCCGGCCATCTTCATGAGGGCGTCGGTGAGCTGGATCTCGCCGCCCTTGCCGGGCTCCTGCTTCTCGAGGACGTCGAAGACCTCGGGGCGGATGACGTAGCGGCCGATGATGGCCAGGTTCGAGGGCGACTCGCCCTGCGCCGGCTTCTCGACGAGGCCCGTGACCTTCACGACGTCGTCCTCGTCGGTCTTCTCGACCGTGGCGATGCCGTAGAGGTGGGTCTGCGAGGGGTCGACCTCGAGCAGGGCGATGACGGTGGCGTTCTTCTGGCCCTGCACCTCGACCATGCGCGTGAGCAGCGGGTCGCGCGCATCGATGATGTCGTCACCGAGCAGCACGGCGAAGGGCTCGCGACCGACGTGCATCTTGGCCCGGAGCACCGCGTGGCCGAGGCCGAGCGGGTCCCCCTGACGCACGTAGTGCATGTCGGCCAGGTCGGTCGATTGGTTGACCTTGGCGAGCTTGTCGTGGTCGCCCTTCTTCTTCAGCGTCTCTTCGAGCTCGCTGACGTGGTCGAAGTGGTTCTCGAGTGCGTTCTTGTTGCGCCCCGTGATCATCAACACGTCGGTGAGGCCGGCGGCGACCGCCTCCTCGACGACGTACTGGATCGCCGGCTTGTCGACGACCGGCAGCATCTCCTTCGGCATTGCTTTCGTGGCGGGAAGGAACCGTGTCCCCAGACCCGCGGCGGGAATGACTGCTTTAGAAATCGTGAAGCCCATGCGGGTCAGCGTAACCATCCCCGACGTTTCACGGAGGTTAATAGTCGGACGGTTAAGATCGACGTCATGACTGACGACGTCGGCAACGCCAAACGCGCCCTGCGAGCCGAGATCCGCCAGAAGCGTCGCACCCTCGGTGCGCACGAGAGAGAGACCTCGACCGAGGGCATCACGCAGCACCTCACCGAACTCGCCACGAGCCTGTCGGTGCGCTCGATCGCCGCCTACCTGTCGACCGACGTCGAGCCCAACACGCGCCCGTTCTTGAACTGGGCCTTCGCGAACGGCATCCGCGTGCTGTTCCCGATCACCCGTGCCGACGGCCTGCTCGACTGGGCGGTCGGCGACGGCGAGAGCGAGCGGCGCGGCCTGTTCGACCTGCCGGAGCCCGTCGGCGAGGTGCTCAGCCCGATGGCGATCAACGACGTCGACCTCATCGTCGTGCCCGCCGCCTCGATCGACCACGGCGGCATGCGCATGGGCTGGGGCCGGGGTTACTTCGACAAGACCCTCGGCTCGATGGAGCGTCGCCCGCCCGTCTATGCTGTGGTGTTCGACCCCGAGTACGTCGAGTCGGTGCCCCGCGAGCGGCACGACCAGCCCGTCGACGGCGTCGTCACCCCCTCCGGCATCCACGAGTTCTAGACTCGCCTTCCCCCAGGAGCGCCTCCGTGCCCACCTACTCGTACCGCTGCACCGAGTGCGACAACGCGTTCGACATCGTGCAGTCGTTCACCGACGACACCCTCACGGTCTGCCCGGTCTGCCAGGGCAAGCTGCGCAAGGTCTTCAGCCCCGTCGGCGTCACCTTCAACGGGTCGGGCTTCTACCGCACCGACTCGCGCTCGAAGAGCACCTCGGGCGCCGGCTCGGGCTCTGGCTCGGGCGACAAGGGCTCGTCGTCCGCCTCGTCGGACAAGGGCTCAGGAGGCGCGAGCGGCTCGTCGTCGTCGGGCGCCTCGGGCAGCGGGTCGGGTTCGTCCTCGTCCGGCAGCGGCTCGTCGGGGTCGGGTTCGTCCGGCTCCGGCTCCGGCTCGTCGGGCTCGGGCTCGTCCGGGTCGGGCTCGGGCTCGTCGAGCGGTTCGTCCCGCCCGTCCTGACCCGCTGAGGCGACGGGCGCGACCACGGCCGCGCGCCTCCGTGGTTGGCTGTACGTCGAGAAACTCATCTCGACGGATCAGAAGGAGTCGCCCGTGAAGGGTTTCAAAGAGTTCATCCTGCGCGGAAACGTCATCGACCTGGCGGTCGCGGTCGTCATCGGAGCGGCCTTCACGGCCATCGTGACGTCGCTCGTGACGAACGTGTTCAACCCGCTGATCGGCGCGGCGTTCAACGCGACGATGCTCGACAAAGCTCTCATCGTCACCATCCCCACGCTGAGCGGTGGCGAGGCGCAGCTGAAGTTCGGCGCCGTCATCGGGTCGGCCATCCAGTTCTTGATCATCGCCGCGGTCGTGTACTTCGTGCTCGTGCTGCCCGTGAACAACCTGCTCAAGCGCACCTTCGCCAAGCAGAAGGCCGAAGAGACCCCGGCCGACGTGCCGCCGACCGACGTCGAGCTGCTCAGCGAGATCCGCGACCTGCTGCGCGCCCAGGCGACGCCCACGACGGGCACCGGCTCGCACGCCGCGCCCGTGCTCGAGTCGCGCGACCCGCACAGCGAGAACGGGCCGCTCGGCAGCCGCTGACGCCCCGGGCGCCGACCAGACGCCGACCGCCCGCGAACCCCGGATGCGACGACGAACCCCGACACGACGGGGTTCGTCGGCGCATCCGGGGTTCGTCGTGTCGGGCGCTCGGCCCGGTGCGGCCCGCTCAGCCCCAGTGGGGCGGGACGTCGGCGCGCAGACGCTGGTCGTTCTCGCTCGACCCCTGGCGCGCGGGCTCGGGTGCCGGCGTCGGATCGCTGCCCGGCACGGGGTCGGTGGTGACGCGGCGACCGGCCCGTCGACGCACCACGAGGGGCCGGGGCTCGGCCGTCTCGAAGGCGTCGGAGGCGTCGCCTTCAGACGCCGCGCCTCCTGTGCTCATCGACGGTTGACGTGCTGACTGGCCGACAGGGCGGGCACCTCGTGCGTGTTCGCGTCACCGATGCCGAGGACGTCGGCGACGCGCTCGGCCACCGCGTCGGGGTCGGTGAAGAGCTGGAAGGCGTGCACCCGGATGTAGTGCCAGCCGAGTCGGCGCAGCACCTCGGGGCGCGAGCGCAACGATTCGCGCAGGCTCGTGCGCGACAGCGTCGTGTCGGTCTCGATGGTGACGCAGACGCCGTCGTGGGCCGCGACCAACCCGAGCTTGCCGCGGTGCCCGAGGGCGACGGGGATGCCCTTGGCCTCGAGTCGGCGGGCGAGGTCGACGAGCATCGGCTCGCTGTCGTCGGGGACGTGCTCGGCGGTCGTGCGGGCCTGCACCTCGGTGAGGATCTCGCTGAGCGCGACCGTGCCGTGGCCCATGCGGCTCGAGTCGATGTCGCCCGGCTGGAAGCAGGTGACGATGACCATCGACCGGCGGGCGCGCGTCATGGCGACGGCCAGCAGGCGTTCTCCGCCCGGCTGGCCGAGCGGACCGAAGTCGCTCAGCACGCGGCCGTGCGGCGTGCGGCCGTAGCCGATCGAGAACACGACGTGGTCGCGGCTCTGGGCGACGCTCTGCTCGAGCGTGGCGACCATGAACGGCTCGCTGCGGTCGCCGACGACGAACTCGGTCAGGTCTTTGTGGCCCGACACCGCGGTGAGCACCGCCTGCTGCACGCGGACGGCGTGCTTGGCCGAGGCCGTCAGCACCATGAGCGACTCGCTCGGACGCGTGCGGGCGTGCTCGAGGACGAGCGAGACGACGCGGTCGACCTCGGCGTCGACGCTCTCGACGGCACCCGACTCGGGGTCGGGCACGGCGGTGCCGCCCGAGACGTAGTCGAGCGCGATGCTGCCGTGCCCGAGGAAGCTGCCGGCCCACGGCAGCGACTCGATCCGGCCACCGTAGAAGCGGCGGTTCACCAGCTCGGCGAGGTCTTCTCCGCCGGCCCGGTAGCTGCGGGTCAGCGAGAGCGTCGGCAGCAGGGTCGCGAGACGAGCCAGGGCACTCTCGGAGTGCGAGGCGGCGAGGCTCTCTTCGTCGGCGTCGGCCACGGGCTTGCCCGGCAGCACCCCGATGTCGAACTCGGAGGGCGTCTGCGTGACGGGATCGCCGAAGGCGACCGTCTGCTTGCCGCGACGGATCGCCCCGACGTTCTCGGCGAGCGTGGTCGCCCCGGCGTCGACGAGCACGACGGTGTCGAACGGCACGGTGTCGGCGATCGTGTGCACCTCGTAGGGCGACGCGACCCAGACCGGTGCGACGGCACGCGACAGGTGCGGCGCCGCGTCGTGCAGGAGGCGCGCCGTCAGGTGGCCCTGCCGCAGCAGGCCCTTGAGGGCCGAGGCCTCGTCGGGCCAGTCGACCAGGCCGATCTTCCAGTTCTCGGCCAGCAACCAGGCGAGCAGTTGGGCGCTGCCGGCGGCGTGCGCCTCGTCGACGAGGCGGAAGTCGGCCTCGAGCCGGTCGAGCATCGCGGTGTTGGCCCCGAGCAGCGCCCGGTCGGCCTCGAGCAGCGACTCGAGGGCCGAGCGCCACCAGGCGAGCTCGAGCTCGGCGGCCACCTGG
Organism: Frigoribacterium sp. VKM Ac-1396; assembly: GCF_015350895.1. NCBI lineage: Bacteria > Bacillati > Actinomycetota > Actinomycetes > Micrococcales > Microbacteriaceae > Frigoribacterium > Frigoribacterium sp. VKM Ac-1396. The sequence continues at coordinate 590,396 of NZ_JADKSD010000002.1, read as the reverse complement.
TGCTCGGGCACGTGCCGGTTGGCCAGGTCGGTGATCAGCGGCGTCAGCTCGAGGTCGCGGAGCGTCGTCATCAGCTCGGTGCGCTCTTGGAGGTTCTGCAGCACGTCGCTCTCGGCGGCGAGGGCCTCGAGCCGCTGCTGCAGCTCGACGACGCCGATCTCGGTGAGCCCGTCGTCGCCCGAGAGCCCCAGGGGGCCGTCGAGGCGTTCGAGGTCTTGAGAGACCTGCTGGTGCAGCACGTGCGTGTCGGCGATGCCCGTGGGCACCTCGGGCGGGGTGCCGGCCGACACGTAGCGCTGCCAGACGACCCGCTGCTGCTGGATGCGCTGCAGGGCACCGTGCAGGTCGGCGATGTGGACGCCGGGACGCACGTACTCTCGGGCGAGCTTCTTCAGCCGACGCCGGTTGGCGCTCGACATGTCGGGGGCCTCGCGCTTGGGCGCCGTCGCGGCGACCAGCTCGGCGACCGACCGGTCGAAGACGACGGGCATGAACTTGTCGAGGGTGTCGCGGATCTCGGTGAGCAGCCGCAGGTACACGCCGAGCTCGGCGACGCTCTCGAACGGACGCATGCGCGTGCTGCCGATGACGTCGGTCGCCCGCTCGAGCAGGCGGGGCAGGTCGCGGTGGTGCAGGTTCTTCGCGAGCTGGTGGGCGTCACCCGCCCCGACGCTCTCGGTGAAGCGGGCGCCGTACCAGGGCGAGTCGCCCGGCCCGTACTTGAACTCGCCGAGGTTGGCCGCACCGACCATCGTCTCGGCCACGCGGCCACGACCGTCGACCATGGCGGAGATGCTGCGGCGGCTGAGGCGCGCCGTCGTGGCGGGCGCGGCCGGCAGCAGCGCGAGGCGGGACAGCTCGGTCAGGCAGTCGAGCACCGAGACGCCGAGCTCGGGGTCGCGGCGGCTGAGCGCGCCCCGGTAGTCGACGAGCACCTTGCGGAGGCGCACGAGGGCGTCGTCGACCTCGCCCATCTGCGGGTGCGTGGCTTTCTCGTTGCGCGTGATCGAGCGGATCACGTCGCGGCGCAGGGTGGTCGGGCTGACGGCCACGCCGGGCAGGCCGATGTCGGCGAGACGGCTGGTGATGCCGCGCAACGAGGCACGCCGTGCGCTGACCACGAGGACCCGCTTGTTCTGCGAGACGAGGCGTCCGACGGCGTTGACGATGGTCTGGGTGCCGCCGGTGCCGGGCAGCGTCTTGACGACGACCGAGTTGCCGGCGGCGATCTGCGCCACGACGTTCTCTTGCTCGGGGTCGGCGTCGAGCAGCAGCGTGTCGGTCTCGGGGCTGCGCTCGTCTTGGGGGGTCGCCGTCGTCGGGCGGTACGCCTGCTCGACCTGACGGACGGCCAGGGGGTTGCCGGCGAGGGCGTCGAGCACGGGGTGCCCCAGCTCGCGGGCGTCGAGGGCCATCTCGGTCGAGACCTCGGCGAAGGTCGAGACGACCAGGCGCGGCTGCACGGTGAACCACTCGAGGTGCGCGGTCAGACCGCGGAGGCGGTCGATGACCGGGTTGGGCGTGAACGACCCCTCGCGGCTGGCGAGCGAGACGAACGACTCCGCGTCGAGGGTGATGTCGAACTGGTCGTGCAGGGCGTCGACCAGGGCCGGGTTGAGGAAGGGCTCACCGAGCAGCTTCACCTCGAAGTCGCGGCCGTGGCGACGGATCGCCAGGGGACGCAGCAACACGGGGGCCCGGAAGTCCTCGCCGGCGAACGACCAGGCGGCGACGCCGATGGCCAGGTGGACGGCGTCGATGCCGCGCACCGTGCTGAGCTCGAGCCCCTTGGCCGCGATCTCGCCCGCGGCCGCGCGAGCCGTCCGCAGGGCCAGGTCGTCGCGGATCAGGCTCGAGAGCAGGGTCGTCTTGCCCGTGATGAACTGCGCGAGCCCGCCCGGGTGGGTCGTGCTCAGCTCGATGCGGGACCGCTGCGAGTCACCGAAGTGCAAGAGGGCGGACGGGCCGCCCACGCGCCGCAGCGACTCGCGCCAGGTGTTCCAGACGGGCTCGGCCACGTTGCCCAGGGACTGCCCCGGGTGACCGAGGCTGACGGCGTGGGGTGCGATCACGCCCGTGGGCGCGCCGGTCGGGACGGCGACGGAGTCGTTCTCGTCGTCGTCGTTGTCATGCTGTCTGTCGGCTCGCCACACCCTGACACCTTAAGCGGTCCGCCCCGACGAAAGCCGGAGGTCGGGCCATTCCGTCGCGAGTCGTCGGGGCGGACGACGTTCGGCACGACGGGTGACTCGACAGCACCTGTCGTTCATCGCACGTCGGTGTTACATGAGCCGTCATCATGCGCGATACGTTCGGTTATGTGAGTTGGCGTCATGGCGGCACGCAGACACGTCAACGTGCAGTACGGTCATCACGGGGGCTATTCAATGAGCTGACACGACACCGTGTCTCGACATCAGGAGCGCACATGCCTTTCGAACAGAAGTACAGCGACGAGACCCGCGAGAAGTCGCTCGCCCGGGTGCTCGAGCGTCGCGAGGCCGAGCCCGGCAACCGGGCCATCATCCGTGAGACGGCCGCCGAGTTCGAGGTCGGCGAGCAGTCGTTGCGCGGCTGGATCCGAGCCCACGAGCGCTCGATCGCGCCGACGCCCGCACCCGACGACGCGGTCGAACGCGAACTCGACGCCGAGGCCGAAGCCGACGACGACGCGGCCGCGGCCCCGACGTCGGCCCCGCGTCGGGGTCGCCCGCCGGGATCGGGCTCGGCCGCCACGGCCGAGCGCGTCGCCGAACTCGAGGCCGAGGTCGCGAAGCTCCGTCGCGACCGCGAGTCGCTGAAGAGCGCGATGGCCGTCCTGCTGGCCGACTGAGCCGGCGACGAGACCTGCTGGCCGACTGGGCCGGCGACGAGGGCGCCCGCCCCCGAGACTGCCATCCGGGGCCGGGCGCTCTCGTGTGCCCGGACGGACCGGCCGCCGAGACGGGTCGGTGCGACCGCCGAGGCCCGGAGGGGGGAACGGGCCTCGAGGCGGTCGCACCGACCCCCTCAGTGTGGCGCATGACATGTCACATGTCAAGATGCTCGGCGAGACAACGTCGCTCGAGCGTGCTGCCCGTCGAGCGTCGACACCATCTCGTGCCGCCCGTCGGGCGTCGGCCCTATGCTGTCGCCACGCAGAGCGCGTGGACCACATCGGGCAAGGGGCCACCCATGGCAGGCAAGTTCATCGTCACCCAGGACGCCTCGGGTGAGTACCGCTTCGTGTTGACGGCGAGCAACGGCGAGGTCATCGCCTCGTCCGAGGGCTACAAGCAGAAGGGGTCGGCCATGAACGGCATCGACGCCGTGCGGAGCACCGCCGTCGACGCCGTGGTCGACGACCGGTCGGCCGCGCCCGCGCCCGGTCACGCCGACTGACCGCCCGCGAGCCGGCGCCTCAGCCGGGGCGGTCTCCCGTCGCGAGGGGACGGGCCGGGTCGTTCGACCAGGCGCTCCACGACCCCGCGAAGAGCACGGGCTCGAACCCCGCGATCGTCGCCGCCAGGGCGTTGTGCGCCGCCGTGATGCCCGAGCCGCAGTAGACGGCCACGGGCGTCGACGGCCCGACCCCCGCCTCCTCGAAGCGCGCCCTCAACCGGGCCGCGTCGACGAACCGGCCCGAGGCGTCGAGGTTGCCGCCCGTCGGCAGGTTGACGGCCCCGGGGACGTGGCCGGCCCGGGGGTCGACGGGTTCGACGTCGCCGCGGTAGCGCTCGGCCGCCCGGCTGTCGACCAGCACGCCGGTGCGCGGCCAGGCGGCGGCCTCGTCGGCGTCGATCACGGGCCACGGGTCGTCACCGAGCGTGACGTCACCGGGCCGCGCGACCACGTCGCCCTGCTCGAGCGGAAGCCCCGCCTCGCGCCAGGCCGAGAACCCACCGTCGAGCAGGCGCACGTCGGCCAGCCCCGAGGCCCGCAGCAGCCACCAGGCGCGCGCGGCCGACTGCCCGCCGAGGTCGTCGTAGACGACGACCGCGTCGCCGTCGTCGATGCCCCAGCGACGGGCCGCCGCCTGCAGGTCGGCCCGGTCGGGCAGCGGGTGCCGCCCCTCGACCGGGTCGCCGTGTCGGGCCAGCTCGGTGTCGAGATCGACGTAGACCGCCCCGGGCAGGTGGCCCTCGCGGTGGGCCGGGCGGCCGTCCGGTCGGTCCAACCGCCACCGGACGTCGAGCAGGCGGACGACGCCGCCACGCTGCAGGGTCGAGGCGAGCTCGGTCACGGTGACGAGGGGGTGGCTCATGCCGACGAGGCTAACGGGCGCGCGCCTCCTGACAGAGGCCCCGGCCGCCCCGAGGAGGCGCGCGCGGGCCACCCGCGGAGGGTCACGACGAACAGGTGAGTACTTCTCGACGTCGAGGCAACCCCGGCCCGTCGACCGGTCGGTCCCCTAGCGTGAGGCCATGACCGTGGCGCGCTCCCCGTACGAGGCCGCGATGGGTGACGAGCTCGACCGGCTGCACCCGCGCCTCCGGCCCTATTTTTCGGCCGTCCCCGCGGGCTCGGTCGGCCGGGGCCGGGGCACGTTCACCGTCGTGGGCACGCCGAGGCGCTGGCTCTGGCCCGCCCTGTGGGTGCTCGGCCGTCAGGGCGTGCTGTTCGCGGTCGACCGCCGGGACGTGCCGTTCCGGGTCGAGAACCGACCGTCGACCACCGCGAGCGGGGCGGTCGCCGTGACCGCCGTCCGCACCTTCGCGTTCGCGGACGGGTCGCGCCACATGGTCGACGAGATCATGGCCCGCGGCGACGGCCTCGAGGACCACCTCGGCCACCGACACCGCTGGTCGGCGCGCCTGCGGGCGACCGTCGTCGACGGGGCGCTGACGATGGTCTCGACGAGCACGGCGCTGCGACTCGGCCCGGTGCGCCTGCGGGTGCCCCGCGCCGTCGCTCCCCGCGTGACGCTGCACGAGAGCTTCGACGAGTCGGTGGGCCGACAGCGCGTCTCGGTCGTGCTCGACTCCCCCACCCTCGGCCGCCTGTACGAGTACACCGGCCACTTCGACTACGAGGTCGTCGCCGACGACCCCGCGCAGCCCGTCGGGTCCGCCGACGAGCAGCACCCCACCCAGCCCCGCCGACGAGGACCCCGCCCATGACCGACCACATCGTCCTCGCCGGAGCCAGCGGCTTCATCGGCCAGCACCTCGCCGCGGCCTTCCGCGCCGAGGGTGCCCGCGTCAGCCTGATCGGCCGCCACGGCCCCGACGCCTCGTGGGGCGACACCGCCGCGATCACGGCCCTGCTCGAGGGCGCGGACCTGCTCGTCAACCTCGCCGGCAAGAGCGTGAACTGCCGCTACGGCGCCGAGAACCGGGCCGAGATCATGCGGTCGCGCGTCGAGACGACACGCGAACTGACGGAGGCGGTGCTCGCCTGCACCGCGCCTCCTCGGGTCTGGATGAACTCGTCGACGGCGACGATCTACCGCCACGCCGAGGACCGCCCGATGACCGAGTCCACCGGCGAGATCGGTTCGGGGTTCTCGGTCGACGTCGCCACGTCGTGGGAGGCCGAGTTCTTCTCGGCCGAGCTGCCCGCGACCCGCCGCGTCGCCCTGCGCATGGCGATCGTGCTGGGCGACGGCAGCGCGCTCGTGCCGCTGATGAACCTCGTGCGGGCCGGGCTCGGTGGCCCACAGCTCGACGGCCCGTGGCCGGCCACCCGGGCACGGCTCGCGGCAGGCACGTACCACCGTGAGGGCCGAGGGGGCGGGCGCCAGAAGTTCAGCTGGATCCACGTCGACGACGTGCTCGGGGCGATCCGGTTCGCACGGGCGGACGAGTCGCTCGAGGGCGTGCTGAACCTGTCGTCGCCGAACCCGAGCGACAACCGGGGCATGATGCGCACCCTGCGCCGCGTTCTCGGCGTGCCGTTCGGCCTGCCCGCCTGGCGCTGGATGCTCGAGCTGGGCACGGCCGTGCTGCGCACCGAGACCGAGCTCGTGCTCAAGAGCCGGTGGGTGCTGCCCGAACGACTGGTCGAGGGCGGCTACGAGTTCGTCCACCCACACCTCGACGAAGCCCTGAAGAGCATCGTCGCCGGGAGGCGCGGCGCGGTCTAGCGCCGGACGGTCGTCGGGTCAGCGCAGCACCGAGCTGAGCAGCAGGCTGGTCTCGCTGTTGACCACGCCCTCGACGCTGCGGATGCGCGCGAGCACGCGGTCGAACTCGCCGAGCGACGACGTGCGCAGCTCGGCCACGAGGTCCCAGCCGCCGTTGGTGGTGTGCAGCGACGTCACCTCGGGGAACCCCCGCAGCTGCCGGATGACGTGGTCGGTCGAGCGCCCCTCGATCTCGATGAAGCCGACGGCCCGGATCAGGTCGGGGTCGTCGGCCTCGCGCACCCGCACCGTGTAGCCGAGCACCGTGCCCGACGCCTCGAGCCGGTCGAGCCGCGAGGTGACCGTCGCCCGGGTCACGCCGAGCCGCCGCGCCAGGCTCGCCGCCGACTCGCGGGCGTCGACCCGCAGGGCGGCGAGGAGGCGGCGGTCCAGTTCGTCGAGATCGGCCATGACACGGAACGTACAGCACGGGTGCGCAGATCGCCTGTCTCGGCGTGCGGAATGACGCTCGATGGTGATTGTGGCTGCACATCGCCCAGTCCTAGCGTGGTGCCACCGGGCGCGAGACCGAGCCGGGCCGAGCAGGAGGAGGTCGCCGTGGTGCGCTTCGTGGACGTGCAGAACATGATCCGGTGGGTCACCGACCGCGGGGTCGGCCCGATCACCAGCGGCATGGTGACCGCCCTCGAACGCGACTTCGCCCGCTGGCCCGCCTTCGACAAGTCGCCCCGCGTGGCCTCGCACAGCCCCATCGGCGTCATCGAGCTGATGCCCGCCAGCGACAGCGAGACCTACGGCTTCAAGTACGTCAACGGCCACCCCTCCAACCCCGGGCGCGGCTACCAGACCGTCACGGCGTTCGGCGTGCTCGCCGACGTCGACACCGGCTACCCGACGTTCCTCGCCGAGATGACGATCCTCACCGCGCTGCGCACGGCCGCCACGAGCGCGATGGCCGCCAAGCGCCTCGCCCGGGCCGACTCGCGCGTGCTCGCCCTGATCGGGGCGGGGTCGCAGGCCGAGTTCCAGGCGCTGGCGATGCGCGCCTCCCTGGGGCTCGAGACGGTCCGCGTGTTCGACGTCGACCCGCGCGCCACCGAGAAGTTCGTCCGCAACCTCGAGCCGCTCGGCTTCGACATCACCGTGTGCTCGAGCCCGGGCGAGGCGGCCTGGGGCGCCGACGTGATCACGACGTGCACCGCCGACAAGCAGAACGCGATCGTGCTGCCCGACGAGGCCGTCGCCCCCGGCGTGCACGTCAACGCGATCGGCGGCGACTGCCCCGGCAAGACCGAGCTCGACCCCGTCACCCTGCGCCGGGCCGACGTCTTCGTCGAGTACCCCGAGCAGACCCGCGTCGAGGGCGAGATCCAGCACCAGGCGGCCGACTTCGCCGTCACCGAGCTGTGGGAGGTCGTCGCCGGCCGCCGCCCCGGGCGCACGAGCGACGACCAGATCACGATCTTCGACTCGGTCGGCTTCGCCATCGAGGACGTCTGCGCCCTCAAGTACCTGCGCGACGACGTCGTCGGCACCGACTACGCCGTCGAGATCGACCTCGTCGCCGACCCCGACGACCCGAAGGACCTCTTCGGGCTCGTCGCCGCCCGTCGGCCCGTCGGCGTCTGAGCCGCCGGACGCCCAGCCCGAGCCCCTAGCCGCGCCGAGACCGTCGTGACGATCCTCGACCGCCCGCCCCGCGCCTCCTCGTCGTCCGCGACGGCCTCGCCGTCGGCCGCGACGAGGGCGCCGGCGTCGCCCCCCGAACTCCGCGCCTCCTCGCGCACCCGAAGCGCCGACGAGGAGGCGCGGCTGACCACGCAGTCCCCCGCCGCGGTCGTGATGGTGCGACCGCACCACTTCACGCCGAACCCGCAGACCGCGGCCGACAACGCGTTCCAGACCGACCCCGCCGACGTCGACGCGACCCGGGGCGAGCTCGCCGCTCGGGCCGCCGCCGAGGTCACCCGCGCGGCCGCGGCCCTGCGCGCCGCGGGCGTCACGGTGCACCTCGTCGACGACGTGCGGGCCGACCGACCCGACGGGGTGTTCCCGAACAACTGGTTCTCGACCCACGGCGACGGCCGGGTCGTGCTCTACCCGATGCACTCGCCGAACCGGCGGGGCGAACGGCGCGCGGACGTCGTCGACCTGCTGCGCGACGGGTACGCCGTGACCGACGTGCTCGACCACTCGCCGCTCGAACGCGCCGGTCGCGTGGTCGAGGGCACCGGGGCGCTCGTCGTCGACCACGTCGACCGCGTCGCCTACGTCGCCCTGTCGCAGCGGGCCGACCCGGCGGCCGTCGCGGTGGTCTGCGCCGACCTCGGCCTCGACGTGCTGGCCTTCACCGCCACCGACGCCGAGGGCGTGCCGATCTACCACACCAACGTCATGATGAGCTTGGCGTCGCGCTTCGCCCTGGTCGGGCTCGAGTCGATCGAGTCGACGAGCGAACGGAGGCGCGTGGTCGAGCGCCTGACGGCCTCCGGACGCGAGGTGGTCGCCCTGCGCCGCGACCAGCTCGGCGAATTCGCCGGCAACGCCCTCGAACTGCGAGGGGCCGACGGGCCCGTGCTGGCGATCTCGGCTCGCGGGTGGGCCGCCCTGACCGCAGCGCAGCGGCGGGCCGTCTCGCGGCACGCCCGGCCCCTGCCGCTCGAGGTGCCGACGATCGAGCTCGCCGGCGGATCGGTGCGCTGCATGCTGGCCGGGGTGCACCTGACGCGACGGTGAGGCGGTCGCCGAGCCGCGCCTCCTGGGCGGTCGGGTTCTTGCGCTCCCTGCAGCTTCTCAGCAGGGTCACGGTCGGTTGAGGGCTCGCCCCCAGCACGCACCCACGTACCGTTCTCTCAGGAGCTTGTTGCCCGGCGTCGGCCGATCGCGTCGACGTCCCACCCGCCTCATCAGCCCGACCCACCCGGAGCACCCCCGTGGACGTCTCACTGACCACCTGGCTCATCACGATCGCCGTCACCATCGCGTTCTTCGTGTTCGAGTTCTTCACCCACGTGCGCAAGCCGCACGAGCCCACGATCGGCGAGTCCGCCCGCTGGTCGGCGTTCTACATCGGGCTCGCGCTGCTGTTCGGCGTCGGCATCGGGTTCGTCAGCGGCTGGGGCTACGGCGGCGAGTACTTCGCCGGCTACCTGACCGAGAAGGCGCTGTCGATCGACAACCTCTTCGTGTTCTTGCTGATCATGACCGGGTTCGCCGTGCCGCGCATGTACCAGCAGAAGGTGCTGATGATCGGCATCGTCATCGCCCTGATCATGCGCGCCGGGTTCATCGCTGCCGGCGCCGCACTGATCGAGAACTTCTCGTGGGTGTTCTACCTGTTCGGCGCCCTGCTGTTCGTGCTGGCCTACCAGCAGATCAAGGGCGACCACGGCGGCAACGCGGCCGACAACGCCTTCGTCAAGATCGCCCGCCGCATCCTGCCCGTCGACGACGAGTTCCACGAGGACAAGTTCACCGTCAAGAAGGGCGGCAAGCGCTTCGTCACCCCGCTGCTGCTCTGCGTCATCGCCATCGGCTTCGTCGACCTGGTCTTCGCGCTCGACTCGATCCCCGCGATCTACGGCCTGACCAACGAGGCGTACATCGTCTTCACCGCCAACGCCTTCGCCCTGATGGGCCTGCGCCAGCTGTACTTCTTGATCGGCGGCCTGCTCGAGCGTCTCGTCTACCTGTCGCAGGGCCTCGCGATCATCCTCGCCTTCATCGGCGTCAAGCTGGTCTTCCACGCCCTGCACGTCAACGAGGTGCCGTTCATCAACGGCGGCGAACCGCTGCTGTGGGTGCCCGAGATCCCGATCTGGTTCTCGCTGCTCTTCATCGGCGCGACCATCACCGTCGCCACGATCGCCAGCCTCGCCAAGACCCGCGGCGACGCCCAGAAGGCCAAGCGCGACGAGATCGAGGGCGAGAAGGTCACGGTCGCCAAGGACGCGGACGACCCGACGCGCCACTAGGCGCCGGCGTCGGGCCGGCCCGACGACGCACCGCACCGCACCGCACCGCACCGCACCCCATCCCATCCCACCCCACCGCACCGCGTTTCGTGCACGGCACCCCGACTAGTCCGGGTGCGGTGCACGAAACGCGGTGCGGTGTCGTGTGAAGGGGCTCCGCGTCCCCACGACGCGGAGCCCCGGGCCCGTCACCCGCTGATCACGGGCGACGGGAGTCGTCGGTGCCGTCAGCCGGCCAGCGTGCCTGCCACACCCGCGGTCGGCACGGCCACACCCGCGGTCGGCACGGCCGCACCCGCGGTCAGCACGGCCGCACCCGCGGTCGGCACGGCCGCACCCGCGGTCAGCACGCCAGCGGCGGTCGGCACGCCAGCGGCAGCGGCGGCAGCGGCGGCCTCGAGCCGGGCGCGCAGGGCGGCCAGCTCGTCGCGCAGCGCTGCCGGCAGCGTCGACCCGAACCGGTCGAAGAACTCGTCGGTGAGGTCGCACTCGGCGAGCCAGGCGTCCGTGGGCACCGCGAACGACTCGGCCAGCGCCTCCTCGGTGAGGTCGAGGCCGTCGAGGTCGAGGGCTCCCGGCGCGGGGGCGAGGCCGAGCGGCGTCTCGACGGCGTCGGCGGTGCCCGCCAGGCGACCGGCGATCCAGGCGATCACGCGCGAGTTCTCACCGAAGCCCGGCCAGAGGAACGAGCCGTCGGCCCCCTTGCGGAACCAGTTGACCTGGAACACCTGCGGTGCCCGGTCGCCGAGCGCCGCCCCGAGCCGCAGCCAGTGCGCGAAGTAGTCGCCCATGTCGTAGCCGCAGAACGGCAGCATCGCGAACGGGTCGCGACGCAGCTCGCCGACGATGCCCTCGGCCGCGGCGGTCTGCTCGGACGCCACGGTCGCGCCGACGAACACGCCGTGCTGCCACGACCGGGCCTCGGTCACGAGCGGCACGTTCGTGGCACGGCGTCCGCCGAACACGATCGCGTCGAGGGGCACTCCGTCGAACGCGTCCCAGTCGGGGCTGAGCGACGGGCACTGCTCGGCGGGTGCCGTGAAGCGCGAGTTCGGGTGGGCGGCCGGGGTCGAGGAGGCGCGGGTCCAGTCGTCGCCCTGCCAGTCGGTCAGGTGCTCGGGCGCCTCGTCGGTCAGCCCCTCCCACCAGACGTCGCCGTCGTCGGTCAGCGCCACGTTCGTGAAGATCGTGTTCGCGTGCAGGGTGCGGACGGCGACGGGGTTCGACGTCTCGCCGGTGCCGGGGGCGACCCCGAAGAAGCCCGTCTCGGGGTTCATCGCCCAGAGGCGGCCGTCGGGGCCGGGCTTCATCCAGGTGATGTCGTCGCCGAGGGTCTCGACCCGCCAGGCGGGCAGGGTCGGCAGCATCATCGCGAGGTTCGTCTTGCCGCAGGCCGACGGAAAAGCCGCAGCGATGTGGAACGCCCGCCCCTCGGGGCTCGTGACCCGGATCAGCAGCATGTGCTCGGCGAGCCAGCCCTCGTCGCGTCCCATGGTCGACGCGATGCGCAGCGCGAAGCACTTCTTGGCCAGCAGGGCGTTGCCGCCGTAGCCCGAGCCGAACGACCAGATCTCGCGCGTCTCGGGGAACTGGGTGATGTACTTCGTGTCGTTGCAGGGCCAGGCGACGTCGTCTCGGGTGGTGCCGTCGTCGTCGCGCAACGGGTGGCCGACGCTGTGCACGCCGCGGACGAACGGCACCTCGCCCTCGGCGCCTCCGAACGCGGCCAGCGGCTCGGAGCCCACGCGCGCCATGATGCGCAGGTTGAGCACGGCGTAGGCCGAGTCGGTCAGCTGCACGCCGAGCTGCGAGAGCGGCCCGCCCACCGGGCCCATGCTGAACGGCACGACGAACATCGTGCGGCCCCGCATCGATCCGGCGAACCAGGGGCGCAGCTCGCGCTTCATGGCCCCGGCCTCGCGCCAGTTGTTGGTGGGGCCGGCGCCCGCGGGGTCGGTCGTGCAGATGAAGGTGCGGTCCTCGACGCGGGCGACGTCGCCGGGGTCGGTCCGAGCCAGGTAGCTGCCCGGGCGCCGCTCGGGGTCGAGCGCGATCAGAGCACCGCTCGCGACCAGGTCGGCGGTCAGTCGCGCGGCCTCGGCGTCCGAGCCGTCGATCCACTGCACGCCGTCGGGCTCGAGCAGCTCGACCTGTTCGGCGACCCAGGCTGCGAGGGCACGCGGAGCCCACGACGGGGCGGGCGCGTGACGCCGGCGGGCGACGCGCGCCCAGTCGGTCGCCGGAGCCGAGGAGGCGCGGGTCGCGTCGGCCGCGGAGGCGCGGCTCTCGTCGGTTGCTGAGGCGCGGGACGCGTCGCCCGAGGAGGCGCGGCTCTCGTCGGCCGAGGAGGCGCGGGTCGCGTCGGCGAGGACGCCGGGGTCAAGGGGTCGGGTGGTGATCATCGCGTGGCCTCCAGGGTCAGGTCGAGCTGGTCGTCGGTGGGTGCGGGTCGCGGCGCCGCCTCCGAGGCGGGGGCACCTCGTTCTCCGGCCGATCCGATACGTACCGGATCACGCGGAGCCGATCCGGTACGTACCGGATCGGCGCGCGAGGGGGATGCCTCCGCCGGGGCGGCGGGCGAACCGGACGCCGCGCGGGCCGAGCCGGCCGCGCGGGCCGAGCCGGCCGGGCGGGGCAGGGAGGGCGGCGTGCCGCCGGCGAGGTGCTCGAGCAGGCGGACGACCTGGCAGCTGTAGCCGAACTCGTTGTCGTACCAGACGTAGAGCACGACCCGGTCGTCGGCAGGAGCGCCTCCATCCGAGACCACCGTCGCGAGCCCGTCGACGACGCCCGCGTGGCGCGACCCGACGAAGTCCGTCGACGCGACCTCGGGCGACTCGACGTAGTCGATCTGTCGCCGCAGGGGCGAGTCGAGCGAGGCACGACGCAGGTGGGCGTTGAGCTCGTCGCGGTCGACGGGCGTCCGCAGTCGCAGGTTCAGCACCGCGACCGACACGTCGGCCGTCGGCACCCGGATGGCACTGCCGGTCAGGCGTCCCGCGAGCTGCGGCAGCGCCTTGGCGACCGCCGTCGCGGCCCCCGTCTCGGTGAGCACCATGTTGAGCGACGCCGATCGCCCTCGACGGTCGCCGGGGTGGAAGTTGTCGGTGAGGTTCTGGTCGTTCGTCACCGCGTGCACGGTCTCGATGTGACCCGACTCCACGCCCCACCGCTCGTCGAGGGCGGCCAGCACCGGCGTGATCGCGTTCGTCGTGCACGACGCGGCAGCGACCACGGCCTCGTCGCCGACCGTCTCGTGGTTCACGCCGAACACGACGTTCGGGATCGACCCCTTGCCCGGGGCCGTGAGCAGCACGCGGGACGCGCCCCGCGCCTCCAGGTGTCGTCGCAGGGACGGTTCGTCCCGCCACCGTCCGGTGTTGTCGACGACGATGGCGTCGCGGATGCCGTACCGCTCGTAGTCGACCGTCGCCGGGTCGTCCGAGTAGATCACCTGGATCGTCGTGCCGTTCGCGACGATCGTGTCGGTGGCCTCGTCGACCACGATCGTGCCCGCGAACGGGCCGTGGATGGAGTCGCGCCTGAGCAGGCTGGCACGCTTGACCAGGTCGTCGGCCGAGCCGCGACGCACGACGACCGCCCGGAGGCGCGCGCCTCCTCGTCCCCCGGCGTGCTCGATCAACAACCGGGCGACGAGCCGACCGATGCGACCGAAGCCGTAGAGGACGACGTCTCGCGTCGCGGCACCCCCGTCACCGCGACGCCCGACGACCTCGGCGAGCTCGGAGCGCACGACGTCCGCGAGCGACGACGCGACGTGGCCCTCGCGCCCTTCGCGCCCCTCTCGCCCCTCGCGCCCCTCCCGCTGACCCGTGCGCTCGGCGCGGTGCCGGGCGCTCAGCCGGGCGAGGTCGATCGAGGCGGGGCCGAGGTCGAGGCCGTCGAGCAGGTGCAGCACCGCCAGGGTCTCGGCGGGGTCGAGCACGTGGTCGTCGAGCTGACGGGCGAAGCGGTGCAGCTTGAGGACGCCGACGGGCGACTGGTCGAGCAGGCTGCGCCCGTGGATCGACACGACGACCCCGTCGCGCCGCCAGAGCCGACCGATCACGGGGATCATCGCCTCGGCGAGCGCCATGCGCCCCGCCCAGTCGTCCTGGCGCTCGTCGTACCGGACCACGGGGTCGTCGGTCGGGCCGGGGGCGGTGGGCGTCGGTGCCATCGCGTCTTCTCTCGTCGTCAAAAGGGGTGTTTATCCACGATGGCTGCCTCCGACCTTGATCTGCAGGCCGGTCGTGCGTAAAGATCGGGTGTTCTTTCGCATCCGTCAAAGTCCTGGCTCCGAGAGGGGTGCCCCGTGGTCGATGCCGACCCCCTGTTGCTCGGTCAGGCGGTGCGGCACGCCCGCAGCACCCGCGGCCTGACCCTCGACCAGCTCGCCTCGCGGGTCGAGGTGAGCGCGAGCCAGCTCTCGCTGATCGAGACCGGGCGGCGCGAGCCGAAGATCGGGCTGGTCAGGTTACTGGCCACCGCGCTCGACGTACCCCTGGCGACCCTGCTCACCGCCGAACCGCCGAGCGAGCGGGCGGCCCTCGAGATCGAGCTTGCCCAGGCGCAGCGCGGCTCCCTCTACCGGTCGCTCGGCCTGCCCGACGTCAAGGCGAACAAGGGGTTGAGCACGCCCGCGCTGCAGACGATCCTCGGGCTGCACCGCGAGCTCGCGCGTCGGCAGAGCGAGGCCAGCGCCACCCCGGAGGAGGCGCGGCGGGCGAACACCGAGCTGCGGCTCTGGATGCGCGAGCGCGACTCGCACCTGCCGTACGTCGAGGAGGTGGCGGCCGACCTGCTGCGCACCGTCGGGCACACCGCGGGCGCCCTGTCGCACAGCAGCGTGAGCCGCATGGCCCGCAGCCTCGGGCTCGAGATCATCCACGTGACCGACCTGCCGCACTCGGCCCGTTCGGTGATCGACCTGGCCAACGGGCGCATCTACCTGCCGCCGGCGTCGATCCCCGGCGGTCACGGCCTCCGCGCGTTGGCGTTGCAGGCGATGGCGCACCGCCTGCTCGGGCACGAGCGGCCCTCGACCTACGCCGAGTTCTTGAAGCAGCGCCTCGAGATCAACTACTTCTCGTCGGCCTGCCTCATGCCGCTCGAGGCCGCGGTCGAGTCGTTGCAGAGGGCCAAGGCGCAGCACGACCTCTCGGTCGAGGACTTCCGCGACGGCTTCGGCGTCACGCACGAGGCGGCGGCGATGCGCATGAGCAACCTGCTGACCTCGCACCTCGGCATCCGCATGCACTTCTTGCGGGTCACGGGCGACGGGGCCATCGCGAAGGCCGCCGAGAACGACAGCCTGCCCCTGCCCACCGACGTCACCGGCGCCGTCGAGGGGCAGCTGGTCTGCCGCCACTGGGCCGCACGCACGGCGTTCGCCCGGACGAACCGCACCACCGAGCACTACCAGTACGACGACACCCCCGCGGGCACCTTCTGGTCGGCTTCGCAGACCGGCACGACCGAGCACGACGAGTTCTCGATCACCGTCGGGGTGCCGTTCGCCGACGCGAAGTGGTTCCGCGGTCGCGACACCGACCGGCGCGAGACCTCGACCTGCCCCGACGAGTCGTGCTGCCGACGTCCACCGGCCGGCCTCGCCGCACGGTGGCGCGACGCCGCCTGGCCGAGCGCCCGCCTGCACGCCCACGTGCTGGCGCCGCTGCCGTCGGGCACCTTCCCCGGCGTCGAAGACACCGAGGTCTACGAGTTCCTCGACCGCCATGCCGGCTGAGACGCTCGCGCTGCTGCTCGGCCGCTGGGCGGTGGTCCGCGAGATCGACGACCACCGCACGGGCGAGAGCGCCCGCTTCGACGGGACGGCGACGATCGAGGAGGCGCGCGCGGCCTCCGACCTCGCCGCGACCTACGACGAGACGGGCGAGCTGGTCGTGGCCGACCGGCGGACGCCCGCCACCCGGCGCCTCGGCTACGCCGCCCGGGCCGACGGTTCGCTCGACGTCCGCTTCGCCGACGGCCGGCACTTCGTCGACCTCGACCTGCGGTCGGGAGCCTGGGAGGCGCGCCACCCGTGCGCACCGGACAGCTACCTCGTCGAGACCCGGGTGCTCTCGCCGACGTCGTTCGAGGAGCGGTGGACGGTGCGCGGCCCGGCCAAGTCGTACGACGCGCTGACGACGTACGAGCGCTTCGCCGAGCATCCCGCCACGAGATAAACACGCCGCCACACGTTCGCGTGGCGGGTTGTTTATTTCGTGGCGGGGTGGGGCCGGCGCGGCGGGGGCTAGAGCTTGGCGGAGAGCTCGGCGTCGGTCGGCTCGACCAGGTGGCTGCCGTCGGGGAAGACCACGACGGGGATCTGCGTGCGGCCGCTGATCGCGTACGCGCGGTCGGCCCCGTCGGCGACGGCCTCGAGGTCGACGTAGTCGTAGGCCACGCCCTCGCGGTCGAGCAGCGCCTTCGAGCGGCGGCAGTCGCGGCACCACTCGGCGCCGAACATCAGGATGCGGTCGGGGGCGGTGTCGGTGCTCATGGCGACCAGGGTACGCGCGGTGACGGGCGTCGGGCACGGCCGCCGCGCCTCCTCGGCTCGACCGGCCCCGCTCGCCGCGAGCGAACGCGGCCCCGATCTCGTTCGGGGGCCTTGCGGGCCTCCGGGGGTGGCATGTCACACTGGATGAGCGCCCTCGTCGTGGAGTGGCAATCCCCCCAATCCACCCGCCAGCAGCTCGGCCCGCGACGAGTGTGTCGCATCGTGCAGACCGGGGGTCGACCACGAGTCGGCCCGCCGACGTCCACGGTGCCCCCGACGAGACCATCGTCGTGCGCACGCGCCACGGGCCCGGAGGTACCCCGTGATCGACACCCTTCAGCGCCCGCCCGAGACCGCGAGCACGCCCGCCGTCAGCACGCCCGTCGCCCCGCCCCACGGGCGCGCCGCGACCAGGCACCCACGTGACGACCGTCCGACGCCGCAGCCGCACCGGCTGACCCCGTCCGGCGTCGTCGGCATCGCCGTCCTCTGCCTCGCGACCTTCTTCGCCATCACGACCGAGCTCAGCCCGGTCGGCCTGCTCTCGACCATGAGCCGCGACCTCGGCGTGACCGAGGCGCGCCTCGGCGTCGTCGTGACGGTCTACGCCGTGGCCGTCGCCGCGCTCGCGCTGCCGCTCACCTGGGCGACCGCGCGGTTCCCCCGCAAGGCCGTGCTCGTGACGACGCTCGTCGGCTACACGGTCTCGAACCTGATGGTCGCGCTGGCGCCGAGCTTCGGGGTGCTGCTGACCGGCCGCGTGGTCGGCGGCATCGCGCACGCGCTGTTCTTCTCGGTGGCCTCGGCCTACGCGACGCGGATCGTGCCGGCCCGCCTGGCCGGCCGGGCGATCGCGTTCGTCTACTCGGGCAGCTCGCTCGGCTTCGTGGTGGGCGTGCCGCTCGCCACCACCGTCGGCGACCAGCTCGGCTGGCGTCCGGCCGTCGGGGCCGTCGCCGTCGCCACCGCGGCCCTCGCCGTCGTCGCCGCGGTGTTCCTGCCGCACGTGCAGGGCGAGTCGTCGCCGCACGTCGGGTCGGTGCGTTCGTGGGCCCGGTCGGGGCTGCTCGCCGTCATCGTGGCCGACCTCATGCTGTTCGCCGGGCACTACGTCGTCTACACCTTCGTCGGCCCGTACCTGACGGGGGCCGGCCTCGGCGAGGACCTCGTCGGCGGTGCCCTGCTCGTGCTGGGCGGCGCCGGGGTCGTCGGCCTGCTGGCGGCCGGAGCGTTCGTCGACCGGGCCCCGCGACAGACGCTGATCGTGGCCGTCGCCGTGATGATCGGCGCCCTCGCCACCCTGCCGTTCGTGCACGGGTCGCTCGTCGGCACGTTCGTCGTCGCCGGCCTCTGGATGGCCGCCAACGGCACGACCGGCACCCTCTTCATGGCCGCGGCGATCCGCACCGGCGGGGTGAGCCCGGACATCGCGGGCGCCCTGATCAACGCCGGGTCGAACGTCGGCATCGCCGCCGGGGCCGCGATCGGCGGCCAGGTCTACGGCCTCTCGGGGCTGGCCACCGTGCCGTTCGCGGCCGCCGCGATCGTGGCGATCAGCCTCGTCGTGATCGTGGCGGGCCGCCGGGGCTTCCCGCTGGTCGGCCACGCGCAGGCCACCCTCTCGACGTCGTCGCTGGCGGTCATCACCTCGTCGGTCGCCGTCGTCACGACGTCGATCCCGACGGTCGGCGAGGGCCACCGCGGGCGTCGTCCCCGCCGCTGACGACGGCCGGCTCAGGAGGCGCGGGTCACGAGGCGCGGGTCGCGTCGCCCCCGTCACGCGCGGCCTCACGCGCGGACTTCAGCCGCGGGCTGTCGGGGTTCATCAGCGAGTGCCGACGCCCGTAGCCGAAGTAGAGCGCCAGGCCGACGGCGAGCCAGACGACGAAGCGCAGCCAGGTCTCCCAGTGCAGCTGTGAGATCAGGAACCCGCTCGCGACGACGCCGAAGGCCGGCACGACGGGCATGAAGGGCAGCCGGAAGGTGCGGGGCGCCTCGGGCTTGCGGTACCGGAAGACGATGACGGCGACGCAGACGACGACGAACGCGGCGAGGATGCCGATGTTCGTCAGGTCGGCGACCTCGCGGATCGGGAAGACCCCGGCGAGCAGGGCCGAGGCGACGCCGGCGATCCACGTGACCCGCTGGGGCACGCCGCGACGGTCGGTCCGGGCGAACCAGCCGGGCAGCAGGCCGTCGCGACTCATCGAGAACCAGACGCGGGTGACCCCGAGCAGGAAGGTCAGCATGACCGTCAGGATCGAGATCACGGCGAAGACCGAGATGACCGTCGCGACCACCGGCAAGCCGACGCTCTGGAACGCCGACGCGAAGCCCGCGGCCGGGTCGATGTCGCGGTAGTCCTGCATGCCGGTGAGCACGAGCGTGGCGAGCACGTAGAGCACCATGGCGATGACCAGCGACAGGATGATGGCCTTCGGCATGTGCTTCTTGCCGTCGACGCTCTCTTCCGCCGCGGTGCTCATGGCGTCGTAGCCGAACACGGCGAAGAACACGGTGGCCGCGCCCGTGAAGACCGGGCCGAAGCCGTTCGGCACGAACGGGGACCAGTTCTGCGTGTCGAGGTGGAACAGCCCGAGCCCGATGATGAAGAGCACGAGCAGCACCTTGAGGCCGACGGCCACGATCTCGAACCGCCCGAATGCCTTCGACCCCCGGCTGAGGATGAACGTCACGAGCAGGCACACCACGACGGCCGGCAGGTTGACGATGCCGCCCTGGCCCTCGTCGGGCGTCGACGCCATCCAGGTCGGCAGGTGGACCCCGAGCCCCGACAGGAAGGCGTCGAAGTACCCCGAGATGCCGATCGCCACGACGGCGACGATCGCGACGTACTCGAGCAGGAGGTCCCAGCCGATGAACCAGCCGACGATCTCGCCGAGGGCGACGTAGCCGTAGGTGTAGGCCGAGCCGGCCCGGGGCACCATGCCGGCGAACTCGGCGTACGAGAGGGCGGCGGCGGCCGAGGCCAGGCCCGCGATCAAGAAGGAGAAGAGCACGGCCGGGCCGACGCCCGGGTTGGCGTCGTCGCCGTGGGCGACGAGCCCCGCCAACGAGAAGATGCCGACGCCGATGATGCCGCCCACGCCGATCGCCGTGAGCTGCCACAGGCCGAGGCTCTTGAAGAGCCCGCTGCCGCCGACCTCGTCCTCGATCTCGACGATGGGCTTCTTGCGCAACACGGAGCGCGATCCATCGTTGGATGCCATGCGACGAGGGTAGACCCGCCGTGCCGTACCCCGATGTCCCCCACGTGGCGGACACGGGTGACCCCCGGTCTGGGGACTCTGCTCGACAGCAGAGAAGCTTTATTGTCGAAACATCCACTTCCGTGGTGCCCCCGATCCCGTGGGGGTGACACGCGGGCCCCTGAACCCCCGCGTGTCGACAGCACGACTGACGTCCGGCCGGATCCGACCCGGCCGGACGCCCCACCCGAGGACACCACCCATGTCGCTTCTCCGCGCCTCCGCGCGCCCCCGCCGTCGCGCCCTCTCGTTCGCAGCCTTCGCCACCGCCTCCCTGCTGGCGGCGGTCGCCGTGACGCAGGCCGTCGCGCCGGCACCCGCCCAGGCCGCCGCCGCCCTCTCGTGCGACCAGAACACGATCTACGCCACCGCGAGCCAGGGCCAGTTCGTCGCGATCAACGTCGCCGCCAACACGGTGTCCGACGTGATCGCCGGAACGGCCAACCCGTTCTCGCCCGCGAACAACGGCCTCGGTGTGGGACGCAACGGCCTCGACGCCTACGCCTTCACCAACGGCGCGGTTAACGGCTCGAACGGCAACGTGCTCGCCCGGTACGACTCGGCCAGCGGCGCGGTCACGACCGTCGCCGACGCGAACCCGACCGGCGCCCCCGCCTCGACGCTGCGCGGTGCCGTCAACCCGGTCACGGGCATCTACTACTACGCGACCGGCGGCGACCCCGCCACGATCTCGGCGTACAACCCGAAGACCGGTGACAAGATCGGGGTCGTCGGACGCATCCCCGGCCTCCAGGCCGGCAACGGCGACTTCGCCTTCAGCACCCAGGGCCTGCTCTTCGTCGTGGCGAGCAACGCGGTCTACCGCCTCAACGACGAGACCGTCCCCACGACGGCCGGCACCACCTCGCTCGCCGCGACCAAGCTGACCGACCTGCCCACGGGCACCAACAGCCCCGGCATCGCCTTCTCGTCGGACGGCTACCTGTACGTCTCGTCCGGCATGCAGATCATCAAGCTCGACTCGAGTTCGGGTGCCGAGGTCAGCCGCATGACGACCCCGGCCGTCAGCAACATCACCTCGTACTCCGACCTCGCGAGCTGCAACTACGCCAACACCCTCACGGGCAAGGCGGACGTCGAGGGCCGCTGGAAGTCCGGCGACCAGTTCGCCCTCAGGGTCGACGGCGGCAACCTCGCGTCGCCCTCCACCGCGACGACGTCCGGCAGCGCGACCGGCGTCCAGGCCCAGAAGGCCGGCGCCGCCCTGGCGATCCCCGCCCGCACCTACACGGTCTCGCAGACCGCGGGCAACTCGTCCACCCGCCTGGCGGACTACTCGACGACCTACGACTGCACGAACGTCAACAGCTCGACGTCGGTGGCCTCCGGCTCGGGGAACACGGCCCGGTTCAGCTTCCCGGCCGCTACCAGCGCCGACGGCACCGACGTCGTCTGCACCTTCACGAACGCGGTGGCCGCGACCTCGGCCGCAGCCAGCGACGACCAGGCGACCACCGCCTCCGGAACGACGCTGACCGTCGACGCACCCGGCGTCCTCGCGAACGACGCGGGCACCGATCTCACCGTCACCTCGAACACGCAGCCGGCGAACGGCACCGCCACCGTGAAGGCGGACGGTTCGTACGCCTACACGCCGGCGAAGGGCTTCTCGGGCACCGACACCTTCCAGTACACGACGACCGACGGAGGCGGCGGCACGTCGACCTCGACCGTCACGATCTCCGTCACCCCGTCGAGCAGCGACGACGTCGCGACCGCTCGCGCCGGCCAGCCGCTCGTCGTGGACGCCGCCTCGGGCGTGCTGTCGAACGACTCGGGCAGCGGCCTGACCGCCGCGGTCGCGACCGGCCCCTCGCACGGCTCCCTCGTGCTCGGTCGTGACGGCTCGTACCGGTACGTCCCGGCCGACGGGTTCTCGGGCTCCGACTCGTTCACCTACACGGCGACCGACGCCGACGGCGCACAGACCACCAGCACCGTCACCATCACCGTGCTGCCCACCGCCGCCGACGACACCGCGACCGCGATCTCGGGCACCCCGACGACCATCGCGGGCAGCGACCTGACGAGCAACGACGACGGCATCGACACGACGGTGACCGCGGTCTCGACGCCCGGGCACGGCACCGCCTCGGTGACGCCCGCCGGCGACGTCGCCTACACGCCCTCGGACGACTTCTCGGGCACCGACACCTTCGACTACACCGTCACCGACGGCCAGGGCGGCACCGACACCGCCACGGTCACCGTGACGGTCGCCCCCCGCGCCTCCGACGACTCGGTCGACGCCGTCGCGGGTGCACCCCTCGACGTCCCGGCCGGCCGTGGCCTGCTGGCGAACGACGGCGGCACCGGCCCCCTGACCGCCGCGGTCGCGACCGCCCCCTCGCACGGCACCGTCGTGGTGTCGCCCGACGGCTCGTTCGTCTACACGCCGGAGAAGGGCTTCTCGGGCACCGACTCGTTCACGTACACCCTGACCGACGGCAACGGCGTCACGAGCACCGCGACCGCCACCGTGGCGGTCGCCCCGAAGGCCGTCGACGACGCGGTGCAGGTCACGGCGGGCGGCAACGCCCACGTCGACGGGCCCGGCGTGCTCGGCAACGACCTCGGCACCGGCCTGACGGCCGCCGTCGTGACCGGGCCGCAGCACGGCACCGCGACCGTCGCCCCGAACGGCGAGTTCGACTACACGCCGGCGCCCGGCTTCTCGGGCACCGACACCGTGACCTACCAGGTCACCGACGCCGCGGGTCGCACCTCGACCGCGACGGTGACGATCACCGTCAAGCCGGTGGCCGTCGACGACCAGGCCACGACCCCGAGCGGCACCACCGTGACGATCGCGGCGCCCGGCCTGCTCGGCAACGACCTCGGCACCGGCCTCCGCGTCACCGACCACGGCACCCCCTCGCACGGCACCGTGACGGTGGACGCCGACGGCACCTGGAGCTACGCGCCGGACGCCGGCACCTCGGGCACCGACTCGTTCGAGTACCAGGTCACCGACGCGTCGGGTCAGACCGCGACGGCCCAGGCCTGGGTGATCGTGGGCGACCTCGCCGTGGCCGACCAGGGCACCGCGACGGCGGGCCGGCCCCTGTCGGTCGACGCCGCGAACGGCCTGCTGTCGAACGACAGCGGCACCGGCCTCACCGCCGTGCTCGACGGCGCCCCCCGCCACGGTGACGTGACCGTCGCGAAGGACGGCTCGTACGTCTACACCCCTGCGACGGGCTTCTCGGGCACCGACACCTTCACCTACACGGCGACCGACGCCGAGGGGCAGAAGAGCACGGGCATCGTGACGATCGTCGTCGTGCCCGACGCCGTCGACGACGTGACGTCGACGAAGGCCGGCACCGCGGTCACGGTCGCGGCGCCCGGCGTGCTCGGAAACGACCTCGGCACCGACCTGCGCGCCGAGCTCGTCGACGCCCCGGCCCACGGCACCGCGACGATCGCGGCCGGCGGCACCATCACCTACACGCCCGCCGACGGCTTCTCGGGCACCGACCAGCTGACCTACCGCGCCACCGACCCGTCGGGCGGCTCGGACGTCGCGACCGTGACGATCCACGTCGGTCCGATTGTGGTCGACGACTCCCCCGTCGGCGGCACGGTCGCCGACCAGCCCCTCGTCGTGGACGCGGAGCACGGCGTGCTCTCGAACGACAAGGGCACCGGCCTGACCGCGGCCGTCACCGACCAGCCGAAGGCCGGCACCGTGACGATGGGCCCCGACGGTTCGTACACGTACACCCCGAAGCCCGGCACCTCGGGCAAGGACACCTTCGGCTACGAGGTCACCGACGGCGCCGGCCAGAAGGGCACGGGCACCGTGACGATCGTGGTGGCCCCGAAGGCCGTCGACGACGTCGCCACCGTCGTGGCCGGCGGTCACGTGACGGTCGCCACCCCGGGCGTGCTCGGAAACGACGTCGGCACCGGCCTGACCGTCACCGCGGTCACCCCGGCGTCGCACGGCACCGTGACGGTCGCACCGGACGGCACGTTCGACTACACGCCGGCACCCGGGTTCTCGGGCGACGACATCGTGGTCTACACGGTCACCGACCGCGACGGCGGCACCGACACCGCGACGGTCACCGTCACCGTGGCGCCCCGCGCGATCGACGACCTCTACACGACGCCCGCCGCGACCACGCTCACCGTGCCGGCCCCCGGCCTGCTCGTGAACGACCTCGGCACCGGCCTGACCCTGACGAGCGTCGGCACCCCGTCGCACGGCACGATCGTCACCCAGCCGAACGGTTCGGCGGTCTACACGCCGGACGCGGGCTTCTCGGGCACCGACCGCGTCGAGTACACCGCGACCGACGCGTCGGGCCGCAGCACGAAGGCCGTCGCCACGATCGTCGTCGGCGCCCTCGCCGTGGACGACGCCGGCACCACCCACGCCGGCACGCCGCTGACCGTCAACGCCGCGCACGGCGTGCTCTCGAACGACTCGGGCAGCTCGCTGACCGCGACGCTCGACGGACGCCCCGCCCACGGCACGGTCGACCTGGCGAAGGACGGTTCGTACGTCTACACGCCGACGGCCGGGTTCTCGGGTGTCGACACGTTCACCTACACGGCCACCGACGCCGAGGGCCAGACCCGCACGGGCACGGTCGTCATCACGGTGCTGCCGACGGCGGTCGACGACAAGGCCTCGACCCCGGCCGACACGACGCTGACCGTGGCCGCCCCCGGCGTGCTGGGCAACGACCTGGGCACGGGGCTGCGCGTCACCGCGACGGGCACCGCCACCCACGGCACGGTCACCATCGACGCCGGTGGTCGCCTGGTCTACGTGCCGACGGCCGGCTACTCCGGCCCGGACGCGGTGACCTACACGGTCACCGACCGTGACGGCGGCACCGCCACCGCCACCGTCCGCATCAGCGTGGGCGTCAAGGCCGTGGACGACAAGGGCACGACGATCGCCGGGCAACGCCTGGTGTCGGGCAAGGTCGGCGGCGTGCTGGGCAACGACGACGGGTCGGCCCTCTGGGTCACCCTGGCCTCGAAGCCCGCGCACGGCACCGTGACGATGCAGCGCGACGGCTCGTACGAGTACCTGCCGGACGCCGGCTTCGTCGGGGTCGACTCGTTCGACTACGCGGCGACCGACGCCTCGGGGCAGACGTCCCGTGCGACGGTGACCATCACCGTGCTCGGTGCGGCCGTCGCGGTCGACGACGAGCAGCGCGGTACGACCGACCACGCCGTCACCGTCGACGTCACGACGAACGACACACCCACCCAGGGCGCGACGTTCGACCGCGGCACGGTCGTGATCGTGGACCCGGCGACCGGTGACGGGGTCAGCACGCTGGCCGTGCCCGGAACGGGCACCTGGACGGTCGTCGACGGCAGCGTCGTCTTCACCCCCGAGGCCGGCTTCGACTCCAAGGCCTCGGTGCAGTACCGCGTGACCGACACGGCCGGGGTGACGGTCCAGGCCGTCGTCACCGTGACGTTCCCGATGATCCTGACGGCGACGCAGCTCGCCTTCACGGGCAGCGCCTCCGTCCTCGGCATCGCCGCGATGGCCCTGCTCGGGGTCGCGATCGGCCTGGCGCTGTCGCGTCGCGGTCGCCGCGTCACCGGACCGATCCGGGGTCGCCGCGCCGAATAGCGCCCGACACCACGACGTCCCCGCCTGCCGGCCCTCTCGCGAGGAGCCGTGCGGGCGGGGACGTCCGTCGTTCAGGAGGCGCGGTGCCGGGAGGCGCGGAGGGCGCGCGGCCCGGTCGGTCGGCTAGCGCTGCTGCCGCTTCTGCTGCCAGGGGAAGCCGTGCACGAGACGCTGCCACAGCGACGGGTGACGGACGGGGGTCTGCTCTTCACCCGGCCTGTCGCCCCGGTGGTCCCCGCCGTTGACCGTGTCGGCCGGGTCGACGGCCCGTGCGTCTGCCTGGGCCAGCCACATGTGGTCTTGGAACATCCGGTGCCTCCTGGAGTGGGCGCGTGCAGGGTTGCGAGTTCTCGAACACTAGACCCCTCTGCCCGCTGGCGAAACAGGTCGTCGTCTGCGACGACCGACGTCTCAGCGGCCACCTCGGACCCGTGCCACTGAGGAGCCCGTGGTGCCGGACGCCTGTCGAGAGGACACTGGCGACGTGGGCGATCTGACGTGGTGGGACGGCGTGGACGATCAGGCGAGGGCGTGGTTGATCGCCCACAACGGCGAGGCGGTGGCTCCAGACGTTCTCGACCAGATCGTCGCCGCTGGCGGTGACCTGACGACCGACGCATGGTGGGTCGGGCAGACAGGACCGGAGGGCGTCCATCTCTCAGACGAGGCCACGGACTGGATCGAGACCGTCGCGAACGAGGAGTAGTCCCGATCGAGAAGGAATGACACCCACACGCTTGTCCCACGAAGAGAACGAGCGACACTTCTCTGCGGATGCGCACGGTCTGTCGGACATCCATCCGTCATCGGACTGGATCGACCTACACTCTGCCTTGTGAGTAGGAGCAGTGCTGGGCCGCGTTTCATGCGACGGCCGAAGGTCTACCGGGGCGAGGAAGTCTGGATCGTGCAGCATGATGACTCGCCTCACAACACGGTGCTCGGTGTGTTCGCCACAGTCGGCGAGGCGGATGCCTTCATGGACACGGTGAAGGACGACTACGAGAACGGCGTGATCTGCTCGAGCTTCCCGATCGGCTACCGGTCCACCGACGGAGCCGTTCGGTACCGGGCCGAGGACTGACGTCTGAGCCCTCGAGCCCGTCCCCTGGCGGGCAGCGCATCTCACTCGCGAGTCAGCGACGCATCTCGCCCATGGCGCGAACGTTGAAGTAGAGGCCGATCGCGATGAACCCCACACCCAGGAGCATGAGGGAGGTGGGCAGAGCCCCGAACGCCTTCAGGAGGAACAGCGTGGCCCCGAGGAGGTAGAAGATCGTGGCCACGCCCATGAGCTTCCGCCAAAGAGGCATCTTGGGTGGCATCAGTCGCTCCATGTCGATCGGGAAAGGTCACGCTTGAGAGCTGGGGAGATCGAGTCGTGACGAGACTCCCCGCAAGGTGTTGACGCGTGGTTCTGCATCAACATATGGGATGCAGAGGTCACGTGGTGAGGGGCAGACGACGCCCCGATCGATTAGTGACCGGCTATCAGGCCCTTCCCCCGGGCGCTGCCGCATGCGGCATAATCAGCCCGTGATGGCTTCCCATCTCAAGCTCGGCGATCGAGTCCCCCGACCACGCGCGATCGCCGATCGGTTAGTGAGACGGTTGCACCTTCTGGGTCGCGGGGCCGGTCACGAATGGAAGAAAATGCAGCTGACGGGGACGCAGCCGATGCACCCCGTCTCGATACGGGCCTCCGACGACAGCGCCATCGACGTCCAGGAGGTCACACGTGCGCCACGTACTGCGAACGGTCCCGCCCCTGACGACGAACTGCGTCACCACGCGGATCGCCTCGACCAGGCCGTCATCGCCGTCGCCGCCCAGATCCCACCATCCGAAGTCGTCACCCCGGACCACGACCGAGTCGTCCTTGATCACCAGGACCTCGAAGGGCACGGCCCCGCGCCGTCGCGGTCTCACGGTCATCACACGGTCGAACTCGGCCTGAACGGTGGAGACCTCGACGTCGCCCGCATCCCCGACCATCCCGATGACCCGGGCGACGAAGCCATCGAGAGCGCCGGGCTCGAGTCGCCCGGTCAGGAGGTGGTCCGAGAGCAGGAACCAAGCCTCGGCGAAGTCAGCCTCGTCCCAGCCGAGCTCCCACCGCCGTGCGGGCATGCCCGGGGTCGGAGCGATGTCGACCACCAGTCCGTCGGCCGCGACGACCGAGAACGAGCCCACCTGGAGCATAGGCAGCATCGAGCTGCCGGAACCGAGCGATCTCGACAGGACAGCACGACCGAACTCGTCACGGGCGCGAGTGGCGAACACCTCGAACCGCTCGACGACGTCGTCGGGGACCGGTGCCATGACTTCATCCTGCGGCATCGAGACCCAGACCGGCCACTACTCTGCAGACTCATGCCTGCTCGGTGAGCGCTCGCCTGTCGGGACGCGGCTTCGTTGCACTTCCCTGGCCTACTGAGCCCCTCGCCCCTGCGTGGGCTCCATGTCGCAGGTCACCCGAGCTGTCGGGTGCCAAGAGCGCCGTACGGTGTGCACATGACCGACGTGCATCTCACTGGCCAGCTCATCTGCGCAACCGAGGATGAGGCGAGGGTCGTCAGCCTGCACCTGCCCCAGCATGTCGAACTGACTCGGGCCGAAGCCGGCTGCATCGCCTTCGACGTCACTCCGACTGACGACCGTCTGGTCTGGGCGGTGGAGGAGCGATTCCACGATGGGCACGCATTCGAGCTGCATCAGCAACGAGTCGCGGGCAGCGAGTGGGGCCGAGCCACGGACGGATTCACACGCCGCTACTCGATCGAGGGCCTCGCCCACTAGAGCATCTCCTACCGGACAGTGAAGTCGACTCACGACAGAAGGCCTCGGGGCGTGAAGCCGCGGAGAGAAACAGGTCGTGCCGAGCTCCGCTCAGCGATCGCCTTTCGGGACGATTCTCGATGCCGGATCACGTCATGGAGCATGCTCGTCCCATGAGCAACCAAGAACGGCTGCCACGTGCTCGCCCTGTCGACGAAACCGCAGTGACTGAACGCCCGACTCCGTGGCTGCCGGCAAGGTCCGTCCTCCTCAACCTCGTCTTGATCTTGGTCGGCGGGGGGCTCTTCTGGTTCCTGATCGACCGCGTCCAAGCGCCCTTGTGGGTGGCCTTCATCGCCTACGCCGTCATCTTCACGGTGGGATCTCTCGCCGTTCGCTCCATTCGGAACGCCCGAGCTGATCGCACTCGCAACTGACGCCGATCGCCAGGCGACGCGATCCGGTGTGGGAGCCCGCAGAGCCTCACCATCGCGCGGGTGCCGACGCGGATCGTCAGCACACCAGGAAGGTCGAAAATCACGACTGCCTGGAGCGGCCCGGGGCTGGCGGCGCGGGGCGTTCCGTCGCACACTGGTGCCCAGCGAACGAGAGGACTCGTCATGAGCGACAGCGTGGTCGATCAGTACATCGCGGGGTTCCCGCCCGAGAAGCGCGAAGCGCTCGAGCGGGTGAGGGGGGCGATCCATGCCGGGTGCTCCGGCGGGGTCGAGAGCCTCAAGTACGGCATGCCCGCCATCCGCTTCGCCGACGGCCGCACGCTCTACTTCGCGGCATGGACCCGCCATCTCGGCATCTACCCGGTCCCGCGATTCGACGGAGCCCTCGAAGGCGACGTCTCTCCGCACCGCCGCGCCAAGGACACCGTCGCCTTCGGCTGGGGCCGACCGGTGCCGGACGAACTGGTCGAACGCATCGCCCGCGCCGTGGCGTGCGGAACGGGGGCGACGTCCGACGCGCCTCCCCCGGCCTTCGCCGTCACGCGCTGACGCGACCTCGCACCCGTCGACGCCCGCCGACGGGCCGGTCGAGTGGTCGCAAAACGTCCTCCGCGTACGACGGAAGGACGTTCTGGGACCACTCGACGCCCGCGACGACGGACGCGGGCGGGCAAGCAGTCCCGAGCGTCAGACGAGCCCGAGCTGCTGCAGGATGCCCAGCACGTCCGTCGACCCCCAGCGGTCGCACGCCTTGCCGTCGCGGTAGCCGATCACCTGCACGTTGCGCACCGTGAACCGCTTGCCGGTCGGCGCGTGCCCCATGAACTCACCCGTGTGGGTGCCCGACAGGTCGCTGATCGTGACGAACTTCGTCGGCGTCACGATCGTCTCGAGCACCGTGCGGTCGACGTCGCCGAACGACTCGCCGAACGTCTCCCAGAACCAGGCGATGCCCCCGCCGCCCTCGGGCTGCCCGTCCGCCGGGTCGTGGTCGGTGAAGTCGTCGGTGAAGCGCTCGTCGAGCGGGCGCTCCTGGTCGCGCATGCGCTCGACGGCGTCCATCGTCGCCTGCCCGCCCTCGGTGATCTCGGTCGCCATGATGCCCACTCCGTCCCGGCCGCGCTCGTCGCGACACCCGACCTGCCTACGCCCGCCGGTCGCGCCCACCGTGTGAAGTCGTACCCCGGAGCAGGAACCCACCCGCGGGGTACGACCCGCAGTGCACCCGGCGTACCGTCCAGGGCACCGCGACCACGAGAGGACCCCGCATGACCCGCGACCAGTACACCTTCGCCGACCCGCGCACGCTCTACCCGACGATCAGCCCCGAGGTGCAGCACCAGGACGAGCCCGGCCTGCAGTCGAAGATGACGCCCGTGCCCGACCTCGGCGAGGAGACCTACCGCGGCACCGGCCGCCTGACCGGCCGCAAGGCGCTCATCACGGGTGCCGACTCCGGCATCGGGGCCGCCGTCGCCATCGCCTACGCCCGTGAGGGTGCCGACGTCGCGCTGAACTACCTGCCGAGCGAGCAGTCCGACGCCGACCACGTGATCGCGATGATCGAGGCCGCGGGGCAGAAGGCCGTGGCACTCCCCGGCGACCTGACCAGCGCCTCCTTCTGTCGCGAACTGGTCGAGAAGGCGGTCGACGGGCTCGGCGGCCTCGACGCCGTCGTCAACGTCGCCGGCAAGCAGGTCTGGCACGAGGACATCGCCGACATCACCGACGAGCAGTTCGACCTGACCTTCCGCACCAACGTCTACGCGCCGTTCTGGATCGTCAAGGCAGCCGTCCCGCACCTGGCCCCCGGCTCGACCATCATCAACACGGCGTCGGCCGAGGCGCACACGCCGGCTCCCGACCGCCTCGACTACGCGGCCACCAAGGGCGCCGTCAACAACCTGTCGAAGGGCATGGCGCAGCAGCTGATCAAGAAGGGCATCCGCGTCAACGTCGTCGCCCCGGGCCCGACCTGGACGGTGCTGCAGGTCACCGACGGCGTCGACCCCGAGTCGCTGCCCGAGTTCGGCTCGAGCGAGGCGCCGCTCGGCCGTGCCGGGCAGCCCGCCGAGCAGGCTCCGGCCTACGTGTTCCTCGCGTCGGCCGAGTCGAGCTTCGTCTCGGGCGAGACGCTCAACGTGAACGGTGGCATGGTCTCGCCGTAGCCCCCGCTCCGACACGACGTGCCGCCCCTCTACCGGTGGGCGGCACGTCGTGTCTCGTCTGGATGTCGCGAGGGCAGGAGGCGCGGGTCGCGAGGGCAGGAGGCGCGGGTCGGCTGCACCGCGCCTCCTCGGCTCGGCGGCTCGGCAACTCGTCGGCCCGTCGGCTCGTCGCGTCGGCGGCTCGTGGGCTCGTCCGCTCTCGGCGGGTCAGCCCGGCAGCGCCGCCGCGAGGTACGGCGCGGTCCGACTGCCGGACGCCTCCGCCACCTGCTCGGGCGTGCCGACGGCGAGGACGCGGCCGCCGGCGTCGCCTCCCCCGGGGCCGAGGTCGATCACGTGGTCGGCCGCGGCGACGACGCCCATGTGGTGCTCGACCACCACGACGGTGTTGCCGGCGTCGACGAGCAGCTGCAGCTGGGCGACGAGCAGTTCGACGTCGGCCGGGTGCAGCCCCGTCGTCGGCTCGTCGAGCAGGTAGAGCGTGTGACCGGTGCGCGCCCGCTGCAGCTCGGTCGCCAGCTTGATGCGCTGCGCCTCGCCGCCCGACAACTCGGTCGCCGGCTGCCCGAGCCGCAGGTAGCCGAGCCCGACCTGCCGCAGCGTCTCGAGGGCCCGGGAGGCGCTGGTCACCTCGGCCAGGAACGTCGCGGCCTCGTCCACCGTCATCGCGAGCACATCGGCCACCGTCGCCCCGTGCCAGGTGACCTCGAGGGTCTCGGGGTTGAACCGGGCGCCGTGGCACTCGGGGCAGGGCGAGTAGCTGCCGGGCAGGAACAGCAGTTCGACCGAGACGAACCCCTCGCCCTGGCAGACCTCGCAGCGGCCGCCGACGACGTTGAACGAGAAGCGTCCGGCGCCGTAGCCGCGCTCTCGCGCCAGGTCGGTCGCCGCGAAGGCCTGCCGCACGGCGTCGAACAGGCCCGTGTAGGTCGCGAGGTTCGACCGCGGCGTCCGGCCGATCGGCTTCTGGTCGACCTGGACCACGCGGTCGATCCGCTCGTGCCCGGTCGCCGTCTCGGCCAGCACGCCGCCGACCAGCGTCGACTTGCCCGAGCCCGACACCCCCGTCACCGCGGTCAGGACGCCGAGCGGCAGGTCGACGTCGACGCCGTCGAGGTTGTGGCGGGTGACGCCCCGCAGCTCGAGCGTGTCGACCGGTTCGCGGCGGACGGGCGGCTCGCTCTGGGCGCGAGCCGCGACGAGCGGCTCGAGGAAGCGTCGCGTCACCGAGTCGGCGACCCCGGCGAGCCCGGCGACGGGCCCGCTGTAGAGCACCGCGCCTCCTTGGCTGCCGGCCCCCGGGCCGACGTCGACGACCCAGTCGGCGCGGCGCACGATGCTCATGTCGTGCTCGACGACGAAGACCGAGTTGCCGCTCGCCCGCAGCCGTTCGAGCACCTCGACGAGCGACTCGGCGTCGGCGGGGTGCAGGCCGGCGCTCGGCTCGTCGAGCACGTAGACGACTCCGAACAGGCCCGACCGCAGCTGCGTCGCGATGCGCAGCCGCTGCATCTCGCCGGGCGAGAGGGTGGGCGTCACCCGGCCGAGGCTGAGGTAGCCGAGCCCGAGGTCGTCGAGCACGGTCGTGCGGGCCAACAGGTCGGCGGCGAGGCGGACGGCGACCTCGGTGACCTCGCCCGACGAGGCGTTCGACACGGCGGCGGACGCGCTCGTCAGGGTCGCGGTCGGCCGCAGGACGTCGCCCAGCTCGGCGATCGGCAGGGCGTTCAGCTCGGCGATCGTCCGGCCCGCGAAGGTCACCGCGAGCGCCGCCCGGGTCAGTCCGCTGCCACCGCAGAGCGAGCACGGCCCGCTCTCGACGTACCGCAGCACCTTGGTGCGCTGCGTCTCGCTCTGCGAGTCGGCGAGGGTGTGCATGACGAAGGCGCGGGCACTCCAGAAGCGGCCCTTGTAGGGCTTCGCGACCCGGTCGCGTTGGGGGTTCACCTCGACGACGGGCTGCTCGTCGGTGAACAGCAGCCAGTCGCGGTCGGCCTGGGGCAGCTCGCGCCAGGGGCGGTCGATGTCGTAGCCGAGGACGCTCGTGACGTCGCGGAGGTTCTTGCCCTGCCAGGCTCCGGGCCAGGCGGTGATCGCGCCGTCGCGGATGCTCAGCGAGGGGTCGTGGACGGCCGACGACTCGGTCACCTCGTGGGCGACGCCGAGGCCGTGGCAGCGCGGGCAGGCCCCGGCGACGGTGTTCGGCGAGAACGAGTCGGACTCGAGCCGGTCGGCGCCGGCGGGGTAGCTGCCGGCCCGCGAGTAGAGCATCCGCATCGAGTTCGACAGGGTGGTCAGGGTGCCGACGGTCGAGCGTGAGCTCGGGGCTCCGCGACGCTGCTGCAGGGCGACGGCGGGGGGCAGACCCGTGATCTCGTCGACGTGCGGTGTGCCGCCCTGCGCGATCAGCCGGCGCGCGTAGGGGGCGACGGACTCGAAGAACCGGCGCTGCGCCTCGGCGAAGATCGTGCCGAAGGCCAGCGACGACTTGCCCGAGCCCGAGACGCCCGTGAACGCGACGATGCTGTCGCGCGGCACGTCGACGTCGACCGCACGCAGGTTGTTCTCGCGGGCGCCGCGCACGCGGACGAAGCCCCGGGCGTGGACGTCGGCGGGGGCTGCTGCGGCTGCGGCGGGGGCTGCGGCGGCTGCGGGGGCTGCGGCGGGGGTGGGCACGTCGGGAGGCGCGGTGTCGGGCATCCGGTCGATGGTACGGGTGTCGGAGGTGGCCGGGCCGGGCCGGGCCGGGTCGGGCCGGGCCGGGCCGGCCGGACTGCGTCTCGCCGAACCCCGTTCACGAAGACGAACCCCGTTTTCCCGTGGTTCGTCTTCGTGAACGGGGTTCATGGCCTGGGAGGCGGGTTCGGATGTCGGTGGCCCGTCGTACCGTGTGCGCGTGCCCGAGCCGATCGCCGCCTGGTGGGCGCGACGCCAGACGTCGCGCGGCCTCGCCGTGCCCTACGCGGTGGGCAGCTACCGCGAGGCGTGGGCGTCGTACCCGGTGCTCGTGCGGCAGTACCGCCCCGAGCACAACGGGGGCATCGTGCTCAGCCAGATCCCGCCCGCGGCCGACGTGTGGCTGTGCTGGCTCTGCGACGCCGGCCACGTGTTCGTGGCCACTCCCGACGAGCAGCGGCATCGGCCGGGGCGCGAGCGACGCCGGTCGTCGTGGTGCCCCACCTGCAGCGAACTGGCCGCGCCGCGCGCGCTGCCGATGCGCCCGCCGATGGCTCCTGCGGCTGCCGTGCGGGAGCAAGCCGAGGCCGCCCGCTCGTCCGAGCCGGCGCGCGCCTCCCAGCCCGCCCGCGCCTCCCAGCCGAGCCGCGCCTCCAAGCCCGCCCGCGCCTCCCAGCCGAGCCGCGCGTCCGAGCCCGCCCGCGCCTCCCAGCCCGCCCGCGCCTCCGAGCCCGCCCGCGCCTCCCAGCCGAGCCGCGCCTCCGAGCCCGCCCGGGCCTCCCAGCCGAGCCGCGCGTCCGAGCCCGCCCGCGCCTCCCGGTCCGGTCGCGCCCCGCGACCGACGCGGGCCTCGCGACCGGTCTGCGACAAGACGCCGGTGCTGCCGACGGGCACCCCGTTCACCAGCGTGTGTGCGCCGAAGCCGGCGTCGGCGGTCGAGGCCGAGCTGCGGGCCGAGTTGACGGCCCGGCTCGAGTTCGAGCCCGGGCTCAACGCCGTGCGTGTCGGGCGTCCGTTCTTCGACCACGTCGAGGTGTGGCCCGACATCGTGCTGAGCGAGCTGCGGGTCGCCATCGAGTACGACTCGACCGGGCGGCACGGGCTCGAGCACGTCGGACACCGCGAGACCGCCGACCGGCGCAAGGACGCGGCCCTCCGCGCGGCAGGCTGGCAGGTCGTGCGACTGCGCACGGGCAAGCTGCCACCCCTCGGCCCGCACGACCTGCAGCTCTCGGGGCTGACCCGGCAGACGGTGCCGCTGCTGCTCGACGAGCTGCGGGCCATCCGTGGCCCGCTGCTCGTCGACGCCTACCTGCGCCCCTGACCCCGGCGCGCACCGGACGGCTGGGCGCGGCGACGACACCGCACCGCGTTTCGTGCACGGCACCCGTTCTAGTCGCGGTGCGGGGCACGAAACGCGGTGCGACGAGGCTCTCGCCCCGGCACGGACCGGAGTCAGCCGCGGAGGGCCAGCGCTTCGCTGCGCCAGCGGGCGTACCGCTGCCACGGGTCGTCGACCCCTGCGGCGAGCGCCGCGACATGGGCGTCGAGCTCGGTGCTGGGCGCGAACCACTCGGTGCGACCGAAGCGCGTCGACGCGAACTGACCGTGCCGTCGCCGCTCGACCACGCGGTCGCCCCGCTCGAAGGCCAGCAGCTCGTCGTGCCAGAGGGTGCCCAGGCGCTGCCGCGGGTTCGACGAGGTGCCGATCTTGATGCGGTCGTCGAAGCGGATGTAGTAGACGACGTCGACCCTCACCACCCCGAGCTCGGCGTCGGGCACGTCGCCCTGCCGCCACTCGCAGACGGCGCAGAGCCAGCCCGACGGCCAGTGCACGCCGAGCCGTGAGCCGCACGCGAGGCACGGTGACGGCAGCAGGTCGGTCACTCCGTCGCCCGAGCCCTCGCGTGCCGCCACCCAGTCGGCGGCGACGGCCAGGTGCCGGTCGCAGAGCGGCACGGGCGACGACGCGTCGACCGGGCGGCCGCAGGCGGTCTCGAGGGGCCCACCCGCGCCTCCTCGGCAGGCGTCGGGTGCGGGCGGGGCGTTGGTCACCTCCGCAGGCTAGACGCGGCCGCCGACAGTCGAGCCGCCCGGAGGTGGGCCGTGTCCCTCAAGGGCGGCGCCGTGCCACGCGGGGGCGTGCCCAGCCGGAGGCGAGGCCGTGCCCACCCGGAGGCGGGGCCGTGCTCGGCCTGGGCTACTCGTGCTCGCGATCGATGCGGAGGCCCAGCGGGTGCGGCCCGAGCAACAGCCACACGGCCCCGGCGCCGATCGGGAAGAGCACGGCGGCGACCGTCCAGACGGTGCGCTCGAGCGGGGTCGTGTCGGCTCGCCGGCGGACGGCCCGGACGATGCTCACGACGATCGCGAGGTAGACGACGGCAACAACGATCGCCGCCACGGCCGGACCCCAGTCACCCCATGCACTCATGCGTCCAGCCTAGGGCGCGGTGCCCGGCACGACACAGTGCCCGACACGACGCGGTGCCGAAGACCGGGGTGCCCGAAGACCCTGAGCGCGCCGATGCCGTACCCGCCAACCCGATGGCGCCGATGCCGTACCCGCCAACTTGTCGCCCGGTGCCCGGTGCCCGACATCACCCGCTGCCCCGCCGACTCCGTCCGACCCGTCCCGGCTCAGTGCCCGCTGAGCCGCGCCAGCACTGCGTCGTACCGCCCCTCGGCCTCGGCGTGGCGCAAGGCCTTCACGCGCTCGACCAGGATCTCGTGGGCGTCGGGCTGGGCCTCGAGCAGGGCCATGGTCTCGTCGAGGTACTCGTCGAGCGGCATGGCCGAGGGGTCGTCCTGCTGCCCGAGCAGGGTGGTCTGCACGGCCGGCGGCACGAGCTCGACGACCTGCACGCTGGTGCCCTCGAGCTGCACGCGGATGGACTCGCTGAACGAGTGGATCGCAGCCTTGGTCGCCGAGTAGGTCGGCGTGATCGGCAGCGGCACGCTCGCGAGCCCCGACGAGACGGTCACGATCGACGCGGCCGGCTTCGTCTGCAAGAACGACGTCCACGCGGCGATCAACCGGATCGGACCGAGCAGGTTCGTCGTGACGGTCGCCTCGGCGGTCGCGAGGAAGTCGCCGGTCGTGACGTCTTCGGTCTGCATGATGCCGGCCATCGCCACGAGCACGTCGGTCTCGGGCCAGCGGCGCTGGACCTCGGCCGAGACGTCGACGACGGCCTGCGGGTCGGTCGTGTCGAGCTCGACGGCCTCGACGCCCGGGTGGTCGCGGACGATCTCGTCGAGCAGGGCCCGGCGGCGGCCGGCCACGATGACGGTGTTGCCGGCGGCCTGCAGGCGCAGGGCCAGGCCCAGGCCGATGCCGGACGTCGCTCCGGGGATGAACACGGTGTTGCCGCTGATCTTCACTGTTGCTCCTTCGTGGGGTGCCGCGCGCGGCGCGGCGTGGGTTGTGTGCACCGCACGGCGGGTGCCGCTCGCCGGGATGACGACCGCGGGTGCTGACACCAGCCTGACCCCAGGAGGCGCGGGTCGGCAGAGAGCGCTCGTCCAGGGATCACCGGTCCCTGGCTGGGTGACGCCCCGCCTGACAGCATGGGGCGATGGACCGTGCCGAGCTCGCCGACTTCCTCCGTCACCGCCGAGAGGCGCTGCGGCCGGCCGACGTCGGCCTGCCCGAGGGGGTCCGGCGGCGCACCGCGGGCCTCCGCCGTGAAGAGGTCGCGGCCCTGGTCGGCATGTCGACCGACTACTACGCGCGGCTCGAGCAACAGCGCGGGCCCCAGCCGTCCGAGCAGATGGTCGTCGCCCTGACCCGTGCGCTGCGTCTCAGCCTGGACGAGCGCGACCACCTCTACCGCCTGACCGGCCACCACCCGCCGCGTCGGACGCGGGGCGGCGACCACGTCAGCCCGGCCCTGCTGCGGGTGCTCGACCGGCTCGTCGACACGCCGGCGCTCGTCCTCAGCGACCTGGCCGAGACGCTCGCGCAGAACAGGCTCGCGGTGGCGCTGCTGGGCGACCAGATGCGGTACGAGGGGCTGGCCCGCAGCGCGTTCCACCGGTGGTTCACCGACCCGGCCGAGCGCGCCTCCTACCCGGTCGAGGACCACGCGCACCAGCTCGAGCTGCAGGCCTCCGGGCTGAGGGCGGCACTGAGCCTGGCGGGTGGCGGCGGTCGCCCGAGGGAGCTCGTGGAGGCGCTGCTCGCCTCGAGCGAGGAGTTCGCGACGATCTGGAGCCGGCACGCGGTGCACCAACGCTTCGACGACCGCAAGACGCTGCTGCACCCCGAGCTCGGCCGCATCGAGGTGAACTGCCAGGCGCTCTTCACCGAGGACCAGTCGCAGACGCTGCTCGTGCTGACGGCGACGCCCGGGTCGGACGACGACGCCAAGCTGCGCTTGCTCGACGTGATCGGCGTGGGACGGTTCGCCGAGCAGGGCTGAGCGTGGTGCGCGCGAAGATGGACGCACGCACGACGACGTGACACCGAGGAGACCGCATGCCCACGCAGACCCCGAGCACCCCCAGCACCCCGAACACCCCGAGCTTCCCCGCCGCGACGGCCGTCCCGCTGCGCGGCGGGCCGACCCTGCGCTGGGGCGTGATCGGCCCGGGCGAGATCGCCGGTGACTTCACCGCTGCGCTGCACGCGCACACCGACCAGCGCGTGGTCGCCGTGGCGTCGCGCAGCCTCGACCGGGCCGAGGCGTTCGCCCGCGCCCACGGCGTCGACGCGGCGTACGGAGACCAGGAGGCGCTGGTCGCCTCCCCGAACGTCGACGTCGTCTACGTGGCCACGCCCCACACCCGGCACCTGCCGGACGCGCTGACCGCGATCCGGGCCGGCAAGCACGTCCTGATCGAGAAGCCGATGGCGACCAGCACGGCCGAGGCCGACCAGATCGCGGCCGCGGCGAGCGCCGCCGGCGTGCTCGCCATGGAGGCGCTCTGGACCCGATACCTGCCGCACACCACCGTCATCGCCGAGCTGCTCGCCGACGGCGCGATCGGCGACGTGCGGCTCGCGACCGCCGACGTGGCCTGGGCGAACGACCTGTCGGCCGGCGGGCGCATGGCCGATCCGGCGCTCGGCGGCGGAGCCCTGCTCGACATCGGCGTCTACGCCTTCTGGTTCACCCAGTTCGCGACCGGGCACCCCGTCGAGTGGCACGCCACCGGCTCGACCCGGGCCGACGGGGTCGACCTCGACGCCGCCGTCGTCACCCGCACGGCCGACGGCGTGCTCGCGACCGCCGCCACGAGCCTGCTGACCACCTCGCCCGGGCTCGGCACCATCTCGGGCACCACCGGGTCGATCCGCACGCTGCAGAACCTGGTCTTCCCCGCGACGTTCGAGCTGACCACGGGTGCCGGTTCGGCCGTCTGGAGCGACCCGTCCGTGCCGACCGGCCGGCAGGGGCTCGCCTACCAGGCGACGGCACTCGCGTCCTACGTGGACGCCGGGCTGCGCGACTCGCCCCTGCACTCGCTGGCCGACTCGAGGTCGCTGCTCGCGACGATCGAGGCGACCCGCGCCTCCTTGACGGTCGTCTGACCCGCGAGCCGACCGCGCCGGACGCGCGGGGCGCGGATCAGGAGGCGCGGGTCGGCTCGTGCGCAGGAGGCGCGGGTCAGCTCGCGACCGGCGGCACCGACGCCACGGCGATGTCGTGCCCGTCGGCCGCACGGATCTCGACCGAGGCCACGTCGGTACGCAGCACGGCGGCGTTCAACCGGCAGTCGACGCGGACGTCCGAGCCGAGGAAGGCCCCGGACTCGTACTCGCGGCCGTCGTCGCCGACCACGACCACGGTGAACGCCGAACCCGTCGGCAGGCCGTCGACGCTCAGCACGGTCTCGGTGCCCCAGGTGTGGGCGACGAGGTCGCCGTCGAGGTCGACGCCGGCCGGCTGACCGGTGAAGTCGACGTGCTCGGTGGCCCCCAGGGTGCCGGCCGGCCCGTCGACGACGGTGTCGCGGGGCGTCGCGAGCAGGGCGCCTCCGCCGGCGCCGACGGCGAGGCACGCGGCGGCGGCGACGGCGATCAGCAGGGGGCGTCGGCCACGACCCGAGCGGGCGGCGGCGACGTGCGGGCCGATCCGGGTCACAGTCGCGTCGGCACCGTCTGCAGCGTCGGCGTCGTCCCCCGCGACGCCAGCTCCGCCGGTAGCACCAGCGGCGTCGAAGGCCCCTCCGGCGCCGATCGCGTCGACCCGTTCGCGCAGCCGGTCGCTCGGGGCGACGTCGTCCCAGCGCCCGAAGCCCGACAGCCCCTCGACGACGACGCCGAGCGAGTCGAGCTCGGCGTCGACGCCCGGGTCGGCGGCACGCAGCTCGTCGAACTCGGCGCGTTCGGCCGGCGAGAGGTCGTCCGCGAGCGCCGCGGCGATCAGCTCGTCGCGACGGGAGCCACCGAGACCGGCCCCGCCCTCGGCACCGTTCCCGGCTCCGGCGCCGCCCCCGGCTCCGGCGCCACCCCCGGCCCCGCGGTCGGCGCCGCCCCCGGCATCTGGCGTGCGGTCAGTCATCGGTCGTCTCGCCTTCGTCGAGGTGGGTGCGCAGGGCGCGCAGCGCGTGGAACACGCGGGTGCGCAGGGTCGCGACGGGCACGCCCGTGCGGTCGGACACCTCGCGGTAGCTGAGGCCCTCGAGGTGGACGGCCACGACGGCCGCCCGGTGGTCGTCGCTCAGGCGGGCGAGGCCCTCGGCCATGCCCAGTCGTTCGAGCGGGTCGGC
The DNA here is from genome assembly GCF_015350895.1 of Frigoribacterium sp. VKM Ac-1396. NCBI lineage: Bacteria > Bacillati > Actinomycetota > Actinomycetes > Micrococcales > Microbacteriaceae > Frigoribacterium > Frigoribacterium sp. VKM Ac-1396. The sequence goes on along the minus strand of NZ_JADKSD010000002.1, from coordinate 550,152 downwards.
CACGGTCGCCACCGGCTCGGGCGCGTGGTCGTAGGGCACGAGCGACGGGGTGCGTCCCCGCGCGCGGTGCACGTCGAGCACCACGCGGCGTTCGATGGCGAAGAGCCAGGTGCGGACGCTGCCGCGGTCGGCGTCGAACGAGTCGCGGGCCCGCCAGGCGCGGACGAACGTCTCTTGCACGCAGTCCTCGGCCAGCGACCGGTCGCGCAGGGCGTTGACGGCGAAGCCCAGCAGCGCCGAGCCGTGCTCGACGAACGCGGCCCGGACGTCGAGCCCCGGCGACCCCTCGCTCATCGGGCTCCGATCTGTCGTGCGGCTCGAGACGGGAGCGGCGCGACCCATGACGGCGATCATCCGCCTGACCTCCAGCCTATCCACGCCGGTCGCGGATGCCGACGGGGTGTACGTCCGCCGCGCCTCCCGCGTTCATCGGGCGGGGCACGAACTTTCTCGGACCCGGGGTGAACGCATCGGCCGGTGCCGACGTAGGCCCTGTCGAGCGGCACCCGCCCGGGCGCCGCCCCGTCGAGAGGACCCGGAGCATGCCGAAGATGACGCGCACGACCAAGAAGACCGCGATCCGCCCCCTGACGATCGGTGGCGCCGCCGCGACCGCCGTCACCCTGTTCGCCGCGACCCCCGCGTTCGCCGAGACCGAGGTGCCCGAGCCGTCCACCTTCACCAGCGCCTACACGGTGATGGCGACGCCCGACCAGGTGATCAACAACGACGGGGTCGCCACGCCGGGCGAGCCCGGCGCGACCGGCACGTTCGACTTCCGCGTCAACAGCGACACCGAGGTCATCTGCTACGACATCACGCTGCGCGGCGTGACCGGCGACTACCAGAGCCCGGCGAAGACCGCGACGCACATCCACGAGGCGGCCCAGGGGCAGGCCGGCCCGCCGCGCATCGCGTTCCCGAACCCGGTCGACCGCGGTGACGGCACGCGCACGAGCAGCGGCTGCTTGCAGGGCCCGTTCACCACGGGCGTGACGAGCGACGCCGGCTCCGACACGGGCACCGGCTTCAGCCTGAAGCAGCTCGAGGCGAACCCGGCCGGCTTCACGGGCGACTCGCACACGGCGTCGTTCGCGGCCGGCGTGGTCCGCGGCCAGCTGACGCAGGTGCCGGTCGGCGGCGTCGACACCGGACTCGGAGGCGCGGCCACCGAGGGCGGGACGGCCGGCTTCGGCCTCGCCGCCGGTGGTGCCGGCGCGCTGGCCCTGCTCGGCGCGGGCGCGTACGTCCTGACCCGTCGTCACCGCCAGGCACAGGCCTGACGTGCGCCGCCCCTTGCCTGCGGCGGTCGTCGCCGCCGTCGTGCTGGCCCTGACCGGGTGCGCGTCACCCGGGGTGGTCGCACCGACGGCGTCGTCGACCCCGGGGGCGGGGGCGGGCGCTTCGCCGACCGCGGCTCCGTCGGCGACCGGCACCGCGCCTCCTGCGGTCGACGCGGTGGTCGGCGCGGGCGTGGCCCCGGCGGCCGTGTCGGTGCCCGCGATCGGGCTCGACGCCCCGCTGATCGACCTCGGCATCGCCGACGACGGCGCGATGGAGGTGCCCGTCGACGCCGACGACGTCGGGTGGTTCACCGGCGGCGGGCGGCCCGGCGGGCGCGGACCGACGGTCATCGCCGCACACGTCGACTCGGCCTCCGGGCCCGCGGTCTTCGCGCGACTCGACGAGCTCGTCGCGGGCGACCGCGTCGACGTGACGACGGTCGAGGGCGGCGTGGTCGGCTACGTGGTGACCGAGGTGCTCGACGTGCCGAAGGCCCAGTTTCCGACCGGGCGGGTCTTCGGCGCACAGCCGACCGACCAGCTGCGGCTGATCACCTGCGGCGGCGTCTTCGACCGCTCGTCGGGGCACTACGACCAGAACCGGATCGTCTTCGCCGAGCCGGTCGGCTGAGAGGCAGAGCGGGCGAGCCGGGTCGGGCCGGGCCGGACCGACCCCGCCGACCGGCCCGGCCGCCCGCGCCTACAGCACCCCGGGAGGCGCGGCGCGGGTCGGCCGCGCCAGGGTCGCCACGAGATGCTCGACGAGCGGCACCGTCCAGGCCACGTTCGCCGCGATGCCCCGGTTCGGCTCGTCGTCGGGCTGGTGCAACCGGTGCAGGTCGTTGAAGGTGAGGAACGCGCTCGGCACCCCGGCCCGGTAGAACGACGCGTCGTCGGTGCCGGTCGTCGGCGGGAACCGCGTCACGAGTTCGAGGTCGGGCCGAGTCGCCGCCGCGTGCTGAAGCAGGGCCGAGCGGAACGCCGTCGAGAACGCCTCGGGCGCCCCGAAGGCCTCGACGAACGAGCCGCGGCCGAGTCCGTCGACGTTCAGCACGTAGTCGATCGCGTCGAGGTCGGCGGTCGGGGCGGTGTCGACGAAGTGCCGCGACCCGCCCAGGTGCCACTCCTCGGCCGTGAAGAACACGAGGCGGACCGACGGCACCGGCGGCTCAGCCGCCCACTTCTCGGCGAGGTGCAGCAGGGCGATCGTCCCGCTGCCGTTGTCGTAGGCGCCCACGGTGTTGAAGAAGCTGTCGTAGTGGGCGCAGAGCAGCACCGACCCGTCGCCCGTGCCCGGCACGTCCACGATCAGGTTGTCGCTCGTCGCCGCCTCGACGGCACCGCTGTCGGCCTCGACGTCGACGACGAGCGCCTTGCCGTCACCCAGCCACTCGGTCAGTTGCAGGCCGTCGAGCCGGCCGATCGCGAGGTGCGCGACCTCGAGGTCCGACCCCGAGGGCAGGGGCTGCGGCGCGGCGGGGCCGTCGTCTCGGGCGTGCAGGTACGCGAGCACGCGCCCGCCGTCGTCGGTCACGACGAACTTGCGCCAGGTCATCGAGTCGCCCCAGAGCCCCTGGGGACCGACGGCCTCGACCGTGCCGCGACGGGGGCCGCCGGTCGAGCCGCTCCAGAGCATCGGCCAGGCGGGCAGCTCGCGGACGATCGGGTCGTGCACGACCACGCGGTGCACCGCTCCCGGCTGCCAGCCGGGCAGCGTCACGGCCTGCCGTTCGACGGGCCACCCGACCGCACCCAGGTGCTGCTCGAGCCAGTCGGCTGCGGCCGCGATGCCCGGCGTGCCGTGGAAGCGCGGACCGTGCTCCACGAGCGCGACGAGGTCGTCGTAGGCGCGGTCGACGGCCTCGGGGTCGGTCTCGGGGGTCATGTCGTTCCTCTCGGGGACGGGGCGCTGCTCGGGGACGGGGCGCTGCTCGGGCTGGTCGTCGGAGCGAGCGATGTCGGCGTCGGCGTCGACGGGGCCGTCGGCGGGGCCGTCGACGACCCGAGGAGGCGCGGCGCGGCCCCCCGGGCGGCTCGCGCCACCGTCGCGGCCGGCACCCCGAGCAGGTGCTGGGCCACGCGGGCGACGTCGTCGGTCCGCCCCCGGAACCACCAGCTCGAGAACCGGTCGGTGACGGGCCCGGGTCGCGGACCGAGCACGGGGGTGCCCCGCGCCTCGATCTCGGCGAACCCGCCGAGCCCGCCGTCGTCGTCGTAGAGGTGCAGCGAGTCGCCCCGGACGCCGGGCGACGGGTCGGGCTCCTCGGAGTACTCGGCGGACGGGTCGCTGTGGCTGCCGCGCACGAACAGCACGGCGCGGTCGTCGGCGGGCTCGCCCACGGCGCGCACGTGGCCGACGCGGCCGGCGACGTGCGGTGCGGCGAAGCCGATCTTGAAGCGGTCTGCACCGGTGAGCGACACGGCGACGCCGCCCGGCACCTCGGCCAGCAGGTCGCCGACCGGCTCGTAGTAGTCGGTCACCTGCGCCTCGGGCACGGCCGAGACGAACGCGGTCCCCCCGGGCCGGACCTGGTCGAGCACCCACGACTCTGCCTCGTGCGCGCCGTCCGAGGCGATCTCGAGGCGGACCTCGGTCACGTAACCGCCGTAGTCGACGCAGTCGACCACGGACGCCCCGTCACCGTTCGCGACAGAGGCCCCGCGCAGATGGCGCAGCGGGTGCGCCGCGGGCCGGACGACCAACCCCAGCTCGGCCCGGACGGCCCCCGTCGGCTCGGTGAAGGCCTCGAGCTCGGCGACCCGGGTCATCGTGACGCGGTCGCCCGTGCGCTCGAGCTCGTGCCGGCCGGGGTCGAGCGACGGCGGCATCTCGTAGCTGCCCCAGTAGTCGCTGCGGTCGCGGATCATGTAGGCGATCTCGGGGCCGATCCAGACCCGGTCGCCGCCGACGTTCCAGTCGCCGCCGGCCACCAGCGCGCCGAACGAGGCGTCGTCGCCGAAGGCGTCGGGCAGCCAGTTCTCGGCCTCGCCCGCCGCGAAGAACGGCCCGTAGACGCGGCCGCCGTACGACGAGACGACCACGACGGCGTCGGGCCCCACGATCAGCCGTTCGAAGGCGACGCCGGCCGTGCCGAGACGGGCCTCGACGGCGGCGAGGTCGACGGCCGGTCCGCTGGCAGGGTCGACGGCGGGCCCGGTCACGCCGCGACCTCGTCGAGCGCGCTCGCGTGGAACGCGTCTTCGGCCCGCAGCATGGCGACGAACCACCGGTCCAGCTGCGCGTCGGTCACGTCGGCGGGCAGCTCGTCGACCAGCTGGTGCAAGGAGCCGACCTGTTCGCGGAACGACCCGGTCACGTGCAGGTCGATCCACTCCTGGACGTCGGCGGGCCGGGCCACCGACTGCCCGGCAGCCTGCGTGCACCAGTGCAGGTAGAGGGTCTCGGCGGCGGCGAGGCTCGTGACCACCCCGGCGTAGCCGCCCTCGTCGAGCGCGGCCGTCACCGTCGCCTCGAGGACGGAGGCGCGGCGCAGCAGGTTCCCCAGGGTCGCCTCGTCGACGGGTCGGGTCGCGAGCAACCGCTCGAAGTACCGGCTCTGCGGGCCGACGAGGTCGGCCACCGCCGCCGCGTGACGCTCGGCCCTCGACCATTCGGGCTGCTGCCAGAGGCAGTACCCGGCGAGTCGGGCGGCGGTTCGGACGAACGCCTGCTCGATCGCGAGGTAGCGACCGAAGTCGGCGTCGACGACGGTGCCGTCGGCCATCCGGGCGAGCAGCGGCACCGCCGCCGACGCGTCGAGCTCGCCCGAGCAGCGCGCGACGAGCGCGGCGGCCCGCCCTGCCCGGCCCGCCGAGGGGCCGGCCGGCGTCAGCGGCTGGTCAGCCACGAGACGATGCCCTGGAACACCTTGGCGTAGCCGCTCCACTCGTCGCAGAAGGCCGGCGGCGCCCAGTGCGGCGAGCAGTCGCTCGTGAAGACCGCGGTGCGCCCGGCGCCGGCCTCGCCGACGACGACGAGCGGGTCGCCGTCCAGGCGGGCCAGCTCGACGGCACCCGGCTTGACGACCGTGCGGTTGTAGCCGAGCAGCAGGGGCCACTCGGTGCCGGCGCCGCCGAGGGCGGGGTGGTCGGCGTCGAGCACGGTCGCGACCACGCCGGCCGGGCGCTCGACGCGGTCGTCGCCGATCAGCAGCTCGACCGGCAGCACGTCGGCGATCTCGGTCCGGGCGTAGCCCGCGCGACCCTGCCAACCCGAGAACGACAGGTAGCCGCCGATCATCAGCAGCGCGCCTCCCGCCTCGACCCAGCGGGCGAGCTCTTGCACGCGGTCTCGACCGGGGATGCTCTTCTCGAAGACGGCGGGCGCGAGCTGCAGCGAGTTGACCCCGATGTCGGACAGCACCACGACGTCGTAGGCGTCCAGCGCCTCCTGGGTCTCTGGGAACTCGGTGGGCACGAGGTGCGCGGGCAGGTGGACGACCTCGTGGCCGCCGGCCTGCAGGGCGGCCCGGAGCTGCGCGACGCCCTCGGTGTACGAGTGGGCGGTGAACTCGTCGACGCCCTTGGTGTGGGTGGTCGCGGTGATCCAGCTCTCGCCGGCGATGAGGATGCGGGACATGGTGGTGCCTTCCGGTGGTGACGGGACGGGACGAGGAGGCGCGCGCGGCTCACGGCCGCACGGTCGCCTCTCAGCGGGTCAGGGCCGCGCCCTCGAAGAGGTCGCGGACGTTGCGGGTGCCGACGCCGTGCACGACGTCGGCGTCGACGCCGAGGTCGACGAGGCGGTCGAGGAACACGGCGGGGATGTACGAGAGGCCGTTGCCGCCGTGCCGACGCAGCATGCTCTTGAGGAACAGGTCGTGGCTGAAGAGCAGGCGGCGGCCGAACCCGGCCGACACGAGGCGGGCGATCGCCGCGGCCGTCTCGACGGGCGACGGCGACTGGCCCTCGCCCGGCAGCGAGAAGCGGTACGGCATGCCGATCATGTCGAACTCGAGCCAGACGCCGCGCTCGGCGAGGCTGCGCTGGTAGTCGGGGTCGGAGCCCGAGGGGTCCATGTGGCAGAGGACGACCGCGGTCGGGTCGACGCCCTCGTCGCGCAGCACGACGTCGAGCACGCGACCGCCGTGGCGGACGAAGCCGGGCAGGTGCACGAACATCGGCAGGCCGGTCTCGCGCTGCAGGCGGCACGCGGCCCGCAGCGAGCGCTCCTCGCGTTCGGTGAAGCCGGGCGAGACGCCGATCTCGCCGATGACGCCCGAGCGGGGCAGGCCCGTCTCGGCCGGGTCGGCCCGGAACCGGGCGACGAGGCGCGCGGCCAGGTCGTCGACGCTGTCGGTGCCCGTGGCCTCGGGGTGGAACCTCTCGAGGTACCAGCCACCGCCCGTGACGACGTTCACCCCGCTGCGGCGCGAGATCTCGGCGAGCCGCCGCGGGTCGCGGCCCTGGCCGTCCGAGGTCAGCTCGATCACCGTGCTGCCCCCGAGGTCGCGGAACGCCACGAGTTCGTCGACCGCGTCGTCGTCGCCGTCGAGCACGCAGTTGTCGCGGCAGGCGAGCGGTCGGTCGCGCAGCAGCCAGGCGATGTCGGCGGTGACGGGGGCGTCGAACAGCTCGGGGAACTCGGGGTCGGGTTCGAGGCCGCCCTCCTCGATGCTGTTGATCAGGTGCTCGTGCGGCAACGTGTAGCCGAGCCGGTCGCTCGGCACGGGGCCGGTCACCGTCTGCACGTCGACGACCGCGGTCGTCTCGACGCCGAACCCTCCGACGCGGCTCATCGGGTCACCACCTTGCGCACGAGGTCGGTGAACGAACCGCCGCGCAGGTTGATCCAGATGACGATGATCAACAGGCTGCCGGTGACGATGGGCACGATGTAGGGGCTCAGGCCGAGCAGCGTGAGGCCGTTCGTGATGACGCCGGTCAAGATGGCGCCGATCGCGGTGCCGATGACGCTGCCCTTGCCGCCGAGCAGGTTCGTGCCGCCGATCACGACGGCGGTGATGACCGTCATCGCGAAGTCGACGCCCGAGTTGGCGTCACCCGACCCGAGGCGGGCCGCGGTGATGATGCCCGCGGCGCCGGCCGCCGTTCCGCTGAGCACGAGGGCCGTCATCTTGACGAAGCGGGTGTCGACGCCGGCCCGTCGGACCGACTCCTCGTTCGAGCCGATGCCGGTGATGTACTGGCCGAACCGCATGCGCTGCAGGCCGACGATGCCGACGCCGACGATGATCAGCGCGAGCCAGGCGGGGTAGCCGAGACCGAACAGGCGCCCCTGGCCGACCTGCGCGAAGATCAGGCCGGAGCCGATCGCGATCGAGTAGCCCTTCGTGATGAGCAGCGCGACGCCCCGCACGATCGACATGGTGGCGAGCGTGACGATGAACGAGGGGATGCCCTGGTAGCTCGAGAACCAGCCGTTGACCAGCCCGCAGAGCGCGCCGACGGCGAGGCAGATCACCATGACGAGCACCGACTCGAGCCCGGCCCTCAGCAGCACCGCGCCGATCACCGAGACGAGGGCGAGCGTCGACCCGACCGAGAGGTCGATCATGCCCGCCGTGATGACGAAGGTCATCGCCACGGCCACGATGGCCGCCGGGGCGACCTGCACGGCGACGTTGCGCAGGTTCGTCCCGGTGAGGAACGTCGGGGTCGCCACCGAGAAGACGACGATCACGACGAGCGTCACGACCAGCATGAGCAGCGTCGACTTGTTGACGCGTTGCAGGGCCTCCCAGCGTCGCTCCCGGGCCGCGGCGGGGCCATGGCCCCGGCCCGGCTCGGGGCCGTCGGTGCGGGTGGGGTCAGAGGTCGTCGTGGTCATGCGGCGGCGCTCCCTTCTCGGGTGATCATGTCGACGAGCGACTCGATGGTCAGGTCGTCGATGCGGGCGTCGTCGACGCTGCGGCCCTCGTACATGACGGTGATGCGGTCGCAGACCCGGAAGAGGTCCTGCAGCCGGTGGGTGATCAAGATCACGCCGACCCCGCGGGCCGCGACCTCCTTGATGAGGCGCAGCACGGACTCGACCTCGGTCACCGCGAGGGCCGCGGTCGGCTCGTCGAGGATCAGCACGTCGGGGTCGACCGAGGCGGCGCGGGCGATGGCGACCGACTGGCGCTGCCCGCCCGAGAGCTGCGAGATCAGCTGGTGGGTCGAGGTGACCCGGACGCCGAACTCCTTCAGCACGGCCGTGGCCTCGGCGTGCATCTCGCCGACCTTGAGGAACGGCCCGATCCGCGGCTCGCGGCCGAGGAACAGGTTGGCGGCGACGTTCAGGCTGTCGCACAGGGCGAGGTCTTGGTAGACGATGCCGATGTCCTCGGCCTGGGCGTCGCTCGGGGACTGGAACCGCACCTCCTTGCCCTTGATGCTGATCCGGCCGCCGTCGTGCTGCACCGAACCGGCGAGCACCTTCATCAGTGTGGACTTGCCGGCGCCGTTGTCGCCGACGAGGCCGAGCACCTCGCCCCGAGCGAGGCGCAGGTCGACGCCGCGCAGCACGTCGACGGCGCCGTACGACTTGCGGATGCCCTCGAGTTCGACGAGCAGGTCGTGCGTCGTGACGTCGGTCATCAGCCCTCCAGGTAGTACGAGAAGTCGGACAGGTTGTCGGGCGTGACGATCGTGATCGGCACGTCGACCGTCGCGGGCACGTCTCCGGTGCCGCAGGCCAGGTTGATGGCGGCCTTCGCGGCCTCGTAGCCGAACCCGAAGGTGTCCTGCTGGATGACCGCCTTCACGTAGCCGTCCTGCAGCCCCTCCACGGCCGAGGCCGAGAGGTCCCAGCCGACGATGCTGACCCGGTCCTGGGCGCCCTGGCTCTTCACGGCGGCGATGGCGCCGTTGAGGGCCGGCTCGCCCGTCGCGTAGATGTACTCGAGGTCGGGGTTGCCCGTGAGCAGGTTCTCGGCCGCCGCCTGGGCGTCCTCGTTGACGTTCTGGCCGTCGACGATCGTGCCGATGGTCATGCCGCCGGCCTCGACGGCGTCGGTGAAGCCGTTCTGGCGCTGGATCTGGATCGCGCTGTTCAGGGCGCCGACGACGCCGACCTCGCCCGTGCCCCCGGTCAGCTCGAGGAAGGCCTCGCCGAGCTGGGCCCCGCCGTCCTCGTTCGCCGTGCCGACGTACGAGTCGATGGCCGAGGCGTCCTCGACCGAGCCGTCGGCCGCGACGACGGGGATGCCGGCTGCCTTCGCCGCGGTGAGGGCGGGGATCAACGCCGTCGCGTCGACCGGGTCGACGATCAGCGCGTCGACGCCCGACGCGACGAGGTTCTCGACGCCCGAGACCTGCGTGGCGCTGTCGTTGTCGCCGCTGACGATCTGCAGGTCGGCACCGGCCTCGTCGGCGACGTCCTGCACGCCCTCGTTCATCTGCGTGAAGAAGGCGGTCTGCTCGTTGATGTCGACCATGCCGAGCTGGAGCGTGCCGCCGCCGTCAGGGGCACAGGCCTGCGGGACGTCGGTCGGGGCGGGGCGCGTGGCGGTGGTGGCCCCGGGCGAGGCGCCGGAGGTGGTGCTCGCGGTGGAGTCGCAGCCGGCGAGGGTGCCGACCGCGAGGGCGCCCACGGCGAGGGCGGTGAGGACGGTGCGGGTCGAGGGCATGAGGGGCCTTCCTGGGGAGGACGAGGTGGAGCATGCGGGGACTGACGGGGGCGGTCTCGTGGGGGCGAGAACGGTGGGCAATCGATTGCCGACTGGAACTGCGTCAAGAGTGACGCCTGCGTGTTTCGAGTGTCAACACCTTTGTGTTTCCGACGTGTAAAAGAGATCGACGGTCGGCAATCGGTTTCCGTCAGGCACCCGCTACGATGGTGTCCTCCCCCGTCGTCCCGTGACCGCCGCCCCCCGAGGAGCCCATGAACGCCGTCACCATCTCGGACGTCGCCCGCCGCGCGGGCGTCTCGCCCGCGACGGTCTCGCGCGTGATGTCGGCGTCACGCCCCGTCGGGCCCGAGGTCGAGGCCCGGGTGCGGCTCGCGGCCGACGAGCTCGGCTACTCGGGCAACGGCATCGCCCGCGCCCTGCGCACCCGCCGCACCGACACGGTCGGCATGGTCGTGCCGAGCATCCTCAACCCGTTCTTCACCACCCTGGTCGACAGCCTCGAGAGCGCGTTGCACGGCGAGGGCAAGCACCTGTTCCTCTGCGACTCGAGGCAGGACCCTTCCGTCGAGGCCGACCACCTGCGCTCGCTCATCGAACGTCACGTCGACGGCATCGTCGTCAGCCCGGTGCACGACACCGAGAGCGCCGCGGCGGTCGCGGCGTCAGCCAGGGCCGTGCCCCTGGTGCAGCTCGACCGCCGCGTCGACGTGCCCGACACCGACTGGATCGGCCTCGACGACGCCGAGGCGATGAAGCTCGTGCTGACGCACCTGGCGGGCACCGGCGCCCGGTCGGCGGCGTTCGTCACGTCCGAGCTGACGAACTCGTCGACGACCCTGCGCCTCCGGGGGTTCCGGCACTGGTCGGCCGAGCTCGGCATCCGTGAGGTGCGCGACGGCGTCGTCCTCGGCGACTACTCGGTCGACAGCGGCGACGCCGCCGCCCGGAGGCTGCTCGCGTCGGACGACCGACCCGACGCCATCGTCTGCGCCGACGACCTCATCGCCATGGGCGTGCTGCGGGCCGCGCGCGAGCTCGGCGTCCGCGTGCCCGACGAGCTGCAGGTCACGGGCTTCGACGACATCGTCTTCGCCTCGTACGTGACCCCGGCGTTGACGACCCTGGCGCAGCCCACCGACCGCATGGCCAGCGAGGCCCTGCGGCTGCTGTCCCTCCGCGGGACGACAGGAGGCGCGGGTGGCGGAGCCCGCATCTCGTTCGCCCCGAGACTGGTCCGGCGGCAGAGCACGCGCTGATCGTGCCCCTCGCCGATCGGCCGGCAGCCCGGCAGCCCGGCAGCCCGGCGGCCCGGCAGCCCGGCGGCCCGTCGCGACGCGTCGCCCGGTGGCGCCGTCAGTGCCCGGCGGCCCAGCGTTCGCCCGCGTGGCGGTACTGCGGGACCGCCCGCACGACCGCGTCGATCGACACCGACTCGTCCACGGTGTGCACCACGGTCGGGTCGCCCGGGCCCCAGACCACGACCGGCACCCCGTCGTCCAGCGAGCGGACGAGCACCGAGGCGTCCGTGAAGTACGAGGCGGGCTCCTCCGAGACCGGGGCGCCCAGGCCGGCGAGCCAGGGGTGGTCGCGCGGGGTCCACACGGCGGCGAGGTCGAGGTCGACTCGGACGTCGGTCACCTCGGGCTGGTCCCGCCACCACCCGACGAGATCGTCGACGTCGTCGCGGACGACCCGCAGGTCGATGCGCGCCTCGCAGGCGTCGGGCACGATGTTCGGCACGCTGCCGCCCGACACGACACCGACGTTGACGGTCTCGCGGCCGAGGTCGGCGTGGGCCCTGAGCGGCAGGTCGTCCAGACGCCCGAGCACGGCCACCAGGTCGAGGATCGCGTTGTGGCCCCGCTCCGGCGTGCTGCCGTGGGCGGCGACGCCCGAGGTGCGCACCGTCAGCCAGAGCGCGCCGCGGTGGCCGAGCACGACCCGGCCGTCGGTCGACTCGGGGACGACGACGGCCCCGACACGGTGACCGGCCAGCAGGTCGACCACCGCCGGGGCACCGAGGCAGCCGACCTCCTCGCCCGTCGAGACGGCGAGCGCGACGGGTGCGCCGCTCCGCAGGAGGTCGCGGACGGCGACCACCGACGCCGCGAGCCCGGACTTCATGTCGGACGACCCCCGCCCGTGCAGGCGGTCGCCCACGACGACCGAGCCGAAGGGGTCGTGGCTCCAGGCCGTGGCGTCGGTCACGGGCACGACGTCGGCGTGCGACGCGAAGACGAGCAGCGGACCGTCGGAGGCGACGGTGGTCGGCGAGACCAGGAGCGCCGTGGGCCCACCGTCGACCCCGCGGGCGAAGGCGACCCGCGCCTCCTCGACGCCGTCGAACTCGGAGGCGACGCGGCTCAGGACGGCGCCTTCTCCGGCCGTGCCGCTCGTCGAGTCGATCGCGACGAGGTCGCGCAGCAGGGCGATCACGGGGGCGTGGTCCGGGGTCGAGGGCGTCATGCCGACACGCTAGCGGCCGGTGCCCGGCGGCTCGGGTCGTCACGTGCCCCTGGACGTGATCCCAGGGCGTCGTGCCAGCGTGGGGGCACACGTCCGCACGCCCGACACGACCGACCGACCGACCGAAGGGGATCGCCGACCATGGCCGACCAGAAGAAGCTCAAGAAATCCGCCACCAAGGCCTACGACAAGGCCGAGGACGCCGTCGCCGACGCGCGCAAGGCCGTCGACGAGGCCCGACGCCGGGCGGAGAAGCTGACGAAGAAGTCCCGCCCGAAGGTCGCCCCGCTCGACGACGCGCTCGAGGACGCCACGGCCGGCCTCGGTGGCGCGAAGAAGGCGCTGAAGAAGGCGAAGCAGGCGTCGAAGGGCGCGCCGGAGTCCTCGAAGGAGTCGTCCTCGAAGGACTCGAAGGCGTCGCCGGAGTCCACGGAGGAGTCGTCGACCTCGTCCGCCACCCCGGCCGAGCCTCGCTCGATCTACACCCCGCCGCTGCCCGAGGTCGACGAGACGACCGTGTCCACGCCCGACGGGCCCGACGCCCACGTCGACCTGCACGCGCAGACCCTCGTCGCCCTGCGCGCCCTGGCCCGCACGAAGGGCGTCACCAACGTGTCGCGGTACACCAAGGCCGCCCTGATCGAGAAGATCGAGCAGGCCTGACCCGACGCGCCACCGCGCCCCGCGGGCGTGTTCGTGCCGGACGGGCGTCCGTCGACGCCCGTCACGCACGAACACGCCCGTCACGCCGACGGTGACCCGGTCGTCACGCGTCACTAGGGTGAGGACATGACGCGTGCTCAGCTGATGGTCCCCTACCGGTTCGCGTTCGCGGCCCTGTCGCTCGTCGCGGTCGTCGCCCAGTTCGGCGTTCAGCTCGAGAACGACTACGGCATCGTCAACTTCTTCTCGTACTTCACGAACCTCGGCAACCTGTTCGCCGTCGTGGTCTTCGTCGTCGGCGGCGTCCGCACGCTGCGGCGTCGCCCGGGCAGCCGTGCCTGGGACACCGTGCGCCTGATCTCGGTCGTCAACATGGTCTTCATCGGCCTCGTGTTCAACGTGCTGCTCACCGAGGTGAGCGGTGGCGTGCTGCCCTGGGTGAACGTCATCGTGCACATCGTGATGCCGATCGCCGTACTGGTCGACTGGCTCGTGCTGCCCGTCGGTCGCCGCCTGCCGTGGTCGGCCGCCGCGATCGGGCTCGTCGTGCCCGTGGCCTACAGCGTCTACTCGCTCGTCCGCGGCTCGATCACCGCGTTCTACCCGTACCCCTTCTACAACCCGGAGGCGCTGGGCGGCTACGGCCCCGTGGCGGTCTACATGGTGGTGCTGCTCGTCGCACTCGCCGTGCTGTCGGTCGCCCTGGTGGGACTCGCGCGCCTGGCCGGCCGCTTCTGGAAGCAGCGCACGCGCCGCTGACGCGACCCGCGCCTCCTGCGGTCGCCGCGTCGCGCCGCCGCCGCCGCTGCCTGGCCCCGCCGAGCCCGCCCCGCCCCGCCGCGCCCACCCCACCCCGCCACGCCCACCCCGCCACGAGATGGGCACCACGCCACGAAGTGGGCACCGCGCCACGTTTTCGCGTGGCGCGGTGCCCACTTCGTGGCGGCGTAGGGCCCGGCCGACGTCGAACCCGGCTCGGCGCCACTCAGCGGTAGTGCTGCTCGCCGCGGGCCGCCGCGGCGACCACGTCGCGGATGCGCGCCGCGCGGGTCTCGGGTCGCTTCAACGCCGCCAGCCGGAAGTACACCCGGAACCGCTCCGTCTTGGTCAGCGACGAGAAGTGCGCGGCCGCGGCCGGGTCGGCGTCGAGGGCGGCCTGCAGGTCGTCGGGCGGCACGGCGTCCTTCTGCCGGTAGGCGGCGTCCCAGCGACCGTCGCACTTGGCCCGGTCGACCTCGGCCTGCCCCGCCGGGGTCATGCGCCCCTCGGCGACCAGGCGGGCGACGTGCTCGCGGTTCACCTGGGACCACGGGCTGTCCTTCCGCCGCGGCTGGAACGCGGTCAGCATGTAATCGTCGTCGAGCCGGCTGCCCTGACCGTCGATCCACCCGTGGCAGAGGGCCTCGTCGAGCGCCTCGGACCACGTCATGCCCGGCGCAGTCGAGCGCACCTTGCGCAGCTTCAGCCTCACCCCGCCCGCGTCGGGGTCGCCCTCGAGGTACTCGCGCCACTGCTCGACCGTCACGTCGAGCACGGGCTTGTCGGCGAAGCTGACCATGCCGCGACCCTACCGACCCGCGACCGACCCGCACCCGCCACACCCCAACCCCCCGATCCCGGCCTCGCTCCGCCCCGCACCGGCCCGGCCCCGCCCCACCTCCGGACCTCGCCCCCCATCCCCCGGGACCACCCCGGCCCCTCCCCCGGGACCACGCCACCCCGCACACCGGACGACCCCGCCCCGTCCCCCGCACGATGCGCCTGCTCGCCCCGCTCCCCTAGCCTGGCGGGATGGACCTCATCGGGTGGATCACCGACATCGGCTCGACGCTGCCGACCCCGCTCGTCTGGGCGTTGGGTGCCCTCTTCTCGTTCACCGAGTCCGGCCTCGGCCTCGGCGTGTTCGTGCCGGGCGAGACCATCGTGCTGCTGCTCGCGGCAACCTTCGACAGCCCGGGGCCCGCGGTCGCGTTCTTCGTGTGCGTGGCGGTCGGCGGCTCGCTCGGCGACCACGTCGGCTACCTGCTCGGCCGCCGGTTCGGCACCGGGTTCCGCGACACCCGCATCATCCGCAAGATCGGCGTCGACAGCTGGGACCGCGCGGTCGCCGTGCTCGAGCGCCGGGGTGCCGCCGCGGTGTTCCTCACCCGTCTCGTGCCGGTCGTCCGCACGCTCACCCCCGCGGCGGCCGGGGTCGCGAACGTGCCCTACCGGTCGTTCCTGCCCGCGTCGTTCGGCGGGGCGCTGACCTGGGCCGCGGTCTACGTCGGCATCGGGTTCCTGCTGCGGTCGTCGCTCGAGGCGGCGCGGCAGTACCTCGGCACGTTCTCGTCCTGGGCGTTGATCGGCGCGGCCGTCGTCGTCGCGATCGTCTTCGTCGTGCGGCTCGTGCGCCGTCGACGGGCTGCCGCCGCCGAGGCCGCCGCGGCCCCGGGCGCGTCGACCGGCGCCGTCGACGAGACCGTCGCGGCCGACGACACCACCGCGCGAGCCGACGCGGCGTCCCGCGACGGGTCGTCCCTCGACACGACGGACGACGAGGCGCGGGCCGGCGACCGAGGGCCCGTCGCGTCGGCCGTCCACGCGGCCGGGCACGCCGTGGCCGACCCCGTGGTGGCGGGGGCGACCGCCTCGGGCGAGTTCGTGGCCGAGCACCTGTCGTCCCGTCGGCTCGCAGCCCTGCGTCACCGCCTCTTCGAGGTGGACGAGTGGCGGACCGTGCCCAACGCGATCACGGCCGCGCGCCTCCTGCTGTTGCCGGTCTTCGCCGGCCTGCTGCTCGCCGAGCTGTGGTGGGCGGCCCTGGCCGTCATCGCCGTCGTGTTCGCGACCGACTGGCTCGACGGCTTCGTGGCGCGGCGCACCGACTCGGTCTCGGTGCTGGGGTCGTGGCTCGACCCGGTGACCGACCGGCTGACCGTCGTCGTCGTGGCCGTGGCCTTCGCGGCGGCGGACGTCTTCGGCTGGCAGGAGGCCGTGCTGCTGATGGTGCCCGACGTGCTGCTCGCCGTCGGCGCCGTGGTGGCGTTCCGCGGCGACCCGGCCGTCCCGGTGTGGTGGGCCGGACGACTGCGGACCGGGCTCTGCTTCGTCGGCCTCGCCGTGCTGCTGCTCGGCGTCGCCCTCGGCGGCCCCGAGTGGACCGCCGTGATCGGCGTCGGCTACCTGGTGTTCCTGGTCGGGCTGGTCTTCCACTACGTGTCGGCCGTGCACTATGCGCGGGTCATGCTCGTCCGCTGGCAGCGCGCGATCGCCGAACGCCCGGTCTGAGGGCGGCGCGACCAGCCGTCACAGACCGAACAGCAGCCTGAGCCCGAGGGCGACCATCACGACGGCGATCACCGCGTCGAGCACCCGCCAGGCGGCGGGCCTCGCGAACACCGGACGCAGGAGGCGCGCGCCGAACCCCAGCGCCGAGAACCACACGAGGCTGCCCGCGATCGCACCACCCGCGAACCACCAGCGCAGCTCGGGCGGCTGGTGGTTCGCGACCGACCCGAGGAAGACGATCGTGTCGAGGTAGGTGTGCGGGTTCAGCCAGGTGAAGGCCAGGGCCGCGAGGACGGCGGGGACGACCCGGGCGGGGGCGACGGGCTGCGGCACCGCGGCGGCAGCGGCGCCGTCGGCCGACACCGCGCCTCCTGCGGGCGTGCCCACGAGCGCCGGCGTCGGCGCGACGTCGACGGTCAGGGCCCCCACCGGTCGGACGGCCCGCTTCGCGGCGAACGCACCGTAGACCAGCAAGAACCCGGCGCCGACGAGCTGCACGACGACGACCGCCCGGGGCGCCGCCTCGACGAGTGCTCCGACGCCGGCCACGCCCGCGCTGATCAGCACGGCGTCGCTCACAGCGCAGACCACGACGACCGGTACGACGACGCGCGTCACCGCCCGCAGCCCGACGCGGAGCACGTACGCGTTCTGGGCGCCGATCGCGACGATCAGGGCGAGGCTCGTGCCGAACCCGAACAGGACGGCGGGCAGCACGGTCGCGAAGGTCATGACGTCACGCTAGGGCCGGCCCGGTGCATCGGTCCAACTCATGTTCGTGATGCTGCATAAGCTCTGCTCATGACCCGGTTTCCGCTCGACCAGCTCGACACGCTCCGGACGATCGTGGACGAGGGCACGTTCGAGGCGGCCGCGCGACGCCTGCACGTGACGCAGTCGGCGGTGTCGCAACGCGTCAAGCAGCTCGAACGCTCGGCGGGGCGGGTGCTGCTGCGCCGCACGACGCCCGTGACCACGACCGAGGCCGGCGACGTGCTGCTGCGTCACGCCCGGCAGGTCGACCTGCTCGCCTCGGACGCGCTCGCCCGGCTGGGTGGCGACCCCGCGCACCGTGCCGACGGCGACGGGTCGGACGACCCCGTGCCGACGACGCTGCCGATCGCGGTCAACGCCGACTCGACGGCGACCTGGTTCGTCGAGGCGCTGGCCTCCGTGCCGCCGAGCGTGCCCGTCGTCTTCGACCTGCGCCGGGCCGACCAGCAGCACACGGCCGAACTGCTGCGGTCGGGCGACGTGCTCGCCGCGGTCACCGCCACCCGCGAGGCCGTCCAGGGGTGCAGCTCGGAGCCGCTCGGCGTCATGCGCTACCGAGCGGTCGCCAGCCCGGGGTTCGTCGAGCGGTGGCTGGACGGAGACCCCGCCAGCCTCGACGAGGAGGGCACCACGAGTGCACCCCGCGCGTCCGGCAGCGCCGACCTCGAGCCGCTCGATCGCGCCCCGATGGTCGTCTTCGACCGCACCGACGACCTGCAGCACGACTTCGTGCGTCGGCTCACCGGTCGCGAGCCGCTCTCGCCCCGGCACCACGTGCCCGCGTCGGCCGACTTCGCCCGGGCCGTCGTGCTCGGCCTCGGCTGGGGCATGCTGCCCGAGGCCCAGGCCACCCCCGAGCTCGCGGCCGGTCGCCTCGTCGAGCTGGCCCCCGCCGACCCGGTCGACGTGCCGCTCTTCTGGCAACGCTGGACCCTCGCCTCCCCCCTGCTCGACGCCGTCTCCGACGCCGTCCGCGCCACCGCCCGTCACGCCCTGCACCCCTGACGTCCCGTCCGCCTCACGCCCCGTCCCCCTGAAGCCCTACCAGCTGGTCGAGTGGTCCCGAATCGTCCTCGGCGACGCCACGAAGGACGATTCGGGACCACTCGACCACCGACCACTCGACCCCTCGACCCCTCGACCGCTCGACCACTCAGCGACTCGACGACCGACCCGACGGACGACAGGAGGCGCGGTGCCGACCGGAACCGCGCCTCCTGTTCTCGAGAGGGTCGCCTACAGCGTCGCGAGCGCCTCGTTCAGCGTGTGCGACGGGCGCATCACGGCCTCGGTCTTGGCGGCGTCGGGGTGGTAGTAGCCCCCGATGTCGACCGCCGTGCCCTGGGGCTCGATCAGCTCGGCGACGATGGCCTCTTCGGACTCGCCCAGGGTGGTGGCGAGGCCCGAGAAGGCGGCGGCCAGCTCGGCGTCGTCGGTCTGCGCGGCGAGCTCGTCGGCCCAGTACTTGGCCAGGTAGAAGTGGCTGCCGCGGTTGTCGATCGAGCCGAGCTTGCGGCCCGGCGACTTGTTCTCGTCGAGGAAGGTGCCGGTGGCACGGTCGAGCGTGTCGGCGAGGATCTGCGCCCGGGCGTTGCCGGTCGAGGTCGCCAGGTGCTCGAAGCTGACGGCCAGCGCGAGGAACTCGCCGAGGCTGTCCCACCGCAGGTAGTCCTGCTCGACGAGCTGCGAGACGTGCTTCGGGGCCGAGCCGCCGGCGCCGGTCTCGAACAGGCCACCACCGTTGATCAGCGGCACGACCGACAGCATCTTGGCCGAGGTGCCGAGCTCCATGATCGGGAACAGGTCGGTCAGGTAGTCGCGCAGCACGTTGCCGGTGACCGAGATGGTGTCGTCGCCGCGGCGGATGCGCTCGAGCGAGAACGCCATCGCATCGACCGGCGACAGGATCTCGATCTGCAGGCCGTCGGTGTCGTGCTCGGCGAGGTAGGTGCGCACGAGCCCGATCAGGGTCGCGTCGTGGGCACGGGTTTCGTCGAGCCAGAACACGGCGGGCGTCTGGCTGGCGCGGGCCCGCGTGACGGCGAGCTTGACCCAGTCGCGGATCGGGACGTCTTTCGTCTGGCAGGCGCGCCAGATGTCGCCCGTGGCGACCTCGTGCTCGATCAGCGTCTCGCCCGCCTGGTTCACCACGCGGACGGTGCCGTCGCCGGGCACCTCGAAGGTCTTGTCGTGCGAGCCGTACTCTTCGGCGGCCTGGGCCATCAGGCCGACGTTCGGCACCGAGCCCATGGTGGCGGGGTCGAAGGCGCCGTTCGCGCGGCAGTCGTCGAGCACGGCCTGGTAGATGCCGGCGTAGCTCGAGTCGGGGATCACGGCGAGGGTGTCGTGCTCGTCGCCGTCGGGGCCCCACATGTGACCCGAGGTGCGGATCATCGCGGGCATCGAGGCGTCGACGATGACGTCGCTCGGCACGTGCAGGTTGGTGACGCCCTTGTCGGAGTCGACCATGGCCAGGTCGGGGCCGTCGGCGATGCCCTGGTCGAACGCGGCCTTGATCTCGTCGCCGTTCGGCAGTGCCGCGAGGCCCTGCAGGATGCCGTTGAGGCCGTTGGCCGGGTCGAGCCCGGCGGCCTGCAGGTCGGCGCCGTACTGCTCGAACACCCGCGGGAAGAACGCGCGGATGACGTGACCGAACAAGATGGGGTCGCTGATCTTCATCATCGTCGCCTTGAGGTGCACCGAGAACAGCACGCCCTCGGCCTCGGCGCGCTCGATCTGTGCGGCCAAGAACTCGTGCAACGCGGCGACGTGCAGCACGGTGCCGTCGACGACCTCGCCGGCCAGCACGGGGATCGACTCGCGCAGCACCTGCGTCGTGCCGTCGGTGGCGACGAACTCGATGCGCAGGGTGTCGTCGGCCGGGACGACCACGGTCTTCTCGTTCGACCGGAAGTCGTCGACGCCCATCGTGGCGACGTTCGTCTTCGAGTCGGCCGTCCAGGCACCCATGCGGTGCGGGTGCTTGCGGGCGTAGTTCTTGACCGAGAGCGGTGCGCGCCGGTCGCTGTTGCCCTCGCGCAGCACGGGGTTGACCGCGCTGCCCTTGACCTTGTCGTAGCGGGCCTTGACGTCGCGTTCGGCGTCGGTCGAGGGCGAGTCGGGGTAGTCGGGCAGGTCGTAGCCCTGCGACTGCAGTTCTTTCACCGCGGCCTTGAGTTGCGGCATCGACGCCGAGATGTTCGGCAGCTTGATGATGTTGGCCTCGGGCGTCTTCGCCAGGGCCCCCAGCTCGGCCAGGGCGTCGCCCTGGCGCTGCTCGTCGGTGAGGCGCTCGGGGAACTGGCTGACGATGCGGCCGGCCAGCGAGATGTCGCGGGTCTCGACGTCGACCCCCGCGGTCTTGGCGTAGGCCTGGATGATGGGCAAGAACGAGTAGGTCGCCAGCATCGGCGCCTCGTCCGTGAGCGTGTAGATGATCTTCGCCATGCGGCAGGTGCTCCCTCGTTGTCGGGCATGCGTGTGCTCGGTCGTGCCCCTACGCTACTCGCGCAGAGATCTCTCGACATGAAGATACATGCCCCGTCTGGGCGACCCCGCCGCGGCCCGCCCTGGGGACGAGACGAACGCAGGAGGCGCGGGTCGAGTCCGCTGCAGGCTCGCGCCGGGCACGGTAACCGGGCGTCACGGTCCTTGGTCGCCCAGCGTCGTCGGTGGCAGGCTGCACCGCACCGCGGCATCGACCCGCGACGAGGAGGCACCCGTGACCCACACCGCATCGCACGCGCCGACGCAGCCCGCACCGACGCCGTCCGAGTCGGGGCAGGACGAGCAGGCGCAGCACGAGCCCGCCGGCTTCACCACGCGCCAGGTGCACGCCGGCGCCTCGCCCGAGGCCGCGCACGGCGCCAGGGTCACGCCGGTCCACCTCAGCGCGGGCTTCGTCTTCGACAGCTTCGAGCACGCCCGCGAGCGCTTCGCGGGCGACGACGAGGGCTACCTCTACACGCGCAACGGCAACCCGACCACCGACGAGGTCGAGCGTCGGCTCGCCGACCTCGAGGGCGGGGCCGAGGCGATCCTCGTCGCGAGTGGTCAGGCGGCCACGACCTCCGCCCTGCTCGGCATCGTCCAGGCCGGCGACCGCGTGCTCTCGTCGCGCAGCATCTACGAGGGCAACCGCGGCCTGCTGCTGCAGAACTTCGGCCGTCTGGGCATCGGCGTGGACTTCGTCGACGACGCCACCGACCTCGCCGAGTGGGAGCGCCGCATCGGCCCCGACACGCGAGTCCTGTTCGGCGAACCCATCCCCAACCCGAAGAACGACCTGCTCGACGTCGCCGGCCTGGCCGAGGTCGCGCACCGCCACGGCCTGCCGCTCGTCGTCGACAACACGCTCGCGACGCCCTACCTGCTGCGGCCGATCGAGTTCGGGGCCGACGTCGTCGTGCACTCGACGAGCAAGTTCCTGGCCGGTCACGGCACGGCGCTCGGTGGGGTCGTCGTCGACGCCGGCACCTTCGACTGGTCGGCCCGCCCCGAGCTGTTCCCGCACCTGAACCAGCCGGAGCGCTCGTTCGGCGGTCGCAGCTGGGCGGAGCGGCTCGGCCGACGGGCGTTCGTCTCGTACACCCGAGAGATCGTGGTCTCGCGGTTCGGTCCGACGCCCTCGCCGCTCAACGCCTTCCTGCTGCGCCAGGGGGTCGAGACGCTCTCGCTGCGCGTCGAACGGCACTCGAGCAACGCCCTCGCGATCGCCCGCTGGCTCGAGGCGCGCCCCGAGGTGTCGAGCGTCGACTACTCCGGGCTCGAGTCGAGCCCGTCGTACGCCCTGGCGCAGCGTCAGCTGCCGCGCGGCCAGGGCTCGGTGTTCTCGTTCACCCTGGCGGGCGGCGAGGCGGACGCCGCGGCCTTCGTCGACGCCGTCGAGCTGTTCAGCCGCATGACGCACCTCGGCGACGTCCGCTCGCTCGTGCTGCACCCGGCCTCGACCACGCACGCGGGTCGCACCCCGGCCGAGCGCGACGCGGCCGGCATCTGGCCCGGCCTGCTGCGCCTCTCGATCGGCATCGAAGACCTCGGCGACCTGCTGCGCGACCTCGAGCGCGGTCTCGCCGCGGTCCGCGAACAGGCCGCGGCACGGGCCACGGACGCAGGAGGCGCGGGTCGCCGAGCGCGCCTCCTCGGTTCCGAGCACGGGGCCGCCGCCGAGGCGGGCGCCGACCGGCCCGACACAGACCGGCCCGACGCCGACGCGGTCGACGCCGGCCGCCGCGCGTCCCGCCAGCCAGTGGACGCCTGACGTGGCTCGCCGTCAGCACCTCGGCTGGTTCTTCTCGCGCGGCTTCGGGCCGCAGGGCTGGGGCCACCCGTACCGCGAGTGGAACCACGACTGGACGCGGCCCGAGCTCTACCAGCAGTCGGCCCGCGAGCTCGAGCAGGCCGGCTTCGAGCTGATCGTGATGGAGGACGCCGTCTCGCTCGGCTCGCCCGACACCCTCGACCTGCGCGTGCGCAGCGCCTACGGCGGGCCGAAGCACGACCCGCTGCTGCTCGCTCCGTACCTCTTCGCGGCGACGTCGCGCATCGGGCTGGCGCCGACCGTGAACGCGGGCATCACTCCCCCGTACCTCGCGGCCCGCCAGGCGGCGACGCTGGCGCACCTCAGCTCGGACCGCTTCGGCATCAACCTCGTGACCGACGTCGGCAGCGCCCGACACGTCGGTCTCGAGCCGCTGGGCCACGACGCCGCGTACGACCGGGCGGACGAGTGGATGGCCGTCGTCCGTCGCCTCTGGCACAGCTGGGGCGAGGGCGCCCTGGTCGCCGACCCGGCCACCGGGCGGTACGCGGACGGCACGAAGATCGACGCGTTCCGGCACCGGGGCGAGCACTTCGCGGTCGACGGGCCGCTCAACGCGATCCCGTTCGAGCACGGCGACCCGCTCGTGGTCTCGCCCGGCGGGTCGGCGCGGGGGCTGGCGTTCGCGGGCACGCAGTCCGACGTGCAGCTCGCGCTCGCGCCGCTGCAGGCGCAGGCCGTGCTCGACTACCGGGCGAAGGTGCTGGCCGCCGCGACCGAGCACGGCCGCGGCCCCGACGACCTGCGCGTCCTGTTCGTCGTCAAGCCCGAGATCGTGTCGAGCCGCGACGAGGCGTCCCGCGTCGTCGAGGCGTCGCGCCACCCGGCCGACGAGGTGCTCGCGCAGGTCGCCCTCGGCTGGTCGAGCGACCTCGAGACCGACCTGACCGGGCTCGACCTCGACCGCCCGGTCGACCGCGGGGTGTTCGGCGAACACGTGTCGCACGGCAGCATCGCCGGCTTCTACGGCGGCACCGACGACGCCCCGCTGCGCGAGCTGCTCACCCGCAAGGCGCGCAAGGGGCTCGTCGCCGACCGGGCCGGGTTCGTGGGCACCGCCGACGAGTTCGCCGACTTCGTCGAAGAGCTGGGCGACGACGGCGACAACGACGGGCTCCTCTTCTCGGGCGACCTGCACCCCGTGACCCTGCACCGCATGCTCGACGACCTCGTCCCCGTGCTGCGACGCCGCGGCGTGCTGCGCGGCGAACTCGCCCCGGGTGGGACGCGCGCCAACCTGTTCGGCTGACCCGCGCCTCCTGGTGGCCGGCACTCCGGCCTGTCGGAGCGCCGACATAGAGGAGGCGCACCGGACACCCGGCGTCACCGGACGACACGGGGCGTCACAGGCCTCGACGCGCGGGCGGGCCGCTCGTAACGTCACTGCCACCCGGCCGACGACGGACGGCCGGCACCCCGAGCAGAGCCCCGCACCGAGCACGACGAGGAGTGACCACGATGCCGACCTTCTCCTTCGAGATGTACCCGCCCCGCACCCCGGCGAGCGCCGACGCCCTGCACGCGTCGCTGCGTCAGCTGGCCTCCACCGGGCCCGAGTTCATCTCGGTGACCTACGGGGCGTCGGGGTCGTCGCGGGCCGAGTCGCTGGCCGTGCTGACCGAGGTGCTGCGCGACACCGACGTGCAGGCGATGGCTCACCTGACCTGCGTGGGCTCGTCGTACGCCGAGGCGTCGCGGCTGATCCGCGAGTTCCTCGACGCGGGGGTCACGGCGTTCCTCGCGCTGCGCGGCGACCCGCCGGCCGGCCTGACCGAGGACGACGTGTTCCTCGGCGACCTGGGCAGCGCCGGCGAGCTGGTGCAGCTGATCCACCGGGTGCAGGCCGAGCGCGTGCCGTTCGTCGAGAACGCCGTGCCCGGCAACCCGTTCGCCTCGCGACTCAGCAGCGGGCCGAAGACGACCGTCGCGGTCGCGGCGTTCCCGAACGGGCACCCCCGGTCGCGGTCGAGCCGGCAAGACATCGACACCCTGCTCGCCAAGCAGGCGGCCGGGGCGACGCTCGCCATCACGCAGCTCTTCTTCGAGGCCGACGACTACCTCGGCTTCGTCGACCGGGCGCGCGAGGCCGGCGTGACGATGCGCATCCTGCCCGGGCTCATGCCGATCCTCGGCGCGAGCCAGCTGCGACGCATCGTCGAGCTGACCGGCGAGACGCTGCCCGCCGACCTGCTGCGCCGCCTCGAGACCGCCGACCAGCCGACCGTCGTCGGCGTCGACCACGCCGTCCACCTCGGTCGCCGCCTGCTCGCCGGCGGCGCCCCGGGCCTGCACCTCTACACGTTCAACCGCCACGAGGCGCCGCTCGCCGTGCTCCGCGGCTGCGGGCTCCTCGACCACTGCGTGCCGTCGACCCCGGTGCAGACGGCCTGTGTGCCGTCGACCCCGGCGCCCACGACCCCCGTCAGCACCCTCCCCCAGGCGACGCCCGTCCTCGAGACGGCGTCGCCTCCGTCGTCCTGAGCCGCGCCGCGCCGCGCCTCCCGACCGACCGCCGATCAACCCACCGTTCCGCACCACCGCACAGAGAGAACCGTCCGCATGAGCACTCCCTCCTTCCCCGCCGGCACCGTCCTGGGCTACCCGCGCATCGGCGCGGACCGCGAGCTGAAGCGCGCCGTCGAGTCGCACTGGCGCGGCGACACGACCGTCGACGAGCTCGAGGCGACCGCCGCGTCGCTGCGTGCGACGACGCGTGCCCGCCTGGTCGAGCTGGGCCTCGGCCGTGACGACTCGTCGATGCCCGAGTCGTTCTCGTACTACGACCAGGTGCTCGACGCGGCCGTGACCGTCGGCGCCGTGCCCACCCGCTTCGCCGACCTCGTCGACGCCGACGGGCACCTCGACCTCGACGGCTACTTCACGCTCGCCCGCGGTGACGCCGAGCGCGCCCCGCTCGAGATGACGAAGTGGTTCGACACGAACTACCACTACCTGGTGCCCGAGATCGGCCCGTCGACGACCTTCCGTCTCGCGAGCGACCGCCTGGTGCGCGAGGTCGAAGAGGCGCGCGCGGCCGGGTACCGCACCCGCCCGGTGGTCGTCGGGCCGGTCACGCTGCTGGCCCTCGCCAAGCCTGACGGGGACGCGCCCGAGGGCTTCGTGCCGCTCGACCGCCTGGCCGACCTGGTGCCCGTCTACCGCGAGCTGCTCGCCCGCCTGGCCGAGGCCGGGGCCGAGTGGGTGCAGCTCGACGAACCCGCCCTGGTCAGCGAGTCGCTCGACGTCGACGCCGCGACCGTGCGGGCCGCGGCGGCGTCGGCCTACGCCTCCCTCGGCGCCGACCGTCCGCTGGCGATCCTCGTCGCGGCACCCTACGGCGACCTCGGCGAGGCCCTGCCCGTGCTGCTCGACGCGCCCGTCGACGGCGTCGCGCTCGACCTCGTGAAGGGCTCGGTGCCGACCGGGGTGACGACCGACAAGGTGCTGGTCGGCGGCGTCGTCGACGGCCACAACGTCTGGCGCGGCGACCTGGCCGCCGCGCTCGAGTCGCTCGAGTCGCTGCGCTCGGTGTCGCCGACGGTCTCGGCCGGCACGTCCACCAACCTCTTCCACGTGCCCCACGACGTCGAGGTCGAGCAGCAGCTCGACGCCCGGCTGCGCAGCTGGCTCGCCTTCGCCGACCAGAAGGTCGGGCAGGTGGCCGTGCTCGCGACGGGGCTGACCGCGGGGCGCGAGGCCGTCCTCGACGAGCTGAACCGCGCCTCCTCGGCCCTCGCCGACCGCCTCGCGGCACCGGGCGTCCGCGACGGGGCCGTGCGCCGTCGGGCCGCGGCCCTCACGCCGTCGGACCGCGTCCGCGGGGACGAGGAGGCGCGGGTCGCCGAACAGGACGCCGCCCTCTCGCTGCCCGCCCTCCCGACCACGACGATCGGGTCGTTCCCCCAGACCGGCGACATCCGCGTCGCCCGGGCCCGGCACGCCCGCGGCGAGATCGACGACGCCGCCTACCGCGAGTTCTTGCGGGACGAGATCCGCCGCGTGGTCGCGCTGCAAGAGGAGATCGGCCTCGACGTGCTGGTGCACGGCGAGCCCGAGCGCAACGACATGGTGCAGTACTTCGCCGAGAACCTCGACGGGTTCGCCGTGACGCGCCACGGCTGGGTGCAGTCCTACGGCTCGCGGGCGACGCGGCCGTCGATCCTCTGGGGCGACGTGTCGCGTCCGGCGCCGATCACGGTCGAGTGGTCGTCCTTCACGCAGTCGCTGACGGCCAAGCCCGTCAAGGGCATGCTGACCGGGCCGGTGACGATCCTCGCGTGGTCGTTCGTCCGCGACGACCAACCGCTCGGCGAGACCGCCGACCAGGTGGCGCTGGCGCTGCGCGACGAGATCGCCGACCTCGAGGCGGCGGGCATCCCCATCGTGCAGGTCGACGAGCCGGCCCTGCGCGAGTTGCTGCCGCTGAAGACCGCGGACCAGGCGGCGTACCTCGACTGGTCGGTGGGGTCGTTCCGGCTCGCGACGGCCGGCGTGGCCCCGCGCACGCAGATCCACACGCACCTCTGTTACTCGGAGTTCGGCGTCGTCATCGAGGCGATCGACGCCCTGGACGCCGACGTCACCTCGATCGAGGCCGCACGCTCGCGCATGGAGGTGGTGGCCGAGGTGCGCGACGGCGGCTTCTCGCGCGGCGTCGGGCCGGGCGTCTACGACATCCACTCGCCGCGCGTGCCGAGCGTGGACGAGATGTCCGAGCTGCTGAGCACGGCGCTCGACGCCCTGCCGGTGCGCCAGCTCTGGGTGAACCCGGACTGCGGCCTCAAGACCCGCGGCTACGCCGAGACCGTCGCGGCGCTCGAGAACCTCGTGGCCGCGACCCGCGCCGCGCGCGAGCGCGTGGCGGCGGTGCCCGCCGCCGTGTAGCGCGGGTGCGGGCCCTGACCCTGGCCCATCCCACCACGAAATGAACACCCCGCCACGTCTTTTCATGGCGGGGTGTTCATGTCGTGGCGGGTTGTTCACCGGTCGATCTGGGCGTTCGATCGCGACCCGTCGGAACCCGAATGTCACCCTTGATACGGCACGTCTTTAACGTTAGTTTCGACGCCTGGCGAAACGGATTCGTCAGAGGGAGGAAGCACACGTGCTCATCAAGAAATTCGCGATCGCGGCCGCGGTCACCGTCGTCCTGGCCGGGGGCACGATCGCGGCGGACGCGGCCACGGCACCCGAGGCGCAAGCCGCCTGCTACGGCAGCGTCTCGCTCTACAAGGGCAAGAACAACTCGTGCTCCAAGGCCCGACACTGGAACGCCATCCGCAATTCGGCGTCGAAGTACGGCTCGTGGGTCGGCCGGGGTGGATGGTCGAGTCAGTCGCAGTGCTGGGCCAACGTGGTGTCGTACGGGATGACCGCGAAGTGAGGCCGACGGTCACGGCGGCGGCTGCCACGGCCGCCGCCGTGCTCGTCGCCCTGGTCGGCTGTGCCAGCCCTCAGCCCGACGGCACCCCTCGACCCGATGCCGCCGCACTCGGGCTGTCCGGGCCGTGGGCCGACGCCTTCGCCGAGGCGCTCGACGAGAGCGAGAGCGATGTCGAGAAAGCGATCCTGGCCGACGGCGTAGTCACCTCGACCGAACTCGAACAGGCTCACGACGGCGTCCGAGGCTGTCTCGCCGACTCAGGTCTGGCCGTCGACTACTTCCCCGACGGAGGGTTCGAGCTCACCGACCTCGACGGCGACGCCCCCGACATGCCCTTCGAACGGTCGGATGCAGCGTTGCGGGCCTGCGAGACCAGGTTCGACAGCTGGGTGACCTTCCTCTTCGAGCAGGTTCGACGCAACCCCGAACGCCTCGACGAAGGGACCATCCAGGTCCGGTGCCTGGCCGATGCCGGGCTGGTCGATCCGTCCTACGGTCGTGACGACTGGGAGGCCGACGACGAGACGGGCGCCTTCCCGTTCGACACCCAGGCCGAGGCCGCCCAGTCCTGCCTCCGCGACCCCCTCGGCCTCTGGTCCGAGCGATGAAGCCGACGAGACTCCCGAGCGCGACGGTGGTCGGTCTCGTGGCGGTCACGGCACTCGCGATCGGTGCCGGGGCGGTCCTCGTGCTCGTCCCACCCGACCAGCCCTCCGCCCTGCGCCCACCCACCCCAGCCGAGGCGGTGCCCGTCGAGACGCGCGAGGACGTCGACGAACGCCAGGTCCAGCTGGTGCTGCAGACGGGGTCGCCGCGCGAGATCGTCTCGCCTCGAGCGGGTGTCCTCACCGGCTCGTCGTGCTCCACGGGCGGTGAGATCTCGAGCGGCGACGTCGTCGCGACCGTGGACGGCCGTCCTGTCATCGCGCTCGCGACCGCCGTGCCGCTCTGGCGAGGTCTCGACCTCGACGACCGCGGAGACGATGTCCGGGGCCTGCAGGCTGAGTTGGCCCGGTTGGGCGTCCCCGTCACCGTGGACGGCGCGTTCGGCGTCGACACCCGCCGGGCCGTCCGGTCGTTCCTGACCGCGAGGGGAGTCGCCATGTCGGCCGTCGACGCCGTCCCGGTCGATGCCGTCACCTGGCTCCCGGCCCCCCGGGTCCGTGCCGAGGGGTGCGAGGGCGTCGTCGGTTCGCCCGTCGACACCGGGGACGAGCTCATCCGACTTCCCGTCGAGTTGCAGGCTGCCCGGCTCGAGAAGCTGCCGCTCGACGCCTCACCCGGCGACCGCGTGGTGACCGTGGCCGGGGTCACGACCCCCGTCTCGGCCGAGGGGGCCGTGACCGATCCGACCGAGCTGGCACGCCTGGCCTCGACGCCCGACTACGCGTCCGTCATCGACGACGACGCACCGGCCGTCACCGCCCGATGGTCCCTCGCCGAACCCGTCCGGGTCACGGTCGTGCCTCCGAGCGCCCTGGTCGACGTGCGCGACGGGTCGGCGTGCCTGCAACCCGTCGACGACTCGGGCGAACCCCGACAGCCCGTCCTGGTGGACGTCGTCGGCTCGCAGCTGGGTCAGTCCTACGTGGTCCCGCCCGACGGCACGCCCGTGACGTCGGTCGTCCCCCGTCCCGACGGGAGCCTCACGTGCCGGTGAACTTGCATGGGGTCGGTCATGCGTTCGGCGACGGCGCTCCCCTCTTCACCGACGTCGACCTCACCCTGCACCGTGGCTCCGTGTGCGCCGTCGTGGGTCCCAGCGGTTCGGGCAAATCCACGCTCCTGGCCGTCGTCGCGGGCATGGTGACACCTCGCTTCGGGCAGGTCGCGCGAGCCGCGGGCACACGCGTCGGCTGGGTGTTCCAGAACCCTCACGGGGTGCCGCGGCGGACCGCCCTCGATCACGTCTCACTCGCATTCCTGGCCGCCGGGGCTTCGCGGGTCGAGGCCGACCGTCGGGCGAGGGCGCTCCTCGACCGCTTCGACCTCACGCCGCGCGTGGGGGCTCGGTTCGCCGAACTCTCGGGTGGCGAGGCACAGCGCCTCATGCTGGCCCGCGGCATCGCTGCCGAGCCCGACGTCCTGCTCGTCGACGAGCCCACCGCGCAGCTGGACCGTCGGACGGCCGCCGAGGTCAACCGTGTCATCGGTTCGCTCGCCGACCACGGCACCGCGGTGCTCGTGGCCACGCACGACGACGCCACGCGAGATGCCTGCGACGACGTGCTCGATCTCGGTGAACACCGGTGAAGGCCCGTGAGGTCGCCCGCGAGGCCCTGCGTGACCTCGTCTCGGGCACCACGACGACGTCGCTCTGGATCGCCCTGTTCGTCGTGACCGTCGGGGCCGTCGTCGTCGCCCAGGCGACGAGTGCGCGATCCGCCGTCGACGCGGCCGACCGATGGCTGGCGAGCGGGGCCGCCACCCTGGTCGAGACCGCCGAGGAGCGAATCGACGGACGCGCCTGCGACGCCCTGTCCGCCCTGCCGACCGTGCAGGCCGCGGGTGCCATGCGCGCAGCCACCGTCGACCTGTCTCCCGCGGCTCTGCCGAGGGGAACCGTCCCGACGTACGACGTCACGCCGGGTTTCGCGGCACTGCTGCCGGTCGAGGGCACCACCGACGGTCTCGGTCTCGTCGTCAGCGACGAGGCCGCCCGGGCCCTCGGAGTCACCGGCCCGGGCGACCTGGCGACGCGAGACGGGCACGCGCCCGTGCAGGGGGTGTTCGGGTACCCCGACGACGGGCACGATCCGGCGCTCACGTACAGTGCTCTGGCGGCCAGCAGGGCCGACGACGGGCCCTTCGACGCCTGTTGGGTCGCGTCGTGGCCCGCCAGCGACGACGTCGTGCAAGCACTCGGCCGGACGGTCCTGCCCGGCAGCGGAGGCGACACCGAGTCCCGCCCTGTGCTGGGCCAACTGAACTCCACCCTCGGGGTCTCGTTCCACTCGCCTCCGGTGGCTCTCGACGGATGGGGTGCAGCAGCGGCCGGCGGGCTCGGCGTCGCCTCCGGGGCGGCCAGCGTCTGGCGACGACGGAGTCACCTCGCCTCTGACCGACACGTCGGGGTCACCACCGCCGCCCAGCTCGGGTCGCAGTCGCTGCAGGGAGCGGTCTGGACGACCGTGGCGTCGCTGTGCCTCGTGCCCGTCGTCCTGGCCGTCACGGCCGGCCTCCGCCCCGACGACTCGATCCCGATCTCCTGGGACGCCGGACGGACCCTGGCCGTCGGCGCCGTCGGCGTGCTGCTCGGCGTCGTCGTGGCCGCGGTGTCCGTCCGTGAGTCCTCGCTGCTCCGCTACGTGAGACAGAGGTGAAGAGCATGAGACAGA
Organism: Frigoribacterium sp. VKM Ac-1396; assembly: GCF_015350895.1. Taxonomy (NCBI): domain Bacteria; kingdom Bacillati; phylum Actinomycetota; class Actinomycetes; order Micrococcales; family Microbacteriaceae; genus Frigoribacterium; species Frigoribacterium sp. VKM Ac-1396. Next base: position 519,079 of record NZ_JADKSD010000002.1, on the reverse strand, counting down.
GCTCTCCTGATCCGTACCCGGTGTCGGTCCGCAGCCTCTCCAAGGCCTACGGCCGACGAGCCGTCGTCCACGACGTCAGCTTCGACGCGCACGCGGGTCGGGTCACCGCACTGCTCGGGCCGAACGGGGCCGGCAAGTCGACGACGCTGCGGGCGGCGCTCGGACTCGTCCGATCGACGAGCGGAACGGCACTCTTCGGGGGCCGCCCCTTCGCCGAGCTCGACCGACCGGGCCGAACGGTCGGCGTGCTGCTCGACGCGGGTGCCGGCCACGGGGGGCGCAGCGTCCGCGAGACCGCCCGCCTCTCGGGCCTGGCGATCGGCGTCACTCCACGACGCGTCGACGAGTGTCTCGACCTCGTCGGCCTGTCGACCGTGGGCGGCCGTCGAGTCGGGGCGCTCAGCCTCGGCATGCGCCAGCGCCTGGGCCTCGCCGTCGCCTTGCTCGGCGAGCCGACGACACTGATCCTCGACGAGCCGGGCAACGGCCTCGACCCCGAGGGGCTGCGGTGGTTGGACGACGTGATGGTCGGCTTCGCCCGCGCCGGTGGCGCCGTCCTGCTGTCCAGTCACCACCTCGCCGACATCGAGATGATCGCCGACGACGTCGTCATCCTCGATCGTGGCCGCGTGGTCCACACCGGGCCGGCTCGAGGTGCTGCCCCGGCGAGCGTCGCGTTCAGCAGCGCGGACGACGAGCGGTTCGTCCGCGCCCTCGTCGGTCAGGGGGTGGCGGTCGAGCGAGGGCGAGACGACGCGGCGATCCTGTCCGCCGCGACCACGGCCGATCACGTCGGACGCCTGTCCCTCACCCTCGGCATCCCGTTGACCCATCTGTCGGAGTCCCGTCCGTCACTCCGTTCGTTCTTCCTCGACCAGACCTCTGGCGAACACACCGCGCGCCTCCCGACCACGACGCCACCGTCACACCCGTCGACGTCCCTGCCGAAAGCGACCTCATGACCCCCTGGTCCGTCCTCTTGCGCATCGAGATCCTCAAGGCGACCGACACCCGCGCCGCCCGCGGGCTATTCGCCACCATCGCACTCCTGGGCGTCGGCACGGTCACCCTGTCCCAGACGACCGACACGTCGCTCGAGACGTTCGTGGGCGGGGTGGCCCTCCCCCTCACGGCACTGCTCCCCGTCGTGGCCGTCCTCGCGGTCACCGGCGACTGGACCGGACGCTCCGCCCTGGCGACGTTCACGCAGACGCCCCGGCGCCTGCTGGTCCTGACGGCACGCGTCGTCGCGATCGTCGCACTCGTCCTGGGAGTCGCTCTCGTCACGGCCGCGGGCGCGGCCCTGGCGTTCGTCGCGCTGCACCCCGACCGCCTCGCCGCGACCGATTGGTCCGCCGTGACGACCGCCGCAGGCGGTGTCGTGGCCTTGGCCGTCGCAGCCGCCCTGACGGGCACCGCCGTCGGCTCACTGCTGCTGAACACGCCCCTGGCCATCGTCGTCACCATGCTGCTGCCCATCACGTACGACGTCGCCGCCGCGCTGCTCGTCCCGTCCGTCGCCCCCTGGATCTCGACGCTCGCCTTCTCGGCCTGGCTCGCGCATCCGCACCTGACCTGGGGGGAAGGCCCCGGGGACGTGCCGGGCACGGGGCAAGCGCTGACCTCGCTGGTGATGTGGGTCGTGCTGCCGCTGGGGCTCGGCTGGTGGCGCCAGCTGCGGCGCGACGTCGCCTGACGCGACGAGCGGGTCGGGCACCGGGCAGGCACAGCCGGAGGGCGCAGCGGTAGCCGAGGCGGCACGCCGGCGCGGCGACCCGGCGCGGCGGGCCGCTCAGGTGCGGGAGGCCACGAGGGCGGCGATGCGTCGCACGGCCTCGACCAGCACCCCGGGGTCGCACGCGAGGTTCAGGCGGGCGTGACCGGCGCCTCCTGGTCCGTAGGTGTGGCCGGCGTTCAGGGCGACCCGGGCCTCGGCGAGCACGACGGCCGCGGGGTCGTCGCCGAGCCCGAGCGGGCGGAGGTCGAGCCAGGCGAGGTAGCCGGCCGCCGGGCGGTGGTACGTGACGCCGGGCAGGTGCTCGGCGAGCAGGGACGCCAGCAGGGCGTCGTTCGCGACGATCCGGGCGACGGCGTCGTCGAGCCAGTCGATACAGCCGAACGCGACGACGTTGGCGTGCAGGACGAGGATGCTCGTGCGACACGCGACCTCCTCGACGAGGCCGTCGAGCAGCACGGCCGTCCGGTCGTCGCCCGCGACCACCAGCGAGCACTTCGCCCCCGCGAGGTTCCAGCCCTTGCTCGCCGAGGTGACCGTGACCGACCGCGCACCCTGCGCCTCCGCGACCGGTGAGAACGGCGTGAAGGCGACGCCGGGGTGCGTCAGCGGTGCGTGCACCTCGTCGCTCACGACGAGAACGTCGTACCGTGCGGCGAGACGTGCCACCTCGGCGAGCGCCGCCGCGTCGTGGACGATGCCGAGCGGGTTGTGCGGGTTGCAGAGCAGCACCGCGTCGACGCCTGAGGCGAAGGCCCGCTCGAGGCCGGCCAGGTCGAGGCCGGCGCGGTCGAGGCCGGCGCGGTCGAGGCCGGCGCGGTCGAGGCCCGCGCGTCCGGTGCGGGCCCGTCCGTCACCGGCCCGTCCGTCACCGGCCCGTCCGTCACAGGCGAGCGCCGGCGACCCCGAGGAGGCGCGGGTCGCGTCACCGACGGACTCCCCCGGCACCAGCAGCGGCACGCACACGACCTCGGCCCCGGCCTCTTCGACGAGCTCGAAGAACGGCGGGTAGACCGGCGGCGTCACGACGACGCGGCCGCCGCGGGGCACGGCGAGGCGGAGGGTCTCGACGATGCCGACGCTGACGTCGGTCGCGATGTGCACCCGGGACTCGTCGACGCACCAGCCCCACCGGTCGAGGGCGAACCGGGCGAAGGCGGGCGCGAGGGGCCCGGGGCCGTCGAGGTAGCCGACGTCCGAGGCGCGCACCCGGCGGACGAGCTCGTCGACGGTCGGCTCGGCGAGGTCGTAGTCCATCTCGGCGACGAAGAGCGGCAGCACGTCGTCGGCGAAGCGCGTCCACTTGATGCTCGTGCGCTCGCGGCGGAGGCGGGCGAGGTGCCGCTCGGCGGGTGCCGAGGGCGGGGCCGGTGCCGGAGCCGGGGCTGTCGTCGCGTTCACCATGCCGACACGATCCTCCCGGCGCGGCGGATGCACCAGCAGCCTCGTCACACGGCGACTCACGGGACCCGCAGCCCCGCCACGCCGACCGCTCGGCGACATCGGACGACCGACGATCGGCCAGGATGTCGAGGTGACCACACCGGCGCCCGCGACGAGCATCGAGCCCCGCCCCTACGACCACCCCGACGTGCAGACGCTGGTCGAGGGGCTGCAGCAGCTGTACGTCGAGATCTACGGCGGACGCGACGACAGCCCGATCGACCGTTCCGAGTTCGAGCTGCCGAGGGGCACGTTCGCGGTGGCGTACGAGTCGGGCGAACCCGTCGCCCTCGGCGCGTGGCGGCTGCTGCCCGACGGCCGAGCCGAGCTCAAGCGGATGTACGTGCGTCCCGACCGACGCGGACGCGGCCTGTCGCGCTCGGTGCTGACCTGGCTCGAAGGGTCGGCGTCGGACGCCGGCGTCACCGAGATGGTGATCGAGACCAACGTGGCCCACGACACCGCGATCCGCCTCTACGAGTCGGCCGGGTACCGACCCATCGCGGCCTACGGCCACTACGCCGACGACGCCGGCACCGTCTCGCTCGGTCGCACACTCGCCAGCTGAGTCACCGCAGCGCGGTCACGCACCCCCGCAGCGCCTCGGCCAGCTGTCGCCGCGCGGCCGGTGCGAGCCCAGCGGTCATCCGGTCTTCGACGCCCCGCACGGCGGCGCTCGCCACGGCCAGCTGCCGACGCCCCGCGGCCGTCAGCTCGGTCGGCAGGGCTCGGCCCGTCGGCGCCCGATCGGCTCGACATACCAGCCCGTCGCGCTCGAGCGCCTGCAGCAGCACGTTCATCGACTGACGCGTGACGAACGCGCCGCGGGCGAGCTCGGAGTTCGACAGCCCGGGCCGCTGCGCGAGCAGTTCGAGGCACGAATAGTGGGTGACGGTCATGCCGAGGGGCCGGAGCTCCGCCTCCATGGAGGCGCGTAGAGCACTCGACGCCTCCTTCAGCAGGTAGCCCACCGAGGTCTCGAGGTCGATCGCCGATCCGACTTGACTCATGTCAGTAGTCTGACATAGGTTCGTTGATGTCAGCTAACTGACACATATCACCGACACGAGAGCAGGCACACCATGACCGCCACCGGCCCCGACTTCATCTCGCTCCAGGTCCGCGACGTCGAGCGATCGGCCGCGTTCTACGAGCAGCACCTCGGCCTCACCCGGCAGGACGGCCCGCCGCACGCCGTCGTCTTCGCCACGAAGCCGATCGCGTTCGCCGTCCGCGGCGCGCTGCCCGGCGTCGACCTCGACGCGGCCCCGCTCGGTCGCGGTGTCGGCCTGTGGCTGCTCGCCCCCGACGCGCAAGACATCCACGACGCCCTGGTCGCCGCCGGCGTCGAGATCGCCACCGCACCCGTCGACGGCCCCTTCGGCCGCACCTTCACCTTCGTCGACCCCGACGGCTACCAGGTCACCCTGCACGACCGCGCGTGACGTCCGTGACGGTGCGATCAGGTCGCGTCGGACCGATGCCCGGCACGCCTCACGCCTGCGGCGACGGGCGGACTCACGACCAGATGCGATGCGTCAAAGCCTGCAGCAGCGAGCCCGAGGGCTTGCCCAACTCGGCGACCGTGATGACGACGCCGTCGCGGCAGAACATCGTGAAGAGGCCGTCGAGGTTGTCCGGCGACTGCGCGCCGACAGTCCCGGGTCTCGAGAACGAACACCGCGTGCCCCCCAGCGAGTCGGCGCACACCCCGCCCTCGTTGCTCAGGTCGTAGAGGTAGCGGTCGGCCTGCGCGGGGTCGAGGGTGCTGTAGTCCACGCTGGCGCCGACCATCGTGCCCGGCTCGGTCCACGAGCAGGACAACACCTCGGCTTCGATCACCGGGCGTTCGCTCGGCAGCAGCGCGTCGTCGGGATTCCGCAGTTCGAGCTCGACGACCGGCCGATCGCCCACCGCCTCGGCCGCCTCGGCCGGTGGAAGTGCGTCGTCGCACGACGTCGGCAGCGAAGCGGTCTGCATCGTCGGCTCCGGGGTGACGCCGGGAGGCGCGGTGTCGGCAGGATCGAGGTCGGGCGAGGTTGCAGGCGGTCGAGCGGAAGGCTCGTGACGCCCGGCGGCCGATGGCTCCGTCGCGCATGCCGACGAGGCGACGACGAGTCCCACGGCGAGCAGGACGACCGGGACGAGCCGACGTGGCCGACGGGACGACGAGGAGATCAGACGGTCGATGCTCACGGGAGTCCTCACGGGGCGGCGCGCGCTGCGCAGGCGGCAGGGCGGACACGAACACGCCCCCGCCCCCTTGCCGGACACGCCGGCGGGCCGACCATAGCAAGCCGGGCACAGGCAGGGCTAGCGTGTCGTCACCGGGGGACGGCGACGACCCCGCCCCGCGATGCCGACGACAGCCGACCGACCAGACGCTCACCGTCGTCGACCAGGACGACTCAGAGGTCACGCTCGAGACCACGAGCGACTCGGAACGTCGGTCAGCCCGTCTCTCGTGGATGCGTCGTCACTCGTGGACGTCGTCGTCGTCCTGGGTGCTGAGGTAGAGGCGGTGACTCGTGACGATCAGCGAGAGCCATCCGATGCCGGTGACCCACCCGACGGCGACGTCGGTGAACCAGTGCGCCCCGAGCAGCACGCGCGACAGCCCCACGACGCCGGCCGTTCCGGCGGCGGCCCCGACGATCGCCACCTGCGGCGCCTGGTTGCGCTGCCGGAGCGCCAGCAGGTAGGCGAGCACGCCGAGGATGGTGGTCGTGTTCAGGGTGTGCCCCGACGGGAACGACGGTGACTTCTCGTAGGGCGGGATGGCCTCGTGACGGTCGGGCCGGTTGCGCTTGATGAGCTTCTTGCCCACGACCGTCATCGCGAGCGAACCCGCTCCGGCCGCCACGACGAGGGTGACGGGGCTGGGGTGACGGTCACGGATGCCGAAGGCCGCGGCGGCGCCGACGGTGAGGGCCGGCAGGGCGATCGGGCCGAAGACGTGGGCGATGGTGGCGGCCGCGCCGTTGATGAACGGCGAGCGGAGCCGCTTCGCCCGCTCGAGCGCCGGGCGGTCGAGGCTCTCGATGCCGTCCCGGCCCGTCACCCCGTCGTAGATGTAGGCCGCCCCGGCCGTCGCCGCGATCGCGACGCCGCCCCCGACGGCGAGGGTCGCGACGAGCGCGCGCCGGGCGCCGACCTTCTGCGCGACGGTCTTGTGCCGCGAGGCGAGCCGTTGGCCCGCGGCGGACCGCCATTCGGTGAGGTCACGGCGCCCGATCTGCCGGTCGTAACGGGTGGTGGTGGCGGTGTCGCGAGCGGAGGGCATGCGCTCTACTCTGGCCCGGCCGCGACTCCGGCCTCCAGGTAGCGTTGTTCCCGATCGTCTGAGCTCGGATGGGCACTCACGGTGGCGTGTGCGCCAGACACTCCCCCGACACAGGCTCGCCGATGTCAGCACCGCTCCCCTCAACCGGAAGGCCACCCATGGTGTTCTCGATCACCCTCCTCATCCTCGGGCTCGTCGGAATCGTCGGCGGCATCCTGATCATCCGGCAGCGGGACGGCGGCAGCGCCGTACCGGGCGTGGCGGTCACCGCCCTGGGAACGCTGGCGGCCGCGTTGGGCATCGCACTCCTGGCCCTGCCCGAACTCCCTGCGTAGTCGATCGGCGCCGGCGAGGGGTGCCCCTGGAGGGACTCGAACCCCCAACCCTTTCCTTAGGACGGAACTGCTCTTCCATTGAGCTACAGAGGCTGACCGTCCGAGTCTACCGAACCCGCGCCTCCTGCCGTCCGGCCCTCGAGACCACTGCACCGCCCTTCGTGCAGTGCACCCCGACTAGTCACGGTGCGATGCACGAAACGCGGTGCGAAGCAGCCCGCCCGCCCGCCCGCCCGGCCTGCACCGAGCAGGCCGGACTCACGCGGCGGTGAGGTACTCGTCCCAGTCCGCCTGCGTCCGCTCCATGCCGCGCACGACCCAGCCGACCCCGTGGGGTGCCTTGGGCCTGAAGCGCAGCTCCCAGCCCATCTCGTGCGGGGTGCGGTCGCTCTTGAGGTTGTTGCACTTGAGGCAGCACGCGACGAGGTTCTCCCAGCTGTCCGCGCCCCCGCGCGACCGGGGCTGCACGTGGTCGATGGTCGTCGCCGCCCGGCCGCAGTACGCGCAGCGGTGTGCGTCGCGCCGCATGACCCCGCGGCGCGACACCGGGATCTGCCGCGTGTGCGGGATGCGGACGTACCGCGTCAGCACGATGACCGACGGACGATCCCACGACATCACCGCCCCGAGCACGGGGTGCTCCGCGTCGGCGGCGACGACGGTCGCCTTCTGGCTCATGACGAGGACGAGGGCCCGCCGGTCGGACACCACGGCGAGGGGTTCGAAACCGGCGTTCAGGACGAGAGTGCGCATGCTTTCCCTTTCGAAGCACCCTGGACGGCTTCCAGGGATTCGATCTCTCGGGGCATCGCCGGCCCAGCAGGCCCGCCGACACGAAAAAAGCACCGTCACGGGGACGGTGCTCTGTCACATGGCGGGGTGTCGTATGTGCTCGTACGACAGCGCACCCATGGTGCGGGTGGCGGTCGTACGAGGCATGTGACGCTCCTGGTCTCAGCGGAACTCCGAGGTCGCCAGGTTAACCCCGGAAGGGCCGCGCTGCCTAGAGGCAGAACAGCCCTTCACAGGTTGTTCACGCGGAGCCCGTCGCGAGACGGGCCGAGCGTGGGAGGCGCGGGTCGGCTACGCCCCGAAGCGCACGTAGTGCACGGCGCTCGTCCAGAGCGGCCGCACGCTGACGAACCCGCCGGGCTTCGGCGCGTCGAGGATCATGCCGTTGCCGGCGTAGAACCCGTCGTGCGACCCGTCGTTGAAGATCACGACGTCACCGGGCTGCGCCTCGGCGGCCGAGATGGGCGTGCCCATGGCGCCCTGGCGGGTGACCGAGTGCGGCAGCGAGATGCCGTACTGCGAGTAGACGTACATCACGAAGCCCGAGCAGTCGAAGCCGGCGGGGGTGGCGCCGCCGAAGACGTACGGGGTGCCGACGTACTGCAGAGCCGTGTCGTAGACGGCACTCAGGCTGAACGCGCCCGGCGTCGCGACGGTGCCGGTCGCCGAGGCGGAGGCCGAACCGGACGACGACGCCGCCACGTTCTCGGCCGCCGTCGGGCCGGTGTAGCTGGCGTAGCTCGCGGCCAGGGCTGCTCGCTCGGCCTCGCGCTGGCTGGCCAGGGCCGCCGCGTTGAGGTCTTCTTGCGACGTCGCCGTGTAGCCGTCACGCGTCGCGTCGGCCAGGGCGACGTCGTCGCCCACCGCGACGTTCTGCGCGTGGCTGGTCGAGGCGGCCGTCGACGAGGCACCGACGCTCGGGCCGTTCGCCGCGCCGGGGTTCGACGCGAAGGCCGGCAGGGCCATCGTGCCGATGAGGCCGGCGGTGAGGGTCATGACGGTCACCGAGACCACGCTGCGCTTCACCGACGGGCGACCCGACCGGGCGGCGGGTGCGGCAGCGGCGGCCTGCGCACGACGCAGGGACGAGCGGGTCGGCAGGTCGGCGGGGGTGCGGGTGGCGACGGTGCGGTTCGGGCGCGAGTCGGGGGTGGGGTCTGAGCCGGGAAGCGTCAAGAGGGTGGGTCTCCTGCGTCTCGACAGCCCTAGGGAAGCTGCCCCGTCCGTTCGTCTTGATCGCAACGACACACGGCAGGAGACGGGCGCGAGAGACGTCCTGCCACGGGTCCGACGGCCGGTTCAGTGGCCTGGGGACTCAGCGACTGTACCTGAGGCCCGCGGTGAAATCATCCTTCAGAGGGAGATTTGTAACGAATCGGTAAAGCCCTGCGTGATCCGCAGCAGAACGCAGGAGGCGCGGCGCACGAACGCAAGAAACCCGCGTCACCCCGCGTCGGCTGTTCGGACGCCGGTCGACCCCCGGAAAGTCGGGGCCTGCGGGGTCAGAGCCCGACGTAGATGTGCTGCGCGACCTCGGTCGGCAGCTCGAGGCCCTCGTCGTGCCCGTCGACCTGGACGAAGACGTACGACCCTGCCGAGCGGACGGTCGCGACCCCACCGGGCAGGACGCCCGCGCCCTGCAGCTGCTGCAGCAGTTCGGGCTCGAACTGCACCGGCTCGGCCAGGCGTCGGATCGGCCGCGTGACGCCCTCGGGGTTCTCGGCCAGCACGGCGACGAGGTTGACGACGCCGTCGAGGAAGCGCCCCGCGGGCGAGTCGCCGAGCTCGTCGAGACCGGGGATGGGATTGCCGTAGGGCGACTCGGTCGGGTGGTCGAGCATGTCGAGCAGTCGACGTTCGACCTGCTCGCTCATGACGTGCTCCCACCGGCAGGCCTCGTCGTGGACGTACGCCCAGTCGAGGCCGATGACGTCGGCGAGCAGACGTTCGGCGAGACGGTGCTTGCGCATGACGTGGGTCGCCTTGGTGCGGCCGTCGTGCGTCAGTTCGAGGTGACGGTCGCCCGACACGACGACGAGACCGTCGCGTTCCATGCGGGCGATCGTCTGCGACACGGTCGGACCGGAGTGGCCGAGACGCTCGGAGATGCGCGCACGCAGCGGCACGATGTTCTCTTCTTCGAGGTCGAGGATCGTGCGCAGGTACATCTCTGTGGTGTCGACGAGATCGGTCAACAGGGGCCTCCCGGTGGAACACGTGGACTACCCCGCAAGCCTACCGGCTGCACGCTGGGCCCCGCGCCGCGTCAGTAGGATCGAGCGCATGGCGGACATCCGGATTCCCACTGACCTCTTGCCCACCGACGGCCGCTTCGGCTGCGGTCCCTCGAAGGTTCGGGCCGCCCAGCTCGAGCACCTCGTGACCGCCGGCGCGTCGATCCTCGGCACCTCGCACCGCCAGGCCCCCGTGAAGGACCTCGTCGGTCGCGTCCGGGCCGAGCTGGCTGAGTTGTTCCACCTGCCCGAGGGCTACGAGGTCGTGCTCGGCAACGGCGGTTCGACCGCGTTCTGGGACGCCGCGGCGTTCGGCCTCGTCGAGAAGCGGGCCGAGAACCTGTCGTTCGGCGAGTTCGGCTCGAAGTTCGCGAAGGCGAACGCCGCCCCCTGGCTCGAGGCCCCCCACGTGATCACGGCCGAGGGCGGATCGCTCGCCGAGGTCGAGGTCGTCGAGGGCGTCGACGTCTACGCCTGGCCGCATAACGAGACCTCGACCGGCGTCATGGCCCCGGTCACGCGGGTCGCCGGCGACCCCGGTGCCCTGACGGTCGTCGACGCGACGAGCGCCGCGGGTGGCATCGACTTCGACGCCTCGCAGGCCGACGTCTACTACTTCGCACCGCAGAAGAACTTCGCGAGCGACGGCGGCCTGTGGTTCGCCCTCTTCTCCCCCGCCGCGATCGAGCGCGTCGAGCGCATCGCCGCCAGCGGGCGGTACGTTCCCGAGTTCCTCAGCCTGAAGAACGCCGTCGACAACTCGCGGCTCGACCAGACCCTGAACACCCCCGCCCTCACCACCCTGCTGCTGCTCGAGGACCAGACCCGCTGGATGCTCGACAACGGCGGCCTCGCCTGGGCCGACGCCCGCACGCGCGAGTCGTCGTCGGCGCTCTACGACTGGGCCACCGCCTCCGAGTACGCGACCCCGTTCGTCGTCGACCCGTCGCACCGCTCACAGGTCGTCGCGACCATCGACTTCGCCGAGTCGATCGACGCGTCCGCCATCGCGAAGGTGCTGCGCGCCAACGGCGTCGTCGACACCGAGCCCTACCGCAAGCTCGGCCGCAACCAGCTGCGCGTCGCGACCTTCACGGCCATCGAGCCCGACGACGTGCGCCAGCTGATCCGCTCGATCGAGTACGTCGTCGACGCCCTCTGACCGATCATCCGCACGACGAAGGCCCCGACACGATCGTGTCGGGGCCTTCGTCGTGGAGCCCGACCGCAGGAGGCGCGGGTCGGGGCCGAGGGACTACTTCCGTCGCCTGCTCAGCGGGTCCTCGTCCTCGCCGTCCCAGTCGTCGTCGTGCGAGTCGTCGTCGAGGTCGGCCTCGGGATGGGCCGCCGGGACGACGGGCGCGTCCGCGGCATTGCCGCCGGAGGCGTCGTCGTCGTCGTCGTCGTCGTCCGAGTCGTCGTCGTCGGAAGCGTCGTCGTCCGAGTCGTCGACGAGGTCGTCGATGTCGACGCCGTCGACGTCGCCACCGTGCACGATCGAACCGGGCCCGTCGTCGTCCGAGTCGTCGTCGTCCGACTCGTCGTCGTCGGAATCGTCCGAATCGTCGTCGTCGTCGTCCGACTCGTCGTCGTCGGAATCGTCGTCGTCCTCGTCGCCGTCGCGCGCCTCCTGGGCCTTCATCTCGGCGAGGCGGTCGGCCCACGGCACCCAGTCCGGGGCGAGCAGGGCGCCGTCGCCGGGCATCAGCTCGGCCTCGAGCACCGAGGGGTCTTCACCGTCGAGGTGGGCGACGCTGACCGTCCAGTGCCAGCCCGGGTAGCCGGGCAGCAGCGTGGCGAAGCGCACCGAGGTGACGCCGGCCTCGTCGTCGACGGGGTCGGCCTCGGCCCCGATCGTCTCGTCGGGCGTGATCTCGGTCAGGGCGCGACGGGCGAGCTCGGACCAGCGCGTGCGCGAGGCGGCCTCAGGCATCGAACGAGTCCGCGACGGTGCGCAACAGCACGGCGATGCGGGCGCCGTTCTGCGGGTAGCGACCGTGACGCAGATCGCCGCCGGCCTTGTCGAGCACCTTGACGAGGTCTTCGACGATGACGGCCATGTCGTCGGCCGAGCGACGGTTCATCTTGGCGAGGCTGGGCGCGGCCTCGAGGACGCGGACCGACAGGGCCTGCGCGCCGCGCTTGCCGTCGGCGATGCCGTACTCGAGGCGGGTGCCCGCCTTGACACCCACGGTGCCGGCGGGCAGGGCCGACGCGTGGAGGAAGACCTCTTGGCCGTCATCGCTGCTGATGAAGCCGAAGCCCTTCTCGTCGTCGTAGAACTTGACCTTGCCGGTGGGCATGACTGGACCTCTCGTGAAGACGGGTGACCCTGGGGGTGGGTCGCCCCAGCTTAGATCGCCGGGTAGGGCCGCACCGCACTATCGTTGACCCGTGGCCAAGAAGATCGAGACGAGTGCGCCCTCTGACGTCAATCGTACAGAGCGCGTCCTCCTCTTCATGATCCTCGCCGTCGTCGTCGTCTCGGTCCTCGCGTTCTTCACGAGGCTCGTCGGCACGGCGATGCGGGTCGCCGACTTCACCGTCGGCGTCTGGCCCGCCCTCACGATCCTGCCCCTCATCGGGCTCCCGATCGCCTTCGCGATGCTGCTGGCATTCGTGGTGGCGAGCGCCGTGCGTCGCAGCCGCGACTCGCGGGGCACCAGACGGTAACCGCAGACCCGGGCTGCACGACGGCTGGAGGCCTCGACCATGGCTAGTGCACTCGACCTCGCGGGCGTCCTGCGCGCCGTCGACGACGACGACCTGCTGCGCCGCCTCGCGCGCCGGCAGGTCCGGGCGTCGAGCGTCCACGACGCCTTCGACCTCGCCGACGTCCTGCTCGAGCCGGCCAGCGTCCGCGACGCCCTGGCCCACCTCGACCGGGTGGCGCTCGTCGTGCTGCAGGTCGTCCGGGTGCCGGGCGACGTCGACGCCGTGCACGACCGCATCGACGCCGCCTTCGAGGTCGACCGCGAGACCGTCGACGTCGCCCTCGAGCGACTCGACGAGGCCTTCCTCGTGGTGCGACGCGGCACCTCCGTCGCGACGCTCGACGCCGTCGGCGATCGCCTCGACGACGATCCCGCCCTGGCCCTCGACGTGCTGACCGCCGAGCGACCGCCGGTCGTGCTCGAGACCGTCCTCGACCAGGCCCGTGACGAAGCCGACGCGCGCTCGGCCGAACGCCTGTACGCGGTGGTAATCGAGGTGGCCGAGATCCTGCGCGCCCTCGAGCAGTCGCCGGCGCGCGAGCTCGCCAAGGGCGGGTTGGCCCTGCCCGAGACGAGGCGCCTGGCCGAGGCGGCCCGCATCGACGTCGACGACGTGGCGACCGTGCTCGCCATCGCCGTGCGGGCCGGGCTCGCGGCCCCGAGCCCGGACGGCTGGGTGGTGGCCGCGGACGCGACCGACTGGCTCCGCGCCTCCTGGCCCGACCGGTGGCAGACGCTGACGCGGGCATGGCTCGGCTCGTTGCCGAGCGAGATCCTCACGGTGCTCGAGCAGCGCGTCGACACGTCGTGGGGCCTGCCGTTGCGCGAGTTCTCCGACTGGTCGTACCCGGCCGGCGGCAGCTGGATCACCGAGCGCATCGCCGCCTTCTCACGCAGCGCCGAGGTGCTCGGCCTGACCTCGGACGACACCCCGACGTCGGCTGCCGTCGCCCTGTTCCGCGAGGGGCCCGCCGCCGCCCGCGCCCGCGTGGCCGCCCTGCTGCCCGACGCGGTCGAGCAGGTGTACCTGCAGCACGACCTCAGCGTCGTCTCGCCCGGCCCGCTCTCGCCCGCGATCGACGCCCGGCTGCGGGTCATCGCGGTCGTCGAGAGCGCGGGCCTCGCGGCCACCTACCGCATCACCGAGGGCGGACTGCAGCGCGCGCTGAGCGAGGGCGAGACGGCCGAGACCCTGCGGGACTTCCTCGGCGGCATCTCGTCGACGGGCATCCCCCAGCCGCTCGACTACCTGATCCAGCAGAGCGCCGAACGGCACGGCCGGTACCGGGTCCGCGCCGTCGTCCCCGGCCGCGCCCCGGCGGGGGCACCGGGTGACGCCTTGTCGCTCGTCGTCGCCGACGACCGTGCGAGCCTCGACACCCTCGAGGTCGACCAGTCGCTGTCGCCCCTCGGCCTCACCCGCGTCGACGCCACGACCGTCGCGAGCCGGTTCGAACGCGACACCGTCTTCTGGTCGCTGAGCGACGAGCGCTACCCGGTCGTCGTGGTCGACGACGGCGGCGACGAGGTCGCACCCCCGTCGCGCCGCCGGCCGCGTCGCCCGACCCCGGTCGAGACGCGCGACCCGCTGCGCGAGCTGGTCACCCGATTGCACACCGACGACGCCGCCGGCGACGAGTCGACCGACCGCGCCTGGATCGCCCGCCAGCTCGACGCCGCCGTGAAGGGCCGCCTGACCGTCACGGTGACGGTCGCGATGCCCGACGGCAGCACGACCACGCTCGACATGGAGCCCACGGGCATCGGCGGCGGACGCGTCCGGGGCCGCGACAAGAAGTCCGACGTCGAGCGCACGCTGCCGCTCAAGAACGTGGTGGCGGTCGCGAGTCGCGACTGACGCGGGCGGCCCCGTCGGCCGACCCGCGCCTCCTCGTCCCGGCGGGGCGGTGCCCCGCTGTGAGCGACGGCAGGAGGCGCGCCTAGACTCGTCCCTCATGACCGGACCCCTGATCGTGCAGAGCGATCGCACCGTCCTGCTCGAGGTCGCGCACGAGCAGGCGGAGGACGCGCGGCACGACCTGAGCGTCTTCGCCGAGCTCGAACGCGCGCCCGAACACGTGCACACCTACCGCATCACCCGACTCGGTCTCTGGAACGCCCGGGCCGCCGGGCACACCGCAGACGACATGCTCGGCACGCTCGAGAAGTACAGCAAGTTCCCCGTGCCGCAGAGCGTCAGCGTCGACATCGCCGAGACGGTGGCGCGCTACGGTCGCATCGTCATCGAGCGCGACGGCGACCAGTTGCTGCTGCGCGGCACCGACAGCTCGGTGCTGAGCGAGGTGACCCGTGCCAAGAAGGTCGGCGAGCTGCTCGGCGTCAAGCGGGCCGACGACCTGTGGGAGCTCCTGCCCTGGGCGCGAGGCGAGGTCAAGCAGCAGCTCGTCAAGCTCGGCTGGCCCGCCGAGGACCACGCCGGCTACACGCCCGGCACCCCGCACGCCATCGACCTCGACGAGAGCGACTGGCACCTGCGCGACTACCAGCAGAAGGCCATCGACAACTTCTTCGAGGGCGGCTCGGGCGTCGTCGTGCTGCCCTGCGGGGCGGGCAAGACCCTGGTCGGCGCCGGGGCCATGGCCGCCGCCGGCACCACGACGCTGATCCTCGTCACCAACACGGTCTCGGCGCGGCAGTGGCGCGACGAGCTGCTGAAGCGCACCTCGCTGACCGAGGACGAGATCGGCGAGTACTCGGGCTCGGTGAAAGAGGTCAAGCCCGTCACCATCGCGACCTACCAGATCCTCACCGCCCGTCGCGGTGGCAAGTACACGCACCTCTCGCTGCTCGACGCGCTCGACTGGGGGCTCGTGGTCTACGACGAGGTGCACCTGCTGCCCGCGCCCGTCTTCAAGCTCACGGCCGAGCTGCAGGCCCGCCGCCGGCTCGGCCTCACCGCGACCCTCGTGCGTGAGGACGGCCGCGAGAGCGACGTCTTCAGCCTGATCGGGCCCAAGCGCTTCGACGCCCCGTGGAAGGAGATCGAGGCCCAGGGCTTCATCTCGCCCGCCTCGTGCTACGAGGTGCGGGTCGACCTGCCGCAGGAGGCGCGGCTCGAGTACGCCGCGTCACCCGACGACGAGCGCTACCGGCTGGCCGCGACGGCCCCGGCGAAGCTCGACGTGGTCAAGCACCTCGTGGCGCGGCACGACGGCGAGCAGATCCTCGTGATCGGCCAGTACCTCGACCAGCTCGACGAGCTCGCCGCGGTGCTCGACGCCCCGACGCTCACCGGCAGCACCCCCGTCGACGAGCGCGAGCGCCTCTACCAGCGGTTCCGCGAGGGCGACCTCAAGGTGCTCGTCGTCTCGAAGGTCGCGAACTTCTCGGTCGACCTGCCCGAGGCGACCGTCGCGATCCAGGTCAGCGGCTCGTACGGTTCGCGGCAAGAAGAGGCTCAGCGCCTCGGCCGTCTGCTGCGGCCCAAGAAGTCCGGGCTGCCGGCGTCGTTCTACACGCTCGTCAGCCGCGACACGGTCGACCAGGACTTCGCCCAGAACCGCCAGCGCTTTCTGGCCGAACAGGGCTACAGCTACACGATCCTCGACTCGCCGGTGGTCGCCGCGTGAGCGACGAACAGGGCGCCGACCTGCCCCTGGGCGACGACGAGCTGTGGCGCGACTCCCTGCGTCGGGTCTTCGCCGCCGACCAGGCGCCGTTCGCCACCTTCGGCCCCCTCGTGGCCTCGCTCGACCACGACGCCATGGAGTTCCGCGGCCAGGTCGCCCGCTTCGCCGAGTGGGACCCGTCGGTGGTCGTCTCGGTCGCGCGCACGTACGAGGTGCAGGGCGGGCTGCACGCGGGCGCGACCCTCAGCGTCGTGACCTGGAGCCCCGACCCCGAGGTCATCGAGCGCAGCGACCTGCTCGCCGGCTCACCCGTGAAGGACCACCTCTTCGCCGGCCTGACCGCGATCGGCGCCACCGACGACGCCTCCGAGGCGCAGGTCGTCGCGGCCTCGGTCGAGGAGTTCCCCGGCTGGCAGATCACCCGCGCCTCGGGCTACACCGCCGTGCTCGAACGGCGCGAGGGCGTCGACTTCACGCTGGCCGTGCCCGACGAGTTGCTCGAGCTCACGACGCGCGTCGCGCTGGTGCCCAACGTCGAGTGGGCCGGCCCCGACGCCTGAGCCGCTCGGCCGCCGATCGTCTCGGCCACCTGAGGGCTGCCGTTCCGACGGCTCGCGGCGGACGTGCCTCGTGCTCACAGGAAACACCGAGGAGGCGCGCAGATACTTGGGCGCATGAGTGACGGCCCCAAGATCCTGATCGTCGACGACGAGCCCAACATCCGCGACCTGTTGACCACGAGCCTGCGTTTCGCGGGCTTCGCCGTCCGAGCGGTCGGCAACGGTGCCCAGGCCATCTCGGCCGTCCTCGAAGAAGAACCCGACCTGATCATCCTCGACGTGATGCTGCCCGACATGAACGGGTTCGGCGTCACCAAGCGACTGCGGTCGTCGGGCTACACCTCGCCGATCCTCTTCCTCACGGCGAAGGACGACACCGAAGACAAGATCACCGGCCTCACGGTCGGCGGCGACGACTACGTCACCAAGCCGTTCAGCCTCGACGAGATCGTCGCCCGCATCAAGGCGATCCTGCGCCGCACGATGAACGAGGACGAAGACGCGATCATCCGCGCCGGCGAGCTCACCATGGACCAAGACACGCACGAGGTCACCATCGGCGAGACGGCCATCGAGCTCAGCCCCACCGAGTTCAAGCTGCTGCGCTACCTCATGCTGAACCCGAACCGGGTGCTGTCGAAAGCCCAGATCCTCGACCACGTGTGGGAGTACGACTTCAACGGCGACGCCGGCATCGTCGAGAGCTACATCTCGTACCTGCGGCGCAAGCTCGACCAGTTCTCGACCGAACCGATCATCCAGACGAAGCGCGGCTTCGGCTACATGCTCAAGGCCTCCAAGGCCTGAGCGGCCGCTCGTCCGACGGGCGCCGACACGACGATGCCCGACCGCCCCGTGCGGTCGGGCATCGTCGTGTCGACCCCCAGCCGGCTCCGCTAACGTCTGACCCCATGCACGCACGCCTCTCGCAGTGGTGGAACGAGATCTCCATCCGCACCAAGATCACCGGCATCACGGTGACCCTGGTCACCCTCGGCCTCGTCGTCGCCGGCCTCGGCACGATGACCGTGCTCAGCACGTACCTGATGGGTCAGGTCGACACGTCGCTCGAGAACTCGGCCCGCAACCTGAACGGCGCGCTGATCGACTCGTCCGACTCCCGGTCGTGCACGGTCAACTTCGGCGGGTTGACGAGCAGCTACGTGGCGATCCTCGACGACGAGGGCGACCTCATCTGCGACACCCGCAGCCAGCTGTCGAGCTCGACGGACGCCCCCGTGCTGACCGGTCTCGGCATCTCGGGCGCCCCGATGGACGAGGCGTTCATCCGGTACAGCACGAGCCGCGACAACGAGTGGCGCCTCTACGCCCACCCCACCCAGCTGCAGTCGACCGACGCCCAGGGCACCGTGTCGCTCGTCCCGGCGACGATCGTCGCCGGCACCAACCTGGCCAGCACCAACGCCACCATCGGCCGCTTCGGCGGCATCTTCCTGGGCTTCGGGCTCTCGGTGGTCGTCCTGGGGGCCGCGCTCACGCGCCTCCTCGTCACGTCGACCTTCGCCCCGCTGCGCGACGTCGAGGCCACGGCCGCCCGCTTCGCCGACGGCGACTTCACCCAGCGCCTCGACTCGACCACGCCGAACACCGAGGTGGGTCGCCTCAACCGGTCGCTCAACACGATGCTCAGTCGCATCGACAGCGCCTTCGACGACCGGGCCAAGACGATCGACCAGATGCGACGCTTCGTCGGCGACGCGAGCCACGAGCTGCGCACGCCGCTCGTGTCGTTGCGCGGGTACGCCGAGCTCTACCGCATGGGTGCGCTCACCAAGCCGGAAGACGTCGCCCAGGCGATGGACCGCATCGAGAAGGAGGCGATCCGCATGGGGGTGCTCGTGCAAGACCTCCTCGCCCTGGCCCGCCTCGACGAGTCGAAGCCGCTCGAGCTCGGCCCGGTCGACCTCGTGCAGCTCGCCCGCGACTCCGCCCTCGACACGATGGCGTCGAACCCCGACCGCGACATCGACGTGATCGTGCTCGAGCCGGTCGCCCCGCCGCTCGAGGCACCGGTCGACGGGGACGACGCGACCGTCGACGGGCGCCTCCCCCAGGCCGCTCCCCCGGCCGCGACCACGCCGTCCGCGCCGGGCGCGACGCTCGGAGCAGCCGCACCCGGGGCGACGGGGCCGATCTCGTTCGCGGGCGCGACCCTCGCGCGCCTCCGGAGCCTGCGGGCCCGGGCGGTGCGCAACGGCGACACGGTCACGGCCGCCGAGCTGCAGGACGAGGTGCAGCGGTTCGAGGCACCCGCGATCGTGCACGGCGAAGAGAACAAGATCCGCCAGGTGATCACCAACCTGATGGGCAACGCGATGCGTTTCACCGAGCACGACAGCCCGATCGAGCTGGTCGTGCAGTCCGACCCGTCGCGCGGCGTCGCCACCGTCGCCATCGTCGACCACGGCGAGGGCATCCCGCCGCAGATCCGCGAGAAGATCTTCCAGCGGTTCTGGCGCGCCGACTCGTCGCGTACCCGCGACACCGGCGGCAGCGGCCTCGGGCTCGCCATCGTGTCGGGCATCGTGGCCGCCCACGGCGGCTCGGTCGACGTCGGCGACACCCCCGGCGGCGGAGCGACCTTCCGCGTCGCCCTGCCCCTCATGCCCGCCGACGTCGCCACGCCCGCCGAGCCGGTCGCCGCCGGCACCACCGCCTGACCGCGAGCCGGCTCGCCACACGGCGGCCGTGGCTCGCCGCACGGCGGCCGTGGCTCGCCGCACGGCGGCCGTGGCTCGCTGCACGGCACCTCGCGGCTCGGCCGGCCCCGCCCCATCGCCCCACCCCCTCGAGCGGCGCACAACCTCTGCCTAGGCAAATCGCTCACCGCCGAACGCGAGGGTGCACCGGGCGGACAGAGCGCCACACCCGAGCCACCCCCTCCAGCGGCGCACAACCCCTGCCTAGGCAAATCGCCCACCGCCGAACGCGAGGGTGGCCCGAGCGGACAGAGCGCCACACCCGAGCCACCCCCTCAAGCGGCGCACAACCCCTGCCTAGGCAAATCGCCCACCGCCGAACGCGAGGGTGCACCGGGCGGACAGAGCGCCACACCCGAGCCACCCCGCGACACCGCACACCCGGGCCACCCCGCGCACCCGGGCCACCCCGCGACACCGCGCACCGGGAACGCCGAAGGGCGGCTCCCCCCGAGGGGGAACCGCCCTTGTGCGTGTGCCCGGCGCCAGCCGGACGGTGCGGACTAGAAGTCCATGCCACCCGAGGGGTCGCCGGCCGGGGCCGGGTTGCGCTCGGGCTTGTCGGCGACGACGGCCTCGGTCGTGAGGAACAGACCGGCGATCGACGCGGCGTTCTGCAGAGCCGAACGCGTGACCTTGGCGGGGTCGATGATGCCGGCGGCCAGCATGTCGACGTACTCGCCGGTCGCGGCGTTGAGGCCCCAACCGATGTCGAGCCCGCGGACCTTGTCGGCCACGACGCCGGGCTCCATGCCCGCGTTGAAGGCGATCTGCTTCAGCGGAGCGTCGATCGCGACGCGGACGATGTTCGCGCCCGTCGCCTCGTCGCCCTCGAGCTGCAGGTTCGCCAGGGCGGTCTTGCCGGCCTGGATGAGGGCGACGCCACCACCGGCGACGATGCCCTCTTCGACGGCAGCCTTCGCGTTGCGGACGGCGTCCTCGATGCGGTGCTTGCGCTCTTTCAGCTCGACCTCGGTCGCGGCACCCGCCTTGATGACGGCGACGCCACCGGCGAGCTTCGCGAGGCGCTCCTGGAGCTTCTCGCGGTCGTAGTCGCTGTCGGTCGCCTCGATCTCGCTGCGGATCTGACGGACGCGTCCGGCGATCTGCTCGTCGTCGCCGGCACCCTCGACGATGGTCGTCTCGTCCTTGGTGATGATGACCTTGCGGGCACGGCCGAGCAGGTCGAGCGTGGCGTTCTCGAGCTTGAGACCGACCTCTTCGGCGATGACCTGACCACCGGTGAGGATCGCGATGTCTTGCAGCTGCGCCTTGCGACGGTCGCCGAAGCCGGGGGCCTTGACGGCGACCGACTTGAAGATGCCGCGGATCTTGTTGACGACCAGCGTGGCCAGGGCCTCGCCGTCGACGTCTTCGGCGATGATCAGCAGCTGCTTGCCCGACTGGATGACCTTGTCGACGATCGGCAGCAGGTCTTTGATGTTCGAGATCTTCGAGTTGACGATGAGCACGTAGGCGTCTTCGAAGACGGCCTCCTGGCGCTCGGGGTCGGTGACGAAGTACTGCGACAGGTAGCCCTTGTCGAAGCGCATGCCCTCGGTGAGCTCGAGCTCGGTGCCGAAGGTGTTGCTCTCTTCGACGGTGACGACGCCCTCTTTGCCGACCTTGTCGATGGCCTCGGCGATGAGCGCGCCGATGGTGGGGTCGGCGGCCGAGATCGACGCCGTGGCGGCGATCTGCTCTTTGGTCTCGATGTCTTTCGCGTCGGCGAGCAGCTGGTCGGAGACGGCCTGGGCGGCCTTCTCGATGCCGCGCTTCAGCGAGATGGGGTCGGCGCCGGCCGCGACGTTGCGCAGGCCTTCGCGGACGAGGGCCTGGGCCAGCACCGTTGCGGTGGTCGTGCCGTCACCGGCGACGTCGTCGGTCTTCTTCGCGACCTCTTTGACGAGCTCGGCACCGATCTTCTCGAACGGGTCGTCGAGCTCGATCTCTTTGGCGATGGAGACGCCGTCGTTCGTGATGGTGGGAGCGCCCCACTTCTTCTCGAGCACGACGTTGCGACCACGCGGGCCGAGCGTGACCTTCACCGCGTCGGCCAGGATGTTCAGGCCACGCTCGAGGCCACGACGGGCCTCTTCGTCAAAAGCAATGATCTTAGCCATGTGTGTTTTTCGTCCCTCCCGGACGTCATGAAGCAGAAGCATTGGCACTCACGTGTCGCGAGTGCCAGCAACGATTCTGGCACTCGCCCGATGAGAGTGCAAGTGACGTCCCCGCGCCCGTGGACGCGAGCACGCCGCCACGGCGGACCGTGACGGCGTGCTCGGCGGGCGTCGACGCGTCGGGGCGCGTCGACCGGGTTCAGGCGAGTCGGACGGACTCCGCCTGAGGCCCCTTGTCGCCCGTGCCGACCTCGAAGACGACGGCCTGGCCCTCTTCGAGGACCTTGTACCCGCTCATGTCGATGGCCGAGTAGTGCACGAAGACGTCCTGGCCGCCCTCCTCGACGGTGATGAAGCCGTAGCCCTTCTCCGCGTTGAACCACTTGACGGTCCCGTGTGCCATGGTGTCGCTCCCCTTGCTGTGTACGTACGGCGCGTGCGGTGCCGCCGAGCCGGGTCGTCGACGCAGTGACCTGCGCACCCGGACGGGGCAGCGTCACTCGTGCAGAACACCAGGTCGGCGAGCCGTGAGGGTCGACCAGTTCCCGATGCTAGCGGCGAGAAAAGCCTGAGAACACGGGTGATCCGAGAAACACCCGCCGAAAGCGAGGATTTAACCGGTGATTAAACACGGGCGTAACACGGGAGGCGCGGTGAGGGCCCGACGGGACCCGCGCCTCCTCGGTGGGGACGCCTCGGCGGCCCCTCGTCAGGCGCTGTAGTCGGCGCCGAGGACGATAGTGACCGAGGCCCCGGGGAAGGCGTCGGTCAGCTCGACGTCCGAGATGCCGAGCTGCTGGGCGAGCCCGAGCGCCACGGCCTCGTCGGCGGCCGACGAGTAGTAGACGGTCGAGGTCGAGACGCGCTCGCTGGCGTTGCCCTGCGTGCCGACGACCCAGCCCTCGGTCTCGAGGCGGTCCGACGCGGCACCGGCGAGGCCCGCCGTGGCCGTGCCGTTCAGCACCGTGACGGTGGTGACCTCGGGGTCGACCTGCGACGGGTCGGTGAGCGGGGCGACCGACTCGCTGGCCGACGGCGTGGGCGTCGACGTGGCCGTGTCGGTCTCGGCGGCCCCGGCCTCGGCCGTACTCGACGACGACGGGTTGACGAACTGGAAGCTGTCGTTCGCGACGCCGAGGTAGATGACGCCGGCCCCCACCAGCACGCCGGTCGCCAGGGCGGCCCAGGCGAAGGCGACCCAGCCGCTGCCCGGGCGCTTCTCGGCACGGTGCGCGCCGACGCGATCGAGGTCGGCGGGGACGTCGTCGAACCGGTCTCGGTCGAAAGCAGGCATGCGTGGTTCTCTCGTGGATCAGTGGGTCGGACCGAACGAACGGGTCGCTCGGGCGTCGTGGCGGGCGGCTCGCAGTCGCTGCAGGCGGCCGACGAGCATGGGTGCGTAGGCCAGTGCATCTGGTCGGTCTATGAGCGAGTTGAGCAACTGCTGGTAGCGGATGACCCCGAGGCCGAGGTCGCGACGGATCGCGGCCTCTCGCGCACCGGGTGCCGCCGGGGCACGCTGCTCGAAGTCGAGCACGGCGCGGTCGCGCTCGGACAGCGCACTCGCGCGCACGTCGTCACCCGTCGCGTTCTCGTCCATCGGCACGGCCCTCCCCTCGGTTCCGGGTCATCCTACGGGCGGGCCCGCGGCCGATCGCGGAGGCCGGGCGCGTGGTCCGGCATCCGGTGGCACGCCCCGGCGGCGGGGGTCACGACACGAGGTGCAGGCGCGTCCCGTGTGCGTCGCCGACGCCGATCGCCCGTCTGTCCAGGGCCAGCGCGGCGAAGGCGTCCTCGGCCGGCACGCCCGGCGGCACGTCGGCGACGACGTCGGTGAGCAGGTCGCGCCGTTCGTACGAGATCCACCGCGCGCCCAGGCGGCCGACCTCGTCGACGAAGGCCTGGCGTCGCCGACCCGGCAGGTAGACGAGCGTGCCCGTCGACACGACGACGAGCGTCGCCCCGTCCGGTGCCTCGGCGGCGAGGTCGGCGAGACCGTCGACGGCGTCCGCCGCGACGAGCCGAGGAGGCGCGGTGCGGGCGAGCGCGACCGCCCGCGTCAGCAGCTCGTGCCGGTCGCCGCGCTCGGGCGGCAACAGGGTCTCGAGCCACGCCACCTGGTCGCGGTCGCGCACGTCGACGGGGTCGAGGTCGAGCCCCGCGCGCCAGACGACCTCGGGCAGCGGCCCGTCGGGCAGCGGGGCCGCGTCGACCCCTCCGTCGATCCCCGCGTCGACGTCGACGTCGAGCTGCACCGGGCTCGACGGGTCACCCCAGACGTGGTCGCCGGCGCGGTAGCCGTACCGGTCGACGCCGAGGCAGAGGCCGGCCGAGGCGCCGACCTCGAGCAACGCGACGGGCCCGGGCACCCGGGCCAGCGCGATCGACAGCGGGGCGCAGCGCCGCACGTCGTTGGTCTGGGTGAGCCGGCGGCCGAGTTCGGCCACGACCTCGTCGGAGTGGGCGAGCAGCCAGGGGCGCAGCGCCGACCAGGGCCCGGTCGGCGCACCCAGCCATCGGCAGACCGCGAGGACGAGCACGGGCTGGCGCCGCGCCTCCTCGGCCCGGTCGACGACGGCGAGCGCCGCCGGGTCGCCGGCGATGCCGCGGGCCAGGGCGGCCTGCGAGGGCGAGCCGTCACGGTCGAAGGCGAGGGCCGCGGCCACGAACCGCTCGGAGGTGCTCACGCCACGAGTCTGCACGCCGCGAGCCTGGCAGCCCGGTGGACGCCGGGAATCGAGCGGCGGCGGATCGTGTTGGATGAGGAGTCCCGACAAGCGAGGAGATCATCGTGGCGTACAAGATCGAGAAGACCGACGAGCAGTGGCGCGAGGAGCTCGACGCCGACCAGTACTCCGTCCTGCGTGAGGCCGCCACCGAGCGCCCGTGGACGGGCGAGCTGCTCGACGAGAGCCGCGCCGGCACCTACGCCTGTGCCGCCTGCGGCGCCGAGCTGTTCAAGAGCGGCACCAAGTTCGACAGCGGCTGCGGCTGGCCCAGCTTCTACGAGTCGGTGAACCCCGACGCCGTGCAGCTGATCGACGACAACAGCCTCGGCATGACCCGCACCGAGGTGCGTTGCGCGAACTGCGGCTCGCACCTGGGCCACGTGTTCCCCGACGGTTTCGGCACGCCCACCGGCGACCGCTACTGCATGAACAGCATCTCGCTCGACTTCAAGGCCGCCGAGTAGTGAGCACGGTCGCCGACGCCGCCCGGCGTCGTCGGTCGCGGTCGAAGGTCACCGACGTCGCGCCGACGCACGAGCAGCTGCTCGACGCCGTGCGGTCGGCGGCGACGGTGGCCGACCACTCCGAGCTCCGCCCCTGGCGCCTGCTCGAGTTCCGGGGTGACGACCGGTCGATCGTCGGCCGGTCGCTCGCCGACGCGAGCGGGGCCGAGGGCCACGCCCGCGACAAGCTGACGCAGAAGGCGTTCCGGGCGCCGCTGATCATCGCGGTCGTGGTCTCGCCCCGCGAGAGCCGCAAGGTGCCGTACTGGGAGCAAGAGTCCGTCGCGTCGGGCGTCGCACATCTGCTGTCGCTCGTGCTCGACGACGCGGGGTGGGGCGTGTTCTGGCGCACCGGCGTGTGGACCCGCACGCCCGAGGTGGCCGCGGCGCACGGCCTGCGTGACGGCGAGCAGCTGCTGGGCTGGCTCTACGTGGGCGGTCGCGACGACGACGAGGGCAAGCCGCGCAAGCTGCTCGACCCCGAACGGTTCGTCAGCACGCCGTAGTCGACGGGTGACCCCGGGTCGACGCGCGCCGGTTCGTCGGCGCCCCGGGCCGGGGCGCCGACGCGGTCACCAGGTCTTGTGGCTGTTGCCGATCACCGTGATGGGCAGCCAGAACGACCCGGTCATCAGCACGATGCCCGCGAAGAAGACGAACGCGTTGGGCTCGCCGGTGCCGAACGAGTAGGCGAACAGGGCGAAGCTGACGAAGAGCAGGGCGAGCGAACCGATCGCGGTCAAGATCGTGGACAAGGGGGCTCCTCAGGTCGGTGCGTCGGACGGGCGCGGTGCGCTCGGTCCACTTCACCACTTCTCGCCCCCGAAGCGCCAATCCTGCACCGGCCGCACCCTTCCCACCAGGGCAGGAGGCGCGGGCTGGGTAAGATGGGCGAGCCTCGCCGGCCTGGCGCAATTGGTAGCGCATCCGACTTGTAATCGGAAGGTTACGGGTTCAAGTCCCGTGGCCGGCTCTCTTTCCTTCTCGTCCTCGCAGCCCTGGTCAAGTCTCGTCCCGCCGAGCCGGTCGGCGTCAGCCCTCGAGGGCGACGAGCAGGTGACGCAGGCCGTCCGCGACGGCCGCGCGCGCCTCCTCGGGCAGGGCGGCCAGCATCGCCCGTTCGTCGGCGAGCTGGACCTCGAGCACGCGGTCGATCAGCCGTCGGCCGGTGGCGGTCGGCGCGACGAAGTAGCCCCGGTGGTCGTCGGGGTTCGGTGAACGGTCGACGAGGCCGGCCGCGAGCAGGCCCTTCACACGTTTCGTGACGGCCGGCGGCGACAGCAGCGTCTCGTCGGCGAGCTGCGTCGGGGTGGTCGGGGCGTCCCGCCGGGTGAGGGCCGCGAGCAGGTCGAAGTCGGCGCGCCCGAGCCCGTACTCGGCGAGCAGGTCGTCGCTGCGCCGCTGCACGATGCGGGCGAGCCGGTTGACCCGGCCGATGACGGGGATGGCCGAGACGTCGAGGTCGGGTCGCAGCTCGCGCCACCGGTCGTGGACGTCGTCCATCGCGTCGCGCGGGTCGTGGTCGCTCATGCCCTTGAGGCTAGCGATGGTTCACGGGTAAAGTGAAGAGAGATCATTCACCCGTGAAGCAGTTCGACGACGAGCGCCCACGCCGCGTCGACCGGAGGAACACCCCATCACGACCACCACCCCCACCCACCGCCTGCTGCCGCACCCACGCGACCTGGTGCGCCTCGGTCCGCACGACGGCGCCCACCGCCCGGCGGCGCGCGTCGCCGTCTCGGTGCTCGTGCCGATGGTCGTGCTCGCGCTGATCGGCCACGTCGAGTGGACGCCCTACGCGGTGTTCGGGGCCTTCGCCTCAGCGTTCGGCCGCGGTCTGCCGCGCTTCCAGCGCCTCGAGATGCAGCTCGAGGCAGGGCTCGGCCTGGTCGCCTGCGTCGTGCTGGGCACGGCCCTCGCGGCGTCGGGCGCCTCGGTGTGGGTGGCCGTCGTCGCGATCGGCCTCGTGGCCGGCCTCGCGTCGGCCGTGTCGGACCTGCGTCGGTGGAGTCCGCCCGGCCCGCTCTTCTTCGTCTTCGGCCTGGGCGTCACGGCGTTCGTCCCGGCGACCGCCTCGACCGTCGCCGTGGCCGGGGTCGTCGCCCCGGCGAGCCTCGCGGTCGCACTGCTCGCCTCGCTCGCGGGCGTCCTGCTGCCCGCCGGCCGTCGGGCGGTCGCCACCGCCGACGGACGCCGCTGGAGGCGCGGGCCGAGACCCCTGGACGGCCGGCGGACGCTCGTCCACGCGGCCGTCTGCCTCGTCGCCTCGATCGCGGCCGGGCTGCTCAGCGTCGCGCTCGGCGTGCAGAGCCCGTATTGGGCGATGGTCTCGGCCGTGGTGCCCGTGGTGGGGACCGCGACCGCGGGCCAGCTCGTGCGGGCCGGCCACCGCCTCCTCGGCACCCTCGTCGGGGTGGGCCTCGCCGCCCTGCTGCTCGCCTGGCAGCCCGGCGTCGCGGCCCTGATCGTCGCCTTCGGGGTGCTGCAGTTCGCGACCGAGCTGCTGATCGTGCGCAACTACGGGCTCGCACTCGTGTTCATCACGCCGATGGCACTCGGCATGCGCGCCCTCGGCGGCACGCCGGTCGACGTGGGCGCCCTCGTGGCGGCCCGGACAGCCGACACCGCCATCGGGGTGGGCGTGGTCGTCGTCGTGCTGCTCGCGACGCACCGGCTGCGGCGACCCCGGCCGGAGGCGACGGCCTGACCGCTGCCGGCGGTGCGGATCGGCCGCGGGTCAGACCTGGCGGGCCCTCGCGCGTCGGCCGTCCTTGCTCCACCAGACCAGGTCGGCGACGCCCTGCCCGATCAGCAGCAGGGCCACGACCAGGATGATCACGGTGAGCGCCTGGACCGGCACCCCCGAGGCGATGTTGAGCACCTGCACGACGAGGCCGAACACGCCGATCAGCACCTCGAACACGGCGGGCACCACGGCGCCCGTCTTCGTCAGGGTGAACCAGGGTCGCCGCAGGTCGCTCATGCACCCGAGGGTACAAGGTGCGCGGGCTACGATCGCCGGGACCCGACCTGCCGAGGAGGCACCGTGCGACGACGCGACGTGCACGTCGACCCCGACGTGCCGAACTGGCTGCTGACCAAGCGCGGCGGCATCGTGCTGCCCGCCGTCACGGTGTTCTGCGCGCTCGTCGTGATCGCGAGCATCGTCGCCGCCCTGACGGTCGGCGGCGGCAGCGTCACCGTCGTCACGGTGGTCGTCGTGCTGGCCGGGCTGGGGGCCGTCACCTGGGCCGTCGCCGACCTCGTCTGGTGGTCCCGAGACGACCGGCGTCGCATCATCGCGCTGCCCCGCGACCCCGAGGCCTGACGCCGCACCCGCCCGCCGCATGCCGTTCGCGGCATGGACGTGCCCCGTCAACCTGGCAACCACCCAGCGTCCGTCGCCGTAAACTGACGGGTGCACCAGACCGGTGCCCACGACGTTCGGCTCCGCTCGCGACCCCGCGCGCGCGTGCAGCCCCACCCCGCCACAACTCGACAGGGAGTTCCGTTGAACGGAAACGCTACGACCCGGCACAGCAACGTCGCGTTGCTGTCGGTCACCAGCACGATGGCCGACCGGGTCACGACCTCCGAGAGCATCGACGAGAAGCTCCTGCCCGTGCTCAAGCGCCTCAAGCTGCCGACCGGCCTGCTGCAGCGCGTCGCCGGCGTGTACGAGCGCCGCAACTGGAGCACCGAGCAGAGCTTCGACTCGGCGGCCATCGACGCCGGCAAGCGCGCCATGGCCGAGGCCGGCATCCGCCCCGACCAGGTCGGCCTGCTGATCAACACCTCGGTCACGCGTCCGCACCTCGAGCCCTCGGTCGCGGTCCGCCTGCACCACGGCCTCGGCCTGCCCTCGTCGGCCACGAACTTCGACATCGCCAACGCCTGCCTCGGCTTCGTCAACGGCATGACGCTCGCGGCACAGCTGATCGACGCCGGCCAGGTCGACTACGCCGTCATCATCGACGGCGAGGACGCCGACGACGTCCAGGTCAACACGATCGACCGCCTGCTCACCAAGGGCTACGGCCGCGACGACTTCATGAGCGAGTTCGCCAGCCTGACCCTCGGCTCGGGTGCCGCCGCCGCCGTCATCGGCCGGGCGGACCTGCACCCCGAGGGCCACCGCATCGTCGGCGGGGTGACGCGCGCCGCCACGGAGAACTACGACCTGTGCGTCGGCAGCGTCGACGGCATGTTCACCGATGCCAAGGCCCTGCTCAAGCGCGGCATGGAGCTCGTCGTCTCGGCCTGGAAAGAAGCGAAGCGCGACTGGAACTGGCAGCGCATGGACCGCTACATCATGCACCAGGTCAGCGACGTGCACACCGGCGCCTTCGTCAAGGCCGCGGGCATCGACAAGAAGCTCGTCCCGCTGACCTACCCCACGCTCGGCAACGTCGGCCCGGCGTCGATCCCGATCACGCTGGTCGAAGAGAGCAAGACCCTCAGCAAGGGCGACCGCGTGCTGCTGATGGGCGTCGGCTCGGGCATCAACACCGCGATGATGGAGCTCGCCTGGTGAGTCGGCTCCCGCGGTCCGCCTCCGCCACGGCGCCGGCGTCACGTCCCCCCGCGGGTCTCGACGGGCTCGACCCGTCGTGGTCGCGCCTCGTCGACGTGCCGTACGGGCTCGGCTCGCACCGCGCCTCCCGCACCTGGCACGTCCTCGACAACGGCGACGCGCTGGCGGCCCTGGGTGCCGAACCCGTCGGCACGATCCTCTGCGTGCACGGCAACCCCACCTGGTCGTACCTGTGGCGCCGACTCGTCGCCCGCACGGTCGAGGCCGCCGCCGCCGGCGGGCCCGCCTGGCGGGTCGTCGCCGTCGACCAGCTCGACATGGGGTTCTCGGAGCGCACCGGCTCACCGCAGACCCTGGCCCGTCGCGTGGCCGACCTGGGCGACCTGACGGACGCCCTCGGGGTCACCGGGCCCGTCGTGACCCTCGGCCACGACTGGGGCGGCGTCGTCTCGTCGGGCTGGGCGGTCGACCACCCCGGGCAGCTCGCCGGGCTGATGCTGCTGAACACCGCGATCCACCAGCCCGAGGGCGAGAAGATCCCTGCGCCCCTGCGCCTCACCCTCGCACGCGGCGTACTGGGCCGGGCGACCGTCGGCACGACCGGATTCCTCGACGTCACCCTCGGCCTCGCCCACCCGCCGCTCTCGGCCGAGGTGAGGGCGGGCTTCCGGGCGCCGTACCGCCAGGCCGACCGGCGCGGGGGCATCGGCGGCTTCGTGGCCGACATCCCCGTCGACGACGAGCACGTCAGCAGCCCCGAGCTGGACCGCATCGCCGAGGGCCTGCGCAAACTCACCGTGCCGGCCCTGATGCTCTGGGGCCCGCGCGACCCGATCTTCTCCGACCGGTACCTCGACGACCTCGTCGACCGGCTGCCGCACGCCGACGTCCACCGCTTCGAGGGCGCGGGTCACCTCGTCGCCGAGGACGTCGACTACGCCGGTGCCGTGCTCACCTGGCTCGGCGACCGCCTGCCCGACGGCACGGCCGGCACCGGCGCCGGCGACGCCGACACCGCCGACACCCCCCGAGCCCAGGAGGCGCGGGTCGCCTCCCCGCAGGACCGCCCGCTCTGGTCGCACCTCGACTCCCTTGCCGACAGCCCGGCCACCGCGCTCGTCGAGATGGCCCCCGCGGGTGCCGAGGGCCCCCGCTCGGTCAGCTGGAGCCTGCTGGCCCGCCGCGTCCGCGAGATCGCCCTCGGCCTGCGCAAGCACGGCGTGCGGCCGGGTGACCGGGTCTCGCTGCTCGTGCAGCCCGGTGCCGATCTGACCGCCGTGCTCTACGCCTGCGTCCGCGTCGGCGCCGTCGTGGTCGTGGCCGACGCCGGCCTGGGCGTCCGCGGCCTGACCCGTGCGGTCCGCGGCGCCTGGCCCGACCACGTCATCGGGCAGGTGCCCGGCTTGACCGCGGCGACCGCCCTCGGCTGGCCCGGCCGAAAGATCTCGACCACGACGTTGTCACCGGTCGCCGCGAAGGCCCTCGGCGTCGAGGCCTCGCTGCCCGAGATCGCCGCCCTGGGCCGACGGGCCCACGACGCCCTCGCCGACCTGCCCGAGGCGCCGACGTCGGACGCCGAGGCCGCGATCCTGTTCACCTCGGGCTCGACCGGCCCCGCCAAGGGCGTCGTCTACCGTCACGGCCAGCTGACCGCCCTGCGCGACGCCCTGGCCGAGCAGTACGGCGTGGGGCCGGGCACCGGACTCGTCGCCGGCTTCGCGCCGTTCGCCCTGCTCGGGCCCGCCCTCGGAGCGACGAGCGTCACGCCCGACATGGACGTCACGAAGCCCCGCACCCTGACGGCCCGGGCGGTGGCCGCCGCGACCGCGGCCGTCGACGCCACCGTCGTCTTCCTCTCCCCCGCCGCGCTCGCCAACGTCGTCGCGACCGCCGACGGCCTCGACGCCACCGACCGCCGTGCCCTGGCCGGCGTCGAGACGTTCCTGTCGGCCGGCGCGCCCGTCTCCGAGACGCTGCTGGCGGCTGCCGGCGACCTCATGCCGAACGCGACGCCCCACACGCCGTACGGCATGACCGAGGGCCTGCTGCTGACCGACGTCACGCTCGAGGGCGTGCGTGCGGCGACCGCCGACCGCGAAGCCGCCGTCGCCGCGGGTGCGCCCGACGCGGGCGGCGTCTGCGTCGGGCTGCCCGGGGCGACCACGACGGTCCGCATCGCTCCTCTCGACGAGGCGGGCCGCGCCTCCTCGGCCTTCGTCGACGACGTCGGCGTGACCGGCGAGATCGTCGTCTCGGCCCCGCACGTCGAGGACCACTACGACCGGCTCTGGCTGACGCACCGCGCGAGCCGCCTCGGCTCGACCGCCGAGACCCGCTGGCACCGCACCGGCGACGTCGGGCACCTCGACGCGCAGGGACGCCTCTGGGTCGAGGGCCGTCTGCCCCACGTGATCACGACGCCCACGGGCGTCCTGACGCCGGTGGCGTCCGAACAGGCCGTGGAGGCGCTGGCCGGCATCGCCCGCGCCGCCGTCGTCGGCGTCGGCCCGGCCGGCACGCAGCAGGTCGTCGTCGTCGCCGAGGCCGTCCCCCCGGCTCGTCTCCCGGGGCTGGTCTCCGCAGCCCTGGCGGCCTCGGTCCGTTCGGCCGTCGCCGGCGCGTCGGGACGACCCGTGGCCGCCGTGCTCGTCGTGCCGCAGCTGCCGACGGACGTCCGGCACAACAGCAAGATCGACCGCACCGGCCTCGCCGGCTGGGCCACGTCCGTGCTGTCGGGCGGACGGATGCGCCGCCCGTGACCCGCGGCGTCGCCCCCACCCGGGCGGGTTCGGCGGACGCGGGCCGCCGGGGGCGACCGACGACGACGAACGCGCCCGCCCCCGAGCGCGGGGAGCAGCCGTGAGGGTGCTGGTCACCGGGGCGAGCGGCCTGCTCGGCGGCGCCGTGGCCCGGGCCGTCGCCGCCGCAGGGCACGAGGTCACGACCCTCCAGCGGCGCCCGTCGGGTGTGCCCGGGGCCCGCGACGTCCTCGGCTCGATGACGAACGCGAAGGCGGTCGCTGCCGGCGTCCGCGACCAGGACGCCGTCGTCCACCTCGCGGCCAAGGTGTCGCTCACCGGTGACGCGGCCGAGTTCGAGGCCGTCAACGTGGGGGGCACGCGCTCCCTCGTCGAGGCGATGCGCGCCTCCTCGGCGTCACGCCTGGTGTTCGTGTCGTCGCCCTCGGTGGCACACGCCGGCTCGTCGATCGTCGGCGACGACGCCCTGCCCGCCTCGCCCGGTCACGCCCGCGGCGACTACGCCCGCACCAAGGCCGCGGCCGAGCGCGTCGCCCTCGCGGCGGCCGACGCCGACCTGCACGTCGTCGCCGTGCGCCCGCACCTCGTCTGGGGCCCGGGCGACACGCAGCTCGTCGAGCGCATCGTCGACCGGGCCCGCTCGGGCCGCCTGCCCCTGCTCGGCCACGGCGCCGCCCTGATCGACTCGACCTACGTCGACAACGCGGCGTCCGGAATCGCCGCCGCCCTCGAGCGCATCGACGAGGTCAGCGGTCGGGCGTACGTGATCAGCAACGGCGAGCCCCGCACCGTCGCCGACCTGATGGCCGGCATCTGCGCGGCGGCCGGGGTGCCCGCCCCGCGCCTCCGGGTGCCCGCCGCGGCCGCCCGTGCCGCGGGGTCACTCGTCGAACGGGTCTGGGCCGTGCGCCCGGGCGCCGACGAGCCGCCGATGACGAGGTTCCTCGCCGAGCAGCTGTCGACCGCCCACTGGTTCGACCAGCGGCGCACGCAGCGCGACCTGCACTGGGCGCCGGCCGTGAGCGTCGACGAGGGCCTGCGGCGCCTCGCCGCCTGGTACGCCGCGGGGCAGCCCTCGGTCTGAGGCCCGTACACCGCGGATGCGCTCGGGTCGGCGGGCGGAGGCAGCGTCCCCCGTTCTCTGTGCCAGGGCACACCTCCCGCCGCGCGAAGGCGGCCTACCGTCACCCGGGTAACGGCAGCGGACCGGCACGATCCGGTCGGCCGCCGTCGCGAATCGACTCGACGGAAGGACCACCCCCATGAAGGCAGTCGTCTGGCACGGCATCGGCGACATCCGACTCGACGAGGTCGCCGACCCCACGATCGTCGACCCCACCGACGCGGTCGTCCGCATCACCCGCAGTGCGATCTGCGGCACCGACCTGCACTTCGTGCGCGGCACCATGGCCCCGATGGCCGAGGGCACGATCCTCGGTCACGAGGCCGTCGGCGTCGTCACGGCGGTCGGCGACGACGTGCGCGGCTTCAGCGCCGGCGACCGCGTCGTCATCAACTCGACCGTCTCGTGCGGCACCTGCCGGTACTGCCGTCAGGGGCAGACGGCCCAGTGCGACGTCGCGAACCCCAACGGCCCCGACGCCGGCACCTGCTTCTTCGGCGGCCCGGCCTCGACAGGCCCGGTGAACGGCCTGCAGGCCGAGGCGGTGCGCGTGCCCTTCGCCCAGAACACGATGCACCGCCTGCCCGACACGGTGAGCGACGAGCAGGCGATCCTGCTGAGCGACATCTTTCCCACCGGCTGGTTCGGCGCCCAGCTGGCCGGGGTCACCCGCGGTGACGTGGTCGCCGTCTTCGGTGCCGGCGTGGTCGGCCAGTTCGCGATCGCCTCGGCCTTCAAGCAGGGTGCGAGCCGGGTCATCGTCGTCGACCGCGAGGAGACGCGCCTCGCGCAGGCCCTCGCCCAGAACGCCGAGATCGTCGACTTCGACGAGGAGGATCCGGTCGAGACCATCAAGCGCCTCACCGCCGGAGCCGGAGTCGACGCCGTCATCGACGCGGTCGGCGTCGACGCGCAGCACGCGAGCCACGGCCCGGCAGCACCCGATGCCGACACGGCCGCCGAGTTCGCCGCCGAGGTCGAGCAGGTCGCCCCCGACGCGAACCCGCAGGGCGACCAGTGGGTGCCCGGCAACGCCCCGACGCAGGCCCTGCGCTGGGCCGTCGAGGTCGTCGCGAAGTACGGCCGCATCGGCGTCATCGGCGTCTACTCGCCGACCGTCACGTCGTTCCCGTTCGGCGAGGCGATGCTGAAGAACCTCACCGTCCGCATGGGCAACTGCGACCACCACTCGGTGACGCCGCCCCTGATCGACCTGGTCGCGTCGGGCCAGTTCGACCCGACGGCCTTCATCACCGAACACGAGGGCATCGGCTCGGCGATCGAGGCCTACGAGGCGTTCGACCGCCGCGAACCCGGCTGGACCAAGGTCGAGGTCGTCGCCGGCTGAGTCGCCCCGGAACACACCTCGTCGCACCGCACCGGGTGTCGTGCACCGCACCTCGTCTCGACGCGGTGTGGTGCACGACACGCGGTGCGGTGTCGCAGGGGCGGGTCAGATGACGTCGGCGCTCCACGGGTCGGGGTTGCCGAACCGGTGCGCCGTGATGGCGACGGCCTGCTCGCGCAGGAACGGCAGCAGCTCGAGGCGGCCGGTCGGCGTCACGGGGGCCGCGAACACGGCGACCGCCGGGTCGCCGCCGAGGGCGTCGGCGAGGGCCGAGGAGGCGCGGGTCGCGTCGCCCGCGCCCGTCACCAACCGCACGCGCTCGGTCGACAGCCGGCCCGCGCGCACCCGGGCGTGCCAGGCCGCGTCGTCCTCGTGCACCACGTCGGAGGCCGCGAGGCCGAGCGCCCGGACGAGCGCGACGGGCAGCTCGATCGACGACGACACCGTGAGCGGGGCGCCCGAGCGGAGGCCGGCGAGCAGCACACGGACCAGGTCGGCCGGTGCGGCGCCGTCGGCGGCGCGGACCGTCACCGGCAGCGCGCGGTAGCGCAGCAGGTCGCGCTCGAGGCCGAGGTCGCTCACGTCGCGGGCGACGCCGAACTCGGTCGCCCAGAAGTGTTCGTCGCCGGCGGCAGCGGCACGCAGGTCGTCGGAGGCCGACGCACCCGACGCCCCGAGCAGCGGCGACGCGGCCTCGAGGGCGGCCAGGGCCTCGCGACCCGGGCGCGCCTCCTGCGGCTCGGTCAGCGCGGTGGGTCGCCACGACCCGAGGTGCACGAGGTAGTTCGGGCCACCGGCCTTGGCGCCCGCGCCGACCGACGACTTCTTCCAGCCGCCGAACGGCTGGCGCCGCACGATCGCGCCGGTGATGCCCCGGTTGACGTAGAGGTTGCCCGCCTCGACGCGGTCGAGCCAGGTGGACAGCTCGGCGGGGTCGAGGGTGTGCAGTCCGGCCGTCAGCCCGTAGTCGGTCGCGTTCTGCAACTCGATCGCCTCGTCGAGGGTCGTCGCGGTCATGATGCCGAGGACGGGGCCGAAGTACTCGGTCAGGTGGAACTCGCTGCCCGCGGCGACGCCGGCGCGGACGCCGGGCGACCAGAGACGGCCCGTGTCGTCGAGCTGCTTCGGTTCGACCAGCCAGGTCTCACCCGCTCCGAGGGAGGTCAACGCCCGCTCGAGCTTGCCGTGGGCCGGTTCGACGATGGGGCCCATCTGCGTCGTCGGGTCGGAGGGCAGGCCGACGCGCAGGGTGGAGGCGGCGTCGACGAGCTGACGGCGGAAGCGCTCCGACGTCGCGACCGAGCCGACGAGGATCACCAGGCTCGCCGCCGAGCACTTCTGCCCCGCGTGGCCGAACGCCGACTTGATGACGTCGGAGGCGGCCAGGTCGAGGTCGGCACTCGGGGTGACGACGATCGCGTTCTTGCCACTGGTCTCGGCGAGCAGGGGCAGGTCGGTGCGCCAGCTGGTGAAGAGCGCGGCGGTCTCGAAGGCACCGGTGAGGATCACGCGGTCGACCGAGGGGTGCGAGACCAGGTGGCGCCCGAGGTCGCCCTCGTCGACGTCGACCAGCTTGAGCACCTCACGGGGCACGCCGGCGTCCCAGAGGGCCTGCACCATGACGGCGCCGCTCCGCTTCGCCTGGCCGGCCGGCTTGATCACGACGCTGCTGCCCGCGGCGAGCGCCGCGAGGGTCGAGCCGGCCGGGATCGCGAGGGGGAAGTTCCAGGGCGGGGTGATCAGGGTGAGTCGCTCGGGCACGAACGTCGCGCCGTCGACCCGGTCGAGCTCTTCGGCGAGGTGCGCGTACCAGTTGGCGAAGTCGATCGCCTCGCTGACCTCGACGTCGCCCTCGGCGACCGTCTTGCCGGTCTCGCTCGCCGCGACCTCCATCAGGTCGGCGCGTCGGGCCGACAGCGTGGCCGCGGCCTCGCGCAGGACGACCGCCCGGCCCGCGCCTCCCCGGGCCGCCCAGTCGGTGGACGCCGCCACGGCGTCCGCGACGATGGCGTCGAGGGCGGCGACGTCGGTGATGCGGGCGGACTCGATCAGCTCGACGCCGAGGCGCGAGTCGGCCGAGCGCGCGGCGATCTCGCGGCCCCAGGCCCGGTTGTCGGCGAGGGCGGGGTCGGTGTCGGGCTCGTTGTCGAAGCCGCTGCCGGCCGGGCGCGGCTGCAGCGCCTGGGCCGCGTCGAGGCGGCTCTGCACGCGGTGCGGCGCCGGGGCGTCGCCGTCGACGTCGGCGAGCGACGCGAGGAACCGCCCCTTCTCGCGCTCGAACATGGCCTCGTTCGAGGCGAGCTCGAACACGGCCGACATGAAGTTCTCGCTCGAGGCGTTCTCTTCGAGGCGACGGATCAGGTAGCTGATGGCGACGTCGAACTCGCGGGGGTGCACGACGGGCGTGTAGAGCAGCAGCCCGCCGACGTCGGCCTTGACGAGCTCGGCCTGCCCCTCGGCCATGCCCAGCAGCATCTCGAACTCGACCCGGTCGCCCACGCCGCGGGCCTCGGCCAGCAGGTGCGCGAAGGCGATGTCGAACAGGTTGTGGCCGGCGACCCCGACGCGCACGGCCCGGGTGCGCTCGGGCGTGAACGCCCAGGCCAGCACCCGCTTGTAGTTCGTGTCGCTGCCCTGCTTGGTGTCGTAGGTCGCGAGGGGCCACTCGTGCACCGTGGCGTCGACGGTCTCCATCGCGAGGTTCGCCCCCTTGACGATGCGCACCTTGATCGGGGCGCCGCCGGCGTCGACGCGCTCGGTCGCCCAGGTGGTGAGGTGCTGCAGCGCGCCGAGGGCGTCGGGCAGGTAGGTCTGCAGCACGATGCCGGCCTCGAGGCCCTTCAGCTGCGGCTGGTCGAGGAGGCGCGTGAAGACCGCGATCGTGAGGTCGAGGTCGCGGTACTCCTCCATGTCGAGGTTGATGAACTTGGGCTTCGGCGACTCGGCGGCGAGCTCGTAGAGCGGGGTGAGCTTCTCGACCACGCGCTCGACGGTCTCGTCGAAGGCCCACATCGAGAGCTGGCTGACGATGGACGACACCTTGATCGACACGTAGTCGACGTCGTCTCGGGCGAGCAGGGCCCGGGTGCCGGCGAGACGGTGCTCGGCCTCGGCGTCGCCCAGCACGGCCTCGCCGAGCAGGTTGAGGTTCAGCCGCGTCTCGGCCTTCTTGATCTTCGCGATGGCGGCACCGAGCTTGGCCGGCCGGGCGTCGGCGACGAGGTGGCCGACCATGCCGCGCAGCACGCGACGGGCGATCGGCACGACGACGCCGGGCAGCACGGGGGCCATGACGCCGCCGAGGCGCACGGCGCTGCGCATGTGCCACGGCAGGAAGGCCGGGGCCTGCTTCGCCAGCACCGACAGGTTGCGGGCGGCGACGCCGAGGTCTTCGGGGCGGACGACCCGGTCGACGAACCCGATCGTGAAGGCGAGCCCGGACTCGTCCTTCAGCACCTGGGCGAGCAGGTGGGCCGAGCCGGTGCTCGGGGCGCTCGACGCCTCGTGCGCCCAGCGGCGGGCCAGGGCGACGGCGTCGTCGCCGATGCCGACGGGCAGGAGCTGTTCAGCGGTGGACGGCCCCGCCGTCTCGTCGATGGTGGTCATGGGATGAATGTAGGACGGAACTTGCCACCCGGCAAGGTTTGACGCGAGAACGTGACGTGCGCCGCGCCTCCTCGTCGCCTTCCCGTCGTCACGGGCTCGACAGGCACTGGCGGCGGCGGCTGCGGAGCGCTACCTTGGGCGCGTTCAGGTGACGCACAGCGCTCACCAAGACCGACCCGTCTGCCGACGGGCGGGCGACCCTCACCACCGGGAGCACGCATGGCGATGATCGAAGCACGCGGCCTGACGAAGACCTACCGGTCGAAGTCCGGGCCGGTCCGGGCGTTGACCGGCCTCGACCTGACCGTGCCCGAGGGCACCGTCAAGGCGCTGCTCGGGCCGAACGGCGCCGGCAAGACGACCGGGGTGAAGATGCTCACCACCCTCGAGCGACCCGACTCGGGCACGGCCACGATCGCCGGGCTCGACGTCGTCGACGACGCCCAGGCGGTCCGCCGGTCCATCGGCGTCTCGGGGCAGTACGCCGCGGTCGACGAGAACCTCACCGGCTTCGAGAACCTCGACATGATCGGTCGCCTCTACCACCTGGGCAGCCGGGTCAGCCGCGACCGGGCCCGCGAGCTCATCGACCTCTTCGACCTGACCGCCGCGGGCGACCGCCCGGTGAAGGGCTTCTCGGGTGGCATGCGGCGACGCATCGACCTCGCCGGCGCGCTCGTCACGAACCCGCGCGTGCTGTTCCTCGACGAGCCGACCACGGGACTCGACCCGCGCAGCCGGCTCGCCCTCTGGGACATCATCACGGGGCTCGTCGACGGCGGCACGACGGTGCTGCTGACCACGCAGTACCTCGAGGAGGCCGACCGGCTGGCCGACGACATCTCGGTCATCGACGGCGGGGCCGTGATCGCCGAGGGGACGGCCGACCAGCTCAAGGCGCAGGTCGGCGGCCACCGCCTGGTCGTCGCCCTCGTCGACGAGGCCCGCGCCGACCAGGCCGTCGAGGTGCTGCGACGACACGGCGACTCCGACCCGAGCGTCGGCGCCGACGGCCGTCAGCTCGAGGTCGCGGTCACCGACGGCCCGACCGCCCTGCAGCGCACGTTGGCCGACCTCGGTGCGGCCGGCATCGAACTGCACGACGCCGGCATGCGGCGCCCCACACTCGACGACGTCTTCCTGCAGCTCACCGGTCACCGTGCGGCCGACGACGACGCGGGCGACGACGCCGACTCCCCCGGCGACGACGCGGGCGGCGGCCGAGGCCGCGGACGACGTGGCACGAAGAAGAACGAGGCACGCGCATGACCACCACCGGCACCACCGCCGCCCTCACCCAGACCCTGCGCCCGTCGACCGACACCGGCGTCGGCACCTGGGCGTCGGACGGCTGGACCGTCACCAAGCGCAACCTGATCAAGGTCAAGCGCTCGCCCGACATGCTGATCTTCGCCGTGCTGCAGCCGATCATGTTCGTGCTGCTGTTCAGCCAGGTCTACGGCGGCGCCATCGCCGTCGAGGGCACCGACTACACGCAGTTCTTGATGGCCGGCATCTTCGCGCAGACCGTGGTCTTCGGCTCGACCTTCTCGGGAGCGGCCATGGCGCAAGACCTGAAAGAGGGCATCATCGACCGGTTCCGCACCCTGCCGATGAGCCCGTCGGCCGTGCTGATCGGTCGCACGAACAGCGACCTGGTGCTCAACACGATCTCGATGGTGATCAT
The DNA here is from genome assembly GCF_015350895.1 of Frigoribacterium sp. VKM Ac-1396. NCBI lineage: Bacteria > Bacillati > Actinomycetota > Actinomycetes > Micrococcales > Microbacteriaceae > Frigoribacterium > Frigoribacterium sp. VKM Ac-1396. Next base: position 479,258 of record NZ_JADKSD010000002.1, on the reverse strand, counting down.
GATGCTGACCGGCCTCGCGGTCGGCTGGCGGGTGAACGCGTCACCGGCGTCGTTCGTCGGTGGCGTCGCCCTGCTGCTGCTGTTCAGCTACTCGTTCAGCTGGGTGATGGCGCTGCTCGGCATGAGCGTCAAGACGCCCGAGACCATCAACAACGCGTCGTTCATGATCCTGTTCCCGTTGACGTTCGTCTCGAACGCCTTCGTGCCGAGCGACACCCTGCCGACCGTGCTGCGGGTCTTCGCCGAGTGGAACCCGGTGTCGTCGCTCGTGCAGGCCGCCCGCACCTCGTTCGGCAACCTGGGCGACACCCCGGTGCCCGACATCTGGACGATGCAGCACCCCTACGCGACCGTCCTGCTCGGCATCGCGGTCATGCTCGTCGTCTTCGTGCCGCTCTGCATCCGGAAGTTCCAGCGCATCAGCGCGAAGTGACCGGCCGCGGCCGGTCGAGCACCCGGGAGGCGCGGGTCAGCCCGCGCGCCCGGCCGCGTCCCGCACGGCGGCGTCGAGTTCGCTCGTCGGCACCGTGAGGACGCTGCCGATCACGAGCCGCATCAGTGCGGGCACGTCCACGGCGTCGCGCTCGTACAACCACTGCAGTTGCAGGCCGTCCTGCACGGCCAGCACGACGCGGGCCGCGGACTCGGCGGTGAAGCCGTCGCGCAACCAGCCCCGGGCCTGGGCGAGCCCGAGGTAGGCCGAGGTCGACGAGACGATGCGCTCGTAGTAGTCGGCGTAGTAGTGGTGCGCCGGGTGGTCGGGCGACGTGGCCTCGGCCGACGCCGTGATGAAGAGCGAGATCACCACGGGCACGTCGACGTTGTACTCGGCGAGCGCCACGAGCTCGTCGACGCGCATGCCCCCGTCGTCCTCGAAGTGCCGACGCAGGCGTTCGTCGCGTCGCCGCAGCACGGCCATCAGCAGTTCGTCCTTGGTCGGGAAGTAGTGCATCAGCGACTGGTGCGAGACGCCGCAGCGTCGGGCGATCTCGCGGAGCGTCGCCCCGTGGAACCCGACCTTGCCGAAGACGGGCAGGGCCGCGTCGAGGATCGCCTCACGCTTGGCGATGCCCTTGCGATACCGGCCGGGCTCGCGCACGACGCCGACCGGGTCGGCGTCGCTCACGTCGGCGCGGGTCGCGTCGGGCTCGGAGGCGTCCATCGGGGTCAGCCTAGGTCGTCCGGTCCGCCCGTGACGACGCCTCGGGACGCGGCGTCGACGCACGGGGCGTCGGCATAGAGTTCAGCGGTGCCGTGGTCGCTGCTGAGAACGCCTGCCTTCCGGGCCCTCTGGGTCGGGCGGCTGTTCTCGTGGCTGGGCAGCGGGCTCGCCCCCCTCGCGATCGTCTTCGCGGCGGTCGACCTCGGCGCCGACGCCGTCGACCTCGGCCTGGTGGTCGTCGCCCGCTCGGTGCCGAACATCGTGCTCGTGCTGGTCGGCGGCGCCCTCGCCGACCGGTTCTCGAAGCGCCTCGTGGCGATCGTGTCGTCGTGGGTGTCGGCCGGGTCGCTCGTCGCGGCGGCCGCGCTCATGCTCACGCAGTCCGAGACGCTCGTCAGCCTCGCCGCCGTCGGGGCGGTCAACGGGGCAGCGGCGGCGTTCTTCGGTCCGGCCACCAGTGTCCTGCTCCGTGAGACGGTGCCCGACGACCGGCTGCGCGACGCGACCGTCCTCAGCCGCATCGGCATGAACGTCGGCCTCGTCGTCGGCACGGCGGTGGGCGGCGCCGTGGTGGGCACCGCGGGCTCGGGCGTCGCCCTGGCCGTCGGGGCCGGGGTCTTCGCGGTCGCGGCCGTCGTGTTCGTGGGGCTGCCCCGGGGCGGTGCCCGCGCCTCCGGAGGCACCACGGTGCTGAGCGACCTCGGCAGCGGGCTCGGCTTCGTATGGCGCACCCGCTGGTTGGCCTCGACGGCGGCGCTCGCGTTCACGTTCCAGTTCGCGTTCGCTGGCGGGGTGCAGGTCGTCGGGCCACTGGTCGCCGACCAATCGTTCGGGCGCCTGCTCTGGGGCTTCGCCGGGGCGGTGCAGACGCTCGGCCTGATCGCGGGTGCGTTCTGGGCCGGTGCCCTGCGCGGTCGCCTGCGGCTCTGGGCCGCCTGCCTCGGTGCGGCGGCGCTGGCCCTGCCGCTCGTGCTGCTGTCGTTCGCCTACGGCACCGACCCGGTGGTCTTCGACCCGCTGCACTGGTTCTTCTGGATCGCCCTCGGGCTCTTCGCCGCGAGCGTCGGCCTCGAGATCTTCACCGTGCCGCTCGACGTGGTCGTGCAGCGGCAGGTGCCGGGCGCCTACCTCGGCCGGGTGTTCTCGTGCCTGACGCTGGCGTCGCTCGCCGGCGTGCCGGTCGGTGAGGTGACGGTGGGCCCGCTCACCGAGCTGATCGGCACGCCGGCGACGCTCGCCGCCCTGGCCGGACTCGTCGTCGCCGTCGCGGTCGCCGTGGCGCTCAGCTCACGGGTGCGTCGGGTCGACACCGGCCAGGAGGCGCGGGTCAGCTGAACTCGCCGCGCTCGATCGCCTCGGCGTACTTGCGCACGTCCGGGCCCGGCTCGTAGTCGATGAAGCGGTCCTTGACGGCCTCGTTGATCGCCTTGAAGGACTCCTCCCACGACTCGCCCGAGTGGGCGGCCGCGGCGTCGCGGACGGCATCGCGCAACACGTTGTCGGCGTCGGTCAGGATCTTGTCGCGCGCCTCGTCGTTCCAGCGCACGTCGTTCAGGTCGGCCATGGTGTTCTCCTCGTCGGGGTGTGGCGGGGTGGGGCTGGGCAGGTGGAACCGGGGATGGTGGGTGCTGCTACTTCTTCGAGCTGAGCTACTTCTTCGGGCTCAGCGACGAGCCCTTGTGCGCCGCCTTCGCGCCGCTCTTGTCGCTCTCGACGACGAAGTACGGCTCGTCGTCCGACGCCTTGAACTTCTGCCCGTCGAGCTGGAACTCCTTCACGCGCTTCTCCACGACCGTGCCGTGGGTCTCGCCCTGAGGGGTGTTCCAGGTGACGTGGTCTCCCTTGCTGAACGACATCGCGCCTCCTTGGTGTGTCGGTCCTCCCCGCGGCGTCCGATGCCCCGCGGTGGTGGCGTGGACGGTACGCCGCCGCGGCCGACGACCCACCCAGCGACGCGGGGTACAGCGCCGGGGCGGGCTCAGCCGGCCAGGGCGGCGAGTGCGGCGGCGAGCCGACGCGCTCGGGTCTCGGCGGTCTTCGCCGCACCGATCGGTTCGACGAGGGCGCGCTGACGGCTGTACGACAGGGACGCGTAGGAGGCGCGGGCCGCGTCGTCCGCGTCGAGCGCCTCGCGCAGGTCGGCCGGCACCTCGACCACCCGCGGCTCGGTGTCGAGGGTCAGCGTGACCTCGACCTCCTGCCCGCCGACGACGCCGGACGCCGCCCGGTGCTCGGCACTGACCGGGATCAAGAACCGCCCGCCCATGCTCGCGACCGTGCTGCGGTAGGTGTGGCCCCCGACCGTGACGACGACCGCGGGCTTCTTCCCCGACGCCAACGACTCGACGACCTCGGGCGGCACGACGATGCCCGTCGCGTTCGTGCGGGCCTCGGCGATGGTCGTGCGGAACGTCACGGGTTCGGTCATGCCCGGATGCTAGCGAGCCGCCGCGCACGGCACCACCGCTCCGCGTTTCGTGCACCGCACCGCAACTAGTCGCGGTGCGGTGCACGAAACGCGGTGCGGTGCGGTGCGGTGCGGCAGCGCGGTGCGGCGGTGCGGTGCGGCAGCGTCGCGGGTCAGACCGAGAAACCGCCGTCGGCCTTGATCAGTTGGCCCGAGATCCAGCGGCCGGGGGGCGACAGCAAGAACCGCACGACCTGGCCGATGTCGGCGGGCGTCCCGAGTCGCCCGGTCGGCTGCTGCTCGGTGCCGCTGGCGCGGATCTCGTCGTCCATCCACCCGGTGTCGATCGGGCCGGGGTTCAGCGCGTTCGACGAGACGCCCAGGTGACCGAGCTCGCGGGCCGCCGCGATCACGAGCCTGTCGAGGGCCCCCTTGCTCGAGCCGTACGGCAGGTTGTGCACGACGTGGTCGCTGGTCAGGGCGACCACCCGGGCGCCGTCGTCGAGCCGGTCGACCGGCGGCAGCTGCTCGGCGAACGCCTTGATCGCCAGCCAGGCCGCCCGCACGTTGACGGCGTAGTGCGCGTCCCAGCTCTCGAGGCTCGTGTCGAGGATCGACGAGTCGACGCTGTGCGAGTGCGACAGCACGAGTGCCGTGACCGGCCCCAGGTCGGCGTTCACCGCCCCGAGGAGGCGCGCGGGGGTCTCCGGGTCCGCCAGGTCGGCCGGGTACACGGCCACGCGCGCACCCGCCCCTTCGAGCTCGGTGACGAGCGACCCGACGTCCATCGCCGCCAGACCCCAGGGCATCGAGGCGTCGTAACCGTCCCAGGTGGTCAGGGCGAGGTCCCAGCCGTCGGCGGCGAGCTCGTGCGCGATGCCGTTCGCGATCGAGGACGTGCGGCCGGCGCCGGTCAGCAGGCAGATCTTCTTCGACATGCCCTCAGCTTGTCAGACCGACCGGTTCGGAGCGGGTCAGCGGCCGCGGCGCGGCCGGCTGCGACCCGTGCCGCGCTGCGGCCCGCGGCCCTTCGGCGGCGTGCGCTTCGGCTTCGCCCCGCGCGGGTCGGGAGCCGCCCCCTTGCGGGCCGAGGCCTCGCGCTCGGGTTCGTCGCGCCTCCTCGACCTCGAGCTGCGGGCCGTGCGGCCCCGCACGACGCCGATGAAGTCGTCGAGGTCGTCGGTCAGGTCACCCTCGGGCCAGACCAGCGCGATCGTCGTCGGCGGCAGGTCGGCGACGTAGCGGTAGGTGACCTCTTTCCGGGCGTGGAGGCGCGCGAGCGACTGCGGCATCACGGCGACGCCCGCCCCCGTGGCGACGACCGCGACGGCGTCGGCGGCCGAGAGCGCCGGGTCGAGGTCGTGCCGGTGCTCGCCCCCGAACGCGGCCGCCTCGACCTCGTCCTCGGCGCCTGCCGCGGCGACGACGTGGTCCTTGGGCACCACGACCACGGCGCGCTCGTCGTAGAGGCGGATCACCGAGAGCCCCTCGGCGTCGACCGGCAGCCGTGCCAACACCATGTCGACGCGGTCGTCGCCGCGGGCCACGGCGAGCGCCGGGACCGCGTCGACGTCGACCAGCGGCACGAAGGCCAGCGGGGTCTCGGGCCGGCGCTCGGCCCAGAGCCTCGACCACTTCGACAGGGTCACCCCGGGCACGACCCCGATGCGGAACGGGGCACGGGTCGGCTCGGTCGTCATGGGTCGAGGGTATCGGCCCGGTACCCTGGGCAGATGACCTCCGACGCGCCGTCCGGCAAGCAGCCGCAGACCCTCAAGCCCTTCACGGCCGCCAAGAAGCTCGGGGTGTACCTGCCGGCCACGCCCGACGAGTTCCAGGCCTCCCCCGTCACGCGCGAGGCGTTCGCCGAGCTCAGCACGAACCCGCCCGAGTGGCTCTCCGAGCTGCGCCGCACCGGCCCGCACCCGCGCCCGGTCGTCGCGCAGAAGCTCGGCATCTCGACCTCGGGCCTCGCCCGCGCCGGCGTCGACGACGTCATGACCACCGAGCAGATCCACGCCCTGCTCGACGAGATGCCCGACTGGTTGCGCACCGAGCGCGGCATCCACGCCGACGTGCGCGAAGAAGAACTGCGCGTCAAAGAGCGCAACGCCGGCCGCGAGGTGCTGCGCAAGGAGCGCGAGGCGCAAGAAGCCGCCGAAGGGCGCTGACGCTCGACGAGCGCACTGACGCCCGCGAAAGTCGCCGACGCCGCTGGGGGCCAGTGAGGGGCACCGACGCCCCCGCTGCGCTACCGTCGGCGACATGTCATTCAACGACGACGCGCGCCTCGACGGCAGCAAGGTCAGGCGACGTGGTCGCGGTCGCACGGCGGGGATCGCCGGCGGCGGCCTCGGCATCGTCGGCGTGATCGCGGTGTTCCTCATCAGCCAGGCCACCGGCGTCGACGTCTCGGGCCTGCTCGGTGGTGGCACCGGCTCGGGCGCCGCGCAACCGCTGGACTCCGGCGACCTCTCGTCCGAGTGCACCACCGGCGCCCAGGCCAACGACAGCATCGACTGCCGGATGGTGGGTGCCGCGACCTCGCTCAACACGTACTGGGGCGATGAGGCACCGGCCCTGGGCGTCAGCGACTACCGCACGCCCGACTTCTTCCTGTTCAGCGGGTCGACCGACACCGGCTGCGGTGGCGCGACGAGCGCCACCGGCCCGTTCTACTGCCCGCCCGACGAGGCGCTCTTCGTCGACACCGACTTCTTCGAGCAGCTGCGCTCGCAGTTCGGCGCGAGCGGCGGCCCCCTCGCCCAGATGTACGTCGTGGGTCACGAGTGGGGCCACCACATCCAGCAGCTGACCGGCGCCTTCGACCGCGCCGACCGCAGCGACACCGGGCCGGGCTCCGACACCATCCGGCTCGAGGTCCAGGCCGACTGCTACGCCGGCGCCTGGGTCGGTGCGGCGTCGACCGTCCAGGACGCGAACGGCGTGACGTTCCTCGAGCCCGTCACCGACCAGCAGGTCGCCGACGCACTCGACGCCGCGGCGGCCGTGGGCGACGACCGCATCCAGTCCGCGGGCGGCGGGCAGGTCGACCCCGACACCTGGACGCACGGCTCGGCCGAGCAGCGCCAGAAGTGGTTCGAGACCGGGCGCAGCCAGGGCGCGACGGCGTGCGACACGTTCTCGGTGCCGACCGACCAGCTCTGACGACGAGGCCGACCCGCGCCTCCTGACCGCGATGGCGGGCACCGGGCCCGGGCACCGGGCGCCGAGCAACAGGCACCGGGCGCCGGGCGCCGAGCAACAGGCACCGGGCAGCGGGCAGCGGGCAGCGGGCAGCGGGCACCCGACACCCCCGCACCCGCCAGGCGTCCCAGGCAACTCGAAGCGTGCCCTGCGGTCGGCCCGGGCACGGAGGGCGCACACTTCACTCACCCTCGCGACGGCACAGGAGCCGCCGCGACGACCGCAGTGGAGGCACGTCATGGCACGTTCAGGCAAGGCCATCGAGTTCGACGCGTACGGCGACGTCGCCCAGCTGCACTTCGTCGAGCAGCCGCTGCCGACGCCCGCCGACGACGAGGTCGTCGTCGAGGTCATCTGTGCGGGCCTCAACCACATCGAGAACTTCATCCGGCAGGGCGACTTCGTCGACCGGCTGCCCCTCGAGTTCCCCGCCCGCGAGGGGTCGTGCTTCGCCGGCATCGTCAAGAAGCGCGGGGCGGCCGTGCGCAACTTCTCGGTCGGGGCCGAGGTGATCGGCCACGCGGTCGGCGGAGGCGCGCACGCGACCTACATCGCCGTGCCGGCGAGCGCCGTGGTGCCGAAGCCGCAGCACGTCCCGTGGGAGGTCGCGGGCGGCCTCTACCTGGCGGGAGCGACGGCGTACGACACCGTCCGCAGCCTGCACCTCGGCCCGGACGACGTCGTGGTCATCACGGCCGCGGCGGGCGGCGTCGGCCACATCGAGTGCCAGCTCGCGATGCAGCTGGGCGCCAAGGTGATCGGCACGTGCAGCCCCGGCAACCACGACTACCTCCGCTCGATCGGCGTCGTGCCGGTCGACTACGGCGAGGGCCTGCGCGAGCGCATCGACAAGGCGGCAGGCACCGACCGCTCGGTGACGGCCTTCATCGACAACTTCGGCGGCGACAACCCGGCCCTCAGCACCGACCTCGGCGTCCTGCCGTCGCGGTTCAGCTCGAGCGAGGACCGCCTCGAGCGCGAGATCCGCTTCATCGGCGCCGAGCGCGACGACACCGAGCCGGCCATGATCCTCTCGGCCCTCGCGAAGCTGATCGCCGAGAACAAGCTGCGCGTGCTCGTCTCGGGCTTCTACCCGTTCGACTACATCGCCCAGGCCTTCGAAGACCTCGCCGAGCAGCACTCGCGCGGCAAGGTCGTGGTCGGCATGCAGCCGGTCGAGACCGGGGCCCGCTCGCACTGGTACCTGTCGGGCAAGGCCCGGGCGGTCGCCGAGTCGCTCGGCTGAGCCGCGCCGTCGACCGTCCGACACACCGCCGGGTGGACGAGACGCCGCCGCATGCCGCGGCGTCGTGTCCACACGGCGGCGTCCGCGCGGCGGCGTCCGCGCGACGGCAGAGCGCAGGAGGTGCGGGTCGGCTGAGCCGCGTCGGCGTCAGCGGGGCAGCCGCAGCAGCGCCCCCGGAGCCCTGACCGTCGCCGCCGCGACGTCCATGGCCCCCTCGAGCGCCCCCGACCAGTCGACCGAACCGGGCTGACGCCGCTCGGCGAGCAACGAGGCGACGATCGAGGCGAAGGTCGCGTCCCCGGCGCCCATCGTGTCGACGACCTCGCCGTCGGCCGACGAGATGCCGCGGGTCAGGGCCGTGCCCGAGGCCGCGTCCGCCGACCCGGCGAGCACCAGGCTCGCCCCGGCCGAGCCGCGTGTCGCGAGGACTCCCCCGGTGCCCGAGGCGAGCAGCGCCTCCTGCCAGTCGGCGAGCGAGCACCCGGCGACGAGCTCGGCGTCGTCGTCGCCGACCTTGACGAGCAGGGCCGACGCCGCGACCCGCGCGAAGCCGGCCGCGAAGTCGGCGATCTGTGCGGCCCCGCCGGGCAAGAACCCGGGGCGCGGGTTCGGGTCGACGACCAGCCGCACGGGGTCGGTGCCGACGACGCGCAACAGACGGTCGGTGAGGGCGGCGTCGTCGAACGGGTACGAGCTGACCGCGACGACCGGAGCCGCCTCGAGCACCCTGAGCTGCTCGGGCGAGAAGTCGAGGCCGCGCGCGACGGCGGCGTCGGTGAAGACGTAGGTCGGCTCGCCGTCGACCCGCAGCGACACCGCCCGACCGGTGCCGAGGGGGTTGGTCGTCGCGACCAGCTCGACGCCGTGCTCGGCCAGGAACGCTCGGATCGCCTCGCCGTCGGCGTCGTCGCCGATCGAGGCGAGCAACGTCGTCGGTACGCCGAGGCGGCTGAGCCCGACGGCGACGTTGAGGCCGGCGCCGCCGACGTGGTCGGTCGACCCCTCGTCGGTGCGGATCTCGTCGATGAGGGCGTCGCCGAGAACGGCGACCCGACCGTCGGTGGTGTGCATGGGGTGCCTTTCGTCAGCGTGCCGGCAGCCACCCTAGTGCGGCGGCCGACCCGGTCGCACGCCCCCGCTACGCTGGCCGACGTGACCGATTACGCACTGGCCGTCGACGTGGGCGGAACGAAGGTCGAGGCGGCGCTGGTCGCCTCCGACGGAGCCCTGCTCGACGGAAGCCGCGACCGCCGCCCCACCGGCGCCGGGTCGACCTCCGACGAACTCGCCGAGGCGGTGCGCGCGGTCGTCGCGCACGCCCTCGCCGCCCTGCCCGACGGCGACGCGCTCGTCGGCGCGGGCATCGGCAGCGCCGGCCCGGTCGACCTCGTGCACGGCACGGTCTCGCCGATCAACCTGCACGCCTGGCGGGGCTACCCGCTGCGCGAGCAGGTCGCGGCCCTCGCCGCCTCGACCCTGCCCGACGCCGCCCCCGTCACGCTGCGCCTCGACGGCGTCAGCCTCGCCCTGGCCGAGCACTGGGTGGGCGCGACGCAGGGCGCCGACAACGCGCTGGCGATCACCGTCTCGACCGGCGTCGGCGGCGGGCTCATCGTGAACGGCCGCCTGCTCTCGGGCGGCACCGGCAACGCCGGCCACATCGGTCAGATCCAGATCGCCGACCGCCCCGCCGGCGAGAACGCCTGGGCCGCCACCCTCGAGGTCATCGCCTCGGGCCCGAACGTCGTCGCCTGGGCGCGGGCGCAGGGCTGGCAGGGCGAACGGGGTGAAGACCTCGCGGCCGGCTACGTGGCGGGCGACGAGATCGCCGTGGCCGCCGTCCGACGGTCGGCGAACGCCGTGGGCGAGGCCGTGTCGTCGGTCACCACGCTGCTCGACCTCGACGTCGTCGCGATCGGCGGCGGGTTCTCGCGCGTCAGCGAGGACTACCTCGACCTGGTCCGGGCCACCGTCCAGGAGGCGCCGGTCAACGAGTACGCCCGTCGCGTCCGCGTCGTCCGCTCCGGGTTGAGCGACGAGAGCCCGCTGGTCGGGGCCGCCGCGCTCGTCTGGCGAGCCGAGCTGCTCGGCTGAGCCGCGCCTCCTCGGGGCCCGACCCGCGCCTCCCTCGGTCGGACGGCCGGGCGGACGGGTGGCTGGGAGCCGATGTCGGCGGACCGGCCTAGTGTGGGTTGCATCCCACAACGTCGTCGGACTTCGGCGCGCCCACGAGGCGTGCACCGCCCACCAACGGAGGTCTTCCCGTGCCCACCACCGTCCCCGTCCTGCTCACGCCGTCCGCCGGCGCACCCTTCGAGCACTCCACCGTCGAGCTGCGCGACGTCGGCCCGAACGACGTCCAGATCGACATCGCCTTCGCCGGCATCTGCCACAGCGACATCCACCAGGCCCGCGAAGAGTGGGGCAAGGCCATCTTCCCGATGGTGCCCGGCCACGAGATCGCCGGCATCGTCACCGAGGTCGGCTCCGACGTCACCAAGCACAAGGTCGGCGACCGCGTCGGCATCGGCTGCTTCGTCGACAGCTGCCGCGAGTGCGAGAACTGCCTCGCGGGCGAGCAGCAGTTCTGCGTCAAGGGCAACGTCGCGACCTACAACGGCCGTCAGTACTCGGGCGAGCCCACCTACGGCGGCTACGCCAAGCAGATCGTCGCCGACGAGAACTACGTGCTGTCGATCCCCGAGGGCATCGCGCTCGACGAGGCCGCGCCGCTGCTCTGCGCCGGCATCACGACCTACTCGCCGCTGAAGCACTGGGGTGCCGGCCCCGGCAAGAAGGTCGCCGTCGTCGGCATGGGTGGGCTCGGCCACATGGCCGTCAAGATCGCGCACGCCCTGGGTGCCGAGGTCACCGTCATCAGCCAGACGCTCTCGAAGCAGGAGGACGGCCTGAAGCTCGGCGCCGACCACTACTACGCCTCGAGCGACCCCGACACCTTCAAGGCCCTGCGCAGCTCGTTCGACCTGATCATCAACACGATCTCGGCCGACATGGACATCGACGCCTACGCCCGCACCCTGCGCCTCAACGGCACCATGGTGTTCGTCGGCCTGCCCGAGAACCCGCAGTCGTTCAGCGCCGGTTCGCTCATCGGCGGTCGTCGCAGCCTCGCCGGGTCGAACATCGGCGGCATCCCCGAGACGCAAGAGATGCTGGACTTCTGCGCCGAGCACCACATCGGCGCCGAGATCGAGACGATCGGCGCCGACGAGGTCGACGAGGCCTACGAGCGCGTCGTCGCCAGCAAGGTCCGCTACCGCTTCGTGATCGACACCGCGACGATCTAGCACCTCTCCGTTGCACGACGAAGGCCCCCTCCCGTCGCGGGAGGGGGCCTTCGTCGTCGGCCCGCCGCGACACCCCGGCATGCGGCGCTCGACGATTTGGCTAGGCAGGTGTTCAGCGCCGATCGAAGGGGTGCGGGCGCGCACCCCCGCCGCGAGACCCCGGCTTCCGGCGCTCGACGCTTTGCCCAGGCAGGTGTTCAGCGCCGATCCAGGGGGTGCGGCGCGCACGGGGGCCGGACGCGGCCGACCGGCCGACCTACCCGGCCGGGGTGTTGAAGCGGCGGAGCCAGCCGGCGAACTCGTCGAGCTCGGCGTCGGTCCAGCCCTCGACGTGGGTGCGGAACACGGCGCGGTTCTCGTGCCGCACCTCGAGCATGCGGTCGTCCGCGCGCGAGGTGCTGCGCAGCAGCATCACCCGCCCGTCGGCCGTGTCGGGCACCACGTCGACGAACCCGGCCTCGCGCAGCAGGGTGACCTGACGGCTGACCGCGCTCTTGTCCATGGCCATCGCCTTGACGATGTCGACGGCGCTGCACGGCTGGTGTTTCATCACGTAGCGCAGCACGTAGAACGCGGTGGGCGGCACGTCGGGGTCGAACCGCGACGCCGCCGCGGCGATCGTCCGCTTGGCCTCGACCATCATCGAGCCGATCTCGTCGACCACGCCGGCCATGAGGCCCTCGCGGCCGTCGTCACCGGGGCTCGGGAGGCGCGGTGTCGACTGCTCCGCCGCCTCGGCCCCGAGGATGCGCGGCGCCGACTGCTCCGCCGCGTCGGCCCCGAGGAGGCGCGGTGCCGCCTGGTCACGAGCGTCCGCCCCCGCAGGGCGCGGCGCGTCGAGCACCGCGCCCTCGGGCTGGCCGTCAACGATCGGCTGCGACATCTTTCTCCTCGACCAGGGACGAGAACACCGGGCTCTCGGCCAGTTCGGCGGCGGGCACCGGGTGACCCGCCACCTCGGCGGCACCCGTCGCGATGATCGTGTCGATGGTACCGGTGGAGGTGGCCGTGTGGCTGTGGTGGCGACGCTCGACCGCGTCACCGCCCTCGTCGATCGGCGAGACCGGAGCCGGCGAGCCCGCGAGGCCCGAGGTCGGGGCGGGCGTGGACGCCGTCGCCGGCGCACTCGACACCGCGGGTGCCAGGCCGGCCGTGGCCGCGACGCCCTTGGCGGCCGGGGACGCGTCGTTCCCGTCGACCGGAGCCGCGCCTCCTTCACTGTCGACCGAAGCCGACGCCGAAGCCGAAGCCGAGGAGCCGGCCGTCGGGCCTCCGGTCGACGCCGCGGCGCGCTGGATTCCGGTCTTGGTGCCCAGCTCGACGTTCGGCAGCAGGCAGACGAACACGATGGTGACGAGCGCCAGGGGCGCGGCGATCAGGAACACGTCGGCGACACCCTGACCGTAGGCCGACTCGATGATGGTGCGGATCGGGCCGGGCACGGTGCTCAGGTCGGGGATGCTCGTGGCGCCGCCGCCACCGAGGGCGCTGGGGTCGACGCCGGCGTCGGTGAGGCCGTCGGTGATGTAGCCCGACACCTTGGTGCCGAGCACGGCACCCATGACCGAGACGCCGATGGTGCCGCCGAGGCTGCGGAAGAACGCGACGCTCGACGAGGCCGCCCCGACGACGCTGACGTCGACCGAGTTCTGCACGACCAGCACGAGGTTCTGCATCACCATGCCGATGCCGAGACCCATCATCGCCATGAAGACCGAGACGACGAAGAAGTTCGTGTCGTACTCGATGGTCGACATGAGGAAGAGTCCGGCGGCGAGCAGGATCGAGCCGACGATCATGTAGGGCTTCCACTTGCCGTACTTCGAGATGAGCGCACCGGCGACCATCGACGAGATCAGCAGGCCGAGCACCATCGGCAGGGTCAGGATGCCGGCCATGGTCGGCGACTGGCCGCGGGCGAGCTGCATGTACTGGCCGAGGAAGACGCTGGTGCCGAACATGGCGACGCCGACGCTGAGCGAGGCGACCACCGCGAAGGTGAAGGTGCGGTTCGTGAAGAGCGTCAGCGGGATGATCGGCTCCTTCGAGCGGAACTCCACGACCACGGCGAGCACGAGCAGGGCGGCGGCGCCGAGGCCCATGACCCAGCTGGTGACGGAGTTCCACTCGAACTGCTTGCCGCCGAGCGACACCCAGATGAGCAGCAGCGAGACGCCACCGGCGATCAGGCCGGCGCCCCAGTAGTCGATGACGACCTTCTTCTTGGGCTTGGCGGGCAGGTGCAGCGTCTTCTGGATGACGACGAGGGCCGCGATGCCCACGGGCACGCCGACGAAGAAGTTCCAGCGCCAGCCGATGCTGTCGGTCAGCACGCCGCCGAGCAGCGGGCCACCGATGGTGCCGACGCTCATCACGGCACCGAGGTAGCCCATGTACCGGCCACGCTCGCGCGGGCTGATGATGTCGCTCATGACGACCTGCACCAGGGCGGTGAGGCCGCCGGCGCCGAGGCCCTGGAAGACGCGGAAGGTGATCAACGTCGCGGTGTTCTGCGAGAAGCCGGCCGCGACCGACGCGAGCACGAAGAGCACGAGCGCGACCTGCAGCAGCACCTTGCGGTTCGTGAGGTCGCTGAACTTGCCCCACAGCGGGGTGCTGACCGTGGTGGCCAGCAGGGTGGCCGTGATGACCCAGGTGTACGAGGTCTGGCTGCCGTCGAGGTCGCTGACGATGCGCGGAAGCGAGGTCGACACGACGGTCGACGAGAGGATAGCCACGAGCATGCCCATCAGCAGGCCCGACAGGGCCGTGAGGACTTCGCGGTGGCTCATGCCGGGCGCTTCGCCCGGTTCGTGCGGAGCCGCGGGCTTGGTGCCCGCGGCGGTCGTGGTCTGCGACAAGGTGCGCTCCGGTGGTTCGAGGTGGTGAGGGACCGATCGCCGTTGGCCGTGTCCGTTGGTTGCAGAATGTCAACCATACGCTTTCGTTGACGATCCGCAACCATTTCGCTGCAGTTGCTGCAGACTTTTTCCCTCACCACGTGCGACCTCCCGGTCGCGGGAACGCAGGAGGCGCGGTGCGAGCCCTGCTCACACCGCGCCTCCTCGGGGCCTCCGGGGTCAGCGGACCTCTTCGGGCCTCTTCTGTCGGAACATCTCGGCGGGCTCGTGCTCGCCGTTCCAGACCTGGGTGATGCCCCAGACGACGGCCATGAGCGGCACGGCGATGACGGCGCCCACGACGCCGCCGAGGATCGTGCCGGCGGTCAGCGCGACCAGGATGACCAGGCCGTGCAGCTGCAGCGTGCGGCCCATGAGCACCGGCTGCAGCAGGTTGCCCTCGAGCTGGTTCACGACGACCACGACGGCCACGACGGCCAGGGCCGTGCCCGGCCCGTTGGCGACGAGTGCCACGAGGGCGGCGAGGATGCCTGCGGCGGTGGCACCGACCAGCGGGATGAACGCGGTCAGGAACACGACGACGGCCAGCGGCAGCGCCAGGGGCACGCCGAGGGCGAAGAGGCCGATGCCGATGCCGATGGCGTCGACCGCGGCGACCGTCGCCGTCCCGCGCACGTAACCACCGAGGGTGGCGACCGTCTTGTCGCCGATGCGACGGGCACGGGCGTAGTGCTCACCCCGGAACGGGCGCAGCAGGAACTCCCAGATCGCGGGGCCGTCCTTGAGGAAGAAGAAAAGGACGACGATCATCAGCACGAGACCGGTCGCGAAGCTGCCGACCGCCGAGGCGCCGGCCAGGGCGCCCGAGCCGAACTGCGAGCTCGTGACGAAGTCGACGGCCGCGTTGCGGGCGTCCTCGATCTGCTGGTCGCTGATCGAGAAGGGCAGGGTCGTGATCCAGTCCTGCAGCTTGTTGAAGCCCGAGGTGGCCGAGTCGACCAGCGAGCTCGCCTGGTTCTCGACCGCCCAGACGATCAGCCAGGCGACGAGGCCGAGGATGATCAGCACGGCGAACAGGGCGATCAGCGTCGCCAGCACCGAGGGCACCTTGTGTCGCCGCAGGAACGCCACGACCGGCAGCATGGCCGAGGCGAAGATGAGCGCGAGCAGCACCGGCAGGGTGACGAGGCTGAGGCTCAAGAACACGTAGATGACGCCGATCGCGACGATCAGCACGGCGATGATCTGCACGGAGCGGGTCGCGAGGGTGCCGAAGGCGTCGGCCCAGAGGGAGTGCCGGACGGCGGCGTCCTCTCGGGCGGTCTCGGATTCTTGGCTGCGGAAGAGTCCCACGGTGTCGTCCTCGTTTCTGGTGGTGCGGGGGTCGAGATGGTGCCGGGCGAGGCGCGGTCGAGTGCGGCCGGGTGCTGGTGGGCTGGCAGAAAGGTCGGGGGTGATCGCGCCGACTAGGACAGCAAACCCCGTCATGACAATATCGGGCCGGATCGACGCCCCGACGGTTCGACTCGCGCCTAGCGTGGGGGGCATGCCGACCTCCGTCCTCGTCGTGTCCGACACCCACGTCCCGCAGAAGGCGAAGGCCGTGCCGGGGGTCGTGTGGGCCGCGGTCGAGCGCGCCGACGTCGTCGTGCACGCCGGCGACTGGACCGGCGAACCGACGCTCGACGAGTTCGAGGCCCGCGCGCGCCTCCTGATCGGGGTGTGGGGCAACAACGACGGCGACGGGTTGCGCGCCCGCCTGCCCGAGGTGGCGCGCCACACGGTCGACGGCGTGCGCCTGGCCGTGGTCCACGAGACCGGAGCCAAGGAGGCGCGCGAGGCCCGCATGGACCGCGCCTTCCCCGAGACGGACCTGCTGCTCTTCGGGCACAGCCACATCCCGTGGGACACCACGACCCCGGCGGGCCTGCGCCTGCTCAATCCGGGATCGCCCACGGACCGGCGACGACAACCGCACGCCACCTACCTGACGCTGACGCTCGAGGCCGGTGAGGTGCGCGACGTGGTGCTGCACGAGCTGCCGGTCGCGACGCGCGACCGCACCGGGGTGCTGCCGCACCCCCGCATGACGACCTAGCCCGCGGGCGTCTCTGCGGGTGCCTCGGCCGGCGCCTCGGCCGGCGCGGACTCGGTGGGGGTCGGCGACGGGCTGGCCGTGCCCGACTCGGTGTAGCTGTTGCCGGCCGCCGTGACGACGAAACTGCGGAACTCCTGCACGGTGAAGGGACGGCTGCCGTCGTACTTCTGACCGTTGACGAGCACCGTCGGGGTGCCGGTCAGGGCGTCCAGGTCGCTGTTGGGGATGGGCCCGTCGATGGCGCGCTGGGTTGCCGCCGTCACCCACGACCCGAACTCGTCGTCGTCGATGCACGACGTGATGTCGCTCGCGTTCGTCACCCCGTCGACGCCCGTCGCGATGTCGGCGAGCTGCGAGTCGTCGAGGCCCCTGGTGCCCTCTTCTGGTTGCTGCTCGAACATCGCCGTGTTGAAGTCGAAGAACGAGTTCGGCGAGTAGTTCGCCACACAGGCCGCGGCGTTGGCGGCCCGGTTGCTGTACTTCGTGCCGAGGGACTGGTTCGTCAGGATGGCGACCGGGTGGTACTCGACCGTCGCGGCGCCCGACTCGACGAGCCCGCTGATGTAGTCGTTGTTGGCCTGCTCGAACTCGCCGCAGATCGGGCAGAGGTAGTCGAGGTAGACCACGATGTCGACGGTGTCGCTCGACGCCGTGGTCGCCGAGGCGGTGGGCTCGTCGTCCGGCCCGAGGGCACCGGTCTGCACGGCCTCGAAGCCCTGCCCGATCTTGATGCCGTCGCTCGCCATGTTCGCGGGGCCGGGGCCGGCCGGACGGATGCTGTTCGTGATCACCAGGACGACGCCGACGACGATGGCGATCACCACGAGGGCGAGACCGCCCTGCAGCGCCCACTTGCCCGCTCGCTGGCGACGCTTCTGCTTCTGTCGCGCGAGCTGTGCCTTCTGGCGGGCCGCCGCGCGCCGCTGGTTCTTGGTCAACGACGGGTCGTCGGGGTTCAGGTCAGTCATGGGGCTCCGGTGCGCGACGGCCTCGCATGGTCGCGTCGAGCGGGTGGTGGGGACGGTCGCCACGAGTCGTGGCCACGAAACATGGTACGAGGAGAGCCTGGCAGAAGACCGGAGGCGCGGGCGATGACGGGGTGGAGAAGGGGTGCGTGCGTGGCGGGCCGAGACGTTTTCGTGGCATGCTGGCCGGTGGTGGTCACCGCAGATCTCTGAGGGTGATCACCGTCCATTCACAACGGATCGTCCGGCACGTACCTGCCGGTGAAGGAGAAGATCATGGCTTCGGTCACGTTCAGCAAGGCAACCCGCCTCTACCCCGGCTCCACGCGCGCCGCGGTCGACGGCATCGACCTCGAGGTCGCCGACGGCGAGTTCCTCGTGCTCGTCGGCCCCTCCGGCTGCGGCAAGTCGACCACCCTGCGCATGCTCGCCGGCCTCGAAGAGGTCAACTCGGGCGACATCTACATCGGTGACCGCAACGTCACCGACGTGCCCCCGAAGGACCGCGACATCGCGATGGTGTTCCAGAACTACGCGCTGTACCCGCACATGACCGTCGCCGAGAACATGGGCTTCGCCCTGAAGATCGCCGGCGTCGGCAAAGAAGAGCGCGCCACCCGCGTCCTCGAGGCGGCCAAGTTGCTCGACCTCGAGCCCTACCTCTCGCGCAAGCCGAAGGCCCTCTCGGGTGGCCAGCGTCAGCGCGTCGCCATGGGTCGCGCCATCGTGCGTCAGCCCCAGGTGTTCCTCATGGACGAGCCCCTGTCGAACCTCGACGCCAAGCTGCGCGTCCAGACCCGCACCCAGATCGCGTCGCTCCAGCGTCGCCTGGGCGTCACCACGGTCTACGTCACGCACGACCAGACCGAGGCCCTGACGATGGGCGACCGCATCGCGGTGCTCAAGGACGGCGTCCTGCAGCAGGTCGGCACCCCCCGCGACCTGTACGAGAAGCCGCAGAACGTCTTCGTCGCCGGCTTCATCGGCTCGCCCGCCATGAACCTGCTGCCCGCCGACGTCGTCGACGGCGGCATCCAGTTCGGCACCGCCGTCACCGCGGTCGACCGCGACACGGTCGGCCAGGCCAACGGCAAGAGCGTCACCGTGGGCGTCCGCCCCGAAGACGTGGTGGTCAACACCACCGGCGAGGGCCTCGCGGTCACCGTCGACGTCGTCGAAGAGCTCGGCGCCGACGGCTACCTCTACGGCCACACCGAGGTCGACGGCAACCGCGTCGACGTCGTCGTCCGCGTCGACGGCCGCAACCACCCCAAGCTGGGCGAGACGATCTACGTCACCCCGCAGGCGCACCACGTGCACGTCTTCGACACCGAGAGCGGCGAGCGCCTCGGCGACAAGGCCGTCGTCAGCGCGTAGCAGCACGTCGGGTCGGCCCGTCGAGTCCGCCCGGAGCATCCCTCCGGACGACACGGCGGGCCGTCCCGCGTCCAGGCACCGCGCCTCCTGACCTCCCCCTCCGCCTCGCCCCCGGGCGGCGCTCCACGCACGAGAGGCCCCCATGCCCGACTCCCTGAACATCACCTCGGCCACCGCCGACCCGGCGTTGCTCGACCTGCCCTGGGACCTGCCGCTCGACGAGTGGCCCGACGAGGCCATCGCGACCCTGCCCAAGGGCATCTCGCGGCACCTCGTGCGCTTCGCACACCTCAGCGGCTTCGTCATCGCCATCAAGGAGACCTCGGGCGAGATGGCCCGGGGCGAGTACGAGATGCTGCGCACGCTGCAGCGCATGGACATCCCCTGCGTCGACCCGCTGGCCGTCATCACGAACCGCCACGACGCCGACGGCTCGCCGCTCAACCCCGTGCTCGTCACGCGCCACCTCAAGTTCTCGCTGCCCTACCGGGCGCTCTACTCGCAGACCCTGCGCCCCGACACGGCCCGCCGCCTCGTCGACGCGTTGGCCCTGCTGCTCGTTCGGCTGCACATCATCGGGTTCTACTGGGGTGACGTGTCGCTGTCGAACACGCTGTTCCGTCGCGACGCGGGCGCCTTCGCCGCCTACCTGGTCGACGCCGAGACCGGCAAGCTCTACCCCGGCGGCCTCTCGAACGGCCAGCGCGAGAACGACCTCGAGGTCGCCCGCGTCAACATCGCCGGCGAGCTGCTCGACCTCGAGGCGGGCGGGCGCCTCGACGACAACCTCGACCCCGTCGACGTCAGCAACGGCATCGTCGCGGCGTACCGCAGCCTGTGGACCGAGCTGACCGGCGCCGAGACCTTCGACAGCTCGGAGCGGTGGCGCATCAACGACCGCGTCGAGCGCCTCAACGACCTCGGCTTCGACATCGAAGAGCTCGCGATCAAGACGGCCGAGGGCGGCAGCCAGGTCAAGATCCAGCCCAAGGTGGTCGACGCGGGTCACCACTCGCGACGCCTGCTGCGCCTCACCGGGCTCGACGTCGAGGAGAACCAGGCGCGCCGCCTGCTCAACGACCTCGACGCCTACCGCATGCGCACCGACCAGTCGGACTCCGACGAAGAGATGATCGCCCACGAGTGGGCCTCGCGGGTCTTCGAGCCCGTGGTCCGGTCGATCCCCCGCGACCTGCGCGGTCGTCTCGAACCGGCCGAGGTGTTCCACCAGCTGCTCGAGCACCGCTGGTACCAGTCGCAGGCCGAGAACCGCGACGTGCCGATCGCCGAGGCGCTCACCTCGTACATCAACGACGTGTTGCGTCACCGCCGCGACGAGCAGATGGTCATCGAGCCCGCGACCGAGTCGATCTCGCTGCCCGAGGCCGCCCTGCTCGAGGCGGACGAGGCCGGCGTCGACGAGGCCGGAGCCGAAGAGGACTGGCGCACGAAGGTCTGACGACGCAGGAGGCGCGGGTCGGCACCCGGCCGGCCCGCGCCTCCTCGAGGCCCCGCCTCGCGGGGGTGTGCGCTACTTCTTCTTGCGCTCGGCGCGCAGCTTCGAGATCTCGTAGAGCGTGACGGACGCGGCGATGCCGGCGTTCAACGACTCGACGGCGCCGCTGATCGGCACCGACACGATCGCGTCGCAGGTCTCGGCGACGATGCGCGACAGGCCCTTGCCCTCGCTGCCGACGACGACGACGATCGGGCGGTCGGCGAGTTCGAGGCCGGGAAGCATGACGTCGCCGTCGCCGTCGAGGCCCACGACGAACACGCCCTGCTCTTTGTACGACTTGAGGGTCTGCGTCAGGTTCGACGCCATGGCGACCGGGATGCGCGCGGCCGCACCGGCCGAGGTCTTCCAGGCCGAGGCGGTGAGGCCGACCGACCGGCGCTGCGGGACGATGACGCCCTGCCCGCCGAACGCGGCCACCGAGCGGATGATCGCCCCGAGGTTGCGCGGGTCGGTGATGCCGTCGAGCGCCACGAAGAGCGGCTTCTGCTGACGCTTGACCGCCGCCTCGAGCATGTCGACGGGGTGGGCGTACTCGTACGGCGGCACCTTGAGCGCGACGCCCTGGTGCACGGAGTCGTGCCCGGTGATGCGGTCGAGCTCGGGGCGCATGACCTCGAGGATCGGCAGGCCGCGACGGGTCGCGAGCTGCAGGATCTCTTTGGTGCGCTCGTCCATCTCGATGCGGGCGGCGATGTAGAGCGTCGTCGCCGGGATGCGCGTCCGCAGGGCCTCGACGACCGAGTTGCGACCGGTGACCATCTCGTGGTCGTCGGCCGACTTCGGACGACGACGGGGTGCGTCGGGCCCACCGCGACCGGCGATCGGCGACCCGGCACGAGGGCCGGCCCCGCCTCGACCGCGAGCCGCCTCGAGGCGTTCGCGCGCCGCCTTCGCCTTGCCCGCGGGGTGGTACGGGCGGTCCTCGGCGGCCGGGGTGGGCTTCTTGCCCTCGAGGGCCTGGCGCCCCTGCCCGCCGCTGCCGACCTGCTTGCCCTTGCTGCCCTGACGCACGGCACTGCTGCCGGGACGGCCCTTGCGTGCTCCGCTGGTGTTCTTCACTGTTCGAGGCTCCAATGCGACCCGCTGGGGGTGTCTTCGATGGTGATGCCGGCGCCCGTCAGGACGCCTCTGATCTCGTCGGCCCGCGAGAAGTCGCGATCGGCCCGGGCTTGCTGGCGTTCGGCCAAGAGTACGTCGACCAGCGTGCCGAGCGCGCGGTGCGCGTCGACCTCGTCGCTCGCCCGCCACTCGGGCGCCGTCGGGTCGATGCCGAGCACGGCCACCATGGCGGCCACGTGCTGGCAGGCCCGCGCCGCGGTGTCGAGGTCGCCGTCGTCGAGGGCCACGTTGCCGGCACGCACGGTGTCGTGCAGCACGGCGACGGCCTGGGGCACGTTGAGGTCGTCGTCCATCGCCTCGCCGAACTCGTCGGGCACGACGCGGGCGCCGACGCCGGCGAAGCGGGTGTCGGCCAGGCGCCGCTGGGCCCGTTCGAGGAAGGTCTCGACCCGGTCGAGCGCGGCCTCGGCCTCGAGCAGCGCGCCCTCGTGGTAGTCGATGGTCGACCGGTAGTGCGCGGCGCTGAAGAAGTAGCGCACGACCACGGGCCGGGCCTGCGCCAAGAAGTCGGCGGCGAAGATCGAGTTGCCGAGCGACTTCGACATCTTCTGGCCCTCGACGGCGACGAGGCCGTTGTGCAGCCAGTACGACGTGAAGTCCATGCCCGCCGCGGTCGACTGGGCGAGCTCGTTCTCGTGGTGCGGGAACCTCAGGTCGAGGCCGCCACCGTGGATGTCGAAGGCTCGTCCGAGGTACCGGGCCGACATCGCCGAGCACTCGATGTGCCACCCGGGGCGCCCCTCGCCCCAGGGCGACGCCCACGACGCGGACTCGGGCTCGCCGGCCTTGTGGCCCTTCCAGAGCGCGAAGTCGCGCGGGTCGCGCTTGCCGCGGGGGTCGGCGTCGGTGGCCGGGGCCATGTCGTCGACCGACTGGTTCGTCAGCGCGCCGTAGGTGGGCCAGCTCGTCGTGTCGAAGTAGACGTCGCCCGAGGCGTCGGGGGCGACGTAGGCGTGCCCCTTCTCGAGCAGGGTCGTGACGATCTGCTGCATCTCGCTGACGCTGGCGGTCGCCCGGGGTTCGTAGGTCGGCGCCTGGATGCCGAGCGCCTGGTAGCCCGCGGTGAACTCGAGCTCGTACCGGTAGGCACGGGCCCACCACTCTTCGGTGGTGTCGGCCGCCAGGGCGAGGATCTTGTCGTCGATGTCGGTGACGTTGCGCACCAGCGTGACGTCGAGGCCGCGGTAGGTGAACCAGCGACGCCAGAGGTCGTAGACGAGCGCCGAGCGCAGGTGCCCGATGTGGGGCGACGACTGCACGGTCGGGCCGCAGACGTACAGCCCGACCTGGCCGGGGACGAGCGGGACGAAGTCGACGAGCGCCTGCTGACGGGAGTCGTAGAGCCTGATGGTCACGTGATCAGCCTATTTGACGCGGAGCCCGTGGCCTCGCTCGTGACGAGGGCGGTCGCGATGACGGCCACGCCCTCGCCCCGGCCGGTGAAGCCGAGCCCGTCGGTCGTGGTCGCCGAGACGCTGACCGGGGCACCGACCACGCGGGTCAGCGCGTCTTGCATCTCGACCCGTCGCGACGAGAGCCGGGGACGGTTGCCGACGACCTGGACGGCGACGTTCACCGGCGCCGCGCCTGCGGCCGCGAGCAGCTCGAGGGTCGCGGTCAGGAACACGTCGCCCGACGCCCCGGCGAAGCGGGGGTCGTCGGTGCCGAAGCTCGACCCGATGTCGCCGAGCCCGGCGGCCGACAGCAGCGCGTCGACGATCGCGTGGGCGACCGCGTCGCCGTCGCTGTGGCCCGCGAGGCCCGCCTCGCCGGCGAAGTGCAGCAGCCCGAGGTGCATCGGCTGGGTCGCGTCGTACGCGTGGACGTCGGTGCCGACCCCGGTCAGGAGGCGCGGGCCCGGTCGATCGGACGCCTCGCGCCCCGGCGCACCCGCCTCGCCCTCGGCGACGATCGTCTCGGCCCGACGCAAGTCCCACGGGGTGGTGATCTTGAAGGCCACCGGGTCGCCCGCCACGACGCGGACGCGGTGGCCCGCGGCGGCGAAGAGCGCGGCGTCGTCGGTGTGCTCGACCGAGGCCTCGGCGTAGGCGCGGTCGAGGGCCCCTCGGGGGAACCCCTGCGGCGTCTGCATGGCGACGAGCTCGCTGCGGTCGACGGTGTCGACCACGAAGGCGGCGTCGGCGTCGACGCGCTTGATCGTGTCGGTCACTGCGAGGCCCGGCACGACGCCGTCACCCGTCGACTCGACGATGCCTGCCACGAGGTCGAACTGCGCCGTGGGGGTGAACGGTCGGGCGCAGTCGTGCACCAGCACGGTCTCGACGTCGGGGCCGAGGGCCGTCAGGCCCGCCGCGACGGACTGCTGGCGCGTGTCGCCGCCCACGACGACCGACGCGTAGCCCCGGGCGGGGCCGGCGACGGCGTGCACGAGCGCGCGGGACTCGTCGACGAGCGCCTCGGGGACCACGACGACGACCTGCGTCGGGACGACCGAGGCGAAGACGGCGTCGAGGGACCGTTCGAGGATGCTGCGACCCGCGACCTCGACGAACGCCTTGGGGCGGCCGAGCGCGAGGCGCGTGCCACTGCCCGCCGCAACGACTACGACCGCCCGACCGACGCAGGACGGGGTGTGGACCCCACCGTCGTCGACCGAGCGGTCGTCGGGAGTGCTAGGACGCAAGGACCTCGTCGAGAACGCTCGACGCCTTCTCTTCGTCGGTCTTCTCGGCGAGCGCGAGCTCGCTGATCAGGATCTGACGGGCCTTGGCGAGCATGCGCTTCTCGCCGGCCGAGAGGCCGCGGTCTTGATCGCGACGCCAGAGGTCGCGGACGACCTCGGACACCTTGATGACGTCACCGCTGGCGAGCTTCTCGAGGTTCGCTTTGTAGCGGCGCGACCAGTTGGTCGGCTCTTCGGTGAAGGGGGCCCGGAGCACGTCGAAGACGCGGTCCAACCCCTCTTTGCCGATGACGTCTCGCACGCCGACCAGGTCGACGTTGTCTGCGGGTACTTCGATGGTCAGATCACCCTGGGTGACGCGAAGCTTGAGGTACAGCTTCTCTTCGCCCTTGATGATCCGCTTCTTGACTTCTGAGATTGTCGCTGCCCCGTGGTGCGGGTATACAACGGTCTCGCCGACCTCGAACTGCATGAATCAGGCTCCATTCTGCGACACCCAGGATAACATAAGGACTCGTTGGTAAGGCTGCCCTAACGAACCGACCCCCGTGGGCGCGGATAAGCTGGGCTCCGGACGTTTGTCGTGACGCTGATCCTGGAGGACACCTGTGCGAGCCCCATCCCTGAAGTCTCGCGGACTGACGACGCGCGTCGTCTCGGCCGCCGCCGTCGGCGCCGTGGTCGTCCTGACCGCCGCAGGGTGCAACTTCATCAGCCCGCAGGCCACGACCAAGCAGTACGACGCGAGCGACGGCTACAGCCTGAACGTCGGCGACATCCAGGTGCGCAACGCCATCCTCCTCACGGCCCGCGAGGGCGACGGCGCCACCGCCAGCCTGAGCATGGTCGTCCTCAACACGAGCGACGAGGCCGCGCGGGTCTCCTTCGAGTACCCGACCACTTCGGGCAAAGAGACGCAGACGATCGAGGTCGACGGCTCGTCCAAGGTCGAGCTGGGCACCGAGCCCGGCCAGGACCAGTTCATCATCGACTCGCTCGACTCCGACCCGGGTGCCCTGGTGCCGGTGTTCGTCCAGTACGGCACCGAGACCGGCAAGTCGTTCAACGTCCCCGTCCTGACGGGCGCCCTGTCCGAGTACGCCACGCTGCTGCCCTCGCCCACGCCGTCCTCCGACCCCACGGTCGAGTCGACCCCGCTGGTCGAGGCGACCGAGCAGGCACCGTCGTCGTCGCCGACGCCGTAGCGACCCCCCACCGACAGCCGAGAGGCCCGGCCCGCCGTGTGCGGTGCCGGGCCTCTCGCGCGTGAGGCGACCCGCGCCTCCCGGGGTCGCACCGGGGAGGCGCGGGCGCCGACCGGTCAGGCCTCGATGCGGTAGCCGAGGCCTCGCACGGTGACCAGGGCCTTCGGCTCGGATGGGAAGGCCTCGATCTTCGACCGGATGCGCTTGATGTGCACGTCGAGGGTCTTGGTGTCGCCGAAGTAGTCGGAGCCCCAGACCCGGTCGATGAGCTGCCCGCGGGTGAGCACCCGGCCGGCGTTGCGCATGAGCAGTTCGAGCAGCTCGAACTCCTTCAGGGGCATGGCGACGTCGGTGCCGCGGACCGACACGACGTGCCGCTCGACGTCCATGCGGATCTCGCCC
Organism: Frigoribacterium sp. VKM Ac-1396; assembly: GCF_015350895.1. Lineage (NCBI taxonomy): Bacteria > Bacillati > Actinomycetota > Actinomycetes > Micrococcales > Microbacteriaceae > Frigoribacterium > Frigoribacterium sp. VKM Ac-1396. Next base: position 453,738 of record NZ_JADKSD010000002.1, on the reverse strand, counting down.
GCCTCGAGCATCGAGTCGGAGAGGTCGTCGGGGTCGACCCGACGACGCAGCACGGCCCGGATGCGCGCGAGCAGCTCGCGGGTCGAGTACGGCTTGGTGACGTAGTCGTCGGCGCCGAGCTCGAGGCCGACCACGATGTCGACCTCGCTGTCCTTCGCCGTCAGCATGACGATCGGCACCTGCGACTTCGTGCGGATGATGCGGCAGACCTCGGTGCCCGGGATGCCCGGCAGCATGAGGTCGAGCAGCACGAGGTCGGCTCCGGTCTTGTCGAAGGCGGCGACGGCGCCCGGGCCGTCCTCGGCCACCGTCACCTGGTAGCCCTCGCGCTGCAGGATGAAGGCGAGCGGCTCGCTGAGGGACTCTTCGTCCTCGACGATCAAGATGTGGGTCATCGGGTCTCCATGGTCATCGTGTCTCTTGGTGCTCGGGCCGCGGGGCGGCCGTGGTCGGGATCGATCGGGTGACGGGTTCGACCTCGGCGGACGGCAGGCGCAGCGTGAAGGTCGACCCCTTGCCGACCTGCGACCAGACGCGGACGTCGCCACCGTGGTTCTGCACCACGTGCTTGACGATGGCGAGGCCGAGGCCGGTGCCGCCGGTGCGACGGGACCGGGCCGGGTCGACGCGGTAGAAGCGCTCGAAGACGCGGTCCAGTTCGTCGTCGGGGATGCCGTAGCCCTGGTCGGTGACGGCGATCTCGACGACGCCGCCCTGGTCCACCGTGGCACCGATGCCGACCCGCGACCCGTCGGGCGAGTAGTTGATGGCGTTCGCCACGAGGTTGTCGACGGCCGTGACGAGCATCGCCTGGTCGCCGACGACGTGCGCGTGCTTGCCACCCCGCACGACGAGGTCGATGCCCCGCGCCTCGGCGCCCACCCGGTTGCGGTCCACGGCCGTGTCGACCACGTCGCGCACGTCGATCGGCTCGGCGGTCTCGAGCGCGTCGGTCGCCTGCAGGCGCGAGAGCTCGATGATGTCTTGCGTGAGGCGGCCGAGCCGCCCGGCCTCACGGGTCAGGCGCGCGGCGAAGTGCCGCACCTGCTCGGGGTCGGCCGAGGCGGACTCGAGGGCCTCGGCGAGCAGGCCGACGGCGCCGATCGGCGTCTTGAGCTCGTGGCTGATGTTGGCGACGAAGTCGCGGCGCATGTCGTCGAGGCGGCGCCCCTCGGTGCGGTCCTCGGCGAGCAGCAGCACGAAGCGACCCCCGAGCGCGGCCGCCCGCACGTGGACGGCGATGGTGGCCTCGCTGCCGGGCAACCGCGGCAGCGTCAGTTCTTCGACGACAGGGTCGCCGTGCCGGCGGACGTCGTTGACGATGGTCTCTAGCTCGGGGTGCACGAGGTGTTGCTGCGCCGAGACGAGGCCGAGCTGCCGGGCCGCGGCCGAGGCCTTGAGCACGTTGCCCGACGGGTCGACCACGAGCCCGGCCGACTCGAGCGCGTCGAGCACCGCGTCGATGCCGTCGGGCAGGGCGACGTCGACGAGAGCCGCGGCTCGCACGGCGCGTCGGTGGGCCGAGACGACGACCAGCACGATGGCGGCGCCGACGACGACCCCGAAGGCCAGCGACAACGGCACCAGCCAGGCGGATTCCATGTCGTTCACAGTAGTGACCCCCCGGCCCGTCGATGAACGGGAGGTCGTCCCATCCGCTGTACTTTGGTCAGAGTTCAGGCGGCGATCACCGGTCGTTAACCTTCACCGGAGAGCATCGTCGGGACTGTGCGGGCGACTCACGCCCTCACGTCACGAGCCGAGGGCGCGCCCCGCACCCCGCTCGCAGCCACCGTGCTCCCAGGGCCACCGAGCCCCCACGACGAGAGGGTCGAACACGACATGCGCGAGGTATTCCAGCAGGAACTCCTGGAGGTGCAGGAGCGTCTCGTCGAGATCGCCGGCCTCGTCGCCGTCTCGATCGCGAACGCGACCACGGCCTTCAACGAGTCGAACGTCTCGTTGGCCGAGCAGGTCATCGCCGACGACGACAAGATCGACGAGCGCGCCATCGCCCTCGACGAGCTGGCCATCGACATCCTGGCCCGTCAGAACCCGGTCGCCCGCGACCTGCGCATCGTCGTCAGCGCGCTGCGCATCAGCGCCTCGCTCGAGCGCATGGGCGACATGGCCGAGCACATCGCCCAGCTGGCCCGCTACCGGTTCCCCGAGAAGGTCGTGCCGAAGTCGCTGCGCCCGACCTTCAAAGAGCTGGGCGAGCTCGACGTCGCCATCGCGAACAAGCTCACCGAGCTGCTCACCACCGAAGACGTGCGCCTGGCCGAAGAGATCCGCAACGACGACGACCGCATCGACGAGCTGCACCTGAGCGTCTTCGACAAGGTGCTCGGCGAGACCTGGAAGGGCGCGGCCGTCGACACCGTCGACTCCACCCTCGCGTCGCGCTACCACGAGCGCTTCGCCGACCACGCCGTGTCGATCGCCAAGAAGGTCCAGTACCTCGCCACCGGCGACTGGGTCGCCCCCGAGGTCTGATCACGCGCCGACCTGCAGGAGGCGCGGTGCCCGGTCGTCGGGCACCGCGCCTCCTGCGTTCGGTCGGGGCCCTCGCGGTCCGCGAGGATGGGGGCATGGCTTCAGTCGCGATCCTCGTCAACGGTCTGCCCGGATCGGGCAAGACCACCCTCTCGGCCACGCTCGCCGGCGTGCTCGGCTGCCCACTGCTCGCGAAGGACCCGGTCAAGGAGGCGCTGGTCGACCTGGCCGGGCCGATGATCGATCCGCACGCCCTCGGTGGCATCGCCATGGACGCCGTCTGGGCGATGGCGGGCGAGGTCGAGGCCGGCGTGGTCGTCGACTCGTTCTGGCACCGGGAGCGCGACCTCGAGCACGCCCGCGCGGGCGTCGAGCGCGCCGGGTCGCCCCGCACGGTCGAGGTGTGGTGCGACGTCGACCCCGAGGTGGCCCTGCAGCGCGTGGTCGACCGGCTCGCGGCCGGCGGTCGGCACCCGGCGCACGGCACGGTCGAGTCGGCCCGGGCCGCCTGGCCGACGT
>NZ_JADKSD010000002.1:375640-450623 GCF_015350895.1 Frigoribacterium sp. VKM Ac-1396 | reverse complement strand
GGTCGACCGGCTCGCGGCCGGCGGTCGGCACCCGGCGCACGGCACGGTCGAGTCGGCCCGGGCCGCCTGGCCGACGTGGGCGGCCGGCGCCGAGCCGCTCGGCGGGTGGCCCGTGATCCGCGTCGACACGAGCGCTCCCGTCGACATGGACGACCTCGTGATGCAGATCAGCGCACGCTTCGTCTGACCGCCGCCTCGTGGTGCCGACCAGCACCGCCGAAGGCGCCCCCCGACCCGGGGAACGGGTCGTGGGGCGCGGGGTCTTCGGCAGGAGCTACTTCTTGCCCTGGTTCGCGACCGCGGCAGCACCGGCGGCGGCAGCCTCGGGGTCGAGGTAGCGGGCCGGGCCGGTCGGCACGAAGTCGTCGTCGAGCTCGTAGACCAGGGGGATGCCCGTGGGGATGTTCAGCTCGGCGATCTCGTCGTCGCCGATGCCGTCGAGGTGCTTCACGAGCGCGCGCAGCGAGTTGCCGTGCGCGACGACGAGGGTGACGTCGCCCGCGGCCAGGCTCTCGGTGATGTCGCTGTGCCAGTACGGCAGCATGCGCTCGATGACGAGGGCCAGCGACTCGGTGCGCGGGGCGTCGATGCCGAGCTCGGCGTAGCGCTTGTCGTGCGCCTGCGAGAACTCGCTGTCGTCGTCGAGCGGGGGCGGCGGCACGTCGAACGAGCGACGCCAGGTCTGGAACTGCTCGGGGCCGTACTGCTCGAGCGTCTGCGCCTTGTCTTTGCCCTGCAGCGCACCGTAGTGGCGCTCGTTGAGGCGCCACGAGCGCTTGACGTCGATCCAGAGGCGGTCGGCCTCTTCGAGGGCGATGTCGGCGGTCTGGATGGCGCGGGTCAGGCGCGACGTGTAGAGGATGTCGGGCAGCAGGTCGGCCTCGCGCAGCAGCTCGCCGGCACGCTTGGCCTCGGCGCGGCCCTGCTCGGTGAGCCGCACGTCGACCCATCCGGTGAAGAGGTTCTTCGCGTTCCATTCGCTGTTGCCGTGCCGCAGGAGGATGAGGGTCGAAGTCATGCCGCCAGCGTATCGCGACGCTCCGATGGCAGACTCGGTGCATGCCCATCGGTTCCGTCACGCGCGGCACGACCGGCACCAACCGCCTGCGCCGCGTCGACCGCTGGATCGCCGCCCACCCGTCGTTCCGGCGCGCGGACGACCCGCTGGTCGTCGACCTGGGGTACGGCGCGAGCGCGACGACTCCCCTCGAACTGCACCAGCGCCTCCTGCGGGTCCGCGACGACGTCGAGGTCGTCGGCATCGAGATCGAGCCGGAGCGCGTGCGGCTCGCGAGCCTGTCGGCGCGACCCGGGGTGAGCTTCCGGCGGGGCGGGTTCGAGGTGCCGCTCGACGGCGACCGACGGCCGGCGGTGATCCGGGCGTTCAACGTGCTGCGGCAGTACGACGAGTCGCAGGTGGCCGACGCCTGGGCGTTCATGACCGGGCGCCTGCAGCCCGGCGGCGTGCTCGTCGAGGGCACCTGCAACGAGGTGGGCCGCGTGGCGAGCTGGGTCGACGTCACGCCCGAGGGGCCGACGACGTTCACGATCTCGTTGCGGCTCGCCGGGCTCGAGCTGCCGTCGGTCGTGGCCGAACGCCTGCCCAAGGCGCTGATCCACCGCAACGTGCCGGGCGAACGCGTCCACGACCTGCTCGTCGACCTCGACCGGCAGTGGGCGGTCGCCGCCCCGCTCTCGGTCTACGGGCCGGTGCAACGCTGGCTCGCGACGGTGCAGGGGCTGCGCGACGCGGGCTGGCCCGTGCAGGGCGGTCGGACGCGGTGGCGGCTCGGCGAGCTGTCGGTGCCCTGGGCGGCGGTCGCACCGCGCCCGTGAGCGGTGGGCGCGCGCGGGACGGGGGCGCAGCGTTTGCGCGCCGGGCGCACGACTCGTCAGGCGCTCGAGCAGCGGGTGCGCGACGCGTCAGACGCGCGCGAGCCGGGCGCGGGCCTCGTCGTGGTCGAGCCCCGTGGCCATCAGCAGGTCGACGAGCAGCGGCCGCATCATCAGCACGACGATCGCCTCGGTGACGGGTGCGCCGGGCAGCACGACGGTCGGGTCGAGCCGCCGGGCCACCGCCGTCAGGGCCTCACGGGCGACGGGCCGCTGTTCGACGTCGTGGACCGATCGGCCGAGCACCGCGACGGCTCGCGCGGTCGAGTCGAGCAGGTCGGCCAACGCCGACCGGTCCACGCCGTCGCCGAGCTGGGTGTCGAGGCGCCTGGCGACCACGCGGAGGTTGCGGACGGCGAGGTCGACGTAGCGCCGCACCGTCGCCTGCTGCCGCAGGTCGGGCAGGCGCGACCGCAAGAACGGTGACAGCCGCGCGATCGACTGCGCCGACTCGAGCGTCGACGACCAGTCGTCGAGCACGGGCTGGGTGCCCCGGAGGCGACCGAGTGCGTCGTCGGCCCGGGGCGCGTCGTCGGTGCGCAGCGCCGCGACGAGCGCGGTGAAGGCGTGGTCGACCTCGTCGAACAGCCGCCGGGCGTCGTACCGGGCGAGCCCGACCGGGTCGCGGGGCACGACGGCCGTGACGAGCAGGGCCACCGCTCCCCCGACGGCTCCGTCGATGCTGCGCACGAAGGCCCCGCCGTCGGGGTCGGGCAGCAGCATCACGAGCATCGACTGGGTCGCGGCCGCGACGGCGAACGCGCTGCTCGCCGAGAAGAACCGTGCGACCAGCAGGGTCACGAAGAGGACGAGGGCGATCTGCCACAGCCCCTTGCCGACGATCATCAGCAGCACCTCGCTGAGGGCGATGCCGATCAGCACGCCGACCGCGTTCTCGAGCACGCGACGCGGGCGGGCGTCGCGGGCGAGGCCGAGCGACGAGATCGTGATGGTCACGGCCAGCAGTGGGATCGCGTGCCCGAGGGCGTAGTGCGTGATCCCGTATGCGCCGGCGACCGCGAGCACGATCTGCACGACGGCCGGCCCCGACGCGATGGTGCGGGCCGTCGCGTCCTTGAGGTCGAAGGACGAGGAGGCGCGGTGCCAGCCGCGTCGCAGCCCGCCGCCGCGCGTCGGCCCGGTCACGACCGGGCCCGCGTGCGCTGCCTCACCGGGCCGTCAGCGACGGACGGCGCCGAGGCGCGGCAGCCGCGGCACGCCCGCGGCGGCGCCGGCCGAGGCGGGCACGACGATCTCTTGCGCGGCGGCGACGAGGAGGTCGTCGGCCACGACCGCGAGCGGTGCCGCCTCGTCGGTGCCGCGCTTGACGAGGGCCAGGGCGATCGGACCGAGCTCGTGGTGCAGGGCGACGCTCGTGACGTGACCCACCGACTTGGGCGCGGCGGCCTCGGCAGCCTCGGCCGCGCCTCCTGCGGTCTCGGCCTGTGGCAGGACGTCGGCCGTGGCGGACGGGGCCAGGACGACCTCGGCGCCGCGCTCGGGCAGCACGCCGTCGCTGCCGTCGAGGTGCAGCATGACGAGCCGACGGGGCGGGTGACCGATGTTGTGCACCTTGGCGACGGTCTCTTGGCCGCGGTAGCAGCCCTTGGCGAGGTGCACGGCGCTGCGCATCCAGTCGAGCTCGTGCGGGATGGTCCGCTCGTCGACCTCGGTCGCCAGGCGCGGGCGCCAGGCCTCGATGCGCAGGGCCTCGAGCGCGAGGGTGCCCGCGACGGCGAGGCGGTCGGCGGGCAGGGCCGCGAGCGCGTCGAGGTCGGAGCGTCGCACGAGGGTCTCGCGGTAGGTCCAGTCGTGACCGGGGTGGTGGTCCGGGTCGGCGTAGCTGTGACCGCCGACCGTCACCTCGTGCCAGGGGTCGACCCAGACGAGAGCCGTGTCGATCGAGGTCATGACCGGGACGAGCGGGTCGGTGCCGTCGGCACCGCCGGTCAGGTCGTGCATCGAGCCGATCGTCGCGACGTCGCCCGTGCGGTCGGCCACCTCGACGCGCAGCATGAAGCGCATCCGGTCGAGCCAGGAGCCGAGGGGGCCGACCTCGGAGCGTTCGACGAGCAGCCACGCCGTCTCGCCGTCGTCGACGACGCGGGCGGCGTGCTCGAGCCGGCCGTTGGCGTCGAGCAACAGGGTCTCGGTCGAGACGCCGGGTGCCAGGCCGACGAGCGCCTGGCTGGTCAGCGAGTTCAGCCAGCTGAGCCGGTCGGGCCCGGTGACCGTCAACACGCCGCGGTCGGAGAGGTCGACGACCGCGGCCCCACGAGCCAGCCGGCGTTGCTCGCCGAGCGGGTTGCCGTAGTGCGCGGCGACGCCCGACCCGTCGTCGACGAAGCCGTCACGCACCGAGAACGGCGACACCGCAGGAGGCGCGGCGTCGGTGGGGGGACCGCCCGCGTCAGTCAACGCGCGCCAGCTGCCCCGACGCGTGCGAGCGCAGTTCTTGCCCGAGGGCCGCGATGTCCCATGCCCAGAAGAGCTTGCCCTCGACCAGGCCGTACATGCGGGTGGCGGCCGAGTACTCTTTCGCGTTGCTCGACCGGACGACGGCGTCGGTGGCCAGGTCGATGCGAGGACCCTTCACCCGGCCGAGGTAGAGCTCGTTGACGCCGGTCGGGTGGGCGATCTGCACCTCGAGGCCGAAGCCGTCGTCGGGCGTCCGCAGGATCTCGACGGCGCGCGCCGAGGTGAACGGCTGCACGCCGACGCCCGGCAGCATTCCGGGGCCCCGGTCGCCCGGCTCGGCCGGTCGCTCGAGCCGCCAGTAGCCGGTCTCGCTCGTCAGGGGCGTGTGCTCGTCGTCGAGCAGCCAGGTGAACGAGCTGTAGTTCAAGAAGGGCAGGCCGTCGTGGCTGAAGCTGATGCGCTGCCCGAACTCGTGGGTGCGCCGTTCGGTGCCCGGCTCGGAGTCGGGGTCGCCCTCGCCGATCTTGTAGTCGACGACGCCGGTGCCTTGCCAGACGCCGATCAACCACGAGAGGGGGACGAGCTCGGACGGCAGGTCGGTGGGGATGTCGATCATGGAGCGGTCAGCGCCGTCGCCCGAGCGTCAACGCTGCCCCTTGAACAGCTTGAGCAGGACGACGACCGAGACGAAGCCGATGGCGAGGGTGGCGAGGCCGAGGAGCCCGATGTAGAACACCTCGAGTGCGAGCAGGGAATCCATGACGTCGAGCCTACCCGGCGACCACCGGGGTGCCCAGCCCTTCGGGGCGACCGTTCAGACGAGGGCGAGGACGCCCGTGACGACGGCCAGGATGACGAGGCTGCCGCAGGTGCTGAGCATCGTGCGCGAGACGAGGCCGTCCTTCTGGCTGGTGGCGAGCTGCAGCACGAAGGTGAGCACGATGGCGCCGCCGAGGGCGAGCACGACGTGGTCCCAGTACTCGGCGGCGGGTGAGTACAGGCCGATCAGCACGGCCGCGACGAGCGAGGCCACCCACACCGGGACGACCGTGATCGGCTTGAGTCGCGCCGTCGTCGCGTCGACGTCTCGTTCGCCTGCCTGCACGGTGCACCCCTCGTTCGTGTCCGCCGTTCTGCCGACCTGCCCTAGCATCGGATGGTCGGAGTGGCGGGGTCTCATGTTTTAGACTGCTCGACAGTACATTCACTGGAGGTCGTGTGGCGCAGCTCTTGGTACTGACCTCTGCGGGCGGCCCCGACGTCCTGCCGTCGCTCGCCCTGCTCAGTCACCGTACCCGGCAGATCCCGGCCGAACCCGCACAACTGGTGAACGCCCCGTCGAGCGACCTGATCTTCGTCGACGCGCGGGCCGACCTGGCCAGCGCCAAGTCGCTCTGCAAGATCCTCCGCACCACGGGTGTCACGGTGCCCCTCGTCCTGGTGCTCACCGAGGGCGGTCTGACCGCGGTCAACAGCGAGTGGGGCGTCGACGACGTCATCCTCGAGACCGCGGGGCCCGCCGAGGTCGACGCCCGCATCCGCCTGGTCACGGGGCGCCTCGCCCAGTCGCAGACCGGCTCGAAGATCCACGCGTCCGGCGTCGTCATCGACGAGGCGAGCTACTCGGCCAAGGTGCACGGTCGCCCCCTCGACCTGACCTTCAAAGAGTTCGAGCTGCTGCGCTTCTTCGCCACGCACCCGTCGCGCGTCTTCACCCGCGAGCAGCTGCTCAGCGAGGTCTGGGGCTACGACTACTTCGGCGGCACGCGGACGGTCGACGTCCACGTCCGGCGCCTGCGGGCCAAGCTCGGCGACCTCGAGTCGCTGATCGGCACCGTGCGCAACGTCGGCTACCGCTTCAACGTCTACGACGACGACGCCCAGGCCGTCGTCTCGTGAGCACGGCGGTCGAGCCGAGCGCGGTGTCGTCGTGACGGGCGGGGTCGACGCGACCGGCGCCTCCTTCGTCCCGGGGCTCGCCCGGGCGGCGGCCGAGGCCGACGGCAGCCCTCCGTTCTCGGACCAGACCCTCGTCGACGTGCGGTCGGGCACCGCGACGGTCGTCGGCGACGCCCACGCGGCGGCGGTGCGGCGCGGTGACGAGGCCGAACTCGTCGTCCACCCCGACGATCGTCGCCAGGGTCGCGGAGCCGAGCTGCTGCAGCGGCTGATCGACGAGACCCACGGGCCCCTGCTGCTCTGGGCGCACGGCGACCACCCCGGTTCACGCGTGCTCGCGTCGCGCTTCGGCCTCGACGAGACCCGTCGCCTGCTGCAGCAGCGGGCCCCCGTGCCGTCGTCGCCCCGCCCGCCGCGGTTGCGCGACGGCGACCGCGTCACCGCCTTCCGCCCCGGGGTCGACGACGCGGCCTGGCTCGACCTCAACGCCCGCGCGTTCGCCGACCACCCCGAGCAGGGCTCGCTCGTGCAGGCCGACCTCGACGCCCGACAGGCGGAGGCCTGGTTCGACGCCGGCGACTTCGTGCTGCTCTGGCGGGGCGACGACCTGCTGGCCTTCTGCTGGCTCAAGCTCGACGCCGGTCAGCCCGGCGAGTTCTACGCGGTCGGCGTGTCTCCCGACCACCAGGGCGAGGGCCTGGGAGGCGCGGTGGTCGACGCCGGGTTCGCCCGCCTCGCCGAGCGCGGGGCCGACACCGCGGCGCTCTACGTCGAGGGCGACAACACGGCCGCCCTGCGGCTCTACGCGGCGCGGGGCTTCACCGACCACGCCGTCGACGTGCAGTACACCCTCGCCCGCTGAGCGCACCCGCCTGGCCTCGCCTCGCCCCGCCCCGCCCCGAGGCCCGTCTCGGGTGCCCGCCGCGCCCTCGGGGTACGAGCCGGGGTACAAAAGCAGCCTCGCGACGCCTACTCCTGGGCCCCGCCCCGACCTGCCACCGCGCTCACAGCGCCGGGGAGTGGATTGAGGCACCGCGCACGGCACGCATCCCCATCGACAGGAGAACACCATGAACCCCGTCAAGTTCCTTTCCGACCTCGGCCTCCAGAGCAAGCACGCCTACTGGGGCGGCTTCGCCTCGATCGTCATCGCCCTCGTGGCCTGGATCGCCTCGCAGGGCAAGGACTCGTCCGACAAGGCGCAGTCCGACCGGTGGGGCATCTTCATCGGCCACTGGGCGCCGACCTTCTTCGCCCTCGGCCTCGCCCTGAAGAACGAAGAGAAGTAGCAGCAGGCCTGCCCACGACGACGCCCCCGCCGACCCGGCGGGGGCGTCGTCGTGTCTGGTGACCGGCGCCACCCGCGCCTCCTCCCCCGGTCGTCGCGGATCCACACGTCATCTCGCGTTTACCCGGGACGACGCTGCGAGGCCGCCCGGGGTGGCACGATGGTGCGATGGACAGCAGCGAACCCCGCGTCGACGGCGCCGGCGTCACCCCCGACTTCCTCGACGACTTCGACGAGATCGTCAGCTTCGAGGACGGCACGCTGCCCGGCGAGCGCTACCTCGACCGCGAGCTGAGCTGGCTCGCCTTCAACCAGCGCGTGCTCGAACTGGCCGAAGACCCCACCACCCCGCTGCTCGAACGCGCGAACTTCCTCGCGATCTTCGCCAGCAACCTCGACGAGTTCTTCATGGTGCGCGTCGCCGGGCTCAAGCGCCGCATCGCGACCGGGCTCGCCGTGCCGACCAACGTCGGGCGCGGGCCGAACGAGGTGCTGGCCGACATCAGCAAGAAGGCCCACGAGCTGCAAGAACGCCACGCGCGGGCGTTCCTCGACCTGGTCAAGCCCGACCTCGACGACGCGGGCATCCACATCGAGAACTGGTCCGACCTCGAAGAAGCCGACCGCGTGCGCATGCGCGAGATCTTCACCGAGCAGATCTTCCCGGTGCTCATGCCCCTGGCCGTCGACCCGGCCCACCCGTTCCCGTACATCTCGGGCCTGTCGCTCAACCTCTCGATCCGGGTGCGCAACCCCAAGACGATGCGGCAGGAGTTCGCGCGCCTCAAGGTGCCGCAGATGCTGCCGCGCTTCGTGCAGCTGCCCGACGACGACAGCGGCCGGGTGCGCTTCATCCCCCTGGAAGACCTGATCGCCAACCACCTGCAAGACCTCTTCCCGGGCATGGAGGTCGTCGAGCACCACGTGTTCCGCGTGACGCGCAACGAAGACGTCGAGGTCGACGAAGACGAATCAGAGAACCTCATCCAGGCGCTCGAACGCGAGCTGCTGCGCCGCCGCTTCGGCCCGCCGATCCGCCTCGAGATCACCGACGACATGGACCCGGTCACCCTCGAACTGCTCGTCCGCGAGCTCGACGTGACCGACCAAGAGGTCTACAAGCTGCCGGCGCCGCTCGACCTGGCCGGCCTGTTCGAGATCACCAAGATGTCTCGGGCCGACCTGAAGTACCCCAAGCACCTGCCGACCACGGCCGTGCAGCTGCAGCCGACCGAGCCGAACATGAAGCCCGACATGTTCGCCAGCATCGCCCGGCAAGACATCCTCGTGCACCACCCGTACGAGTCGTTCGCGACCAGCGTCCAGGCGTTCCTCGAGCAGGCGGCGGCCGACCCGAACGTGCTCGCCATCAAGCAGACCCTCTACCGCACCAGCGGCGACTCGCCCATCATCGAGGCCCTCATCGACGCGGCCGAGTCCGGCAAGCAGGTGCTCGCACTGGTCGAGGTCAAGGCGCGCTTCGACGAGCAGAACAACATCACCTGGGCCCGCAAGCTCGAGAAGGCCGGGGTGCACGTCGTCTACGGGCTGGTCGGGCTCAAGACCCACTGCAAGCTCGCCCTGGTCATCCGTCAGGAGAAGGGCACGCTCAAGCACTACACGCACATCGGAACGGGCAACTACAACCCCAAGACCAGTCGCATCTACGAAGACATGGGGCTCTTCACCTCCGACGACCAGGTCGGCAAAGACCTGACGCGGCTCTTCAACGAGCTCTCGGGCTACGCCATCGAGAAGAAGTTCAAGCGCCTGCTCGTCGCACCGCGCTACCTGCGACGTGGGCTGCTGAAGCAGATCCAGAACGAGATCGAGAACGCCCAGGCCGGCCGCCCGGCGGGCATCCGCATCAAGATCAACTCGATCGTCGACGAGCAGATCATCGACGCGCTCTACAAGGCCAGCCAGGCCGGCGTGCCGGTCGACGTCTGGGTACGGGGCATCTGCACGATCAAGCCGGGCGAGCCGGGGCTCAGCGACAACATCCGCGTGCGGTCGATCCTCGGGCGGTACCTCGAGCACAGCCGTCTGTTCTGGTTCGCGAACGACGGCGACCCTCAGGTCTTCATCGGCAGCGCCGACATGATGCACCGCAACCTCGACCGCCGCGTCGAGGCCCTCGTGCGGCTGACGCAGGCCGACCACCTGACCGAGGTGTCCGCATTGTTCGACCAGGCGATGTCGGACGACACGTCGTCGTGGTGGCTCGAGGCCGACGGCACCTGGACGCGCCACGCCCGCGACGCCGACGGCCGGTCGCTGACCGACCTGCAGAACGCCCAGATGAAGGCCATCACCGTGCGGAAGCGCTCCAAGCGATGACCGTCACCTCGACGACCGTCGTCGCCGCCGGCGCCGTGTGCTGGCGCCTCGTCGACGGCAAGGTGCGGGTGCTGCTCATCCACCGCGACCACCACGGCGACGTCTCGCTGCCCAAGGGCAAGGTCGACCCCGGCGAGGCCACGCCGCAGACGGCCGTGCGCGAGATCCACGAAGAGACCGGCTACCGCGTCACGCTCGGCGCCCCGCTCGGCACGGCCGAGTACCTGCTGCCCGGCGGCCGCGACAAGGTCGTGTACTACTGGTCGGCCGAGGTGACCGACGAGGCATTCGCCGAGGCCGGGTCGTTCACGGCCAACCACGAGGTGGCCGCCATCGAGTGGGTCGGGCTCGAGAAGGCCAAGGCGATGCTCACCTACGCCCGCGACGCCGACGTGCTGCAGCGCTTCGCCGACCGGGTAGCGACCGGCACGGCACGGACCTTCCCGATCGTGGCCCTCCGGCACGCGAAGACGACCTCGCCGTCCGACTGGCACGGTTCGGACGCCACGCGCCCGCTGCTGCCGCAGGGTCGGCGCCAGGCGAGGTCGGTCGCACCCGTCATCGCGGCGTGGTCTCCCACGCGCATCGTCAGCAGCACGGCCGCCCGGTGCCTCGCCACGCTCGAGCCGCTGTCGGCGCTGACCCGCGTCGGCGTGCGCCAGACCGACGCCATCAGCCAGGACGCCTTCGAGCAGGGCACCGACGACGTCGCCGCGGTCGTCAAGAAGCGCCTCAAGAAGAAGGTCGCCGCCGTCATCTGCAGCCACGGGCCCGTGCTGCCCGAGGTCATCCGGCAGATCTCGCTGGGCACCAAGGGGGGCGACCGCATCGACCTGCGCCGTGCCTCGTCGCTCGGCACGGCCGAGTTCACGGTGCTGCACGTCTCGGTCGACGACTCGACGCTGGTCGCGCTCGAGACGCACGGCCCGGCTGCCTGACCCGCGCCTCCTCGGCTCCGCCCGGCACTGCCGACGTCGACCCCCGCCTGCGACAGGCGGGGGTCGACGCCTGTCGGGACGCGCCTGTCTCGGCCGATGTTCCCCCCTCGTTCACCTTCCGTTCACCGGGGCAGGCGACCGTGGTTAACCGTCCGCCGTAGCGTCTCGCACGGGTCGGCACCTGGCCCACAGCACCCAGCCATCACATCCCGAAAAGGACCCCCCTGTGAACTTCAAGCGCACCGGCAGCATCGTCGCGATCGCCGCGGTCGGAACTATGCTCCTCGCGTCCTGCGCCAGCAACGAAGGCGGCGCCACGCCTTCGGGCGGCGCATCGTCCAGCGACGTCTCCGGCACCATCAAGGGCGTCGGCGCCTCGTCGCAGCAGGCCGCCCAGGAGGCCTGGGTCGCTGCCTTCCAGACCGCCAACCCCGACGCCAACATCGGCTACGAGCCCTCCGGCTCGGGCAGCGGCCGCGAGAGCTTCATCTCGGGTGCCGCCGACTTCGCCGGCTCGGACCGCGCCTTCACCACCGACGAGATCTCGTCGAGCACCTTCGCGGGCTGCACGCCCGACACCGGCATCGTCGAGCTGCCCGCCTACGTCTCGCCCATCGCGGTCGTCTTCAACCTCGACGGCATCGACGAGCTCAACCTGACGCCCGCCACCCTGGCCGGCATCTTCAGCGGCAAGATCACCACCTGGGACGCCGACGAGATCAAGGCCGACAACCCCGACGCCGACCTGCCCAGCACGGGCATCACGGCCGTCCACCGCTCGGACGACTCGGGCACCACCGAGAACTTCACGGACTACCTGCACGCCACGGCCGGCGACACCTGGACCGAAGAGGCCGACGGCACCTGGCCGACCGCGTTCGGCGGCGAGGGCGCCTCGGGCACCACCGGCGTGATCGACGCCGTCACCAACGGCACCGGCACCATCGGCTACGCCGACGCCTCGCGCGCCGGTGACCTCGGCACCGTCAAGGTCAAGGTCGGCGACGACTTCGTCGGCTACTCGGCCGACGCCGCCGCCGCCATCGTCGACGAGTCGCCCGAAGAGGAAGGCCGCACCGAGGGCGACATCGCCATCGCGCTCGACCGCACCTCGACCGCGTCCGGCGTGTACCCGATCGTCCTGGTCAGCTACCTCGTCGCCTGCGAGTCCTACGAGGACGCCGCCAAGGGCGAGCTCGTGAAGGCGTACCTCTCGTACGTCACCAGCGAGGAAGGCCAGCAGGCCGCGGCCGACGCCGCCGGCTCGGCCCCGATCTCGAGCACGCTCTCGGGTCAGGTCTCCGACGCCATCGCACTGATCAAGTAACACGGCACCACCCCGGGGGCCCGGGAACGCACCGCGTGCGTTCCCGGGCCATCGGCCTGACAGGCACCGCACCACCCCGAACCCCACCCGAGCCTCCGGAGGACCCCGTCCGATGACCGCCCCCGCCACGACCTCGGCCCCCGCCGTCGTCCCGAAGCCCAAGCGACGTCCCGCCGACCGGATCTTCTCGGGCAGCACCGTCGTCGCGGGTGGTCTCATCCTCGCGATCCTGGCCGCCGTCGCGCTCTTCCTCGTCGTGCAGAGCATCCCGGCCCTCACGGCCGCCCCCGGCGAGGTCTCGCTCTCGGGTTACCCCGGCACCTTCTGGCAGTACGTCGGCCCCCTGGCCTTCGGCACCGTCTACGCCGCCGCGCTGGCCCTCCTGATGGCCCTGCCCGTCGCCATCGGCATCGCGCTCTTCATCTCGCACTACGCGCCCCGCAAGCTCGCCCAGGGTCTCGGCTACGTCATCGACCTGCTGGCCGCGGTGCCCTCGGTCGTGTTCGGCCTCTGGGGCAGCATCGTGCTCGCCCCGGCGATCCAGCCGTTCTACGACTGGCTCGTGAACACCTTCGGCTGGTTCCCGCTCTTCGCCGGCCCCGTCTCGGGCACCGGGCGCACGCTGCTGACCGCCTCGATCGTGCTCGCGGTGATGATCCTGCCGATCATCACCGCCCTCAGCCGCGAGGTCTTCCTGCAGACGCCCGTGCTGCACGAAGAGGCCGCCCTGGCCCTCGGCGCCACCCGGTGGGAGATGATCCAGATCGCCGTGCTGCCCTTCGGCCGGCCCGGCATCATCTCGTCGGCCATGCTCGGGCTCGGACGCGCGCTCGGCGAGACCATGGCCGTGGCCCTCGTGCTCTCGCCCGCCCTCGTGATCAACCCGGCGATCCTCACGTCGACGAACTCGTCGACCATCGCGGCGAACATCGCCCTGAGGTTCCCCGAGGCACACGACATCGGCATCAACACCCTCATCGCGACGGGCCTCGTGCTCTTCGTCATCACGCTGATCGTCAACTCGATCGCCCGCTACGTCATCAACCGCCGCAAGGCCTTCTCGGGAGCGAACTGATGGCCACCACCACCGCCGGCGTCCGCCGGTCCACCCGCTCGGTCAACGCCCTCACGACCGGGCGCCTGCCCAAGGCCGCGCCCCTGGTCATCCTGCTCGGCAGCTGGGTCGTCATGGGCGTCGTCTTCGCCCTGCTGAACGCGGCCGGCGTCACCGAGACCTTCAACTGGGTCGGGGCGATCGTCCTCGGGACCGTGCTCTACGCCGCGCTCGTCTTCGTCGTCGCGATGCAGGTCGAGGGCATCCGTCGCGCGAAGGACCGCGTCGTCACCACCCTCGTGAGCGCCGCCTTCATCATCGCGCTCGTGCCGCTGGTGTCGTTGCTCATCACCGTCGTGACGTCCGGGACGAACCGGTTCGACGCCGACTTCTTCTCGATGTCGATGCGCAACGTCGTCGGCGCCGGCGGCGGTGGGCTGCACGCCGTCATGGGCACCCTGCTGATCACCGCCCTCGCCGCAGTCATCTCGGTGCCGATCGGCCTGCTCACGGCGATCTACCTGGTCGAGTACGGCCAGGGCCGCCTGGCCCGCTCCATCACGTTCTTCGTCGACGTCATGACGGGCATCCCGTCGATCGTCGCCGGCCTGTTCGCCTACGCCCTGTTCGTCATCTTCTTCGGCGCGGGCGTCCGCATGGGCGCGGCCGGTTCGGTCGCCCTGGCCGTGCTGATGATCCCCGTCGTCGTGCGCAGCACCGAAGAGATGCTGAAGCTGGTGCCGAACGAGCTGCGCGAGGCGTCGTACGCCCTCGGCGTGCCGAAGTGGCTGACCATCCTCAAGGTGGTCATCCCCACGTCGGTGGCAGGCATCACGACCGGCGTCATGCTCGCCATCGCGCGCGTCGTCGGCGAGACGGCCCCGCTGCTGATCACCGCCGGCTTCACGGCGAACATGAACTACAACCTGTTCGGCGGCGCCATGCAGTCGCTGCCGGTCTTCGCCTACAGCTCGTACGTCAGCCAGGGCACCGACGCCGCCGCGTTCATCGACCGGGCCTGGACCTCGGCGCTCACCCTCATCCTGCTGGTGATGGCGTTGAACCTGCTGGCCCGCGTGATCGCCCGCGTGTTCGCCCCCAAGCTCGGCCGCTGACCCGGCCGCCCCGACCCGTACTCGACCCCGGCCCCCGCCCGGCTCCCACCCCGAAGGAATCACCGTGTCCAAGCGCATCGAGGTCAACGACCTCAACGTCTACTACGGCAAGTTCAAGGCCGTCGAAGACGTCAACATCACCATCGAGCCCCGCACGGTCACCGCGTTCATCGGCCCGTCCGGCTGCGGCAAGTCGACCTTCCTCCGCACGCTGAACCGCATGCACGAGGTCATCCCCGGTGCCTACGTCGAGGGCGAGGTGCTGATCGACGGCAACGACCTCTACAGCCCCGGCGTCGACCCGGTGCTCGTCCGCCGCCAGGTCGGCATGGTCTTCCAGCGCCCCAACCCGTTCCCGACGATGAGCATCCGCGACAACGTGCTCGCCGGCGTCAAGCTCAACAACCGTCGCATGTCGAAGGGCGACCAGGACGGCCTCGTCGAGTCGTCGCTGCAGGGTGCCAACCTCTGGAACGAGGTCAAGGACCGCCTCGACAAGCCCGGCTCCGGCCTCTCGGGCGGTCAGCAGCAGCGCCTGTGCATCGCGCGCGCCATCGCCGTCTCGCCCGACGTCGTGCTGATGGACGAGCCCTGCTCGGCCCTCGACCCGATCTCGACCCTCGCCATCGAGGACCTCATCGAAGAGCTCAAGCAGCAGTACACGATCGTCATCGTGACCCACAACATGCAGCAGGCCAGCCGCGTCAGCGACAAGACCGCGTTCTTCAACATCGCGGGCACCGGCAAGCCCGGCAAGCTGATCGAGTTCGACGACACCGCCAAGATGTTCTCGAACCCGAGCGTGCAGGCGACGGAAGACTACGTGTCGGGACGCTTCGGCTGATCGGGCACCGCGCCTCCTCGGGGGCGCACGGTCTCGGCACTCGCCGGGGCACACGAGAAGAGGCGGTCCACCGGGTGGTGGACCGCCTCTTCTCGTGCCGTGCGGAGCGGGGCCGGGCTGCCGGGCCGGGCTGTCGGGCCGCGACCGTCGGGCCGCCCGGGTCAGGCGCTGGGGATGGCGACGACCGGGTCGGTCGTGGGCGACGACGAGCCACCGCTGGGCTCGACCGTGATGCCGATCGTGTCGCCCGGGCTCTTCTCGCCCTTGAGCAGGTGCGTGGCCGGGGCGCTCGACGAGGCGTCGAAGGTGCCCGCGGGGACGGCACCGTCAGAACCGATGTACCAGAGCTCGTAGGTCTGGTCGCCGGGCAGCGAGGTCATGCCGTCGACGACGACCGCCGAGCGGCCGAGCTCGTCCGACCAGATCAGGGTGGCCTTGCCCCCGGTGCTGACGTCGGCGACCGAACGTTGGAAGTCGCTCGCCGCGTAGATCTCGTCGATGCCGGACGCCTGCTGCTCTTGCTGCTGACCGGTCTGGCCGAGGCCCTCGACGAGGGCTCCGCCGCCGAAGAACAGTGCGGCGGCCGCGGCGGCCGCCCCGAGGATCGCCACGGGCCGGGCGAACCAGCGACGGTGCGCGGCACCGGTGGCCGTGAGGACGCGGGCGCCCTCGGACTCGCTCGGCTCCATCTCGGGAGCCGGGGTGCGCTCGACGCGACGCTCGTGGTCGCCGTCACCCGCGCCTCCTGCGGTCGTGGTGCCATGGTCGGCCGTCGGGGCCGTCTCCGTGAGCGGCGGCAATTGGGGCGTCGACGCGATGAGGCCGAGGACGCTGGCGCGCAGCTCGGCAGAGGGCGTGACGGGCCGAGCAGCGTGGGCGAGCAACAGTGCTGTCTCTCTCAATTCGGCCACCTCCGTCCTGGTGTCGTCGTGCTGGTCTGATGTGTCGCCGAGGAGTTCCTCGAACGCGTGTCGTTCGTCGTCGCTCAACGCGTTGAGGACGTAGGCACCGGACAGGTCGTCGGTGTCGATCTTCGTGGGGCCCGCGTCGTCCGCGTGGCGGCCCCGCGTGGGTTCGTCGTGATCGCTCACGATGCCACTCCCATCTCGTCGCGCAGGCGGATCATGCCGTCGCGCAGTCTGGTCTTGACGGTGCCGATCGGCACGTCGAGGAGTTTCGCGACCTCGCTGTGGCTGAGGCCGCCGTAGTAGGCGAGCTTGACCGCCTGACGTTGCAGTTCGGTGAGGCGCCCCAGGGCCCTCTCGACCCGCTCGTGCTCGATGCGGATCTCGACGGACTCGGTGACCGAGTCGTAGTCGGTCTGCAGGTCGCGGACGCCGATCTTGAGGTCACGGTCGCGACCGGCCTGGGAGGCGCGGATGCGGTCCACGGCGCGGCGGTGCGCCATCGTGAGCATCCAGCTGGCGGCGCTGCCCCGAGCGGTGTCGAAGCGCGTCGCGTTCTGCCAGATCTCGAGGAAGACCTCTTGGGTCACCTCTTCGGACTGGGCGTGGTCCTTGAGGAGTCGCTTGACCAGGCCGAGCACGCGGGGCGCCGTCTGGTCGTACAGCTCGGCGAAGGCGGCTTGATCGCCCTGTGCGACTCGCGGCAGCAGTTCGTCGGGAGTCGACAGGGTGCGCCCGGGCTCGGGTGTCTCTGTCTCTCGGGTCACGAGTTCGAGCATGTCAGGGTTCACCTCCGGTCGCACTGTTCGTGGAGTCGTGGGGCACGATCCGGGGCGGATCGTGATGTGGTGCTGGTGGTGCGGCGTCGCTGGGGTGGTGCTGGGTGGTGCGATGTTGCCGGGTGGTGCGGTGTTCGGGGTGTGAGCGGGACCCCCTGCGATGCGACCGTCTGGGATGGCGTTCAGGCCCGGTGCATCGCAGGGAGACCAGCCCGCCGACGCCCGATGCTTAGGGAGGACGGGAGTCGGCGGGGGATCGTGCATCCTCACGTCAAGGGTTCGACACCGGGCCCCGGGTGGATTGGACGAACATTCGCGCCGTGACGGCGCGCGGGCGCCTGGCGTGCCGATCCGGGCCACGGGTGGGCCCGTCGTGGACCGCAGGTGGGCCCATGGAGGACCGCAGGAGGCGATGGTCACCCCGCGAGGGAGGGGGCGGCCGAGCGGCACGCGTGCTTCTCGACCGAGTGGTGAGGACTCGGGAGGAAAGGGTGCCGGACCGCAGAAACGCCTCTCGGCGCGAGGCCGCTCGAAGCGGCTAAATTTGGAGCCCGGGGTTACTGCGGCCCGACCAGAGAGACTTTACCCGCCCCACGCCCGACGGGCCGACGAGTTCGCGTCGTGCGAACGCGGCCCCCGCTCGCGCGTGTCGCTGTGCGTCCGGTCGCGTCGCACGCCGCGCCGCGCCGCCGTCGTCCGTTCTCTCTCGCTCGTGCCCGTGCCCGCGCCGGCCAGCGTTCAGTCGAGGCTGTCGTCGCGCCACAGGTGGGCGCAGGCGACGAGATCGACGCCGAGTTCGCTGAAGCGCAGGGCCCGCCGGGTGAGTTCGCCGGCGCGGTCGGAGCCGACGGCGTCTTGGTCGTCGGCGACCGACGTGGCGCCGGCGGCGGCGAGGCGGCAGAACGCGGCACCCCGCTCGAGGGCGATGGCGAAGTCGCCCACGAACACCCCGCGCAAGATCAGGTCGGCGAGCTCGAGGATCTCTTCAGGGCTGGCCGGCGCCGGCGCACCCGCGACCACCGGGTCGATCGTCGTGGCGACCTCGACCCCGCGCTCGAAGAGTTGCGTCACCTCGACCGGGTTCTGCCGGATGACGGCGCGCACGAGGTAGATGCGCCAGAGCGCCCCGGGCAGGCTGTGCGGGCTCGCCCGTGCCCACAGCTCGGCGACGGCGTCGATGCCGTGCTGGTCGGTGAACGTGACGAGCCGGTCGAGGATCTCGGGGCTCGGGTCGTGCTTGACGCGCGCGACGAGGGCCGAGGCCGACTCGTGGGCGACGCGGTTCATCGTCGCGGGGTCGTCTCCGCCCTGGAAGGCTTCGAACTCGGACCCCGAGAACTGGGTCGGGCGGTGGAAAGGTCTCGGCACCGGACCCACGATAGGCGTGCCCACCGACACCGACCCGGACGTTCGCCCACGGCATGACGCCCGGTGGGCGACGACACCGAGGAGGCGCGGCTCGGCCCGCCCGCGACCACGCCGCCCCCGCGGGGTCGGGCCTGGCGAACACGGGCCGCGGCATCCCGTAAAGTGGACGCGCACGGGCCTCTAGCTCAGTTGGTAGAGCATCGGACTTTTAATCCGCGGGTCGTGGGTTCGAGCCCCACGGGGCCCACCGTCTGCAATTCACCCGAGGCATCGCCTCCGAGGCGTCGCCTCCGGGCCGTCGCCTCCGGGCCGTCGCCTCCGGGCCGTCGCCTCCGCGGCCCCGAACGCTCGGCCCTCGTCTCGGGGGCACCACGTGCGGGTGCGGCCGAGGCTCGGGCGGGGCGGTAGGGCGGGGCCGACGTCGCACCCGAATGCGGAGGCCCCACCCCGAGAGACCCGGACCCGAATCCTGTCCCCCGATTCCAGACGGTCCCTGGCCGCCTGTTAAGCGGAGACCATACGCCCCCTGCGCGTCGCGTGACAGACATTCTGTCGAGGGCGAGAGAAAGCGCCCTTCCGGTTCGGGTCGGGAAGGGCGCTCGGCCTCCCCGCGACAGGTGTCGGGCATGTCGCATGGGTCTTCAGGGGTACGTCAGGGCCGGGCGACCCCGGAGAGGCAATCTTCGACGCTACGCGCGCCGTGATGGGCGCGAACCCAGGTGACGCAAATCGGACAGTCGGTCGGGCGAGGAAGGACACCCGCCCGAGCATCCCCGAGGTTTCCTCTTGTCTTGTCGTGGGATCGGCTGTAGTTTTTGGGCATCGGCCCGGACCCCGCTGTGATCGGCGGCTCTGTGTGTCCTCAGGCCCGCCGACCACGACGACGGTCACAGCTCGCGTTCCGCGCGAGCTGCGACCTCAGGCGAGGACGACACCGACCCGAAACGGTGTCGCCGGCCGAACGCGGGGCCGGGAGCAACGGCGCTCCCGGGCCCGCACCCTCTCGCGCCGCGCTCCGACCTACGAGGCCGTGGCGCCTGCTGCCCGGTACCGCACTCCCCAGCTGCCCGTCCACGTCTCGCCTTCGTCGAGCCACCGCAGCCCCTCGCCCGAGGCGAGGGCGTTGGCCGGCGCCGTCATCGGCTCGGCGGCGACCGCCAGACCCTTCACCCCGTCACGGGGGAAGTTGCGCGGCGTGAACACCTGCACGTACTCGAACGACGGGTCTTGCCAGAGCTCGGTCGCCGAGCCGTCGGGCGCGGAGAAGGTCGTCGTGCGGACGCCGTCGTCGTCGGGCTCGACGTCGCGGTAGCCCGTGTCGAGGTCGAGGTCGCCCACGAGCGGCCCGTGCGAGAGGTCGTACCGCGTGCCGGCCACCGGCGAGATGCCGACCGGGATGCTGCTCTCGTCCACCTCGTACCGGGTCGCCGCCGCGAGCGTCACCCTGAGGGTCGCCGGGTCGTGGTCGCCCACCCGGAAGAACGGGTGCGACCCCACGGCGAACGGTGCCCGGCCGACGCCGACGTTGGTGATCGCGTGCGTCACCACCATGCCGTCGGCCACGAGCTCGTGCCGCACGGTCGTGTCGAGCTGGAACGGCCAGCCGTGCTGCGGGTACACCGTCGCGGCGAGGGTCACCGCGTGCGGCTCACGCTCGACCACCTGGTAGGCCGTGTACCTCAGCAGCCCGTGGCTGGCGTTGCCCTTGGCCGCCTCGGTGAGGTCGAGCTGCTGCTCGTGACCGTCGAGCGACCAGCGACCGCCGGCCACGCGGTTCGGCCAGGGCACGAGCGTGATGCCGCACGCCGAGGGCGGCGTCTCGTCGGCGCCGAACGTCTCGGTCAGCGCGACGCCGTCGACGGCCAGGGCACGGATGCCCGCCGCGACCTGCGTCACGATGCCCGTCACGGTGTGACCGTCTCGCTCGAGGGTGAGCTCGTACTGTTCTCCGGTCGGGTTGCTCGTCGTCATCGCTCCAGTCTCGCTCTCGGGTGCCCGTGGCGTCCGGGCCCGGGTCAGGGACGCGAGGGGGCCGGGTCGTGAGGAGGCGCGTCGACCTCGCCCGCGCCTCCTGCGGTCGTGCCTCGCGCGGCCACCACGTCGAGGCCCGCCCGCCGGAGCTCGGCGACGGAGGCATCGTCGGCGCCCGCCGTGATCAGCGCCTCGAAGGTGTCGAGCGGGCCGATCACGCCGAGGTGGGCCTCGCCGAGCTTGCTGCCGTCGGCGACGATGTACGACCGGCGGGCCGTCTGGGTCATGAGGCGCTTGAGGTCGGTCTCGGGCAGGTTCACGTTCGTGACGCCGTGGGTCGCGTGCACGCCGGTGCAGCCGATGAAGGCCAGGTCGGCGGTGATGCCGGCGAACACGCTCGTCGCCAACGGGTTGACCAGCGAGTGCTGCAGGGGCCGCAGCGTGCCGCCCGACACGATCACGGTGAACCGCGGCACGGCCTGTTCGAGCGCCAATGCGATGGTGAGGCCGTTGGTGACGACGACGACGCCCTCGAGCTCGTGCCGTTCGAGCAGCGCCAGCGCGATCTGCGTAGTGGTCGTGCCGACGTCGAGCACCACGCAGTCGCCCGAGCGCACCAGCGACGCGGCCTCGACCCCGATGGCCCGCTTGGCCTCGGTCGACACCGAGCTCTCTTCTTCGAACGGCCGCTCGGCCGGTCGGTCGACCGACAACGCCCCGCCGTGCACGCGCGACAAGAGGCCGTCGGCGGCGAGGCTCTCGAGGTCGGTGCGGATGGTCACCTCGGACAACCGGAACTCTCGCGCCAGCTCGGCGGTGCGGACGAACCCACGCCGACCGACGAGGTCGGCGATGCGGTCGCGCCGACGCTCGCCGGGCAGCACCGCGGGCTGCGCCGCCGGTCGAGGGGTCGAGTTGCCGTCCACCCGGCTAGTTTCGTATGCTTTCACGTACTTTCGCAACTGCAAGTCGTGGTCGCGAGTGCCCCGAACAGAAGGAGGCGCGATGTCGTCCATCACGAAGCGCGCGACGGTCCTGGCCGACGGTCGCGAACTCATCTACTTCGACGACGCCGACACGACCCTGTCGGCCGAACGACGCGTCGACGCCCGCACGCTCGACCCCCGGCCCGACACGGCGACCATGCGCCAGGACGCCCTGACCGGCGAGTGGGTGTCGATCGCCGCCTCCCGGCAGAACCGCGTGTTCCTGCCGCCCGCCGAGCTCGACCCGCTCGCGCCGGCCAGCGAGACGAACCCGTCCGAGATCCCCGACGTCTACGACGTCGCCGTGTTCGAGAACCGCTCGCCGTCGTTCGGTCCGCTGCTCGAGAGCGACGACGCCCCCACCGGTCTCGACGACCTCGGTCGCATCGGGCTGGAGCGCACCCGGCGCAGCGTCGGCCGCTGCGAGGTCGTCTGCTTCAGCCCCGAGACCCACGGTTCGTTCGCCGACCTGAGCGAGTCACGCGCCCGCACCGTGGTCGAGGCGTGGGCCGACCGCACGGCGGCCCTGTCGGCCCTGCCCGGCATCCAGCAGGTGTTCCCCTTCGAGAACCGCGGCCAGGCCATCGGCGTCACGCTCCACCACCCGCACGGCCAGATCTACGCGTACCCCTACGTCACCCCGCGCACGACTCGCCTGCTCGACAGCATCGAGACCTACGGCCCGACCCTGTTCGCCGACCTGCTCGACCGTGAGCGCTCGGGCCCCCGGGTCGTCCTCGCCGGCGAGCACTTCACGGCGTTCGTGCCGTTCGCCGCGCGCTGGCCGATCGAGATCCACCTGCTGCCGCACCGCCACGTGCCCGACTTCGCGGCGTTGACCGACGACGAACGCGACGAGCTCGCGATCATGTACCGGCGCCTCCTGCGCGGCGTCGACGCCCTGTACGACGACCCGACCCCCTACATCGCGGCGTGGCACCAGGCGCCGGTCGGCGTCGGTCGCGACACCGTCCGCCTGATGCTGCAGATCACCTCGCCGCGTCGGGCCGAGAGCAAGTTGAAGTTCCTGGCAGGCTCCGAGGCGGCGATGGGAGCCTGGGTGGGCGACCTCGTCCCCGAGGTGCAGGCCGACCGAATCCGAGAGGCGATCGAGCGATCATGACCGACACCCCCACTCCCCCGCGTTTCACCGACGTCTTCGACACCGAGGTCGTCGGTCGCTGGTCCGCCCCGGGTCGCGTGAACCTGATCGGCGAGCACACCGACTACAACGACGGTTTCGTGCTGCCGTTCGCCATCGACCGACGCACCACCGTCACGGTCGGCCACCGCGACGACCGCCTGCTGCGCGTCGCGTCGTCGTTCGAGGCCGGCGTGCACGAGATCTCGCTCGACGACCTCGACCCGGCCGCGATGTCGGGCTGGTCGGCTTACGCGTTCGGCATCGCCTGGGCCCTCTCCGTGGCTC
Organism: Frigoribacterium sp. VKM Ac-1396; assembly: GCF_015350895.1. Taxonomy (NCBI): domain Bacteria; kingdom Bacillati; phylum Actinomycetota; class Actinomycetes; order Micrococcales; family Microbacteriaceae; genus Frigoribacterium; species Frigoribacterium sp. VKM Ac-1396. Next base: position 428,069 of record NZ_JADKSD010000002.1, on the reverse strand, counting down.
ACGACCGGGCCGACTCACCCTCGTTCGCCGCCGCCGGGGGCGACCTGTCGACGATCGACCTGTCCGACGTGCAGGGGCTCGACCTCTTCGTCGAGTCCGAGGTGCCGGTCGGCGCCGGGCTGTCGTCGTCCGCCGCGCTCGAGTGCTCGGTGGCCGTGGCGTTCTCCGAACTTTGGTCGCTCGACATCAACCGCGCGGCCTTGGCCGCGGTGGGGCAGCTCGCCGAGAACGAGGCCGTCGGCGCCCCGACCGGCATCATGGACCAGTCCGCCTCGCTGCTCGGCCGGGCCGACTCCGGGGTGTTCCTCGACTGCCGCAGCCTCGACGCCGACGTCGTCGACCTCGGCTTCGCCGCCGCCGGGCTCGAGGTGCTCGTCGTCGACACCCATGTCGAACACGCCCATGCCACCGGCGGCTACGTCGAGCGCCGTGCCTCGTGCGAGAAGGGCGCCGCCGCGCTCGGCGTCGACTCGCTGCGTGACCTCGACGCCGACGACCTCGACCGGGCCGAAGAACTGCTCGACGACGAGACGTTCCGCCGCGTCCGTCACGTCGTCACCGAGAACCAGCGGGTGCTCGACACCGTCCGCACGCTCCGCACCGACGGCCCCCGGGCGATCGGCCACCTGCTCGACGCCTCGCACGTCTCGATGCGCGACGACTTCGAGATCTCGGTGCCCGAGCTCGACCTCGCCGTCGCCACCGCCCAGGCCACGGGTGCCGTCGGCGCCCGCATGACCGGCGGCGGCTTCGGCGGCTCGGCCATCGCCCTCGTCCCGACCGAGGCCCGCGCCGACGTCGAGGCCGCGATCGTCGCCGCCTTCGCCGAGGCCGGCCACACCGCGCCGACCGTCTTCACCGTCCACGCCGCCGAGGGCGCCCGCCGCGACGCCTGACGCCTGCCGCGTGCGGCCGGGCGGCGTGCGGCCCGCAGCCGGGCGGCCGGGCGGCCGGGCGGCCGGGCGGCCGGGTGGCCGGGTGGCGTGCGGCCCGCAGTCGGGCAGCCAGGCACCGGTCAGCCGGGCGGCGTGAGGAGGCGGTCGGCACCGCGAGACAGCCACAGCACCACGAGATGGGCACAGCACCAGGGGAAAACCTGGCGCTGTGCCCTTTTCTGGTGTGCCGGGTGCGGCGGCGGCACACCCCGCCACGAGGTACACACGCCGCCACGTCATCGGGTGGCGGCGTGTTTACCTCGTGGCGGGATGACGGCACGACCCCGACGCCGCACCACGGGCCAGGCCACCGCATCGCGAGACGGCCACACCACCACGAGATGGGCACAGCACCAGGGGAAAACCTGGCGCTGTGCCCATCTTCTGGCGTGCTGGGTACGGCGGCGGCACACCCCGCCACGAGGTACACACGCCGCCACGTCATCGGGTGGCGGCGTGTTTACTTCGTGGCGGGATGACGGCACGACCCCGACGCCGCACCACGGGCCAGGCCACCGCATCGCGAGACGGCCACACCACCACGAGACGGCCACGGCATCACGAGATGGGCACAGCACCAGGGGAAAACCTGGCGCTGTGCCCATCTTCTGGCGTGCTGGGTGCGGCGGCGGCACGGCCCGCCACGAAGTACACACGCCGCCACGTCATTGCGTGGCGGCGTGTGTACTTCGTGGCGGGGTGAGGGCACGACCCCGACGCCGCACCACGGGCAAGGCCACCGCACCGCGAGGCGGCCACACCACCACGAGACGGCCACACCACCAGGAGATGGCCACGGCACCACGAGATGGGCACAGCACCAGGGGAAAACCTGGCGCTGTGCCCATCTTCTGGCGTGCTGGGTGCGGCAGCGGCACAGCCCGCCACGAAGTACACACGCCGCCACGTCATTGCGTGGCGGCGTGTGTACTTCGTGGCGGGATGAGGGCACGACCTCGCCGCAGCATCACGGGCAAGGCCACACCACCACGAGGCGGCCACCGCACCGCGAGGCGGCCACACCACCACGAGACGGCCACCGCACCGCGAGGCGGCCACAGCACCACGAGATGGGCACAGCACCGCGAGATGGGCACAGCACCAGGGGAAAACCTGGCGCTGTGCCCATCTTCTGGCGTGGTGCGGGGGCGTCAGAGGCGGTCGGCGGCCTCGACCACGTTCTTCAGGAGCATGGCGCGGGTCATCGGCCCGACGCCGCCGGGCACGGGTGACTGGAAGCCCGCGACCGCGGCGACGGCCGGGTCGACGTCGCCGCGCAGCTTGTACTTGCCGGTCTCCTCGTTCAGCACGCGGGTGATGCCGACGTCGATGACGGCCGCGCCGGGCTTGACCCAGTCCGGCTTGACCAGCCCTGCGACTCCGGCGGCGGCCACCACGATGTCGGCGCGGCGCACCTCGGCGGCGACATCGACCGTCCGGGAGTGCGTCAGGGTCGCCGTCGCCTCGAGGCGGGTCAGCAGCAGCCCGAGGGGACGCCCGACCGTCAGGCCCTGCCCGATGATCGTCACGTGGGTGCCGGCGATCGGGATGTCGTAGGCGTGCAACATCTCGACGATGCCCCGCGGCGTGCAGGGCAGGGGCGTGTCGATCGAGCCCTTGCCGCCGGGCACCGCCAGGACGAGCTCGCCCAGGTTGACGGGGTGCAGGCCGTCGGCGTCCTTGGCGGGGTCCATCAGCTCGAGCATCGCCGTCGGGTCGATGCCGGCCGGCAGCGGCAGCTGGATGATGAACGCGGTCACGGCCGGGTCGGCGTTCATCGCCTCGATCGCCTGCCGGATCTCGGCCTCGGTCGCCGTGTCGGGCAGGTCGATGCGGATCGACTCGATGCCGACCTCGGCGCAGTCCCGGTGCTTGCCCGCGACGTACGAGAGCGAGCCGGGGTTGGCGCCGACCAGGATGGTGCCCAGCCCGGGTGCGATGCCGCGTGCTTTGAGGGCGTCGACTCGCTGGCGCAGGTCGTCCTTCACGGCCGCGGCGAGGGCCGTGCCGTCGATCTTGACCGCGGACGCCTCGTCGCCGGGGACGAAACGGGTGCGCTCGAGCGTCACCGCGCCTCCGGACCGAGCGCCTGCGCCCGACGCACCGCCAGCGCCGACGCTCGACCCCGACGCGACGCCCGCCGGCGTGCCGGCCGTGACGTCAGCGCTCACGCGTAGAGCGGGAAGGCGTCGGTCAGCGCCTTGACGCGGGCCGCGAGGGCCTCGACGTCGGGCGACGGCATCAGCGTGAGCGCGATGATGTCGGCGACCTCGGCGAACTCGGCGTCCGAGAAACCGCGGGTCGCGAGGGCCGAGGTGCCGATGCGGACGCCCGAGGTGACCATGGGCGGACGGGGGTCCCACGGGACCGAGTTGCGGTTCACCGTGATGCCGACGTCGTGCAGCAGGTTCTCGGCCTGCTTGCCGTCGACCTCGCTGGCCCGCAGGTCGACGAGCACCAGGTGCACGTCGGTGCCGCCGGTCAGCACGTCGACGCCGGCCGCCTTCGCGTCGTCGGCCGTGAGCCGGGCCGCGAGCGCCTGGGCACCGCGGATGGTGCGCTCTTGGCGGTCTGTGAACTCGGGTTCGGCGGCGAGCTTGAACGCCGTCGCCTTGGCCGCGATGACGTGCATCAGCGGGCCGCCCTGCTGACCGGGGAACACGGCCGAGTTGAGCTTCTTGAACAGCGGCTCGTGGTTCGAGAGGATCACGCCCGAGCGGGGGCCCGCGAGGGTCTTGTGCACGGTCGACGAGACGACGTGCGCGTGCGGCAGGGGCGACGGGTGCAGACCGGCGGCGACGAGGCCGGCGAAGTGGGCCATGTCGACCCAGAGGTACGCGCCGACCTCGTCGGCGATGGCACGGAAGGCGGCGAAGTCGAGCTGGCGGGGGTAGGCCGACCAGCCGGCGATGATCACCTTCGGCTGGTGCTCGATCGCCTGGCGACGGACGACGTCCATGTCGATCAGGTAGGTCTCGGGGTCGACCTCGTAGGCGACGGCCTTGTACATCTTGCCCGAGAAGTTGAGCTTCATGCCGTGGGTGAGGTGACCGCCGTGCGACAGCTCGAGGCCGAGGATCGTGTCGCCGATGTCGGCGATGGCGGCCAGCACCGCGGCGTTGGCCTGGGCGCCCGAGTGGGGCTGCACGTTGGCGAACTCGGCGCCGAACAGCGACTTGGCGCGCTCGATGGCGAGGTTCTCGGCGACGTCGACGAACTCGCAGCCGCCGTAGTAGCGACGGCCGGGGTAGCCCTCGGCGTACTTGTTGGTCAGCACCGAGCCCTGCGACTCGAGCACGGCACGCGGCACGAAGTTCTCGGACGCGATCATCTCGAGGTAGTCGCGCTGACGGCCGAGCTCTTGCTCGAGGACGGCGGCGATCTCGGGGTCGACGACCGAGAGCGGCTGGTTGAAGGTCGACGGCTGGCGGTCGGTCGAGGCGGCAGCGGTCGACGCGGCTGCGGTGTCGGCGGCGTCGGAGGTCGAGGCGGCGGTCTGGTCGGAGATGGTCACGGAGGACTCCTTGGCACACGGGACGGACGGAGGGTCGGATGTCGTGGCCCAGGCGTACGGCCACGCACGTGTGTCAGTCGCTCCCCGATGGTGACCATCTGAACGCCAGTCGCGACCCGCACAGCATAACAAGCGGACCCCGGGGCCGGAAGCCGGGCGACGGCCCGCTCCGAGGCCCGTGTGACACCCTGGGCGGGTGACCGCGACCCTCGACGACACCCGTACGGGAACGGAGGCCGACCCGCGCCTCCTGACCTCGCCCGACACCCCGTGGGTGACGCTCGTCTGGGACGACCCGGTCAACCTGATGACCTACGTGACCCACGTCTTCGAGACCTACTTCGGCTTCGGCCGGGCCGAGGCGAAGCGGCTGATGATGCGGGTGCACACCGAGGGCCGCGCGGTCGTCGCGACGGGCAACCGCGAGGCGATGGAACGTCACGTCGAGGCGATGCACGACTACGGCCTGTGGGCGACCCTGTCGAAGGAGGACGAGGCGTGACGCTCGTGCCGTTCGTCCGCGCCCGGGGCGGTGACGAGGTCCGCGTGCGGCTCGACGCCGACGAGCGGGGCCTGCTCTCGGACCTGGTCGGCCAACTGCTGGGGCTGCTCGAGAAGGGTGACGAGGGCGATCCGGCCCTGGCGCGCCTCCTGCCCGCGGCGTACCGCGACGACGACGAGGCGGCAGCCGAGTTCCGCCGCTTCACGGCCGACGACCTGACCCGGCGCAAGATCGAGAACGGACGCGCGGTGCTCACCTCGCTCGACGCGCCCGAGACCGGGCTCGACCGGGCTGCGCAACAGTCGTGGCTGCGCACCCTGAACGACCTGAGATTGACCCTCGGCGAGCGCCTCGGCGTCACGGCCGACGGCGTCGCCCCGAGCGACGACCCGCAGCTGCGCGCCATGGGCCACGTCTTCGACTGGCTGGGCTACCTGCAGGAGGCGCTGCTGAGGTCCCTGCCCAAGCGCTGACCCGGCGCCACGGGTCACGAGCGCCAAGGCGGACGCCCGGCGGTCGCCCGGTGAGCGTCCGGCGAGGGCCTAGCGGTCCTCTTTCGGGAACACGACCCAGAGCACGAGGTACACGAGCACCTGCGGCCCGGGCAGGATGATCGACAGCACGAAGATCAGTCGCACGAGGAAGGCGCTGATGCCGAAGCGGGCGGCGAGGGCGGCGCAGACTCCGGCGATGATCTTGCCGCGGCGGGGACGAGTGAGGGTGGCCATGCGTCGAGCATGCCAGGCCCGACGGGCCGGTGCGCGAGAATGGCCGGATGAGCGCTTCACTCGTGGCCAAGGGCCTGGCCGGCGGCCACGGGCACCGCACGCTGTTCGACGACCTCGACCTGACGGTCGCCCCGGGCGACGTCGTGGGCGTGGTGGGCGTGAACGGGGCCGGCAAGTCGACGTTGCTGCGCCTCCTCGCCGGGGTCGACGAGCCGCAGGCCGGCACGGTCACCCTCTCGCCCGGCGACGCCTTCGTCGGCTGGCTACCGCAGGAGCACGATCGCGTACCCGGCGAGACCGTCGCCGACTACATCGGTCGCCGGACCGGCAGCACACAGGCCACCGCCGAGATGGACGCCGCGGCCGCGGCCCTCGGCGACCCCGACCCGGCCCCGCGCGCCGACGGGCTCGACCCCGCCGACGTCTACTCGACGGCCCTCGACCGGTGGCTCGCCAGCGGAGCCGCCGACCTCGACGAGCGCCTGCCCCAGGTGCTCGCCGACCTCGGCCTCGCGACGCCCCGCTCCGCCGCCGGCAGCGACGACGAGGTCGCGGTCGGCCCCGACAGCCCGATGACCGGCCTCAGCGGGGGCCAGGCGGCCCGCGTCGGCCTCGCCGCCCTGCTGCTCAGCCGCTTCGACGTCGCCCTGCTCGACGAGCCCACCAACGACCTCGACCTCGACGGCCTCGAACGGCTCGAGCGCTTCGTCCAGGGCCAGCGCGGGGGCATCGTGCTCGTCAGCCACGACCGCGAGTTCCTCGCCCGGTGCGTCACGAAGGTGCTCGAGCTCGACCTGGCGCAGTCGTCGAACCGGGTCTTCGGGGGCGGCTACGACGCCTACCTCGACGAGCGCGAGACCGCCCGTCGTCACGCCCGCGAGGCCTACGACGAGTTCGCCGACAAGAAGGCCGACCTCGTCGGCCGTGCCCGCACGCAACGCGAGTGGTCGAGCCAGGGCGTCCGCAACGCCATGAAGAAGGCGCCTGACAACGACAAGATCCGCCGCAAGGCCTCGGCCGAGTCGAGCGAGAAGCAGGCCCAGAAGGTCCGCCAGATGGAGAGCCGCATCGCCCGACTCGACGAGGTCGACGAGCCGCGCAAAGAGTGGCAGCTCGAGTTCACCATCGGTGCCGCGCCCCGCTCGAGCGCGGTCGTCTCGACCCTCATCGGCGCCGTGTTCCGCCAGGGCGACCCCGCGACGGGCGAGTTCGTGCTCGGCCCGGTCTCGGTGCAGGTGAACGGCGGCGACCGCATCGGCATCACCGGCCCCAACGGTGCCGGCAAGTCGACCCTGCTGCGCGGCCTGCTCGGCCGGCAGGCACCGAGCGTAGGAGGCGCGAGCCGCGGAGCCAGCATCGCCGTCGGTGAGATCGACCAGGCTCGCGCGCTGCTGGCCGGCGACGTGCCGTTGGCCGACGCGTTCGAGGCGCTCGTGCCCGACTGGCCCCAGGCCGAGGTGCGGACGCTGCTCGCCAAGTTCGGGCTGAAGGCCGACCACGTCTCGCGCCCGGTGGACGAGCTCTCGCCGGGCGAGCGCACGCGCGCCGGCCTCGCCCTGCTGCAGGCCCGCGGCGTCAACGTGCTCGTGCTCGACGAACCCACGAACCACCTCGACCTCGCCGCGATCGAGCAGCTCGAACAGGCCCTCGAGTCGTACGACGGCACGCTGCTGCTCGTCACCCACGACCGCCGCATGCTCGAGACCGTGCGGCTCGACCGTCACTGGCGCGTCGACGGCGGCACCGTCACCGAGTCGTGAGCCGGTCGACGGCCCTGCCGGCGAACGGCCCCCGCGTGCCTCGACTACCGTCGTCCTCATGACCCGCACCACCCGACTGGTCGCGGTCGCCGCCGCCCTCGCCCTGTTGACGGGCTGCACGGCGAACCCGACCGTCCCGAGCGAGCCCACGGGCGACGCCTCCGTCGACGCGACCTCGTCGGCCGGCCCGACCCGCGCCTCCTCGGAGCTCGCCGACTGGGCCACGGCCCTCGACGACCGTGACGACTACCCCGCCCGCTGGGTCGCCGTCGGCGACTCGATCACCGAGGGCATGGGCGCCTCGACCGTGGACTCCCGCTGGATCGACCTCACCCTCGACGGCCTGCGCGAGCGCTACCCGACCGACGACGTGCCGGGCGGGGTCGGCTACCGGCCCGCCGCGTTCGCCGTCGCGCCGCCGGCGTCGACCTGGGCGCGCTGGGCGACGAGCAGCGAGGGGCCCGTCTCGGCGTCCTCCCGCACCGCGGACCTCGGCTACCGCTCGGTCACCCTCGGGGCCGGCGCGACCACGACCTACGCGTTCACCGGCACCGGCCTCGACCTCTGGTGGACCAGCGGCCGCGGCACCTTCAGCTACGCGATCGACGACGGCGACGCCGTCGAGGTCGACACGCACGACTCGATGGCGACGAGCGGCATCACCCCCGTGAGCGACCTCGACGCAGGTCAGCACACCGTGACGATCCACGCCCACTCGGCCGTCGACCTCGAGGGCCTCACGGCGTACGACGGCGACCGCGACCGCGGCGTCTCGCTCTTCGACTCGTCGCGCTCGGGCGCGACGGCGCGCACCTTCACGGCCGACCTGCCCGGGTTCCTCGACTCGGTCGCGGCGGCGGCCCCCGACCTCGTGACCGTCACGCTCGGCGCCAACGACGCGTTCACCCGCACGCCCGCCGAGTTCGAGGACGACTACCGCACCCTGATCGAGGGCCTGCAGGGCCTCGACGACCCGCCGTCGATCATGCTGATCGGCGAGTTCGTGCCCGGCACGAACCTCACCCGCGGGCTGGCCGGCGACGTCGACGACTACCGGGCGGTCGTCGAGCGGCTCGCGACGGAGTCCGGCAGTGCCTACGTCGACCTCTCCGACGCGTTGCCCGCCGACGGCGTCGCCTCGCTGCTCTCGGCCGACGGGGTGCACCCGAACGACGCCGGGCAACGCGTCATCGCCGACTTCGTGCTCGACCGCATCAGCGTCGGCTGACTCGCCGCGCGGCGCCGACCGAGCCCCCTCGGCTCAGCGGCCAGCGGCCAGCGGGCGTCGATTGGTCGACCGGAGCCGAGGAGGCGCGGGCGCGTCACGAGAACGACGCCCGCACCCGGCGCGCTTCAGTCGAAGAGGCCGTAGGCGGCGTCGAGCGTCTCGTCGGTGCTGAGCGGGGCGGTGTCGCCGGCACCCGTCGCGGTGACGGCGATCAGGCCGTGGGGCGAGATGATCGTAGTGACCGACGCCGTGATTCCTTGCTGCGTTCCAGTCTGCGAGAACGCCTGACCACCGAACGCGGACACCCGTGAGTCGTCGATTGATTCAACGCCCTCTGCTGCTTCGGCATCGTCTATCTGGGCCTGCAGCTCAGAATCACTCAACTCGTTCTGCTGCGTTACGACGAGTATCCCGCTGGCATCCGCGACGTTGCTGGCATCCACACCCGGTGATAGCCAAGCGCATGTCCCCTGGTCGTTTTGGAAGGCATTGTTCGAATTTGGTTCCAGTCCGTCGATGACCGGGCCGAGCGCAGAGGCGATGTCGTCGCAGCTAGCAAGATCATTCAAGGTGCCCTCGCCGGACGCGGTCGACCCCGAGCCGCCGGAGCCGGCCGACGACCCGCCGGACGCGGCGTCGTCGTCGCCACCCGCGCCTCCTGACGTGCAGCCGGCGAGCAGCAGGCCGAGGGCGAGCACGCCCGTGGTGGTGGCCGTCACGGCCGTTCTGCGCATGGACGTGGCCATCGGGGCTCCCTCGTGATCTGCGCCGGGCTCCCTGCGCCCGGTGCTCCCGTCACCCTAACGAGGGGTGCCTCCGAGGGTGCCGGGTCACCAGGTCGTGCGGGTGCGCTCCTGCTCGACGACGGCCTCGCGGTCGGCGAGCCCGCGCAGCCCGGCGAACTGCTGGCCCATGCGCGGGTTGCCCGACAGCACCGGCTCGACCCGGTCGAGGAACGCCCAGTACCCGGCGGTCACCGGGCAGGCGTCCTCGCCGAGCCGTTTCTTCGGGTCGAACCGGCACGAGCCGCAGTGGTCCGTCATGCGGTTGACGTACGCGCCGCCGGACGCGTAGGGCTTGGTCGCGACGATGCCTCCGTCGGCGTGCTGCGACATGCCCACGACGTTGGCGGGCATGACCCAGGGCGTGCCGTCGACGTACATGTCGACGAACCACTGGTTGAGGGCCGCCGGGTCGACCCCGCGCTGCAGGGCCCAGTTGCCGAGGATCATCAGCCGCTGGATGTGGTGGTTCCAGCCGTGGCGCCGCAACCCGTCGAGGGTGTCGCTGAGGCACTCGGCCTCGACCGCCTCGGCGTCGAGCCCGGCGAACACCTCGGGCAGGGGCTGCGTCGCGCCGAGGTGGTTGCTCGTCGTCGCGAAGTCCTCGCCGAGGTGCCAGTACAGGTGCCAGACCCAGTCCCGCCAGCCGACGATCTGCCGGGTGAACCCCTCGACGCTGCGCAGGGGCGCGTCACCCGCCTGGTACGACGCGATCGCGGCCTCGACGACCTCGCGCGGGTCGAGCAGCCCGAGGTTCATCGGTGCGCTGAGCAGCGAGTGCGCCATCGTCCAGTCGCCCGACAGCGTCGCGTCCTCGAACGGGCCGAAGTCGGGCAGCCGCACCTCGACGAAGTCCGCCAGCGCGGCGGTCGCCTCGGCCCGGGTGGCGGCGAACCGACGGGGTGCGTCGTCGCCGACGAGCGTGACGACGCCCTCGCGCTCCCACCGGTCGAGGTCGGCGCGCACCTCGGCGTCGATGTCGTCCTCGTCGGGCCACTCCTGGGGCGGCAGGCCGAGTGTCGCCGCCCCCTTCGGCGGCTTCTCGCGGTTGTCGTGGTCGTAGTTCCACTGGCCGCCGACGGGCTGGGGGCCCTCCATCAGCAGGCCGGTGCGCTGGCGGACGGCTCGGTACCAGTCCTCCATCAGGAGGCGCGGTGCCGGTCGACCGCCGGACGCGCCGGTCGGTCGACCCGCGCCTCCTCGACGGGCGTCGTCGGCGTCCGCCGCCGCGCCTCCGGACCGGCCGGCGCCGCGGCCGCCCTGTCGCCCGGCGGCCCACTCGGCGAACTCGGCCTCGCTCGAGACGAAGCCGCGGCTGGGCAGCACCTCGGCTCCGACGGTCCGAACGAGGCGACGGGCCCGGTACGAGGTCGGGTCGACCACCTGCAGGTCGTCGCGCCCCTCGAGCGCCTCGGAGTAGTGGTCGACCTGACGGAACTCGACCCGGTCGCCGAGCTCGGCCGCCCGGTGCCGGATCGCCGAGAGGATCAGCTGCAGCTTGGCCCGGTGCAGCGTGCGGCCCTGCCACGACGACCGGCTCTCGATCAAGAGCATCGGGTCGCCGTCGTCGAAGTGCGGGCCGAGCTGGTCGAGGAAGATCCACCGGGTGCGCTGCATGCCCCGACAGTAGGCGCGGCCACTCAGCGGGTTGTCAGCAACTTCACCGTGACGTTCGGGTCGCGCACGGCGTCTCATTGACGCACCGTCCACCCCAGTCGAAAGAGGACCCGAGATGTCGAACACCGCCATGACCACCTCCGCCACCAGCACCGGATCGCGCGTCGACAGCACCTCGCGGTTCGACGGCACCTCGACCGTGTCGTCCGTCGCCGCGGGCACGACGCAGATCGCCGACGGAGTCGTCGCCAAGGTCGCGGGCATCGCCGCCCGCCAGGTGCCCGGCGTCCACTCGATCGGCGGCGGGGCGTCGCGTGCCGTCGGCGCGCTGCGCAGCGCGGTCGGCCAGCAGGACCACGGCCAGGGCGTCAAGGTCGAGGTCGGCGAGACCCAGGCGGCGGCCGACCTCAGCATCGTCGTCGACTACCCGATGTCGGTGCAGCAGGTCGCGAACGACGTCCGTCAGGCGGTCAGCGACGCCATCACCCAGCTCGTCGGACTCGAGGTCGTCGAGATCAACATCGAGGTCAGCGACATCTTCATCGCCGGTCAGGACGACGACTCGGACGACGAGGGCGACTCGCAGCGCGTCCGATAGGCAGCGCTGTCAGCGGGCAGAGAGTTCAGTACACAGAGTTCAATGAGACCTGCGGCGGTCGCCCCGACGCGATCGTCACCCGCAGCACCGCGGGCCGCACCCCACCGAGCCGACAGGCTCGACCGCACGACCCGTGCACCATCGCCCCAGGAGGCACCCCATGGCATCACTGCTCCGACGCTTCGCCCCGCTGATCGCGACGTTCGTCTTCAAGAAGATCATGAACAAGCGCCGTGGTGGCGGCAACGGCCAGGCCGGCGGCTACCAGCAGCCCGGCCGTCGCCGCTGACCCGGCGCCCGCACCGCACCGCCCCGGACGCAGGAGGCGCGACTCACGCGAGTCGCGCCTCCTGCGTTCGTGCGTCCCGGCCGGGCCACCCCCTGCAGCGGCGGTCAGCGATTTGCCTAGGCGGGGGTTGAGCGCCGCTTGGCGGGGTGAGGCGACCGGATGGCACGACCCCGAGGACGCCACAGCGTCAGCCACCCCCTGCAGCGGCGATCAGCGACTTGCCTAGGCAAGGGTTGAGCGCCGCTTGGCGGGGTGAGCGCCGCACGACCGGGCCGACCGGGTCAGGCGGCCGGGCGGGCCGATCGGCGGGCGAGCAGGCGGTCGCTCGCGAGCACCGCGACCAGCACGACCGCGGCCACGACGATGTAGAGCACGGGCAGCGAGTCGAGCCCGGCTCCGTCGAGCACGAGGGCGCCGATCAGGGCTCCTCCGCCGATGCCGGCGTTAAAGCCCGTCGTGTAGAAGGCACTCGCGAGGTCGCGCATGCGCTCGGGCGCCACCTGCAGCATGCGGGTCTGGAACAGCGGCGGCAGGGCTCCGAACGTCACGCCCCACAGCACGAAGGCCACGAGCGACGGCACGAGCATCCCCTCGAACAGCAGCATGCCCGTCACGGCGAGGCCGACCACGGCCACCCCGATCGGGATGCTCACCCGCGGCCTGGCCCCGAGGAACCAGCCGACCATGCCGAGCCCGACGGCCCCGGCGACGCCGAAGGCGAAGAGCCAGCCGGCGAGACCCCGCTCGGGCACCCCGGTCGAGCGCACGAGGTACGGCGTGATGTACGTGAAGAACGAGTAGTGGCCGATCATGAACACCGCCGTGATCACGCAGCTCAGCACGACGCCGAGCACGCTCGGCTTCGGCAGCCTGCGACGGCGGACGGCCGCACCCGCAGGAGGCGCGGTGTCGTCGAACAGCGTCGGCACCGCGTCGGTCACCGGCTCGGAGGTCGACTCGTGCGCCGTGCCCCGCCCCACCGGCGGCAGGAACTTGTAGACGAAGACGGCCCCGAGCGCCATCAGCCCGGCGAGGATGCCGAACGCCTCACGCCAGCCGAGTGCCTGGCCGAGGGCGGTGCCGAGCGGGACGCCCAGCACGAACGCGAGGGTTCCGCCGCTCATGGCGACGGCGAGCGCGCGGCCGACCTGGTCTCGCGGCACGAGGTGCCCGGCGTAGGCGCCGCCGATGGCCCAGAACATGCCGTGGGCGAGACCGCCGAGCACGCGACTGGCGAGGACCAACTCGTAGGTCGGGGCGATCGCGGTGAGCCCGGCGCTGATCGCGAGGACGACGATCAGGCCGACCACGATCAGGTGGCGGGGCAGGCGACGGGTGAGGTGGGTGAGGCCGGTGCTGGTCAGCACGACCGTGAAGGCGAAGACGCTGACGAGCAGGCCGATGCTCGACTCGGTGACGCCGAGGTCGGCGCTCATCTCGGGCAGCAGGCCGGTCGGCAGCATCTCGCCCGAGATCGAGAGGAACGTGGCGACGGCGATGGCGATCAGGCCGGCCCACGGGAAGCGGGCGGACGGGGTGGACGAGGGCGCCGTGGGGCGCGGGGGTGCGAGTGTCATGGAACCTGGGGTGGTCGGCGGGCGCCGTTCTCTCGACCCGATGGCGGCCACGGGCCGACCGGTCGCCTCGACCCGAGGGTCGAGCAGGCCTGTCGGCGGCACGGCCCTCGCGACTCGTGTCGTTCGTGACCGTGGGTGGCTCGGGGAGGATGGTGATCCCGACTGCGCGCTGTCGTGCACGCCCGGGGCCGGGAATGCCGCCCGACCGAGGTCGAGTCTAGCCGCTGTCGCCCGGCCTGGCCAGGGGCGGGTCGGTCGACTGCGGAGCAGCGAGGTCGAGTTCGCGGTCACGGAAGCGGGCACTCGGCGGTCGGGTCTCGCGGACGAGCATCAGCACGACGACGATCTGGAGGAACGGGAGCAGCACGCCGAGCCAGAACCAGCCCCACCCCCACGCGCCGGCGGCGTGCAGGCGACGGATCGTCAGCGTGGCCATGGGGACGACGGTCATGAGGCACCAGAGGGCCCAGACGATGCCGACCCAGGTCGTCCCCCCGGGGGCACCGCCGGCCGGTCCGACGGGGCCGATCGAGAACTGTCCGAGCTGGACGAAGGCCCCGCGGGCCGCAGCCGTGTCGAGGGCACCCGTCGAGCCGCCGAACGTGACGACCTGCCAGTACGCGAAGAGCGACGAGCCGTAGGCGCCGACCGACCACGACACCTCGCCCGCCCCTCGCACGAGCGACCCGACGCCGAGGTTCCACGCCAGCCCCAACGCGGTCTGGAACAGCCAGATCCACCAGAACTCGGCGCGTCCGGCCCGGGCGTGCACGACGTACGCGTTGCCCACGAACCGCCGTAGTGCCTGCATCGGCGTGGCCCCGGGCAGTGGCATCCGGTCGACCTCGAACCACGAAGCACTCGTCGTGCCTGCTGCCGCGCCCCTCGTCATCCGCACGACGGTACGCCGACCGTGCCCGCGCCTCCATCCCCCACGCGGACGAGATGTCCCCTGACGCCGCAGCGCACCGCGTTTCGTGCACGGCACCGCGACCAGTCGGGGTGCCGTGCACGAAACGCGGTGCCGCACGGTCAGGAGGCGCGGGTCCGGTCCGCAGCGGAGGGAACGACGGGCGCGTCCCCGGGAACGCTCACCGCGCCTCCCGCGTTGACTGTCAGCATGAGCGCCGCGACACCCGACCCCAAGACCTGCCGATCGTGCGGACGCACGATCGAGTGGCGCAAGAAGTGGGCGTCGAACTGGGACGAGGTCGCGTACTGCAGCGACGCCTGCCGCAAGCGCAAGGTGACGGCGCAGGACCGCGCCCTCGAGCAGCGCATCCGCGACCTGCTGGCGGCCCGGGCCGCCACGTCGAGCATCTGCCCGTCCGACGTCGCCCGGTCGCTGCACCCCGACGACGAGGACGCGTGGCGCGACCTGATGGAGCCCGTGCGACGCGCGGCCCGTCGCCTGGTCGCCGCGGGCGAGGTCGACATCACGCAGGGCGGGTCGGTGGTCGACCCGTCGACGGCGAAGGGTCCGATCCGCATCCGCCGGCACCGGTCGTGACCGACGCGGTCCCCAGCCGACGAGAGGGCGCGCGGGCCGCACGCGTCGCCCGCACCTCGCACGACGCCCGTCCGTTCGGGCCACGGTTCGTCGTGCCGCTGCTGTTCGGCCCGCTGCTGAACCCGATCAACACCACGATGATCGCGGTCGCCCTGGCCCCGATCTCGACCGACCTCGGCATCGGCGCCGACCAGGCGATCTGGCTCGTGGCCGCGCTCTACCTGGCCAGTGCGATCGGTCAGCCGACGATGGGCAAGCTCGCCGACCGGGTCGGGCCGAAGAAGGTGTTCGTCAGCGGCATGGTCGTCGTGATGCTCGCCGGCGTGCTGCCCGAGGTGCTGCCGTCGTTCGGCGGAGCCGTCGCCGCGCGGGTGCTGATCGGCGTCGGCACCTCGGCCGCCTACCCCGCCGCGATGACGGCCATCCGCAACCAGTCGGACCGTCTGGGCGTCGCGACCCCGCCGCTCGTGCTGGGTGGCCTGTCGATCTCGTCGCTCGCGTCGGCCGCGGCCGGGCCGGCCCTCGCCGGGGCCCTGATCGGCCTGTTCGGCTGGCACTCGATCTTCTTGGTCAACGTGCCGCTCGCCGGCGTCGGGCTCGTGCTCTCGCTGCTCTGGATGCCGAGCGACTCGCTGCGCCCGGCCCATGGCTCCACCGCCACCCGGCTCTCGTTCGCCCGCGCCGTCGACCTGCCGGGGCTCGCCCTCTTCGCCGTCACCATCGCCGCGCTGCTCGTGTTCTTGCTCGACCTGCGTCAGGGCTGGTGGTGGCTGCTCGGGGTCGCCGTCGCCGCACTGGCCGGCCTCGTCGCCTGGGAGCTCCGAGCCGTCGCCCCCTTCGTCGACGTGCGCGTGCTCGCGGCGAACGGACCCCTGACCCGCACCTACCTCCGGCTCTTCCTGGTCTACGGCATCGCCTACACGGTCACCTACGGCTTCTCGCAGTGGGTGCAGCGGGTCGGCGACATCGGCAGCGCGCAGGCCGGGCTGATCCAGCTGCCGGGTGCGATCGTCGCGGGGGTCGCGTCCTTCGTCTTCGCGCGGCGGTCGGCCGTGCGGCTGCCCTTGATCGTGGCGGCGACCGTCCCGATCGCAGGAGGCGCGCTGCTGCTGGCCACCGCCTCCGGGTCGCCCGTCTGGTTGCTGGTGCTCGTGCCGGCCCTGTTCGGCCTGCCGCAGGGCCTCGCCTCGGTCTCGAACCAGGCCGCGCTCTACCGGCAGGTGCCGTCGTCGATGATCGGCACGGCCGCAGGCCTCTCGCGCACCGCGATCTACGTCGGCGCCATCGGGGCGTCGAGCCTGATCGGCGGCGTGTACGGCGACGCACCGACCACGACCGGGCTGCACACGCTGGCCGCGGTCGTGATCGGTCTCGCGGTCGTGGCGACGGCGCTGACGGTGTTCGACCGGTCGCTGCGGGCCCCTGCGCGGGCCTCCGCACCCTCTCGCGGCTGACCTCGTCACCCGGTCGACACACCGGGGATTCGCAAACCGGACAACTCCGTTCGGTCTCGGAGGGGTGAATACCCGGCGACCGCTTTCGGGCCGCATTTCTTCACCGAGCGCAAGAAAAGAGCCGATGAACGATCGCATTCGCTTCGTCGACCACCGCGCATACTCCGGAGTATCGGGCCGCCGGAGCGGGTTAAGGCACCGATCCACCCCCCGACCAGGGGTCAGGAGGACACCTCGTCCCGTTACCTTTGCCCTCGTTCGCCGCCGGTGAACACCGTCGACACCGACGACACCCCAGTTCGAAGGAGCACCGAATGCCCAACCTGAACGTGACCTACGGCGACATGCGCGATGCCGCGACCCGTCTGAACAACGGCGAGCAGGACATCGAGTCGAAGCTGCGCGAGCTCAAGACCCTGGTCGACAGCCTGATCAGCGGCGGCTACGTGACCGACCAGTCGTCCGTGGCGTTCGGGTCGTCTTACCAGGAGTTCAACGACGGCGCGACCAAGACGATCCAGGGGCTCGAAGGCATGAGCCAGTACCTGAACAGCGCCGCCGAGGCGCTGGAGCAGACCGACTCCGAGCTGGCCAAGGCCCTCAAGTAGCCGGACGCGGTCCCGCCTCCCGACCCGGGAGGCGGGACCGCCCGTCCGCCACCGCCCGGTGGCACCACTCGGCACGACATCGACACGACATCGTCGGGAACGGACTCGGAGACATGGCAGACCTGATCGTCGACGGCGAGGCGTTGAAGACCTCGATCGACGCCCTCGCGCGGGTGCGGGACGAGCTCGACCACCAGGCGTCGGGCAAGGACGAGAACAAGGACATCTTCGGGCAGGCCACGGTGAACAAGGCCATGCACGACTTCAGCGGCAACTGGAAGATCCACCGCGGCAAGATCAAGGACAACGTGTCGAAGCTGCACGACAAGCTGCAGCAGATGCACGACGAGTGGGACAAGGCGGATGCCAGCATCGCCGACGGCCTGAAGACGGAGACCGTCTGATGCCCGAACGTCCTGGCGAGTGGAACCTGCTGAACCGTCACCGCGACCCGGTCGTGGCCGACGTCGAGCAGATCGAGCAGCTCACCGTCTACTACCGCGACATGGCGAAGGACATCGAGGACCAGGCCACCGTGCTGCGCCGCATCGGCGAGGGCGACGAGTCGCAGTTCAAGGGCGAGAGCGCCGACCGGGTCCGCGAGAAGAGCAAGCAGGTCGGCGAACAGCTGACCAAGATGAGCGGCCGGTACACGGCCGTGCGCGACGCCCTGACGGAGTACCTGCCCGCCCTGCAGGTCGCACTGGCCGAGTCGGCCGCCGCCCTGGCCGACGCCACGGCGGCGAACGGCGCGATGGCCGCGGCCACCGGCATGTCCGACCCGCGGGTCGGTCGCCCGTCGGACGCGCCGCCGCTGACGACCGAGGAGGAGGCGGCGGGCCGGGCGAAGGACGGCGCGCTCTCGGACGCCAAGGGGTCGAGCACCGCGGCCGTGGCCCGCCTCGAGAACGCCCTCACCGAACTCGACGCCCGCGGTCGGCGCGCCTCGGAGACCATCAGGGGGGCGTGGAACGACGGTCTCAAGGACTCGTGGCAGGACCGCGTGAAGGAGAACTTCCGGAAGTTCTTGAAGATCCTGGTCAAGATCTTGACCTGGATCGGCGTCGCGTTGGCCCTGCTCGCGTTCTTCATCCCCGGGCTGGGCCTGGCCGCGCTGGCCGGGGCGATCGTCACCGGGTTGGCCTTCGCGGCGACCGCGGCCCAGGCGGCCCTGGGTGACGCGTCGTTCATCGACGTCATCATCGCGGGGGTCGGCGTGCTGCTGCTCGGTGTCGGAGCCCTGCTGACGAAGCTGGTGAACGTCCGCAAGATCGCGATGGCCTCGAACCACATGAGCAACCGGATCGCCGTGGGCCAGCGTCTGACGCAGGAGACCGCTGACATCACCAGGAGGATGAACAAGGTGGCGGCGGCGGCGCGCAATCCCCGGATCATGCCGAGCGATCGAGCGGCCCTCCGGGCTCGCACCGCCCGGTTCCAGAGCAAGCTGGACGACATGGCCCTCTCGCGGGCGAACATGGACAAGGCCTACAACGACATGCGGACGACGGTCGGAAAGCTCGACCCCAACTGGTGGAACCTGAAACGCGTGGGCGAGACGGCCCGGAACGACGTCAAGGGCTTCAAGGAGCAGTGGGTCCCGAGCCACCCCGGGTACACGAACTACCGTCGGGACAAGCTGCTGGGCGTCGACAACGTCAACGGCTACAAGGCGTACCAGGACGCACTCCGGCAGGCGGGCATCGCGACGCGTGACCTCAGCCCGGCGATCCGTCACATCAACGGTGGCCGTACCGTCTACGGCTGGGCCGGCATGGCTTTCGCGCTGGGCGCCAATCCCACGGGGCTCGGGACCGACATCGCACGGTGGGATGCGTGGGAGAACGTCAAGAAGGACTTCCCGGGTGGGAACGCACGGGAAGAGGCGCCCCTGTGACGAGGCCGGCTGCGCGGACGGAGGGTGAGCCGGTCATCGTGGCCGAGATCACGGCCGGGCTGCCGGACTGGTTGCTGGTGCCGACGAGATCCGCCGACGACGGCTTCGACGAGCCCGGTTGGCGTGGCGTCACCGTCGAGTTGTTCGACGAGCTGGCGCGGGCCGACCTCGAGGACGGCGTCGCGCCTCCTGCCCTCGACGTCGAGGCCACCCTGACCGACCTGCTCGACATGGCCGACTCGCTCGACGACTCGTCGCGACTCGTCGCCGGACTCGGCCTGCCGGGTCGCTGGCCGCTGCCGGTGATCGTGTCGGCGGCCGACACCGAGGACGACGTGGACCTGCTCGAACTGGGCCTGGCCCGCGGCGGTCACCCCGCCGAGGCACCCACCGTCGAGGACCTGCCCGACGGTGACGGCCCCGGCATCGTCGTCAGCCGCGCCGACGTCACCGACGACCGCGAGGTCTGGGCGACCGTGACGTGCGTCCGCCGACGCGACGGCCTGGACGTCGTGGCCCTCTGGCGGACGAACGACCTCGGGCTCGTGGTGCCGTTCCGCGAACAGGTCGTCCGGTTGATGCCCCTGATCCGGGTCGGCCCGTGGACCGACGGGAGCGACGCATGACCGTCGACCTGACCGCCTCGTTCGTGATGACCCTGCCCCCGGGCTGGGTGCGCCTGCCGGCTCGTCCCGAGGCGGCCGACCACCTCGCCCACGAGCTCGACGCGATCGTCGCCGCCGCCCTGCCCGACGACCTGCCACGCGACAGCGCCGAGCCGCTGCGACGGCAGTTCCGCCGCCAGCTGGCCCGGACGGTCGGCGAGGCGGGCGAGGCGGGCGCGACCGCCGTCTACCTGCCCGGCCGACCGGTCGACGGCTACACGCTGCCCGCGTCGCTGACCGAGGCCGAGGTCGACGACGAGTCCGACGCGGAGCCCGTCGAGGTGATCGCCCGCCTGCTGGTCGACGCCGGCCAGCTCGACGGCGGCCTGCGCGACGTCGACGGCGCAGCCGCCGCGCGCACCGAGGACGTGCTGACGAACGACGAGCCCGAGGGCTCGTGGGAGCGCGTCTGGACGCGCCGCGTGGTCTACACGATCTCGGTGCCGCACCGCCCGGGCCGCTGGCTCGTGCTGAACTTCTCGGCCGTCTACGGCGACGAACCGAGCGAACGGCTCGCCGCGGCCCTCGTGCAGCTGTTCGACGCCCTCGTGACGACCTTCCGTTGGATCGACGTGCCCGGCGCCGAGCCCGGCGACCTCGAGACGCGGCTGGCCGAGGTCGACGCGTGACGGCACTCGCCCTGTCGCCGTCGGCCCTGTCGCCGTCGGCCCTGTCGCCGTCAGCACTGTCGCCGTTCGTGCACCCGTTCGGCAACCTCGCGCTGACGATCGCCGTGCTGCTCGTCGTGGTCACGCTGGCGTTCACCGTGCCCCTGGTGGTCGGAGCCCGCAAGGAGCGCAGCACCGTCGCCGTCGACTGGGCCGACCAGGTGCGCGCCGACCCCGCGAGCACCTGGACCGTCGACCGCGTCCTGCGGGCGCTGATCGGTTCGTGCGAACGCGAGCGCGTGGTGTTCCCCGGCATGGTGCGCCTCGTCGTCGGGCTCGACCGGGTCGACGTCGACCTCGTCTCGCCGACCGTCGCACCCCCGGCTCCCTGGTCGACCACGGTCGACGGCCGCACCTGGTCCGCCTCGCTCGCCGCCCTCCACGCCGACGGGGTAGCCGGTGACCGGTCCGGCCACTTCGCGACGACCGTCGCCCTCGGCTCGTCGTCCGACGGCCGCACGCACGTCGAACTCGCCCACGCCCACGGCCCGGTCACCGTGTCGGGCGACCGCGCGGCCGTGCTGGCCGTCGCCCGTCGCATCACCGACCAGCTGGCGACGTCGCCCTGGTCGTCGGCCACCGCCCTCGCCACCGTCGGGCTGACCCACGACGAGGTCGCGCTCGGTGCCGTCCTCTCGCTCGACGACGCCGTGGCCCGGGTCGTCGAGAACGCCCGACCGGGCGTCCTGCTGCTGGCGGACGTGCCCGGCCGCGACGCGTGGGCCGCCCTGCGCGCCGCCCTCGAACGCCCCGACTCGCTCTGGGGCGTCGTGGTGCTGACCTCGTCGACCGAGGCGCGCTGGTCGTTCACCGCGCGGCGCGACGGCCTGCTCGAGGCCGGACCGTTCGGCGAGCTGCGCTGGGTCGACGTCGCCCTGTCCGCGACGGCCCGGCCCGCGACCACGCCGGACGCCGACGCCGCGGCGACCGCCACCACCCCCACCGCGGTGAGCACCCGGTGAGGGTCGTCGTCACCGTGGTCGACGACCTCGTCGGCCGCTCGGGCGACGTGCTCGTGGACGCGCCGGGCGACACCCCGATGGAGCGCATCTTCGAGGCCCTCGGCCGCGAGTGGGGTGCGGTCCCCCGCGAGGCCGTCGACGTCGACCACGGCGTGACCTTCGCGACGAGCGGCCTGCTCGACGGGACGGTGCTGCACCTCGGCTCGACGCCCCCGACGGCCCGACCCACCGGCATCGTCGAACTGCGGACGGTGGGCGGACGGGACAGCGGGCGCCTCGAGCCCCTGACGGTCGGCACCACCCGGCTCGCCGTCGGGCCCGACGGTTCGCTCGGCCTCGAGTCGACGTCGGGCGAGGCCGTCGTCGAGTTCGAGGTGGGCTTCGACGCCTCGGTGCGCCTCCGTCGCCTCACCGGAGGCGCGGTGCCGCTGGTCCTGCTCGAGGGCGCCGACCTCGGCCCGGAGTGGACGGCGTGGACCCACGGCGAGATCCTCCGGGTGGCCGACTCGATGCTCGCCGCCCGCCCCGTCACGGTCTCCGACGTCGTGCTGTTGCGCCCCCCGGACTCCGGCTGGCTCGATTTCAACCGGCCGCCGCGGCTGCTGCCCCCTCCGGTCGTCGACCGCTACACGATCCCGAAGGAGCCCGTGCCCCCGCAGCGCTCGCCCCTGCCGTGGATCATGGCCGCGGTGCCCGCCGTGTTCGGCGTCACGATGGCGATCCTGTTCCGCCAGCCCTTCTACCTGATGTTCGCCTTCATGTCGCCGATCATGATGATCGGCACGACCGTGACCTCGCGGCGCCAGGGCAAGAAGAGCCACGCCCGCATGCTCGCCGACCACCGCGACCTCGTCCGGCGCATCGAGGAGCGCGTCGACCAGGCCGTGGTCGCCGAACGCGACCGGCGCCGCCACGACGCGGGGGACGCCGCCGAGCTGCGGACGGCGGCTCGCGTGCCGACCCGGCGGCTCTGGGAACGCCGATCGACCGACGCCGACCACCTGACCGTGCGCGTGGGCGTCGCCGACCTGCCCGCCACCGTCGAGATCCAGGACGATCGCGACCTCGTCTCGCGCAGCGTCGTGACCGGCACGACCGAACGGGTCCCGGTCACCGTCTCGCTCGCCGCGGCCGGCGTGGTGGGCGTGGCCGGCACGGGAGCCTGGCCCCGCGAGATGGGCCGCTGGATGCTGGGTCAGCTCGCCGTGACCCAGAGCCCGCTCGACGTCCGCCTGGTCGTCCTGACCTCGACGTCCGCGGTCGACGACTGGTCGTGGGTGAACTGGCTGCCCCACGTCCGCCCCGACGGCGACGACGCCCTCTCGCTCGTCGGAGCGGACTCCGAGTCGATCGGGCGACGCCTCGCCGAGCTCTCGCAGCTCGTGGCGGAACGCCAGGCCACCCTGGCCACCCGGCAGTCCCGCGCCGTGAGGTTCACGCCCGAGTACGTCGTCGTGCTCGACGGAGCCCGCCGCCTCCGGGCGATGCCCGGCGTCGTGGGCCTGCTCCGCGAGGGGCCGGCCTGCGGGGTGCGGGTCGTCTGCCTCGACGCCGAAGAATGGCAGTTGCCCGAGGAGTGCGCGGCCACCGTGCTGCAGCGGTCCGACGCCGAACTCGTCCTGCGCCGCCAGCACACCCTCGACGTCGACCACGTGCTGACCGACCTGGTCGTGCCCGGGTGGTACGACGACGTCGCCCGCGACGTCTCGCCCGTCCGCGACATCAGCTCGACGGCCACCGAGGGCCTGGTGCCCGACTCCGCGGCGCTGCTCGAGGTGCTCGACCTCGCCCGACCGACCGGCGAGCAGCTCGCCGACCGATGGAGCTCGTCCGGCGCCTCGACCACCGCGGTCGTCGGCGTCTCGATCGACGGCCCGTTCTCGCTCGACCTCGTCAAGGACGGCCCGCACGGCCTCGTGGCCGGCACGACCGGCTCGGGCAAGTCGGAGTTCCTGCAGTCGCTCGTGGCCTCGCTCGCCGTCGCCAACCGGCCCGACGCGATGACCTTCGTCCTGGTCGACTACAAGGGCGGTGCGGCGTTCGCCGCCTGCGCCGAGCTGCCCCACACCGTCGGTCTCGTGACCGACCTCGACAGCCACCTCGTCGAGCGGGCGCTCCGGTCGTTGCGCGCCGAGCTGACCCGGCGGGAGCACGTCCTGGCCGCCGTCGGCGCGAAGGACGTCGAGGACTACGGCGACCACCTCGCGACCGGGGGTGCCGGTGAACGGCTGCCGCGCCTCCTCATCGTCATCGACGAGTTCGCGGCGCTCGCCAAGGAGCTGCCCGACTTCGTGACCGGGCTCGTCGGCATCGCCCAGCGCGGACGCTCCCTCGGCGTGCACCTCATCCTCGCCACGCAGCGGCCCTCGGGGGTCATCAGCCCCGAGATCCGCGCGAACACCAACCTGCGCGTGGCCCTGCGCATGACCGACACGGGCGAGAGCTCGGACGTCATCGACATCCCCGACGCGGCCCGCATCGCCAAGAGCGTGCCCGGGCGTGCCTACGCCCGTCTCGGCCACGCCTCGGTCGTGCCGTTCCAGTCCGCCCGCGTCGGCGGCCGGAGCGCCACCGAGGTCGGCGGCGCCGTGGTCGAGCCCTTCGTCCGACGGCTGGGCTGGCGCGACTTCGCCCTGACCGTGCCCACCCGGCCGGTCACCGGCACGGCCGCCGCCGACACCGACCTCGCCGTGCTCGTCGAGGCCCTGCGCGACGCGAACGACCTGCTGGCCGTGCCGTCGCAGCGTAGCCCGTGGCTCGACCCGCTGGCCGAGCGTGTGCCGCTGACGACCGTGGACCCGGAGGCGCGGGCCGGCTCGACGGCCCCGCTCGCCTTCGCCTGGGGCACCGAGGACCTGCCCGACCGCCAGTTGCAGCGCGACGCCGTCGTCGACCTTGACCGCCTCGGCCACCTGTACGTCGTCGGCGCCCCCGGCTCGGGGCGGTCGCAGGCCCTCCGGAGCATCGCCGCCGCCGCGGTGTCGGCCGTCTCGAGCGACGACCTGCACCTGTACGGCGTCGACTGCGGCAACGGCGCCCTGTCGGCCCTGGCGGCGTTCCCGCACTGCGGTGCCGTGACCCAGCGCACCCAGATCGAGCGGTCGACGCGGTTGATCGACCGACTCGTGGCCGAGATGGGCCGCCGGCACGACGTCATCGCCGAGGCGGGCGTCGCGAACGTCACCGAGCAGCGGGCGACCGCCCCTGCGGGCGCGCGGCTCTCGCACGTGCTGCTGATGATCGACCGGTGGGAGAACTTCGTCGGGACGCTCGGCGAGGTGGACGGCGGCCGGCTGACCGACTCGGTGCAGGCGCTGCTGCGCGACGGGGCCGGGGCCGGCATCCACGTCGTGATCGCCGGCGACCGGTCGCTGCTCACCAGCCGGATGGCCGTGCTGACCGACGACAAGGTCGTCCTTCGGTTGACCGATCGTCTCGACTACAGCCTTGCGGGCATCAACCACAAGGAGCTGCCCGGCGAGATCGCCCCCGGCCGGGGCTTCCGCTCGGGCAGCGGGGTCGAGCTGCAGGTCGGCGTGCTCGGCGACGACGTCAGCGGTCAGGGCCAGGCGACGGCGCTGCGCCAACTGGCCGCCCGGCTCGACGCCGCCGAGCCCGTCGCCACGCGTCGCGTGCGGCCGTTGCGCGTGGACGGACTGCCGACCGACCTCCGCCTCGACGACGCCCTCGAGCTGGCCGGGGCCGACGCCGCCCGACCGCTCTGGGCCCTGATCGGCGTGGGCGGTGACGAGATGACCGCCCAGGGCATCGACCTCGAGGCCGACGCGCCGACCTTCGTGGTGGCCGGCCCCTCGCGGAGCGGACGCAGCACGATGCTCGTGACGATGGCCGAGTCGCTGTTGCGCGCGGGCACCGAGCTCGTGATCGCCGCCCCGCGCCCGTCGCCCCTCCGCCTGTTCGCGGGGCGCGACGGCGTCCGAGCGGTGCTGACAGGGGTCGACCTGACCGAGGCCGAGCTGCGCCCGCTGCTCGACCCCGACGGCCGCCCCGTCGCGTTCGTGGTCGACGACGGCGAGCTGCTGATCGACGCCCCTGCGAAGCAGTGGCTGAGGTCGTACGTGCAGTCCGCGGCCGACCACCGCCGGGCCCTGCTGCTCGGCGGCAACACGACCGGGCTCTGCGCCGGGTTCTCGGGCTGGCAGGTCGACGCCAAGAAGAACCGGCGGGGCGCCCTGCTCAGCCCGCAGAACACGATCGACGGCGACCTGATCGGCGTGCGCGTCACCCGCTCGATGGTGTCGACGCGCGTCGTGCCCGGCCGGGCCACGGTGCACCTGGGGTCGGGCGAGGCGGCGACGGTGCAGGTGCCGACCGCCGCCCCGGTGGCGGCCCCGGCGGGAGCCTGAGGCCGGGTCGCGGCGGTGCGACAGCGGCGGCGGGTACGGGTCGACCTCAGTCGGACGGGCGGTGGGCGCCGGGCGAGGGGTGCTCGCCCCCGGGCGGCCTGAAGCGGGTGCCCGAGAGCGGTGCGTAGGCGTACCAGCCGCCGCCAGGGTTGCGGGCGGCGACATCGCGTGCCTCGGCCTCCGCCTGTGCGGCGCGGTCGTGCAGGGCTCGCGCGGCACGCGAGTTCGTCGGGGGTTCGGACGACCGGTGGATCGTGCGGCCCCCGACGACGAGGTGCACCTCGACTCCGTCGCCGAGTTCGCCCGCCAGGCGCTCGGCCAGGGCGGCGCCCGTCCGGGCGAAGGCTCGCTCGTCGGCAGGATCGTGCACGCGGACGTCAGGGTCGAGCCGCGTCCGGTGGAAGGCCTCCCACGCCCGCAGATCGGCCTCGAGCCCGGGCGACAGGCACGCGTCGACGTAGTCGAGGGCGCCGCCGGACCACAGCACCGTGCCCGCGAAGTCGGGGAAGACACGCACGATCAGCCGGCCGTCTGCGGAACGTTCGGTCATGGCGCGAGCCTAGCCGCGCCTCCTCGGTGTGCCGGTCCGGATGTCGAACCGTCGACCGGACGTCGGACCCTGCACGTCGGCGGTGTGACGCGGGCGGCGCGACGCGGCGGCTGCCGCGCCGCCAGCGGCGGGACGGGGCCGCGGGCCCGGAGGCAGCGGCGGACGTCGCGCTGGTGGTGCACGCAGCTGCCGCCCCGTCAGCGGGTCGGGTCGGACGGCGTCGCACCGCCGAATGGACGTCGCACCGCCTCATTCGACGGTGCGACGTCCACTCGGCGGTGCGACAGGGGCGGTCGGTGGGGGTCGAGCCTCCACGCCGGGGGGCCCGCGGTCAGCGGCGGACGTCGTGCAGGTGGTGCACGGGGTCGTGCACGAAGTAGCGGGCGAGGGAGTCGACCGTGAAGGCCGAGCCGTCGCTGCGGAGGCCCACCCGGTCGAGCTGGTCGTCGTTCACGGCCTCGAACGCGTCGGCCACGACGGCGGCCGCCGCCACGATCTCGTCGGCCACGACCATGGGGTGCTGGGCGGCGTAGTCGTCGTCGAGCGCCGTGGCGTCCTGGTCCCAGTTCGCGAAGGTCGGGGCGTCCTCGACGAGCATCAGCCGGAGGCGCGTGTCGAAGACGCGGAAGACGTCGCGCACGTGCGCCCCGTACTCGAGGGGCGACCAGGTGGCGTCGTCGGGCCGGGTGCCGGCGTCGGGCCGCGCGAGCTCGGCGGGCCAGGCGGCGGCGTTCTCGCGGACGAGGCGCGGCACGTCGCGGAAGGCGACCCGGGCGGGGTCGAAGCCGCAATCGGGGCAGGGGCGGTCGAGCACCCAGGTCCAGTTCTTCGTGTCGGGCGTGATCGGCATGGGATCGACGCTAGGGCGCGCGGCCCGGCACCCGCCATCGAGATCCTGCCGACGTCGGTGCCCCCGGCGCCAACCGGCGACCACGCGATGAACCCGGTTTCGATCCGTGCACCCGGTAGCAAGCGGCTGCACGGTTCGAAACCGGGTTCAAGGGCGGGGAGGGGCAGGACGGGGCGGGGGGACGGAGCGGGACCGGGCGGTGAGGAGCTCGCGGGACGGCGGCGCGTGCTCCGGCCGTCTCGCGGCCGAGATCCGTCGGCGGGATGACGTCGCCCCGGCGACCCCCCGCTACCGTCGACCCATGACGAACACTCAGCTCAGGGATCGGCTGGCGGGGGCGGCGGCGAGCCTGCGCCGGCGGGTCGACCGCCGCGAGGTGGCCTGGATGATCGGCACCGCGGCGGCCCTGATCGTCGCCGGACGACTGCTCTTCACGGTGACTGCCTCGGCGGGGCGCGTCGTCGCCTCGCTGACGGAGCTGCCCGAGGCGCTCAGCCGGACCGAGCTCGTGCCGTTCGTCGTCTGGGCCGTCCTCGCCGTGCTGGTCGCCTGGCGGTGGTCGGACGCCACCCCGGCACGCCGCGCCTGGCTCTACGTGGCCGCGGCGGCCGTGGCCCGGGCCGGCGTCGAGCTCACCGTCGGGTCGGGCGTCACGCAGGGCATCCGGGCCGGCATCTCGCTCTACACGCTGCCCACCCTGGTCTTCGTCAGCCTGCCGTTCGTCGCCACCGTCGGCCTGGCGGCGTTCGTCGTCGTCGCGGCACGGTCGGGCCGTGGCAGCCGCGGCAGCCGCGGCACATCGGCGGGCGAGACGGCCCGCCCGGCCGGGAGCACACCCGACGACGCACCCGTCGGGCCCGTACCCGGGGAATCCGCACCCGGGGCGTCCGCACCCGGGGCGTCCGCACCGGCCGGACTCGCACCCGCGACGCCCGCACCCGCCGCACCCGGGGCGTCCGCACCCGGGGCGTCCGCACCCGCCGCACCCGCCGCGCCCGCGTCGCCCGCACCCGCCCCGCCCGCACCCGCCGCGCCCGCACCCGCCGACCGGCCACCCCGGCACCTCGTCCACCGCGTCGCCGTGATCGTCGAGGCCCTCGCCCTCGCGGCGGGCGTCCTGCTGATGCTCTCGCTGGCCGGGCAGTGGTTCTCGGCCGAGTTCAGCCTCTTCGGCAGCCCCGTGACCGTCAGCGACGAGGCCGCGGCCGGCTGGCTGAGGACCCTCGTCGCGTGCCTCGCCTGCTTGGTCGTCTCACTCTTCGCCGCGATCACCGCCGGTCATCGTGGTGCCGTCGTCGCGACCGTCGTCGTCGCCGGGCTGGTCGTGATCGGTGCGGTCGGCGCACCCGTCCCCGGCGACCGGTGGGAGTCCCCCACACCGCGCCAGGAACCCCTGCCCGCGAACTACACCCCGTGCTACAGCGGCAGCGGGAAGTGCAACTGACCCTCCCCCGAGCCGTCGGGATCGATCGAGTTGTCGATCGTCGCGGGTGTCCACCCGGCGATCCGCGACGATCGGCAACTCGACACCACGGACCGGGTCGAATCAGGCCGGGGCGTCGACGTCGCGGCCGTCCCAGAGGTCGGAGCAGTCGACCGGCTCGGCGGCGTGCGCCGTCA
Source organism: Frigoribacterium sp. VKM Ac-1396 (assembly GCF_015350895.1). Lineage (NCBI taxonomy): Bacteria > Bacillati > Actinomycetota > Actinomycetes > Micrococcales > Microbacteriaceae > Frigoribacterium > Frigoribacterium sp. VKM Ac-1396. The sequence goes on along the minus strand of NZ_JADKSD010000002.1, from coordinate 399,388 downwards.
GGTAGGGGCCGGCCCCGCGGTCTCCGGCGAGGGACGCCGTGAGGTCCGCCCAATGGGACCGACCCACCACGACGGGGTGACCCGGGCGTCCGCCGAACACCGACCGCCGCAGCGCAGTCGGGCCGAGCGGGAGGTCGGCGGCCGCGGGCGACAGCAACCGCGCGACGGCGGCCGACGGCAGACCCGGGTAGTCGACCAGCGTGACCAGGGCGACCCGCGCCTCCTCGGGGTCGGACGCGGCGAGCGCCGTCAGCCCGGCGGCGAGCGAGGCGGCGAGGCCGTCGGCCCAGTCGTCCGCGACGACGACCGACACGCGCGCCGGGGCGCCCGACCCGGGGAGGCGCGGGTCGGCTCCCGAGGCACCCGTCACCTCGGTCGACGCCGGCGTCTCGACGGGCAGGAGGCGCGGGTCGGCGGCCAGCAGCGCGCGCGCCTCGACCTCGCCCGCCCCCAGCACGACGACGACGTGGTCGCAGCCCCCGTCGAGCAGGGTCGCCACCGCGCGGGTCAGCCAGGGCCCGTGCTCGTCGACCACGAGCGCCTTGGGTCGGCCCATGCGCGTCCCGGCACCGGCCGCGAGCAGCAGACCGACGGACGACGTGCCGCCGGACGACGTGCCGCCGGACAACGTGCCGACCGACGACGCCCCGACAGGCGACGTGCCGCCGGACGACGGGGCGGCGGTCTCGTCCATGGCTGCAGGCTAACCGGCTTGTCCAGCCGACGAACGCGTGACGAACGCGCGGCGGCGCCCCGTGCCCCGGGGCCGCCGCCGTGGCAGCATCGAGGTCTGGTGCCGCCCGACGCCGACCTGAGGAGCCCCGTGTTCGAGATCGCCGACCGCCTGCTGGCCCGACTCGACGCCGGCGAGCGCCTCGCCGTCGCGACGGCCGTGTCGGTGGTGGGCAGCGCTCCGCGCACGGTCGGCACCTCGATGGCCGTGACGACCGACGGCACCGTGATCGGCAGCATCTCGGGTGGCTGCGTCGAGGGAGCGGTGTACGAGAGCTGCACGCAGGTGCTCGACGACGGCGTGGCCCAGCTCGAGACCTTCGGGTTCAGCGACGAGACGGCGTTCGAGGTCGGCCTCAGCTGCGGCGGACGCATCGAGGTGCTCGCCCGGCTCGTCACTCCCGACGACGCCGTGACGATCGCCGCTCTGCGCGACGCCGCCGCCGGACGCGCGGCCACCGCCCACGTGGTGCTCGGCCCGGTCCGGGCCGGAGAGGTCGTGCCGACCGTCGACGACTGCGACGGCCTGCGGGTCTTCAGCGAGCGCTCGGTGCCTCCGCCGCGCCTCCTCGTCTTCGGAGCCGTCGAGTTCGCCGTCGCCCTCTGCAACGCCGGCGCCGTGCTGGGCTACCGCGTCACCGTGTGCGACCCGCGACCCGTCTTCATGACCCCCGAGCGGTTCCCCTCGGCCGACGAGGTCGTCGTCGAGTGGCCGCCGAACTACCTCGCCCGCACCGAGGTCGACGAGCGCACCGTCATCGCCGTGCTCTCGCACGACGAACGCTTCGACGCCGACCTGGTCGCCGCTGCGCTGGCCTCACCGGCCGCGTACGTCGGAGCGATGGGCTCACGCGTCACCCACGACCGGCGGATGACCGCCCTGCGCGAGCGGTCGGTCGACGACGACGCGCTCGCCCACCTGCACTCGCCCATCGGGCTCGACCTCGGCGCGAGCACGCCCGAAGAGACCGCCGTGTCGATCCTGGCCGAGGTGCTCGCCGTGCGCTCGGGCGCCTCGCGGGCCCCGCTGCGCGACCGCGACGGCAGCATCCACCTGATCCGCTGACGCCGCCCACGGTCAGGAGGCGCGGTGCCCGCCGACACCGCGCCTCCTGCCCCGGGGGCCGGTCAGTACCGCGTCGGCAGCCCGGCGAGCAGCTTGTCGGGCTGGATCGGCAGGTCGCGCACCCGGATGCCGGTCGCGTGGGCCACGGCGTTCGCCACGGCCGCGGCGGCCCCGACGTTGCCGATCTCGCCGATGCCCTTGCCGCCCATCGGGGCGAGGTGAGGGTCCTGCTCGTCGAGCCACTCGACCTCGATCGACCCCACGTCGGCGTTGGACGCCACGTGGTAGGTCGCGAAGTCGTGGTTGCCGTAGTCGCCCTGGGTCGGGTCGAGCATGCCGTGCTCGTGCAACGCCATCGACAGGCCCATCGTCATGCCGCCGACGAACTGCGACCGGGCGGTGCGCGCGTTCATGATGCGACCGGCCGCGAAGACGCCGACCATGCGCGGCACGACGACCTCGCCCGAGTCGAGGTCGACGCGCGCCTCGACGAACTGAGCGCCGTACGCGAAGCGCGAGTGGTCGCTCATGGCCGCGATGTCCTCGGCGATGTCGACGACGACCTCGAGACCTTCGGGAGGCACGGGCTGGCCCTGCGCGAGCAGCTCGGTCACCTGCCTGCTCGCCTTGGTCACCGCCCAACCCCACGACGCCGTGCCCGACGACCCGCCGGCCACGCCTGCGGTCGGCAGCCGGCTGTCGGCGATGTGCAGGTCGACCAGGTCGAGCGGCACGCCCAGCTCGGACGCGGCGATCTGCGCCATGACGGTGCGGGCACCCTGGCCGATGTCGGTCGCGTTGACGCCCACCTCGAACCGTCCGCCCGGCAGTGCGGTGACGCGGGCACCCGCGGGCATGACGCTCGCGGGATACGTCGCGGCGGCGACGCCCGTGCCGACCAGCCAGCGTCCGACCCGGCGGACGCCCTGGCGGGGGTCGCGGCCGGCCCAGCCGAACAGTTCGGCCCCGCGCCGCAGGCAGTCGACCAGGTGCCGGCTGCTGAACGGCTGGCCGGTGTGCGGGTCGACCTCGGGCTCGTTGCGGACGCGCAGCTCGACCGGGTCGACGTCGAGCTTCGACGCCAGCTCGTCCATCGCGGACTCGACGGCGTAGATGCCGGGGGCCTCGCCGGGCGCGCGCATCCAACGCGGCGTCGGCACGTCGAGTCGGGCCAGGCGGTGCGTCATGAGGCGGCTCGGCGCGGCCCACAGGTGGCGGGTCGGCTCGGCGGTCTGCTCGGTGAACTCCTGCAGCGTGGACGAGTGCGAGTACGCCTCGTGCGACAGGGCCGAGAGGTGCCCCTCGGAGTCGGCGGCCAGTCGCACGCGCGAGATCGTCGGCGTGCGGTAGCCCGCGATGGCGAACATCATCTGTCGCGTGTAGGCCACCTTGACCGGGCGGCCCGTGAGCATCGCCCCGATCGAGGCGAGCACGACGACCGGACGGGCCGAGCCCTTCGAACCGAAGCCGCCGCCGACGTGCTCGGCCCGCACGCGCACGGCCGACGGGTCGAGCGAGAACAGCGTGGCGAGCGTCGTCGCGACGCCGCTGGTGCCCTGGTTCGAGTCGAGCACGTCGAGCTCGCCGTCGGCCCAGGTGGCGACCGTGGCGTGCGGCTCCATCGGGCTGTTGAACAGGGCCGCGGTCTCGTAGGTCTCGTCGATCGTGACGGCCGAGTCGGCCATCGCCGCGTCGACGTCGCCCTGCGAGGTGTCGGTCTCGAAGCCCGCGTTGACGGTCTCGGGAGCGTAGAGCGACGGGTGGTCCGTGCTCAGCACGACGTCCCCCCGGCCCTCGTCGTAGTCGAAGGCCAGGGCCGAGGCCGCCTCGCGCGCCGTGTCGAACGTGTCGGCGACGACGAGCGCGACGGGCTGACCGCGGTACGCGACGTCGGCCGACTGCAGCACGAGCAGCTCGCCGTCCTCGGCGTCCTCGAGGTGCGGGGCCTGCTCGTGCGTGATGACGTCCCGGACGCCGGGCATCGCCAGCACCTCGTCGCGGTTCGAACCGGTGATCGTGCCGGTCGTCACCGACGACTGGACGATCCAGCCGTAGAGCACGCCCTCCGGCGTGTGCTCGTAGCTGTAGCGGGCGGCACCGGTGACCTTGTCGCGACCCTCGAGCCGGGCGACGGGGGCGCCGAGACCGGTGGGGACGCTGGTGTCGACGGGGGTGACGACGTCGATGGTGGTCATGCGGGGTTCCCCTCGGTGTCGGTGGCGTCGGCGGTGCCGCTCGCCGGTTCGACGTCGGCGGCGACGTGCCGGTGCGCCCCGTTGGCTCCCGTCGGGCGGAACGGCGAGGGGTCGACGCCCTCGGCCGTGTCGTCGGCCTCGTGGTCGAGGCCGGCGAGCTCGCTCAGCACTCCCACGACGAGCCGGGTCAACAGCGCGACCTTGAACGCGTTCTGCTCGGTCGTCGTCGCGGCGGCCAGCTCGAGCTGCGCGGCGGCCGCGAACGAGGCGGGCGTCGCCGGCGAGCCGACCAGCGCCTCCTCGGCCTTGCGGGCACGCCACGGCACGGGCGACGCGGCTCCCAGGGCGATGCGGACGTCGGTCACGACTCCGGCCTCGTCGACCGAGAGGGCGGCGGCGACCGAGCCGAGGGCGAAGGCGTACGACCGGCGGTCGCGCGCCTTGCGGTAGGTCGAGTTCGTGGCGACCGGCAGCGCGGGCAACTCGACCGCGGTGATCAGGGCCCCGGACGGCAGGTTCGTGTCGCGGCTCGGGTCGTCGCCCGGCTCACGGAAGAACCCGTCGATCGGCAGGCGCTGCTCGCCGTCGACCGTCTCGAACACGACCACGGCGTCGAGGGCGGCCAGGGCGACCGCCATGTCGCCCGGGTGCGTGGCGATGCAGAGGTCGTTGACGCCGAGGATGCCGAGCTCTCGCGACAGCCCCGCGATCGCGCCGCAGCCCGTGCCGGGTTCGCGCTTGTTGCAGGGCTTCGTGGTGTCCATGAAGTAGGTGCAGCGGGTGCGCTGCAGCAAGTTGCCACCGGTCGTCGCCTGGTTGCGCAGCTGACCCGAGGCCGCGCTGACGAGGGCGCGCGTCAGGGCCGGGTAGCGGGTGCGGACGAGCGGATGCGCGGCGAGGTCGCTGTTGCGGACGCCCGCCCCGATGCGGAGGCCGCCGTCGGGCAGCTCGTCGACCCCGCCGAAGTCGAGGCGGCTCACGTCGACCAGCAGGTCGGGCCGCTCGACGCCGAGCTTCATCAGGTCGACCAGGTTCGTGCCGCCGCCCAGGGGCTTGGCGTTCGGGGTGCGGTCGAGGGTGGCGACGGCGGAGGCGACGTCGGTCGCGCGCTCGTACTCGAAGGTCTTCATCGGGTGGCTCCCTCGGTGGCGGCGTCGTGCGCGCAGGCCGCGTCGTGCACGGCGGGGACGATGTTCAGGTAGGCGCCGCAGCGACAGAGGTTGCCGCTCAGGCGTTCGCGGACCTCCTCGTCGTCGAGGTCGATCTCACCGTTGGTGATGTCGGTGGTGACGTGGCTGGGCATGCCGGCCCGCGCCTCCTCGAGCATGCCGACCGTCGAGCAGATCTGGCCCGGCGTGCAGTAGCCGCACTGGTAGGCGTCCCGGTCGAGGAACGCCTGCTGCACGGGGTGGAGCGCGCCGCCGTCCGCCAGGCCCTCGACCGTCGTGACGTCGCTGCCCTCGGCGCTGACGGCGAGGACGAGGCAGCTGTTGGTGCGCCGCCCGTCGACCAGCACCGTGCAGGCTCCGCACTGGCCGTGGTCGCAGCCCTTCTTGGAGCCGGTCAGGTCGAGTCGCTCGCGCAGGGCGTCGAGCAGCGACGTGCGGTTGTCGACGACGAGCGGGTGCGGGCTGCCGTTGACGTCGAGCGTGATCGACGTGGTCGGGACGCCGGGCGGGTTCGCCCCCGGGCCCGTGCTCGTCGACGTGATCGGTGGACTGGTTTCTGCGCTGACCTGGGACACCATGCGTGCACGGTATGCCCGGGGCCGGGTGGGCGCACGCGTGCTGTCCCGTTTGCGAAGTGCGTCCGCCGGGGCGTGCGACCCGCCGACGGTGGGCTCCGACGCGGGGTGGTGTGCACGCGCTGAGCCTGATCCGGTACGTACCGGATCGGCCTGGCGGAAGGCACCCCGCTGGGCGTGATCCGGTACGTACCGGATCGGCCTGGGCGAGAGGTGCCGAGGAGGCGCGGGGCGGCAGCGCCGGACGGCCCGCCGACCGGCACCCCGCCTCAGTCGGCCTTGCCCGGGCGGACCTTCGCGGTGTCGGCGACGTCGATGCGGGTGACGCCGTCGCCGCGGTCCTCGGTCGTGATGCGCGGGGCGGCGTCCGACTCGTCCGACTTCGGGGCACGGGTGAGCTGGTCGTGCCGCTTCTCGTCGTCGGTCATGCCCGTCGGGTCGTGGTCGACCACGTGCCCGGGGCTGGTGTCGCGGCCGTCGCCGTCGCCGTCGGGACCGTGGGCCTGCGTGTCGTCGCTCATGCGCTCGACCGTACCCGCGCCTCCTGCGGTCCCGGCGCGTCGAAGACGAGCCCGTCGGCGAGGTCGCCTCGTCGCCGATGAGCTTCGACGGCGGCCAGGGCCGCCGCGATGTCGTCCAGCCGTGCCCGATCGTGGCGGCTCACAGGGCGACCCCGTCGCGCGAGACCGCCTCGGCGACCTCGGGGGTCAGGCCGTCGCGGGGCACGACGTCGACCGGGACGCCGGCGATGTCGCTCGCCCGACGGGCGGCCGCGGCCAGCCCGAACAACCCGAGACCGTCGGGCAGGTCGACGACGACGTCGAGGTCGCTGTCGGCACGGTCGTCACCTCGGCTGACGCTGCCGAAGACCTGGGGAGAACCGAACCCCTCGTGCGCGAAGAACGATCGCAGTTCGGCACGGCGTGGTTGCACGGTGCGCCCCACGGGCCCGACGAACGGGACCCCGGACGCTGACGCGCGGGGACGCGACGGCGTGAGCGTGAGCGTGAGCGTCAGGTGAAGGCCCGTCGCCTCGAAGAGACGCTCGAGCACGGGCAACGACGGGGTCTTCGAGCCGCTCTCGTACCGCGAGACGGCGCTCTGCGGCAGCCCTGCCCTGCGCCCCACCTCGCCCTGCGTGAGCCGCGCGGCGACCCGCGCCTCGCGCAGACGCGAACCGACGTCTGTAGCAATCATGACCGAACTATATACGAGCGTGCATGCTGCGCGGCGAGCCCCCAGGAAGTCGCCGAGACCCTTGCGCGCGGCGTGGGGTCTGAGCGGTTTCCTGGGGTCTCTGGGGCGGCCGGGCTACCGGGTGAGGACGGCGAAGCCGCCGGGGCTCACGAGCACGACGCTGCGGCCCTGGACGTCACGCTGCTGCACGAGGCGGCCCTGCGTGTCGTACGACGACAGCGACGACCGGCTGCCCCGCACGCCGACCGAGGTCGGCAGCGGCAGGCGCGAGGTCGACGACAGCAGTTCGGTCGTCGTCGCCCGACCGTCGGCCGCGGTGCCGGCGAGCACCAGCCGCTGCACGAGCGGGCGCACGATCAGGCCGTCGACGACGGTCGCGTTCCGCCCGGCGGTCACCGTGATCGTCGTCGCCCCGGCACCGATCGGCACCGGCAGCGTCTGGGGCAGCAGGGCCCCGGAGGCGGCGGTCACGCCCTGGGCGCCGGCCTGCGTCGTCAGCGTCCCCAGCGGCACGCGACCCGCCTTCCAGACCGACGTCGACCGGACGCCCTCGGCGGCCAGCAGCACGGGCTCGACGTGACGCAGCCCGGAGCCCGCGGGCACCGTGATGGTCGCGCTCTGCCCGGGCTCGAGCCGGAGGGCCGCACCGCCGCCGTACTGCGACTCGCCCGTCCAGGCCGAGTCGGGCGTGACGACCGTGCCCGTCGTGGCCGACGCCGTCTCGGCCTCGACCACCGTCAGGCCGTCGCGGGAGGTCACGCTCGTGAGGCCCTGCGCCTCGGCCGAGACGTCGGGGGCTCCGTCGAGCGCGATCATCGACAGCAGGCCGTGGATCGTGCTCTCGGCACCGCTGTTGCGGTTGACCGTGCCGTCGGCCTGGACGCCGTCGTACGTGACACCCGTCGCGCGGTCGTACACCGGGGTGCCCGAACGGTTCGTGCCGAAGTACCAGCTCGCGGCCACCGCCGCGATGCGCCTCAGCCCCGGGGCCGTCGAACCCTTCGCGCCGGGGCCCTTGGCACCCGGTCCCGACACGGGACCCGCACCCGGGCCGGAGCCCAGAGCCGAGCCCGAGCCCGACGCCGACGCCACCGCGAGCGCCGACTGCAGCCTCGAGTCGGCCCCGTAGGCGATCTGGGTCTGGTCGACGGGCGTCGGGTACCAGGCGTTGTCGGGCCCGCTCGCGGTGAGCAGGGTCGTGGTGAACGAGGTCTGGTCGAGCACGGCCGGCTTCAGCAGGTCGGGCCGACCGAGCAGGGTCGAGGCCCGGGCCAGGGCGACGGGCATCTGCGACGACCAGGCGTGCCACATCGAGCGGGACTTCGCCCAGGGCAGCACGGCTCCGTACGGCCAGGTCTGCCCGTCGCCCGACGACATCGCCGCTACGCCCTCGGCGAGCTGCGTCAGCGCGGTGCGGGCGGCCGCGTCACCCGGCGCGACGGCCGAGTAGGCGGTCAGCCCGAGGACGGCCTCGGACGAGGCGTCGGCCCCGTCGACGATCAACCAGGCGGGCACCTTCACCCCGTCGGCGACGTCGTACTGCCCGTAGTGCGACAACGTGTCACGATTCAGGGCCGTCACGCCGAGCTGCAGGCGCTGCTGCAGGAACGCCGCGAACCCGGGGTCGCTCTGCGCGAAGGCGGCGTAGCCCTCGCCGAAGGCCCAGATGCTGCGCGCCAGCCAGTAGCTGTTGCCGCTGTCGGACGGGTCGGGCAGTTCGACGGGCACCGGGCTGCGGTTGAACGTGCCGTCGGGCTGCATCCAGAGCACGACGTTGCCGGCGGCGTCGCCGGTCGTGGTCTGGAAGTACGCGGTCGCGCGCAGCAGTTCGTACGCCTTGTCGCGGCTCGCCTCCGAGCCGGTCTGCTTCCAGTCACGCAGGTACACGACGGCCGCCCGCGACACGTCGTCGCTGTTGTAGGCGCCCTGCCCCCAGTAGCCGGTCGCGGGGTCGAGCGGACCGCCGCCCACCCGGGCGAAGGTGCCGCCGTCGCGGGCGTCGGCGTAGGTCCAGGGCAGGGTGAGCGTCGGCTCGGCGTCCTGCCGGTAGGTCGAGTGCCCGGCCTCGGGGGCCGGCGTCGTCTGGTCGAGCAAGAAGTCCAGGTGCGCCAGGTTCGTCAGCGGTGCGACGGTCGGCGTCGGCGTGCTCGGTGAGGCCGGCGCGCTCGGTGCGCCGCTCGGCGCGGCCGGCGCGCTCGGCGCCGCCGTCGGGGCGGCCCCCGGACCAGGAGGCGCGGCGGCAGCCGGCAGCGCCCCCGTCACCCCCAGCACGGTCGCCAGGGCCGCGGCCAGTGCCGCACCCGTCCATCGTGAGTTGCGTGCGATCATCGTCGACCGCCTCCTTCTTGTCGGTGTTCTCTGTGGTGACGAGCGGGTCGCGGGCGCGGGCGCGGGCGCGGGCGCACGAGCGTCAGGCGCGGTCGAGGCGGGCGACGCCGATCTTCGAGTCGGCCATGCCGTAGAAGACGTAGGGCACGTCGTCGACCCGTTCGATCGCCGTCGGGAACACCACGTTCGGCACGATGCCGTCGCGCTCGTCGGCGGTCTCGGCCTCGAGCAGCGGCACCTCCGACCGGGCGACCACGCGCGAGGGGTCGTCGGCGTCGAGGATCATGCCGCCCGCGGCGTAGTTCACGTTCTGCTGCTGGGCGAAGGCGTCGTCGATCACGCCGGTGACGCCGTGGTGCAGCAGCAGCCAGCCCTCGGGCACGCGGAGCGGGGGCGGGCCGCCGCCGATCTTGAGCTCTTCGAAGGCGAAGGCTGGGCCGGCGACGAAGCGGTGCTGCCCCCAACGGGCCAACGCCCGCGGGTCGGTGGCGACCGCGTCGACCGGCACGTAGCTGATCCAGATCGAGTGTCGCCCGTCGGTGACGCCGGCCGGCAGCGGGCTGCCCTCGCCCGGCACCGTCGCCCCGATGTGCCACATGGGCCGGTGCAGCACGGCGAAGCTCCGCACGCCGTCCGGCGCCGTGACGGCTTCGGGGAAGAACACGGTGTCCTTGTTGTGGAACAGCCCGAGGTCGGTGTCGAGCTCGTCGACGTACTCGAACGTGGCCGGGCCGAGTCGGCGCCAGTCGCGCAGGTCGTCGCTGACGGCCACCGCGGTGCGCGGCCCCAGCGGTCCGTAGGCGACGTAGGTCATGACGTGCAGGCCGAGCTCGTCGATCCACGTGACGCGCGGGTCCTCGACGCCGGAGTGCGTCGCGCCCCGCTCCCACCCGCGGTCGGGTGCGAGGACGACCCCCTCGCGGGCCACGCCCACGGGCACGCCGTCCTCGACGACGACCCGGGCCAGGCCGACGCGCGACACGTTGCCCGAGGCGACGAGTCGCGGCAGCAGGTACAGCTCGCCGTCGGGCCCGCGCCCCGAGCCGGGGTTGAGCACGCCCTCGGCCTCGTCGGGCGAGTCGGGGTCGGGGGTCATCACGACGCCCAGGCGGGTCAGTCGGTACGGGAAGTCAGCCATCTGGGGGCCTTTCGAGAGGAGGGAGCCGAGGAGGCGCGCGGCGGGTGGGCCGGCACCGCGCCTCCTCGACGGGGACGGGACGAGAGCGTGCGAGGGCGGTCAGCCCTTGACGCTCGAGCCGACGTCGGTCGAGATGAAGTAGCGCTGGAACACGATGAACAGCAGCACCACCGGGGCGGCCAGCACGACGGCGCCGGCGAGGGTCGCGCCGAACGGGTTCGCCGCGGTCGCCGCCACGTTGCTGATGTAGTTCGCGAGCGAGACAGCAAGCGGCTGCATCGAGGCCTCCTTCGTGATCAGGAACGGCCAGAGGAACTCGTTCCAGGGGCCGATGAAGGTCAACAGCAGGGCCGTGACGAGCGCCGGTCGCACCAGCGGCAGCGCGATGTTCCAGAGCAGCCGGAACTCGCCGGTGCCGTCGATGCGGGCGGCCTCGAAGAGCTCCTTGGGCAGCTGCAGGAAGTACTGGCGGAAGATGATCACCGCCGTCGAGTTGATGGCGAACGGCAGGATCATGCCGAGGTAGTTGTCGCTCAACCCGTAGTTGCGCGCGATGAGCACGTACAGCGGGATGATCAGCAGCTGGAACGGCACCACCTGCACGAGCAGCGCCAGGGCGAAGGTGACCCCGCGGCCGCGCCACTGCAGCACGGCCAGCGCGTAGCCGACCAGCACGCCGAACACCAGGGTGCAGGCGAGCACGCCGACCGTGAAGATGCCCGAGTTGGCCAGGCCCGTCAGCAGCCCGATGCGGCTGTCGATCGCGGCGTAGTTCTCGACCGTCAGGTTCGACGGGTGCGGGAACGCACCTGCCACGGTCGGGTCGGGCTTCGTCTGCAACGACCCGATCACCATGTAGTAGAACGGGAACAGGAACGCCAGGGCGCCGATCGCGAGCACGACGCCGCGCAGCGTCGTCTGTGCCCGGGTCAGCGGCGGCTTCTTGACCACCCGCGGGGTGCGGGCGGGGCTCGCCTCGGGGGTCGAGGCGCGTTCGTCGGCGATCGTCATCGTTCGTCCTTTCCGCCGGCGAACCGGTTCTGCAGCAGGGCGATGACCAGCACGAGGATCACGAGCACGACGCCGATGGCGGCCGCCTGGTCGGGGTTCCCCTGCTCGATGCCCTTCTGGTACATCAGCAGCACGGGCGAGGTCGACGCGCCGTTCGGCCCGCCTCCCCCGGTCAGCAGGTACGGCTCGGTGAAGAGGTTCGCCCCCGTGACGGTCGAGACGAGCAGCACCAGCACGGTGGCCGGACGGACGCCCGGCACCGTGACGGTGAAGAACGACCGGACCGCGCCGGCACCGTCGCTCGACGCCGCCTCGTAGAGCTCCTTCGGAACGTTCTGCAGCGCCGCGAGGTACAGCAGGATGTAGAACCCGAGCTGCTTCCACGTGACGAACAACGCGATCGAGGGCATCGCCCACGCCGAGTTGATCAACCACGACGGCGTGGGGGCCAGCGGCCCGAGCACCTGGTTGACGAGGCCGTCGCCGTTGAAGAGGAACAGCCAGACGGCCACCACGGCGACGCTCGCCGTGAGGTACGGCACGTAGAACGCCACGCGCAGGAACCCCCTGAAGTGCACGACCCGGTCGAGCGCCGTGGCGAGCACCATGCTCAGCACGACGGTCAACGGGACGTTGATCACCAGGAAGACGCCGACGTTGCCGAACGAGCGGATGACCGCCGGGTCGGTGAACGCCGTGACGAAGTTGTCGAGGCCGACGAAGGGGCGGGCGACGACCGCTCCGGGCGCCGTGAAGAAGTAGTCGTGGAACGCGATGTAGACCGCGTACACCAGCGGGTACGCGAACACCGCCAGCACGAACACCAGGTACGGCGCGCTGAACAGCAGGCCGAGCGGGTTCTTGCCCAGCAGGCCGCCCCGGCGACGACCGCGCGGGTCGTCACCTCGGCGACGGCCCGCCCGGTGCCCCGAGCCGGGGCCCCCCGAGGAGGCGCGGTGCGCCTCCTCGGTCCGGCCGGCGGTCGGCGACGCTGCCGCCGCCTCGTGCACGGTGGACACGATCAGCCCTGCGCCGCGAGCTCGTCGATCTTGTCCGCGGCGTCCTTCAGCGACGAGTCGACGTCACCCTTGCCGAAGATCACGCTGTTCGACCACGCGTCGCGGAAGGCCTGCAGCTCGGCGACGGTGTTCGGGCCGGCCGGCACCTCGACGGTGCGGGCGGCCTGGTCGCCGAAGAGCGCGTACGAGGGGTTCGCATCGAAGTAGTCGGAGTAGGTCGAGGCCAGGTCGGTGCGGATCGGCATCTGACCCGTGGTCTCGAGCAGGGCGCGGTCCTCGTCGCTGCTGGTCGAGAACTTCAGGAAGTCCCACGCCGTGCCCTGGTTCTCGCAGGCGGTGTACATGCCGACGTTCTTCGCGTCGCTGAACGTGTAGGTCTCGTCGGCGCTCGTGCCGTCCTTGGTCGGGACGGGCACGGCACCCCAGTTGACGTCCTTGTAGACGGACACGGCCCACGGCCCGACGATCGACATCGCGGCCTCACCGTCGGCGAACGAGTCGCCCGTGTACTGCTCCTGGCCGGCCAGGCCCTGCTCGTAGAGCGAACGCCAGAAGGTCGCGACGTCCTCGCCCTCGGTGTCGGCGAAGGTCGCCTTGCCGTCCTCGACGAGGCCGGTGCCGCCGGTCTCGGCCGCGTAGAGCGGCATGAAGTCGAACTGCGACTGGAAGAACTCGCTCGTCGGGGCCGGGTGGATGGCGTACTTCGAGACGCCCGCGTCGACCAGGGTCTTCGACGTCGCGAGGAAGTCGTCGTAGGTCGACAGGTCGGGGTTCTCGGCGTCGAGGCCGGCCTTCGTGAAGAGGTCCTTGTTGTAGAAGATCATCACCGGGTTGGACTTCCAGGGCAGCTGGTAGTACTTGCCGTCGGCATCCTGGTACTGCTTCGCGAGGTCGCCGCTGCGCTCCTCGATGTAGCTCGCACCGTCGGGGAAGCTCGACAGGTCGACGAGGCCGCCCTGCTTCTGGAACTGCCCGACCGCGCTCGGCGCCGTGTTGTAGACGAGGCAGGGGGCGTTGCCGGCCGTGATGGCCGCGCCGATCACCTCTTCGCTCGACTTGCCGGCCGGGATCTCCTGCCCCTTGACCTGCTCGTCGGGGTGGTCGGCGTTCCAGGCCTCGACCATGGCCTTGCCCCAGGTGACCTCTTGTTCGTTGTTCGAGTACCAGATGGTGATGGGGCCCTTGGCGGTGAGGGCGTCGCTCGAGGCGCCGCCTCCGCCCGAGCAGGCGGTCAGGCCGAGGGCGGCGACCAGGACGGTGGCGCCGAGGGTGGCGCGGCGGGTGAAGCGTGTGCGTCGTTGCACGGTGTTCTCCTTGGGTGAGGGTGGGGCTGCGGTGGGGCTAGGGGGTGGTCTCGGGTGGCGTGGTGGTCTCGGGTGAGGTGCGGTAGAAGTACAGGTCGCGGTGGCCGGCGGGGGCGTCCCAGCCCTGGGCGAAGGTCCAGCGGCCGCCGACCTTCTGCAGGCCGCCCCAGCTGAGCGAGCCGCCCGGCGTCAGGGAGAGCTGGTCGAGGGGCCTCTCGACGTCGTAGAGCGCCTGGCTCGCCGCGAAGACCCCGTCGACGTCGTGGAACACGTCGAGCACGAGCCGACCGTCGCCCGTCACGATCGCCGCGGCGACCTCGTGCAGGTGCCCGCCGACGCCGGACAGGTCGAGGTAGGGCGCGGGCTCGAAGGTCCAGTGGCGCAGGTCGTCCGAGCGGCCGACGTGCAGCACGCCGTCGAAGCCCTCGCTGACGAACATGAGGTACTCGCCGGGGTCGTCGGCCGTGCCGGTGCCGCCGAGCCGGACGGCGTCGCCGTGCTCGTCGCGCGGGATGACGGCGCCCTTCGCCCAGAGCCTCGTCTGCTCGTGGTCGGCGATCGGCCCGAGCTTCTGCCAGGTGACCAGGTCGTCGCTGACGGCGACCAGGATGTCGATGCCGACCGCCTCGACGGGGTAGCCGGGGCTCGGGTGCGCGACCCGCGCCTCCTCGGTGATCGGGAAGACGCCGTTGTAGAAGAGCCAGAAGCGGCCCTCGGCCCGGTAGACCTTGGGGTCCTCGGTGCCGAGCAGCTCGTCGTCGAGCGTCGGGCGGACGACCGGGTTCGCCGGGTCGTCGACCCAGACGGCACCGGGGGCGGGCACGCCGTCGGGCGTCAGGGCGAGGGTGGCGTGGCCGATGCGGCTGCCGAGGCTCTCTTTGCGGGGCGAGGCCCGGTAGAAGAGGTGCAGGGTGCCGTCGTGCTCGATGACGCTGGGGTTGTAGAGCGAGTCGCTCGTCCAGCCGAGGCCGTCCGGGTCGGGCCACTGGGTCTCGAGGGTGAAGGTGAGGGCCGGGTCGGCGGTGAAGGGGCCGACGGCCCAGTCGGGTGCGGCCGGCGCGTAGGCGGCCGGGCTCGAGAAGGTCAGTTGCGAGAGGGCGCCGGTCAGCTCGTTCCGGTGCACCAGGGCCTCGTCGAGCACCGTCCGGAGGCGCTCGCGCGTCAGCGGGACGAGGTACGGAGTCGAGGCGGTGCGGGCCGCATCGACGACGGTCTCAGCATCGGTCGTCGTCATCGGGGGCTCCCACGTCGTCGTGTGCGGTCTCGCTCGTCTACCGAAACGTTTCGGTAGATCGAGAAGCTAGCACGGTGACGGCCCGACCGGAAGCCCTTGGCCTCACCCCTCTGTCGCACCGCCGACTGAACGTCGCACCGCGCACTGTCACGGTGCGACGTTCAGTCGGCGGTGCGATCCGCCGCGTCCGGCCCGGGTCAGCAGGCGGCGGGGCCCGTCGACGCGCGGACGAGCAGCCGCGCGGGCCCGATCTCGGCGTCCGTGACGGTCTCGCCCTCGACGGCCGAGAGCAGGAGGCGCGCCGCCTCGGCCCCGATCAGTCGCGGAGCCGTCGTCAACGTGGTCAGCCCGGGGCGCACGTACGACCCGAGCTCGATGCCGTCGAAGCCCGCCACGCTGACGTCGCCCGGGACTTGCAGGCCGAGCCGGTCCACCTCGGTCATGAACCCGATGGCGGCCAGGTCGTTGGCACAGAACACGGCGGTCGGCCGATCGTCGCCCGGCCCGCCCGGCGTCCCCGACGCACCCGCGGCACCCGGCACGCCCGGCGCCCCCGGGCCGAACAGCTGCGACGCGGCGCGGGCTCCCCCGTCGTACGTGAAGTCGGCCTCGACGACGACCCCGGGGTCGCGCCCGGCGGCCACGAGGGCGTCGTGCCAGGCCGCACCGCGACGCCGCGAGTGGACGAAGCGGTCGGGCCCGGCGACGTGCGCGAACCGTCGGTGCCCGAGCGACACGAGGTGCTCGACGAGCTCGCCGATGCCCGCCGAGTCGTCCTGCCGCACGGCGGGCAACGGGAAGCCGCCTGCCGGGTTGACCCCGACGGCGGGCAGGTCGAGCTCGCGGACGAGGTCGACGCGGGGGTCGTCCACGGTCAGCTCGTTCAAGAAGACGCCGTCGACCCGACGCCCCGCCGCGAGCCGCCGGTAGCGGTCGAGCGGTTCGTCGGCCGCCGACCCCATCTGCAGGATCAGCGCGTAGCCGCGAGGGTCGAGCACCGACTCGAGGCCGCCGATGAAGGCACCGAAGAACGGGTCGGACTCGAGCACGAACGGGTCGCGGTGGACGACGAGCCCGACCGTGAAGGCCCGCTTGGCGCTGAGGCTGCGCCCCCGGACGCTCGGCACGAAGCCGAGGTCGTCGGCGGCCTGCCGGATGCGTGCGCGGGTCTGCTCCGAGACGCCGGGGCGACCGTTGAGGGCACTGCTGACCGAGCTGATCGCGACGCCCGCCCGGGCCGCGACCTCGACGATGGTGACCCGCTCTGCCACGCCGCGCCTCCTCGTTGTCGCCCTCGCCGTCGCCGGCGTGCGCCCGCCGCGCCCCCACGATGCTACTGACCCGCCGTCGCGGCCACCGCCGGGCGGACGACCGGCCCCTAGGGTCGGGGCATGCTCATCGTCTCGCTCGTCGCGGCCACGCTCGCCGCCCTGCTGCACGTCTACGTCTTCGTCATGGAGTCGCTGCTCTGGACGACCCCACGCGTCCGCGCCACCTTCGGCGTCACGAGCGACGCCCAGGCCGAGCACACCAAGGGCCTCGCCTTCAACCAGGGCTTCTACAACCTCTTCCTCGCGATCGTCACGATCGTCGGCGTCGCCCTGATCACGGCCGGAGGGGCAGGAGGCGCGGGCAGCGCCTTCGAGGCGTCCCCGTCGGGCAACGCGCTCGTCGTCGTCGGCACGGGGTCGATGCTGGCCGCGGCCCTCGTGCTGCTGCTGTCGGACCGCACCAAGGCACGTGCGGCGATCACGCAGGGAGCCCTGCCGCTCGTCGCCCTCGTCACGCTGCTGATCTCGTCGTACTGACCTGCCCGTCCGGCCCCGCCCGCCGCACTACCCTGGGCTCGTGACCGACCCGACCGACGCCACCCGCGCCTCCTCCGCTCCTGACGACGCCGCTGCCGATGCCGCTCCTGCCGCCCCGACGACGCACTGGACGCTGACGCTCGTCTGCCAGGACCGACCCGGCATCGTCCACGCGATCAGCGGGGCCGTCGTGCAGGCCGGCGGCAACATCACCGAGTCGGCCCAGTTCTCGAGCCACGACACGGGCACCTTCTTCATGCGGCTGCAGGTCGAGGCTCCCGGCGAGCGCGACGCGTTCGAGGGCGCCCTCGCCCCGGTGGTCGCGCACTACGGCATGACGCACCGGCTCGACGTGGTCGGCCGCCCGACACGCACGCTCGTGCTCGCGAGCAAGGCCGCGCACTGCGTCAACGACCTGCTGTTCCGCCAGCGCGCCGGGCAGCTGCCGATCGAGGTGCCGCTGATCCTGGCCAACCACGACGACCTGTCGGGGCTGGCCGAGTTCTACGGCAAGCGCTTCGAGCACCACCCCGTCACCGACCCCGCGTCGAAGGCGGCGTTCGAGGCGCGCGTGCTGCAGGTCGTCGACCGCTACGACGTCGAACTCGTCGTGCTGGCGCGGTACATGCAGATCCTCAGCCCCGAGCTGTGCGCGGCGCTCGAGGGGCGCGCGATCAACATCCACCACTCGTTCCTGCCCGGGTTCAAGGGGGCGAACCCCTACCGACAGGCGCACGCGCGCGGCGTGAAGCTGATCGGCGCGACGGCGCACTTCGTCACGAGCGACCTCGACGAGGGGCCGATCATCGAGCAGAACGTCGTCCGGGTCGACCACACCCGCAGCGCTCCCGAGCTGATGGCCATCGGCCAGGACGAAGAGAGCCGCACCCTGACCCAGGCCGTCCGCTGGTTCGCCGAGGACCGCGTGCTGCTCGACGGCGCCCGCACGATCGTCTTCCGCTAGGCCCGCTCGGCCCACTCGGCCCACTCGGCCCTCGGCAGCCCGATCCGGTACGTACCGGATCGGACGCAGGCCGCACGGCACACCCCGGCCGTACGCTGGGCGGGTGACTCCGACCGACTCCGTGCCCCCTCCCGCCCCGGCCCGCGGCGGCCCGGTCGGCGCCCTCGACGTGGTGCGCTTCGTCACGCTGATCCTCGCCTTCCTCAGCCTCGGGTTCTGGGGCTACCTCGCCTGGCCGTTCCCGTTCCCGTCGCTGGCGTTCATGATCGGGGCGCCCCTGTTCGCGATCGTCGTGTGGGGCCTCTTCCGCTCACCGCGCGCACCGATCCCGACCGACGCCGTCGGCAAGGCCCTGGTCGAGATCGCGATCATGGGCGCCGTGGTCGCAGCCTGGGCCATGCTCGGCTACCCGGTCGTCGCCGTGGCGTTCGCCGTCCTGGCCGGCGTCACGGGCGTCCTGGCCTTCCGTCGCGAGAACCGCCGGGGAGCCCGCCGATGACCACCACCCTGTTCACGGACGCCCGCAAGGTCGACGCCGACGGCGAGGTCGCCGGTTTCTGGATGCTCGTCGACGGCGACGTCATCGTCGCCACCGGTGCCACGGTGCCGGGGTCGCGCGGGGCGGCCGAGGTGACGGGCGGGGTCGACGCGACCCGCGCCTCCTCGGCGACGGCGGGTGCACCCGACGCACCGACCGCAGGAGGCGCGGTGCCGCCCCCGGCGGACGTCACGGTCGATCTCGCGGGCGCCACGCTCACCCCGGGGCTGATCGACCTGCACACGCACGGCGGCGGCGGCCACGCCTTCGACGGCGGGCCCGACGACCTCGACGCCGGCCTCGCCCTGCACCGACGACACGGCACGACCCGGTCGCTGGTCAGCCTCGTCGCGAACCCGGTGCCGGTGCTGGCCAGGTCGCTCGGGCTGATCGGCGACCTGATGCGGCGCGATCCGCTCGTGCTGGGGGCGCACCTCGAGGGGCCCTTCCTGGCGCCCGACCGGCGGGGCGCCCACGCGCCGCACTTCTTGCTAGAACCCGACGCGGCCACCGTCGAGGCCCTGCTCGAGGCGGGCGACGGCGTCGTGCGGCAGGTCACCATCGCCCCCGAGCTGCCCGGCGGGCTCGACGCGATCGACCGACTCGTCAGCTCGGGCGTCGTCGCCGCCGTCGGCCACACCGACGCCGACTTCGACCTGGCGCGCGCGGCCTTCGACCGCGGCGCCTCGCTCGTGACGCACGCCTTCAACGCGATGGCCGGCATCCACCACCGCGACCCGGGGCCGCTGGTCGCGGCGGTCGGCGACGAGCGGGTGACGATCGAACTGATCCTCGACGGGGTGCACGTGCACCCGGCCGTGGCCGAGCTCGTGCTGCGGTCGGCCCCGCGGCGCGTCGCCCTCGTCACCGACGCCATGGCCGCGGCCGGGGCCGCCGACGGCGACTACCGCATCGGCGAGCTCGCGGTCACCGTCGACCGCGGCGTCGCCACGCTCACGGGCAGCTCGACGATCGCCGGCTCGACGCTCACGCAGGACGCCGCCCTGCGCCTCGCGATCACGGCGGCCGGGCTCTCACCCGTCGACGCGGTCGCCGCGCTGACGCTCGTGCCGGCCCACGTGCTCGGGCTCGACGCCGGGGGCCGACGGGCGGGCACGCGCCTGAGCACGGGTGCGGCGTCGGCCGCCGTCACGCCCACGGCGCACGCCGCCGCCGCGCACCCGTCGCAGTCCGCCGCCGCAGGTCCGGCACAGTCCGCCGCCGCCGCCGCGCCCATGGTGCTGTCCGCCGCCGCCGCGCGCCCGGCACAGGGCGCCGCTACGCGTCCGGCTCAAGGCACCGAGGCGCACCCGGCGCTCGGCCGGCTGGCCCCCGGGCACGCCGCCGACGCCGTGGCGTGGCGCGACGACTGGACGGTAGCCCGGGTCTGGGCCGCCGGCCGCGAACTACCCGTCGGCTGATCCACGGCACCGCCCCGCCCGACACTGCACCGCGTTTCGTGCACGACACCGTGACTAGTCGCGGTGCCGTGCACGAAACGCGGTGCCGTGAGACGGAGCCGTGCGGCGCAGGGCTCGTCGAGCGCCCCTACCCCTTCAGGTCGGGGAAGTCCCCTTCGCGCCACTCGGCCGCGGCCCGCTCGCCCGACCGGGCCAGCGCCTCCTCGCGGTCGCGCAGCTCGACGCGGCGGATCTTGCCCGAGATCGTCTTCGGCAGCTCGGCGAACTCGACGCGCCGCACGCGTTCCCACGCGGGCAGCGACACCCGGGCGTGCGCGAGCACGGCGCGGGCGGTCTCGGCGTCCGGGGCCCACCCGTCGGCCAAGGTCACGTAGGCCTTGACGACGTTGAGCCGGGTCTCGTCGGGGGCCGGCACGACGGCCGACTCGGCCACCGCGGGGTGCTCGATCAGCATGCTCTCGACCTCGAACGGCGAGATCTTGTAGTCCGACGACTTGAACACGTCGTCGGTGCGGCCGACGAAGGTGATCATGCCGTCGGCGTCGCGCACGGCGACGTCTCCGGTGTGGAACAACCCGTCGCGCATCGACGACTCGGTCCGGTCCGCGTCGCCGAGGTAGCCCGTCATCAGGTTGACCGGTCGCGTCGTCAGGTCGAGGCAGACCTCGCCCTCGTCGCCGACGACGCCGGTGACGGGGTCGACGAGCACGACGTCGACGCCGGGCAGGGCGCGTCCCATCGACCCGGCCTTGATCGTGCCGCCGGGGGCGTTGGCGACGATGGCGGTCGTCTCGGTCTGCCCGTAGCCGTCGCGGATGTCGAGCCCCCAGCCCTGCTGCACCCGGCCGATCACCTCGGGGTTGAGCGGCTCCCCCGCCGACAGCGCCTCGCGCAGCGCACCCGGCCGCGACCCCAACGACGACTGGATCAGCATGCGCCAGACCGTCGGAGGCGCGCAGAACGACGTGACCCCGGCCCGTTCGAGCTGGTCGCGCAGCTCGGCGGGGCGGAACCGGCCGTAGTTGTAGACGAAGACGGTGGCCTCGGCGGTCCACGGGGCGAAGAAGCAGCTCCAGGCGTGCTTGCCCCAGCCCGGCGACGAGATCGTCATGTGCACGTCGCCCGGCTGCACGCCGAGCCAGTACGTCGTCGTCAGGTGGCCCACCGGGTACGACGCGTGCGAGTGCACCACCATCTTCGGCTTGCTCGTGGTGCCCGACGTGAAGTAGACGAGGCAGGGGTCCCCCGTCGCGGTCACGACGTCGGGGCGAACCCGGGAGGCGCGGTGCGAGTCCCCGAACGACGTCCAGCCCTCGGGGGTCGCGTCGCCCTCGGGCACGACGGCGATGCGCGTGACGGCCTCGATCCCCTCGACCCCGGCGAACGCGGCGGCGTCGCCCGCGTTGGCGATCACGTGGCGCACCAGCCCGCGGTCCACTCGGTCGGCGAGGTCGGCGCTGCCCAGCACGGTCGACGTCGGCAGGGTGACGGCGCCGACCTTCATGACGGCGAGCATGGCCTCCCACAGCTCGACCTGGTTGCCGAGCATGAGCATGACGTGGTCGCCCTTCGCGACGCCGAGGTCGTGCAGCCACGCGGCGACCTGGTCGCTGCGGCGGCGCATGGCGTCGAACGACACCTTCTGCTCGGAGCCGTCCTCTTCGACGATCCAGAGCGCGGTGCGGTCGCTGCCGTCGGCGACGACGTCGAACCAGTCGGTCGCCCAGTTGAAGTGGTCGCCGACGTCCGGCCAGCGGAACTCGTCGCTCGCCCGGTCGAGGTCGTGGCCGAGCCCGAGCAGGTGGTCGCGGGCCGCCCGGTAGGCGGCGGTGGCCGGGGCGTCGGCGGCAGGCGAGCGGGGCGCCTCGGGCGGGCGGGGTGCGTCGGACATCCCGCCATCATGCACCCCCGCCCATGCCGGGCCCGGCATGGGCGGTGGCCGCTCGCCTAGGGTCGTGGCATGACGACCGACGCGACCCGCGCCTCCTCATCCGCCGTCCCGTCCGCCCGTTCGCGGCCGGCCCTCGAGATCGCGGTGACGAGCGCCGCCGGGGCCGTCACGGCGCGCGACGGCGGCGCCGACCGCGTCGAACTCTGCAGCGCCCTCGAGCTCGGCGGCGTCACCCCGTCGCAGGGGCTCGTCGAGGCGACGGTCGCGACGGGCGTGCCGGTGCACGCGCTGGTCCGGTGTCGACCCGGCGGTTTCGCCTACGACGCCGACGAGCTCGACGTGATGGTGCGCGAGATCAGGGCGCTCGTGCGGTCGGGCGTGGCCGGTGTCGTCGTCGGCGCGCTGCGCGAGGACCGCTCGCTCGACGTCGACGCCGTCCGCTGGTTCGTCGAGGCCGCCCTCGACGCCGCGGCACAGCAGCCGGGCACGACACCCCAGCAACCCGCCGAGACCCCCGCTCGCGCCCGAGGGTCTCGGCCGGTTCCTGGGGTCTCACCGCTCGAGCCGCGCCCGTTGCAGATCACCGTGCACCGGGCCGTGGATCGGGCGGCCGACCCGGTCGCGGCGGTGGCGGCACTCGCGGGGATCGGCGTCACGCGCGTGCTGACGTCGGGCGGGGCGTCCACGGTCGGGGCGGGGCTCGCCACGGGGGTGCTGCCGCGCATGGTCGAGGCCGCCGGCGACGTGCAGGTGATGGCCGGGGGCGGGGTGCAGCTCGGCGACGTCCCGGCACTCGTGGCCGCGGGCGTCGACGCCGTGCACCTGTCGGCGAAGCGGGCGCAGGCCGTGCGCGCCTCCTCGTCCCGGTCGGCGTCGGTGGTGTCGCTCGGCACCGAGGCGTCGACCGACTCGTGGTTCGAGACCGACCCCGAGCTGGTCCGCGCCGCGCGCCACGCCCTCGACCAGGCCTGACCGGACCTGACCGGGCCTGACCGGACCAGGCCTGACCGGACCTGACCAGGCCTGACCCGGCGCCCCCGACCCGGCACAGTGGAGCCGGCGAGCCGACCACCCCGGGTCGCGGGGGTGCACAGTGGAGCGATGACATCGACGTCCCTCCTCGTGATCGGCGGCACCGGGCAGATCAGCGCCTCGGTCGTGCGACAGGCCCTGCGCGACGGCGTCGCCGTGACCGTGCTGAACCGCGGCAGCACGACGATCAGGCCGGTGCCCGCGGGCGTCGAGCAGCTCGTCGCCGACGTCCGCGACGAGGAGGCGCTGGCCGCCGCCCTGCGAGGGCGTCGCTTCGACTCCGTGGCCGACTTCCTGACCTTCACGCCCGACCAGCTCGCGTCGATGCTGCGAGTCGTCGCCCCGCTGACCGATCAGTACGTGTTCATCGGATCGGCGTCGGCGTACCAGAAGCCCCCGGTGACGCTGCCGATCACCGAGGCGACCCCGTTGTTCAACCCGTGGTGGTCGTACTCGCGCGACAAGATCGCCTGCGAGCGCCTGTTGCGTGACGAGCACCTCGCCGGGCGGGTGCAGGCGACCGTCGTGCGGCCGTCGCACACCTACGACGAGACGCACGTGCCGCTGCTCGGCGGCTGGACCACGGTCGAGCGCATGCGCCGCGGCGACCCGGTCGTGCTGCACGGTGACGGCACGTCGCTCTGGGCGCTGACCCACTCGGCCGACTTCGCCCGGGCGTTCGTCGGCCTGCTCGGCCACCCCGGCGCCCTCGGCGAGGCGTTCCACATCATGTCGCCCGAGCTGCTCACCTGGAACATGATCGCCCGCGACCTGGCCGACGCGGCGGGTGCGTCGTTGCACGTCGTCCACCGCACGACGCAGGTGCTGACCGACGAGGTGCCCGAGTGGACGGCCGACCTCTGCGGCGACCGCAGCCACCCGGCCGTGTTCGACACGTCGAAGATCCGCGCGTTGGTGCCCGGCTGGGAGGCGCGGGTGCCGTTCGCCGAGGGAGCCCGCCAGATCGTCGCCTGGCACGACGCCGACGCCTCGCGCCGCACGGTCGACCCCTGGGTCGACGACGCCCACGAGCGGCTCGTCGCGCTGTAGTCGGGCGGCAGGGGCTCCGGGTCGAGGTCGCACCACCGTCGCGTCGTCGAACCACCCACGGGCGTGGTTCGACGAC
>NZ_JADKSD010000002.1:304555-375630 GCF_015350895.1 Frigoribacterium sp. VKM Ac-1396 | reverse complement strand
AGCACCCCGCCATCGAGCCCCTGCTGCGCTACAAGAAGATGCAGCGGCTGCTCGTGGCCAACGAGACCTCGGCCCCGGGTTCCGTTGCGCGTCGTACCCGCTCGACCCGCGTCCCGGGCCACCAGCCCGCCGTCGCACCGCCGACTGGACGTCGCACCGCCGATGTTGGCGGTGCGACGTTCAACCGGCGGTGCGACGCAGCGCGGGCGCGGGCGCGGGCGCGGGCGCGGCCGTGGGCGACGAGGCGCGAGTCGCCGCAGTCGCCTCCGAGCCGGCCCGCACCGCGGGCACCGCGACGGGCAGTGTCAGCCGGAACACCGCGCCGGGCCGCCCGAACCCGGGGGCCTCGCAGACCAGGTCGCCGCCGTGGGCGCGGGCGAGGCCGCGGGCGATGGGCAGGCCGAGGCCCGCGCCTCCGTCGCCGGACCGTCGGGCCTCGTCGAGTCGCACCAGCCGGTCGAACACCCGCTCGCGGTCGGCGGCGGGCACGCCCGGGCCGTCGTCCGAGACCAGCACCGAGACCTCGTCGGCCCGGGACGCGTCGAGCCACAGCGTCACCTGCCCCGTGCCACCCGTCGCGCGGGCCGCGTTGTCGACGAGGTTGCCGACGACCTGCGAGACGCGCCCCGCGTCGGCGGCGACCACGACCGGCCCGTCGGGCAGCACCACGCGCAGGTCGAGCGACGGTCGGCGCAGGCGCTGGCGCTCGACGTCGGCCAGCAGCGACGCCCCGAGGTCGACGGGTGCGACGTCGAGCGAGATGCCCTGGTCGACGCGCGCCATCAGCAGCATGTCGTCGATCAACCGGGAGGCGCGCTCGGCCTCGCGCACCACGTGCGTCGCGAGGCGCTCGCGTTCGTCGGCCGTGCCGGGCGACCGCACGAGGGTGTCGGCCGCGGCGCGCATCCCCGCCACGGGGGTGCGCAGTTCGTGGGCGGCGTCCGACACGAAGGCCCGCACCCGCGTCTCGGCGTCGAGTGCGGCCCGCTCGGCCCCCTCGACGCCGTCGAGCATCTCGTCGAACGCGACGGCGACGCGGCCGATCTCGGTGTCGCGTCGGGCGGGGCGCAGGCGTCGGCCGCGGTCTCCGTGCGCGATGGAGCGCGCCACGCCCGTCATCCGGTCGAGCGGTCGCAGCGTCGCCCGGACCACGAGGGCCAGGCCGATCGCCGCGATCAGCAGGAACGCCGCGGAGGCGCCGATCATCACCCAGCGCAGCTGCACCAGGGTCTCACCCACCGACCGCGAGTCGGTGGTCAGCGTGATCGTCGAGCCGTCGCTGAGCCGCGAGACGAGGGTCGTCACCTCGTCGTCGCTCCTGGCCTCGGACGAGCTGACCGTGACCGAGTCGGACGAGGAGGCGCCGGCTGCGTCCCCGGAGTCGGCCCCCGTCGACGAGTCACCGGTCGCCGAGTCACCGGTCGCCGAGTCACCGGTCGCCGAGGAGCCGTCTGACGAGGAGCCGGAAGCGGTGCCGCCGTCGGCGTCGGTGCCCGCGCCTCCTGGTCCGTCGGTGAGGCCGGAGGCCGGGCCGGCGGGACCGGGGCCTCCCTCGCCGAGTGCGGGTGGGCCCTCGCGCAGCTGCTCGGGGCTCGGGCCGGCGACGATCGCGTCGCCGTTCGCGTCGCGGATGACGACCGACAGCCCCTGGGCCGACAGGCGGTCGGCGAGCTCGTCGCCGTCGACCGTGCCGACCAGGGCGGCGGCGGCCGCGGCCCGATCCGACAGCCGGTCGACGACCTGGGCCCGGAGGCGCTGGCCGAGGGTGAGCTCGACCGTCACGGCGAGCGCCGCCAGCAGGACGGCGAGCAGCAGCAGCACGGCGACGACCGTGCGGACGCGCAACGAGCCGGTGCGCAGCCCGGGTGCGGTGTCGTCGGGGGCCCGACCCGCGCCTCCTCGGGGGTGCGTGGGGGCGTCGTGCGGGCGCGTCGGGTCGCCCGTCGTCAAGGAGGCGCGGCGCGGCCGGGTCACGCGCTCATCCGGTAGCCGAGACCGCGGACGGTGTGGATCAGGCGGGGGCCGTGGGTCTCCATCTTGCGGCGGAGGGCGCTGAGGTGGACCTCGACGAGGTTCGGGTCGTAGTCGTCGTAGCCCCAGACCTGGGTGAGGATCTGGGTCTTCGAGACGGTGCGTCCGCGGCTCTCGGCGAGGAACCCGAGCAGGCGGAACTCGGTCGCGGTGAGGTCGAGCGGTTCGCCGCCGCGCGTGATGCGGGCCGCCTCGGGGTCGACCACGAGGTCACCGACCTCGATCACCGACGGGATGCGACCTCGGCGGCGCAGCACGGCCGTGACGCGCGCGATGAGCTCGGCCACGGCGAAGGGCTTGACCACGTAGTCGTCGACGCCCTCCGAGAAGCCGCGCAGCCGGTCGTCGACCTCGTCGCGCGCCGTCAGCATGACGACGGCGGCGTCGGAGGAGGTGCGGATCGTGCTCGCCAGGCGGATGCCGCTCGCGCCGGGCAGCATCCAGTCGAGCACCACGAGGTCGGGCACGAACGCCTTGAGCTGCTCGGGCAGGTCGGAGCCGTCGGCCAGGCCGTGCACGGCGAAGCCCTCGGCACCGAACGCGGTGACGACGGCGGTGCGGATGGTCTCGTCGTCGTCGATCACGAGGACACGGGCGGGGCTGAGCATCCACGCACGGTAGGTGCGGCGGGTGGGCGGAGGCTATGGACGGGCTGTGCCTCGGGTGTGCGTCGAGGCGGACGGCCCTGCCGCTAGGGTCGGCGCATGGGGAGACAGCGCCGACGACGGCAACTCGTCACGGCCGGCGTCCTGCTGGGCATCTCGCTGCTGGCGTTCTGGCTCGGAGCGCCGGTCTCGGCCCGGTGGCCGTCTGCCTACCTGACCATGGGGTTCGTCGCGTTCGGGCTCTTCCTGGTCGCGTTGTGGCTGTTCCTCCTCGTCGTCGCCGAGCGTGAGGGCACGCCTCCGGGTGCGCCGACCCTGCCGAACCGCCCGGGCTCGCCGAGCTGGTGGCCGTTCCAGCGACGGCAGCCTCCGCGCCCGCCGGAACCCCCTGCGTCCTCCATCGCCCCCTGGCGTCACCACACCTGGGAGGACCGGGTGGTCCCCGTCCTGCGTCGCATCGATGCCGACGAGACCCTCGAGCTGTTGCTCGTCGACGATCGAGGCGAGGGTCCGATCGGCACGAAGCGCGAGATCGTCGTGGCGCTCTCCACCCAGGACCTGCTGATGATGTCGGCCGCTCTGCGGGCGGACGCCACGGCTCCCGGCAGACGGTGGTCCTCCCGCGAGATCGGCTTCGACGCGGACGACGCCCTCGCCTGGTCGCGTCGAGCGGCCCGCGCCGCCCGTGATGCGCCGACACTCCGCCCAGGCCCTCCGAGCATCGCAGCCGTCGGAGCACGACGGATCGGCTGGACCGCCTGGGCGCTCGCGCCGGAAGCGGACGGCGGACGGCAGGACCCGTGGTTCGCCGTGCCCCTGGATCAGCTCGAGGCCGTGACGAACGCCGTGGCCGAGGTGGCCGACGGGGACGAGCGCGAGGAGCGGTGGGCTGCCGCCGAGCTGGTGAGTCGCCTTCGCGTCGTCCTTCGGGATTCGCACGAGCTCGATCCCCTGTCGGCGTCCGACGTCGGGGCGTCAGTCGACCGGGCGCACGTCGTCCACGCCGGCGTCCGGTGGGAGCCCGGGATGCCCGGTGGTCGTAGCGTCCTACTGAAGTCGTCGAACTACCGCCCACTCGTGTGGTTCGGGGCAGGTGAGCCCGAGTTCACGGCGACGGGAACGGTCGTCGACGGCCACGTGATCGGTGCGATCTGTTCACGGACCGACGTCGGGGATCACGACGGACGTCACGGAGAGCCCGACCGGGAGGTCGTCGAACTGCGGTTCTTCGCCGTCGAGCACGCGCCTGTGCTCGCGACAGGCGACCGTCTCGTGCTCCTCGAGGGCCGGCGGGTCGTGGCACGGGGAGTCGTCGTGGGCTTCGACAGCTGAGCACGAATCCGGGCCCGACATGCCGGACCGTCGCGACGGAACCTGCTCAGCCGCGCGCCGTGCGCACGTAGGCGACGATCGCGTTGGCGTGCCCGTGACCCAGGCCGTGTTCGGTCTTAAGCCACGACACGACCTGCATGTGCGCGTGCTCGTCGAGCCGGGCGTCGACGAGGTCGAGCCAGTCCTGGATCGGCCGACCGTGGGTGCGCTCGATGCTCGGGAAGTACGACGCCGGCCCCTTCACGGTCTGGCCGTCGGCCGGCGGTTCGGGAGCCAGGACGCGTCGCTCGGACATGCCGTGACCGTAGCAGTCGGCGATGGTACGACTTAAGCCCCGCTTCAGATTCGGTTCCGAGAGTGGTGCCTGCCGGCGGGAACGACCCGACCGCCAGCCGCACCGCGGCCGGCCCGGCACCGAGATCTGGAGACACCATGGCGAAGGACATCACCCCCGGCGGCCGCGACGACGACCGTTTCGACGAGAACACCCCCTCGCAGGACGACGCGTGGGCCGAGCGCCTCCGCCGCGAGGACGAGGACGAGGACGCCCGCGCGACGACCGAGCTGCCCGCCGCGGCACCCGGCCAGCCGACCGCCCCGACCCGCCCGATCGTCGCGGACGACCAGCGCACCCGCGAACTACCCACCGAGGGCAGCGCGTTCCGCGCCGAGTCGAGCACGCGCCGCCGCCCGAAGAAGGGCCTGCTCGTCGGCATCGGCATCGCGGCGGCCGGCCTCGCCCTGGTCGGCACGAGCGCGGCCGTCGCCGTCTCGAACGCCGACGGTTCGACCGTCAGCGCCTCGTCGACCGCGACCCCCGGCCAGGACGACACCGCCGACCCGTCCGACGGCGCCACCGCGGCACCGACGGACGCACCGACCCCGCCGACCCCGGGCGACGAAGCCGACGGCAGCGGACCCGCCGAGGGCACCGGTCCCGACGGCAAGGCGCTGCCGACCCCGGGCACCGGCCCCGACGGCGAAGCCCTGCCCGACCCGGGCACCGGCCCTGACGGCAAGGCCCTGCCGACCCCGGGCACCGGCCCCGACGGCAAGGCCCTGCCGACCCCCGGCACCGGCCCCGACGGCGAAGCCCTGCCCGACCCCGCCGACGGCGTTCCGGCCGACGGCGGCCCTGCGGACGGTGGCCCGATGGGCCCCGGCCACGGACCCGCCGGCAAGGGCGGACCCGAGAAGGACGCGGACGGCGGAGACGACTCCGACCGCCCGACCCCGCCGACCGACGCCCCGACCCCTCCCACGGACGCGCCGACGCCCTCCGACGCCCCGACCCCGGGCACCGAAGAGGGCTCGGGCTCGTAGGCCGCCCCGACCCCTGCGGCCCGAACCGCAGGGGTCCGCACGAACCGCCGGGGTCCGCACGAACCGCAGACGCTCGTCAGAACCGCAGACGCTCGTCAGAACCGCAGACGCCCATCAGAACCGCAGACGCTCGTCAGAACCGCAGACGCTCGTCAGAACCGCGTGGTGATGCCGCCCTCCACCACGGGCGGCACGCCACGGCGGTCGGCCGCGCCCCGCACCGTGGCGATCTCGCTCCACTTGTCGATCGTGGTGCAGGGGTGCGAGACGCCGAGCCGCACCAGGTCGCCGACCTGCAGGCCGGACGACGGGTCGAGCCGCAAGAAGGCGTGCTGGTCGTTGAGTGCCGACACGTGCGACCCGTCGAGCACCCCCGGGAGGCGCCGGTCGGCCGCCTGCGGACGCCACGCCTCGAGCGCCACCGGGAACCCCTCGTCGTCGGAGGTGTCGCGGCGGCCGACGTTCAGCAGGGCCAGCCCGGGCTCGGGACGCGACACCACCGACGCCCACAGCTCGAGGGCCGGTCGGAACGCAGGACCGGCCGCGAGCCCGGCCCGCCCAGGCCCGGGCCCCGGCCGGGCGGGCACCCCGCCCGAGCGGCCGGCCCCGAACCCCTCGACGAGGCCGTCGAGCCCGGTCAGCTCGCCGTCGGTCGGCCCGCCCATCTCGCGATCGGCCTGCGCCCCGGCCGAACCGTCGCCGACGACCACCGTGACGTCGGGGTCGACGCCACCCGCGCCTCCTGAGCCGTCAGCCGTCGTGCCGCGCGCGGAGGGCGTCAGCCGTCGGTAGAGGTCGTGGTCGTGGGCGACGTACGAGCCCGACCGCAGGACGACGCGCGTGCGCGGGCCCTGCAACCCCGAGGGGTCGTGCCGGTCGCCGAGGACGGCGACGACGCGGTCGAAGTAGACGCTGCCGCCCGCGGTGAGCACGACGTCGTGGCCGGAGGTCAGCCAGTCGTCGAACGCCGGTGCCCCGATGCCGTCGAGCACCTCGAGCAGACCCGTGAGGTAGTCGTCGACCACGGCGAGGCCGGCGTCGTCGACGTCGTGCGTGAGGGCGCCCTCGTAACCGGCGACCCCGGCCAGCACGAGGTGCGGAGCCGCCGCAACGGCCTCGGCCACGAGCAGCGCCTCGCGCACGGAACGAGCGCCCGTCCGCCCGAGCGGCGACCCGAACTCGACCAGCACGGCCAACGGCCGCGCGGCCTCGCCCCGAGCCAGGCCGGCGTCGACCAGCCGCACCGTCTCGACCGAGTCGACCCACATCAGCACGTCGGCCCCGGGGGCGGCGAGCGCCGCCAGGGTCGCCGGGGCGAACGCGGTGCCCGCCATGACGACGGTCGGCACCCCGGCCTCGCGCGCCACGGCGACCTGGAAGGCCGTCGCAAGCGTGATGCCCCACGCCCCGGCGTCGAGCTGCCGTCGCCAGATCTCGGGCGCCATCGTCGTCTTGCCGTGCGGCGCCAGGTCGACGCCGGCCTCTCGACACCAGGCGGCCATGGTGTCGACGTTGTGGGCGAGGGCGTCGAGGTCGAGGGTCAGCAGCGGGGTCGCGAGGTCGATCAGCGCGACGGGACGCGGTTCGCGACCGAAGCCGACCTTGGTGCTCGACGGGTGGGCCGGGGTCGACGGTGCCAGGGGTGAGGTGGTCATGGTGCCTTCCGACGGGCGGGTGGAGGGGTGGAGCGCTCAGGCCGTGTGTCGGTGCCTGACGGTAGCTTGGCAGGCACCCCCGACACGCGACACATCACCCGGGGGCGCATCCACCATCGAGCACCACCACGACAAAGCAGAGAAGAGCAGACCCGTGAGCGAGAAGACCGAAGTCCGCACCGGCGGCGCACCGACCCCCATCTCGACCTTCTCGCAGGGCGTGCTCAAGAACGGGTTCCTCAGCGTCTCGGGTCAGGGGCCGCAAGACCCCGGCACGGGCGAGTACCTGCACGCGGGCGACCTCACGTCGCAGACCGTCCGCACGCTCGACAACGTCAAGGCCGTCGTCGAGGGCGCCGGCGGCACCTTCGACGACGTCGTGTCGCTGCGGGTCTTCCTCACCACGCGAGACGACTTCGCCGAGATGAACGCCGCCTACGAGACCTACCTGCTGCAGAACGTGCCGAGCGGTGTGTTCCCCACCCGCACGACGGTCTTCGTCGAGCTGCCGAACGAGGCCATGCTCGTCGAGATCGACGCACTCGCCGTCCTCAGCTGAGGCCGAGCACCACCGCAGGAGGCGCGGGCTCAGTCCGCCGCACCCGTCACCACCACGGTCTTCCGCGACCACGTCGCGTCGGTCAGCTGGGCCAGCATGAAGCGCGCGACGTCGGCCCGGGTGACGTGGATACCGCGCCCCTCGGGAAGCCTCTCCCCCGTGGCGAGCGACCCGGTGGCCGGGTCGTCGGTGAGCCGGGTCGGGTAGACGAGGGTCCAGTCGAGGCCGCTGTCGCGCACCTCGGCATCGGCGACCTCCTTCGCGGCGTAGACCTTGCCGAGCACGGTGTGGAAGAACACCTTCTGCAGCGTGTTCGCGTCGTCCTGGCTGTCGCCGACGCCGAACGCCGAGCAGACCACCAGCCGGTCGACCCCTGCCTCGTGCATCGCCGGCAGCAGGGCCCGTCCGACCTCGACCTCGATCGGGTGCCGGATGTTCCGTGAACCGATCGCGTCGAGCACCGCGTCCTGACCGGCGACGGCCGACCTGACGTCGTCCGGCGAGGTCGCGTCGCCCGTGAGCACCCGCACGCCGTCGGTCACGTCGAGCGCCGAGGCGTCGCGGACGAGCACCGTCACGTCGTGCCCCGCCGACAGCGCGACGCGCAGCACGTGCGAGCCCGTGCCTCCGGTCGCACCCAGCACCAGAACCTTCATCGCGCCTCCTGTCGTTCACCGAAGCGAACACCGTCCGGCCGGGGCGGGGCCGGGAGAACCCGATCGATGCCCTGGACGGCCGGGCGGCAGGGCGTCGCGGGGAGGGTCGGCCGACCCGGGGAGGCCGACGCGCGCCGGCCGGGTCCGCGGGGCCGGGTCCGCGGGGCCGGGTCAGCGGAGGCGGCGACCGGCAACCCAGAGGCCGACCAGCCCCGACGGGCCGAGCCGGGGCGTCGCGTAGGTGGCCCGGTCGACGTAGGCCCGAGGGTCGATCAGCTGCAGGTCGGCGACGGCCCCGGGAGCGACGCCGAGCGCGCCTCCTCGGCGACCGCCGGCGCGGCCTCCCACCCCGCCACCGTGCTCGATGCCCCCGCCGCCGGCCGACCCGGCGTCGACCCCGCCCGGCCGGCCGACGCCGAGCCCGAACCGCGAGGAGGCGCGGGTCGACATCCGAGCGATCGCCTCGCCCCGCGACAGCACGGCCTGCGTCCCCGCACCGGCGTACGTGTCGAGCACGCGCGAGAAGGTGCCGTACAGCCGCGGGTGCACGGTGCCCGTCTCGCGCGGCAGGCCGTCCGAGCCGACCAGGGTGTGCGGCCAGGCGAGCGCCGTCCGCATGCCCTCGAGGTCGGTGTGGAAGACGATGACGGTCAGCGACCCGCGCTCGGCGAGGACGAGGTCGGCGAGCACCTCGCGCGGGTCGGCGCCGACCGCCGCCGCGACGTCGGACAACGATCGCCCCTCGAACGGCCCGTGCTCGGGCCGGGTGAACCCGGCCAGCGAGATGCGTGACGGCCCGATCGCGGCGTACTGGTTCTCGAGCGTCGAGCCGGTCCACGGTTCGAGCAGCCCGTCGAGCACCTGCCGCCGCGTGAGCGTGCCGGGCCGCAGCGCCTCGAGCAGGCTCTCGACCCCGCGGTCGGCGGTCGCCGGCGGGAAGAGCGACGCCACCGTCGTGCTGCCCGCGTCGTAGGGGTAGACGTCGGCGCTGACGTCGACCCCGTCGTCGCGCAGGGCGTCGAGGTGCTCGACGACGGCGGGCATGCCCCCGACGTTGCGCGGACCGGTCACCTTGAGGTGGCTGACGTGCACGGCCGCCCCGGTCTCGCGCCCGAGCGACGCCAGTTCGTCGACGGAGGCGCGCAGCCCGTCGGCCTCGTTGCGGACGTGGGCGACGAGCAGCTTGCCGCGCGCAGCGCACTCCCGCGCGAGCGCGACGAGCTCGGGCCGGTCGGCGGCGTCGCCGGGCGCGTACATCAGGCCGAGCGAGACGCCGAGGGCACCCGCGTCGAGCGCCTCGCCGACCGACGCCGCGATGCGTGACCGCTCGGCGCGGTCGGCCGGGCGGCGCTCGAACCCGACGACGGCCGCCCGCAGGGGCGCGTGCGGGACGAGCGTCGCCGCGTGCAGGCCGAACCGCCCGTCGGCGTCGCCCTCGGCCAGTGTCCGCACGTAGTCGGCGAAGGTCGGCCACGTCCGGCGGGGGAACTCCCCCAGCACCGGCCTCGAGTACTCCGCGAGCGAGCGGTCGCCGGGGTCGACCGGCGACGGCGCCACGCCCTGGCCGCAGTTGCCGACGATCGTGGTCGTGACGCCCTGCCCGGTCTTCGGCTCGACCCCGCCCGGGCGGAACAGCGCCGCGTCGTCGTGCGCGTGAACGTCGACGAAGCCGGGCAGCACGTCGAGCCCCGTCGCGTCGACCACCTCGACGCCCGCCACCCCGTCGCCCGTCACCGCGTCGCCCGTCACAGCGTCGACCGTCACCCCGTCGACCGACGCCGCCGCCCCGGGGCCGACGGCCGCGACCACCCCGTCGCGGACGACGACGTCGGCGACGCGACCCGCGCCTCCCGAGCCGTCCCAGACCGTCCCGCCGGCCAGCACCAGCGTCGTCACGACGCCGCGACCGTCACCGGTGCGCCCTCACGGGCGGGCTACTCGAAGCGCTGCCACTCGGGCTTGTTCTCGTAGGTGTAGCGGTAGTAGTCGGCGAGCTGCAGCAGGGCTGCGGCGGCTTCGTCGACGACGATCGTGGCGTGCCGGTGCAGCTGCAGCGCACTGCCCGGGCACATCGCGCTGAGCGGCCCCTCGACCATGCCGGCGACCGCCGAGGCCTTGGCCGACCCCTGGGCCACCAGCACGACCTCGTGCGCGTCGAGGATCGTGCCGAGCCCCTGCGTGAGGCAGTGCGTCGGCACCTGCGAGGGGTCGTCGAAGAAGCGGGCGTTGTCGGCCCGGGTCTGCGGGGCCAGGGTCTTGATGCGGGTGCGCGACGCGAACGACGACGTGGGCTCGTTGAAGCCGATGTGCCCGTTCGCGCCGATGCCGAGGATCTGGACGTCGATGCCGCCCGCGTCGGCGATGGCGCGTTCGTAGTCGACGACCGCGGCCTCGACGTCGGTCGCCCGGCCGTCGGGCACGTGCACCTTCGAGGCGTCCATGCCCAGCGGCACGACGACGTCGCGGTGGATCACCGACGCGTAGCTCTCGGGGTGCTCGAGCGGGATGCCGACGTACTCGTCGAGCGCGAACCCCGAGGCGCGACCGAAGTCGAGCTCGCCGGCCTCGACCCGCGCCGCGAGCGACGCGTAGATGCCGGTGGGCGACGACCCGGTCGCGAGGCCCAGCACGGCCTCGGGATCGCGGTCGACGACCGACGCGATCTTGCGGGCGGCGACGCGGCCGACCTCGTCGGCGTCGCGGACGATGATGATCTCCATGGGGCTCCTCCCCGGTCGTGACGAGTGCGCGGCCGATGCGGACTCGGTGCCGGCGTCGTGACACGACTCGCGCCTCCTCCGGCCCGCGCCTCGTCCGGCTCGCGCCTCGTGCTCGTCAGGCCTCGGCGCGGATGTTGGCCACGACCGACTCGATGTACGCCTCGCGCTCTTCTCGCGAGGCCGGGCGGCCGGGCACGCCCGGACGCTGCTGCCACGGTAGCGGGCCGGACTCGTGCCGGTACTCGACGCCGATCGCGTCGAGGCGGGAGAGGTGCACGGCGAGCCGTGTGGAGAAGTCGTCGAAGTCGCGCGGCTCGGTGGTCCAGAGCGCCTCGGCGACGGCGCAGAGCCGCGGGAACGCGAAGAAGTCGACCGTGCGGGGCGAGTCCATGTGCTCGGTCCAGATGTTGGCCTGGCCGCCCAGCACGTGCCGGGCCTCGGCCTCGTCGAGCGCCTCGGGCACCGGCTCGAAGGCGTACACGTCGGCGAGGGTCAGCGGGATCGACACGGGGATCGGCTCGTCCGGCCCGTCCGACTGCCGGTAGTCGAGGTACACCTGGTCGTCGGGGCAGGCGACGACGTCGTAGCCGCGCCGGGCCGCCGTGACCGCGCCGGTCATGCCGCGCCACGACGCCACGGTCGCGCCCGGCGACATCGTGGCGTTCCCCTCGAGGATCTCGTCCCAGCCGAAGGTGCGTCGCCCGGCCGCCGCCAGGTGCGCGTCGAGCCGACCGATGAACCAGGCCTGCAGCTCTTCTTCGTCGGCGAGTCCGCGCTCGCGCATCAGCTGCTGGGTGCGCGGGTCGGCCTGCCACTGCGCCTTGGGGCACTCGTCGCCGCCGATGCCGATCCAGGTGCCCGGGAACAGCTCCATCACCTCGTCGAGCACGTCGGTGTAGAAGTCGACCGTCGACTGCTCGGTGTTGAGCACGTCCTCGAAGATGCCCCACTCCGTCCCGACGGCGATCTGCCGTGGCGACTCGACCGGCGTGCCGTCGACCTCGACGGCACCGACGCCCAGGTGCGGGTAGGCCGTGATGGCGGCCATCGAGTGGCCCGGCACGTCGACCTCGGGCACGACCGTGATGTGGCGTGCAGCGGCGTAGGCCACGACCTCGCGGATGTCGTCCTGCGTGTAGAAACCGCCGTGCGGCCGACCGTCCTGGGTCGCGTCAGGCCCCGCCCCGACCTGCGACGAGCCGCGCCAGGCACCCACAGAGGTCAGCCGCGGGTACTTCGCGATCTCGATGCGCCAGCCCTGGTCCTCGGTGAGGTGCCAGTGCAGCGTGTTGAGCCGGTGCAGCGCCATCAGGTCGACGAAGCGCAGCACGTCGTGCTTCGGCAAGAAGTGCCGTGCGACGTCGAGGTGCGTCCCCCGCCAGCCGAACCGCGGCCGGTCCTCGACGTCGACGGCGGGCACCACCCAGTCGACGCCCGACACGAGGGCCGACCGGTACGCGGCCGCGGGCAGCAACTGACGCAGCACCTGGGCGCCGTGGAACGCCCCGGCCGCGTCGCCGCCGGTGATGCGCACCCCGGCGGGTCGCGCCTCCAGCCGGTAGGCCTCGGCCCCGAGCGAGGCGTCCAGGTCGAACGAGATGCCGGTGCCGTCGGCGCTGCCCTCGCGCAGGGGCAGCCCGGTCGCCGGGCGCAGCGCCTGCTGCAGCCAGGCGACGACGCCGGCCAACTCGTCGGGCGCCGAGACGCGCGTGGCCGAGTCGAGTCGGAACGCCCCGGAGGCGCGGGTCAGCCGGGCCGGACGCGGCACGATCGCGACCGGTGCGGTCTCGGGCGTCGTGGTGCCGGGTCGAGCGGGCGTCGAGGTGGTCGAGGGTGCGTGCGTCACGGGGTCAGCCCTTCACGGCGCCGGCGGACATGCCGGTCACCAGGTTGCGTTGGATGATCATGAAGAAGACGACGACCGGCAACGAGAACAGCACCGAGGCCGCCATCTGCCCGCCGAAGTCGGTGCCGCTCGTCGGCGTGCTGAACGAGGCCAGCCAGACCGGCAGCGTGTACATCGACTGGTCCTTCATGAACGTGTAGGCCACGAGGTAGTCGTTCCAGGCGGCGATGAACGCGAAGATGCTCGTCGCGATCATGCCGGGCAGCACGAGGGGGAACATGATGCGCGTCAGCACCTGCCAGGTGCTCGCCCCGTCGAGCTGGGCGGCCTCCTCGACCTCGACCGGGATCGCCAGGAAGAACCCGCGCATCACCCAGATCGAGAACGGCAGCGTCGACGCGACGTACGCCAGGATGAGCCCGCCGTAGGTGCCGAGCAGCCCCAGGCTGTTGAAGATCAAGAACTGCGGGATCAGCAGGGCGGTCGCGGGCAGCATCTGGACGATCAGGATGAACACCATGATCGTGCGCCGCCCCCGGAACCGGAACCGCGACAGGGCGGCCGAGGCGAACAGGCCGAGCACGATCGAGAAGATCACGGCGCCCGCGACGACGATGACGCTGTTGCGCAGGTTCGTGAAGAAGTCCGACTGCGTCACCGCGACGACGAAGTTGTCGAACGTCGGGTTCTGCGGCCAGAACAGCGGGGTCGACGTCATCACCTCGGGCCGCGGCTTGAACGCCGTGTTCACCATCCAGTAGACGGGGAACAGCCAGACGAGGCTGAAGACGACCGCGATCGCGTTGCTGACCCAGCGGGGCTTCCGGCGGCGACGGGTCGGGCGCGCGGCCGACGGGCGGCCGGTGCCGTGGCCCGAGCGCGCCTCCTTGCTCGTCTCGTCGCGGGCGACGGTCTCGGTCGTCGTGGTGCCGACGCCGGCAGGTGCGGTCGTGGTCACAGGTCTTCTCCGGATCGGACGAGGTTGCGGACGTAGAACGCGGTCAGCACGACGAGCAGCAGCGTGGTGACCACCGAGATGGCGGCACCCTGCCCGATGTCGAAGCCGACGAACGCGGTGACGTAGGTGAAGACGCCGAGGGTCGAGGTGGCGTCGTCGGGGCCGCCGGCCGAGACGAGCCAGATCTGGTTGAAGACGTTGAAGTCCCAGATGATCGACAAGATGGTGATCAGCAGCAGCGTCGGCTTGAGGAAGACCAGGGTGACCGTCCGGTAGACGCGCCACTCGCTGGCGCCGTCGAGCCGCGCGGCCTCTTTGTACTCGAGCGGGATCTGCGTCTCGGCGGCGTACATGGTCAGTGCGATGAAGGGCACGGCCTGCCACACGATGAGCATCCAGATGCTCGTGTAGGCGAGGGCCGCGTCGTTCGACCAGTCGACGTTCGTCATGTCGCCGACCAGGCCGGTCTGGGTGAGCAGCCAGTTGACGACGCCGTAACCGGGCTGGAACAGCCACTTCCAGACGATCGACGAGGCCACGTTCGGCATCGCCCAGGCGAGGATCAGCACGACGGTCACGGCGTACCGCATCGGCGCGCCGAGTCGGGTCAGCAGGTGCGAGACGCCGGTGCCGATCAGCACGCTGCCCCCGACCATCGCGGCCGTGAAGACGAGCGTGCGGACGAGCGACCACCAGAAGTCGGTGTCGGTCAGCAGCGTCGCGTACTGCTGCACGCCGACCGAGTCGTACGCGCCGGTGAAGAGCGAGCGCTGGTCGTAGTCGGTGAACGACGTGAAGACCAAGAACACGATGGGTGCGACGGTCACGGCCAGCAGCACGATGCCGGCAGGCGAGAGCAGCCAGAGCGGCGCGAGCTGGCGCTTCTTCCCCGGCCGCACCGGAGCCTTCCGCTCGTTCTTCGGGCGCCTGCGGCCCTTCTGGTCGGGCGCGGCGCCGGGCGGGGTCTCGGTGAGACCGGGAGCGATCGAGAGGGCCACGGTTCCTCTTTCGGTTCGAGTCCAGGAGGGGCGGGTCGAGGGGGCGGGAGCGTCGCGCGATCAGGTGGTCGCGCGACGCCCTCGGGGTGCTGCCGGTGGTCGGTGCCGGTCGCCCGGCGCCTCGGTGCCGGTCGCCCGGCGCCTCGTCGTCAGTCGTTCAGCGCCTTGTCGGTGGCCTCGTCGAAGGACTTCGCCGCGGCCTCGGCCGACTTGGAGCCCGAGACGACCGAGGAGAAGAGCTGGTTGATGCTCTTGTCGCCCTCGAGGGCCGCCCAGTTCGCGCTGGCCGGGGTGGCCTTCGAGTTCAGGGCGGCGTCGAAGAAGCCCTTCTGGATCGGCGTCACGACGCTGCCGGCCGCCTCGATGCCCTCTTCGCTGTTCGGGATCCAGCCGTCGTTGCCGACGACCCACTCGCTCTGGATGTCGGGGCTGGTGGCGATCTTGGTCCACTGCAGGGCGAGGTCGGAGTTCTGGCTCTTCGCCGCGATGCCCCAGTCCGAGCCGCCGAGCATGACCGGCTGCGTCTCGCCCGACTTGCCGGGCATCGGGAAGGTGCCGAAGTCGTCGTCGGTCAGCGCGGGGTTGGCCTTCTTGATCAGGTCGATCGAGCCGTTGGTGTGCAGGATCGTCGCGGTCTTGCCGTCGGCGAAGACCTGCGTCTGGTCGGGCGCGTCGGTGTCGAGCGTCTGCGAGGCGGGCGTCGAGTAGGCGTTCTGGAACTGCGTGAAGTCCTCGAGACCCTGCTGCGCCTCCTTGCTCTCGAGGCCGGCGGTCCAGGTGCCGTCACTCGACGTGGCGATCTCGCCGCCGGCGTCCCAGACGAACTGCATGCCGGCGTACCAGTACTGGCCGGGCAGGTAGAAGGCCGAGAAGTCGGAGGCCGTGTTCGCGGCCTTCACCGCGTCGAGGTCGGCCGTGAGTTCGTCGTAGGTGGTCGGGGCCTCGGTGATGCCGGCCTGGGCCCACATCGTCTTGTTGTAGATGACGGCACGGGCACCGGCGAAGCCCGGCACGGCGTAGAGCGAGTCGTCGACGGTGGCGGGTTCTTCGAGACCGGTCAGCCAGGTCTGGCCCTGCTCGAGGTCGTCGCGGTACGACGTCAGGTCGAGCAGCGCGCCGTTCGCGGCGTAGCTGGCGACCTGCGTGTTGCCGAGGTCGAGCACGTCGGGTGGCGTGTTCGTCGCGAGCGCCGTGCTGATCTTCGTGGTGATGCCGTCCCACTGCTGGATCTGGACGTCGACCTCGGCGCCGGTCTGCTTCGTGAACTTCTCGTTGATGGCGTCGATGGTCTCGGGCGTGTAGTCACCCGTCATGACCCAGACGGTCAGGCTCTTCCCGTCGCCCTCGGTCGTGGGGACGGCCTGCGGCGAGTCGGACGAGCTGCCGCCCGTGCCCGAGCTCGAGCAGGCGGTCAGGGCGAGTGCCGCGGCCAGGCCCAGGGCCCCGACCGCCGTGTAGCGTTGGATTCGCAATTTCATCTCCTCGTTCTCGAAGCGGGGATGCCGCATCGCTGTGGTCCCGGCCCGCGCTCGCACAAGCGTCGGGTCGGGAATGCGGCACGGGCGGTGGCCCTCGCCGCCTCCGGGGGTGGGCCCCCGAGGTCTGTGGTGGGGCTCACGTCAGCCCCAGTTCGGCCTGCAGCACGAACGACGCCGCACCCCGCAGGGCGAGGTCGGTGCCGCTGCCCGCGATGCGCATCGTCAAGCCGTTGCTGACGGCCGACAGCGTCCGCTGCCGGACGGTCTCGCGGGCGGCCCGCAACAGGGCTCCCTCGACCAGGTCGGCGGGGCCCGACAGCACGACCTCGTCGATGTTCAGTGCGCTGACGATCGGCGCGAGGACGAGCCCGAGCGCTCGACCGGCGTCGTGCAGCACGGCACCCCGCGACCCCTCGTCGTGCTGACGGAGGCGCGCCCTGAGCTGCGGAGCGGCCAGCACCTCCTCGAGGCACCCGCGTCGCCCGCACGCGCACACGTCGCCGTTCTCGTCGACCGTCACGTGGCCGATCTCGCCGGCCGAGAACTGGTCGCCCTCGACGAGGGCACCGGCGACGACGAGCCCGACGCCGACGCCGTGGTCGATGGTGACGACCATGAGGCTCTGGCCCGGCGCGGGGCGTGCGGTCGCGGGGTGCGCGGTGGTGGGGTGCGCGACGGGGTGCGCGGTCGGGGGGTGCGCGGTGGCGGTCGTGGCCTGCACGGTCGTCTCGCCGAAGGTGCGGATGCCCACGGCGGCCGCGTTCGAGTCGTTGCCGACGTGGACCGGCAGCCCGACGTGGTCGGACAGGCGCGCCCGCAAGGGCAGGTCGTACCAGCCGAGGTGGACGGCGGTGCGGACGACCCCGTCGTGGTCGACGATGCCCGGTGTCGCGACACCGACGCCGAGCACCGGGCGGGTCGTCAGCGCACCGAGGTCGTCGACGAGACGTTCGACCAGGGCGACCGCGGCTTCGCCGACGGCGCCGTCGAGGTCGACGCTCGCGCGCTCGACGACACCGCCCCGCAGGTCGACGACGGCCCCGACGAAGCGCTCCGCGCTCGACAGGTCGACCGTGACGATGTGGAAGGCGTCCGACTCGATGCCGACGAGCGTCGCCGGCTTGCCGACCCGGGAGTCGTCCCGGACGCCGAGCTCGCGGGCGACGCCGCCGTCGATCAGCTCGGCGACGAGGGCCGAGACCGTGGGACGGGTCAGCCCCGAGCGCCGGGCGAGGTCCGCCCGGCTCATCGAGCCGTCACGGTAGAGCGCCTGCAGGACGAGCGACCGATTGTGCGCACGGACGGGCGGTTGCTGCTGCCTGGTGATCGTCGTGCTGGTCACGGGCGCGTCCTCTCGTCTCGGCATCGTCGCCGACCTGTGGCCCGGTCTGCAGGCCCGCCGGCAGCGGTGCCGGGGTGGCGACGCCATGGTGGCGTGCCGTTAGTAAATGAGCCTTACAAACACGTGTCAAGGTGTGTGGCGGCGAGTTTACGCACACGAAACACCGACGGTCAACACCCGAAACATCGACCGGCGATCGCCGCGACCTCTTGCCGGGGCGTGGTTCGTAAGCTTTACTAACAAACATGTCCACGCCCGCCACCGCGTCCGTCGTCGCGGCCCCCGGTGCGCCCGGCCGTGCCCCGGCGGGCCCCTCCGCAGCCGAGCCGACGGGGCGGCCGTGAGGGTCGGTCTCGACATCGGCGGCACCAAGATCGACGCCGTCGTCGTGGACGCGTCCGGGGCACCCGTCCACCGCCTCCGGCTGCCGACGGGCTTCGGCCCGGACGCCGTGCTGGCCAACGCGATCGCGGCCGTGACCTCGCTGGCCGGCCGAGCGGGCGTCGACGTCACCGCCTTCGAGTCGGTCGGCGTCGGCATCCCCGGCCTGGTCGACGGCGCGACGGGTC
The DNA here is from genome assembly GCF_015350895.1 of Frigoribacterium sp. VKM Ac-1396. NCBI lineage: Bacteria > Bacillati > Actinomycetota > Actinomycetes > Micrococcales > Microbacteriaceae > Frigoribacterium > Frigoribacterium sp. VKM Ac-1396. The sequence goes on along the minus strand of NZ_JADKSD010000002.1, from coordinate 357,558 downwards.
GCGTCCGGCACGCGGTGAACATCGGCTTCGACGACGTGGCGGTGGGGCCCACGATGGCGGCCCGGCTCGGGGTGCCCGTGCGGGTCGAGAACGACGTGAACGCCGCTGCACTCGGCGCCTACCTCGCCATGTCGCTGTCCGGCTCGGTCGGCTACCTGAACCTCGGCACCGGCCTCGCCGCGGGCCTCGTCGTCGACGGCGAGCTCTGGCGCGGGTCACGGGGGGTCTCGGGCGAGATCGGCCACGTCCCCGTCGACCCCGCGGGCGAGGCCTGCCCCTGCGGTCAGCGCGGGTGCCTCGAGACCGTGGCGGCCGGGGCCGCGGTCTCACGCCACTGGCCCACCGAGGGGGCGTACCCGGCCGTGGCGCTGTTCGCGGCGGCCGACGCGGGCGACCCCGAGGCCGTCCGCGTGCGTGCCGACCTCGCGGCGGGCGTGGCGGCCGCGGTGCGCCTCCTCGTCCTGACGACCGACGTCGACTCCGTCGTGATCGGCGGCGGGCTCAGCAACCTCGGTCGACCCCTGCTCGACGACGTCGCCGGAGTGCTCGACCGCTGGGCGGCCGGGTCGCCCTTCCTGGCGTCGCTCGAGCTCTCGTCGCGCATCGAGCTGCTGCCGCCGGGGTTCCCCGTGGCCGCCGTCGGCGCGGCGACGGTCGGAGCCCGCGGGCCCGGCGCCGCGGTCGCCGCCGCGCTCTGACGAGCGCACCCGCACCCGCCGCACAGTCGCGCCCCCGCGCCGCCACGCCCACGGCGCCACGGGACACGACGCCAGAAAATGGTCACAGCGCCAGGAGAAAACCTGGTGCTGTGACCATCTCGTGGTGCGGTGCCCGCGGGAGGGCGCTCGGCGTCGCTACGCCCTGGCCACCCGCAGCGTCACGATCTCGAACGGGCGCAGCGTCAGCTCGACGACCGAACCCGCGGCCCATCGACCCGCCCCGGCGGTGCCCGGCTCGAGTTCGCGCTCGATCAGGTCGGTGCGCCACGCCTCGCCGAACCCGCTGTCGGCGTCGACCGTGACGGTGCTCGACGCCCGAGCACCCCGAGCCTCGTAGAGCCGGACGATCAGGTCGCCCGAGCGGTCTTCGGCGAGCTTGACCGCCTCGACCAGCACCGCGGGTGACGACGACGTCACGAGCGGAGCCACCCGGGCACCCGACGCCCCCTCGACCCGTCGCACGGGCAGGTTGAGCCGGTAGCCCGCGGTCGCGGCCTCGAGCACGTCGGGTGCGACGCGAACCGACGAGCGGAGCACGTGCCGGCCCTGGTCGGCGTACGGGTCGGGGAAGGTCGGTGCGCGCAGCAGCGACTGTCGGACGAGCGTCGTCGTGCCGCCGTCACCCCCGTCGGCCGCGTCGCGGGTGCTGCGGGTGACGTCGTGCCCGTAGGTGGCGTCGTTCGCGACGGCCACGCCGAAGCCGGGCTCGGCCACGTGCACCCAGCGGTGGGCCACCGTCTCGAAGCGGGCGAAGTCCCACGAGGTGTTCTGGTGGGTCGGGCGCTGCACGTGCCCGAACTGCACCTCGGAGGCCGCTCGGTCGGCGTGCACGTCGAGGGGGAACGCCAGCTTCAGCAGCTTCTGCCGCTCGTGCCAGTCGACGTCGGTCTGCACGTGCAGCTCGGCCTCGCCCTCGTCGAGCCACCACCGTTGCACGATCGTCGACCCGCCGAAGCGACGGGTCACGACGAGCGCGCCGCCCTCGGCGACCACCGACTCGGCCTCGACCAGGTCGGTGCGCACGTTCTTGTAGGCCTGGTCGACGTCCCACGCGTCCCACTGGTTGGGGGTGTCGCGGAAGAGCTGCAGCAGGCCGAGCCTCTCGCCCGGGGCCACGAGGTCGCGCCGCGACGAGGCGTCGACCAACGAGACGACCAGGCCGTCACCGTCGAACGCCGCGCGGACGAGCCCGTTGTCGAGCACCCAACCGTCGCCGTGGGCGACCGGCGAGACCGACCCGACCCCCGCCTCCTGGGCGAGGCCCTCGGCCGAACCCGACGACGCGGCGACGCCCGCCGCCGTGACCGGCCCGGCGTTGAAGGTCGTCGTCGCCGAGCCCGACCCCGCGAGCGCGCGCTGGGCCGAACCGATGATCGCCTCGAGCTGTTCGGCGACGCGGGCGTAGTGCCGCTCGGCCTCGTGGTGGACCCAGGCGATGGACGAGCCGGGCAGGATGTCGTGGAACTGCTGCAGCAGCACGACGTGCCAGATCTGCTCGAGTTCGTCGTAGGGGTAGTCGACCAGCCCGCGCGCGGCGGCCGTCGCGCTCCAGAGCTCGGCCTCGCGCAGCAGGTGCTCGCTGCGCCGGTTGCCCTGCTTCGTGCGCGCCTGCGACGTATAGGTGCCGCGGTGGAACTCGAGGTACATCTCGCCCGACCAGACGGCCGGGTCGGAGAGCTCGGCCCGCGCCTGGGAGAAGAAGGAGGCGGGGGTGCCGACGGTCACGCGCGGCGAGCCCTCGAGGTCGCCGGCCCGGCGCGCGGCCGCCATCATCTCGCGGGTCGGCCCGCCACCACCGTCGCCCCAGCCGAACGGCACGATCGAGACGTTCGAGAACCCCTTCTCGGCGTAGCCGCTCTCGGCGTGCGCCAGTTCGCCTGCCGAGAGGTCGGAGTTGTACGTGTCGACCGGCGGGAAGTGCGTGAAGACGCGGCTGCCGTCGATGCCCTCCCAGAGGAAGGTGTGGTGCGGCATGCGGTTCGTCTCGTTCCACGACTCCTTCTGGGTGAAGAACGAGCTCGCCCCCGCGGCCCGGGCGATCTGCGGCATCGCGCCCGTGTAGCCGAACGAGTCGGGCAGCCAGACCTCGTCGGCGTCGACGCCGAACTCACGGAGGAAGAACCCTTTGCCGGCGACGAACTGACGCGCGAGCGCCTCGCCGCCGGGCATGTTCGTGTCGGACTCGACCCACATGCCGCCGACGGGCACGAAGCGGCCCTCGGCGACCTTCTGCTTGACGCGCTCGAACAGCTCGGGGTACCGCTCCTTCAGCCAGGCGTACTGCTGTGCGCTCGAGGCGGCGAAGACGAAGTCGGGGTCGTCGTCCATCAGGGCGACGACGTTCGAGAAGGTGCGCGCGACCTTGCGCTGCGTCTCGCGCACGGGCCAGAGCCAGGCCGAGTCGATGTGGGCGTGACCGGTCGCCACGACGCGGTGTGCGCTCGCGTTCGCCGGCGAGGCGAGCACCCCGGCGAGGGCCTCGCGCCCGAGTGCCGCGGAGCCGGCCACGTCGGCGTGGTCGACGACGTCGCACATCCGGTCGAGGGCCCGCAGGATCTCGTGTCGTCGCGGGGTCGCGGGGTCGAGGGTGCGCATGAGCCCGACGAGCGTCCACACGTCGCGGTCGAGTTCGGCGACCACCTCGTCGCGCTCGGCGAGGGTGATGCCCCGCAGGGCGTAGATCGGCGCGTCGCCGGCGGTCTCGGGGTCGCCCAGCAGCGTCTCGCCGTGGAAGTCGTCACCGCCGATGTCGGGGTTCGAGGCCGCCTCGACGTAGACGTCGATCGTGCTGCCCGGCGTGACGCCCGCCCCGATCGAGGTCAGCGGCACGTACCCGTTGTAGGGCTCGATCGCCTTGACGATCGTGCCGTCGGGCCGCCAGACCAGGCCCTCGGCCTGGAACCCGGGCTGGCGGATGCTGAAGCCGAGGTCGACGACCAGCTCGAGCGCCGTCGAGGGGTCGGTGCCGAAGTCGTCGGGCACCGTGCCGGTCACGTGGAACCACGTGGTGCCCCAGGGCCGGCTCCACGGCGAACCGACCGAGAAGGGCGTGAACTCGTGCGAGACGGCCTCGGCGAACGGGACCGGCTCGCCCGGCGCCTCCCACGCCGAGATCGTCAACGGGACGGCCCGGCGGTAGACCGCCGGCGTGATGCGGTCGCGGACGAAGCGGTCGATGCGGGCCTCGACGAGGACGGTGTTGTCGTGCATGGGATCAGTCTCCTGACGGGCGCGCCGGAGCGCGCGGTGGGGCGGGTCGTTCTGTGGATCGCGAGGGCTGGGGGCTGACTGGTGGGGAGGCGCGTCACCCCTTCACGGCGCCGGCCAGCGCGTTCGATCCGCCGAGGGTCCGCGACACGAGCACGTACAACGCGATGACGGGCACCGAGTAGACGATCGAGAACGCGGCGAGCTGGCCGTAGGCCACCGAGCCGTACTGCCCGAAGAAGTTGAAGATGCTGACGGCCGCGGGCTGCTTGTCGGGGCTGAGCAGCAGCACGAAGGGCACGAAGAAGTTGCCCCAGGCCTGGATGAACACGAAGATGAACACCACGGCGATGCCCGGCCGCATGAGCGGCACGACGATGCGCGTCAGCGTCGAGAACATCGAGGCGCCGTCGGTCCAGGCGGCCTCCTCGAGCGAGATGGGCACCGAGTCCATGAAGTTCTTCGCCATCCAGATCGCCATCGGCAGGCTGGTCGCGGCCAGGAAGAACACCGTGCCGCCGATCGAGTCGATCAGGTTCAGCGAGACGAACAGGCTGTAGACCGGCACCATCATCGCGGTGATGGGCAGGCCGGTGCCGAACAGGATGCCGTAGAGGAACGGCTTGTTGATGCGCATCCGGTACCGCGACAACGGGTACGCGGCGAGGATCGCCACCACCACGGTCACCAGGGCGCAGCCACCCGAGACGATGAGGCTGTTGGCGAGCGGCACGAACGAGATCTCGGGCGTGAGCACGGCCGTGAAGTTGTCCAGCGTGAACTGCGACGGCACCTTCGCCGACAACGTCGCCGAGGGGTCGAACGACGCGAGCAGCAGCCAGGCGAGCGGCACGGCGAAGCAGATCGCGATGACGATCAGCACGACGTTCGAGACGGCCTTCATGCTGCGGCCGCTGGGTGAGGTCATGGCCATGGTCAGTCGACCTCCGGTTTCAGGGCCCTGATGTAGATGATCGAGAAGACCGCGCCGACGAGCAGCATGATCGTGGCGATGGCGGTGCCGAAGCCGAGCTGCGAGAACTGGAAGGCCTCTTGGTAGGCGAGGATCGGCAGCGTCGTGCTGTTCACGCCGGGCCCGCCACCCGTCATCACGTAGATCAGGGTGAAGACCGACAGCGTCTGCAACGTGGTCAGCATGAGGTTGGTCGAGATGCTGCGTCGGATCACCGGCAGCGTGATGTAGACCAGGCGCTGCCAACCGGTGGCGCCGTCGACCTCGGCCGACTCGGTGATCTCGGGCGGCACCTCCTGCACCGCCGCCGAGTAGACGAGCATCGAGAACGCGGCTCCGCGCCAGATGTTGGCGAGGATCACCGAGAGCATGGGCAGCGCGTAGAGCCAGTTGGCGCCCGTGATGCCGAACCACGACAGGACCGTGTTGAGCGTGCCCGCGTCGTTGAAGAACGCGTACGCCGCGAAGGCCGCCACGATCTCGGGCAGCACCCAGGCGGCGATGACGAAGGTGCCGACGATCGACCGGACGACCTTGTGGCCGTTCCGCATCAGCAGCGCCAGCCCGAGGCCGACGACGTTCTGCCCGACCACGGCCGAGAAGAAGACGAAGGCGAGCGTCAACAGCACCGACTTCGGGAAGTCCGGGTCGGCGAAGAGCTCGGTGTAGTTGCGGAACCCGATGAACTCCGACCCGCCCGCGGCGTAACCGGTCAGCGAGGCGTCGGTGAACGAGCCGTAGAAGCTCGAGATCACCGGCCCCAGCAAGAACAGGGCGAGCAGCACGAAGGCCGGGACGAGCGGCAGGGTGCGGGCACCCGTGCGCAGCGCGCGGGCCTTCGAGGCACCGGCCCGGCGACCCGGCTTCTCGCCGTGGGGCCCGGGGCCGGGCCCGGGGGCCCCCGGCCGGCCGCTCTCGCGGCCGACCGGGGTGGGGGCGATGGTCGCCATCCGGCTAGTCCCCCGCCTTCTGCGTCTGGTCCTCACCGACGATGCCGACCAGCTGCTCGTCGAAGGCCGCGGCGGCCTCCTCCGGGCTCTGCTGGCCCGTCATGACGGCTTCCATCGCGACGGTGATCTCGTTCGAGATGCGGCTGTAGTCGGTCGTCGCCGGGCGGAAGTGCGTCACCGGCACGATCGACGAGAAGAACTCGAAGGTCGGGTTGCTGTCGACGTACTCCGGGTCCTCGGCGACGTCGCTGCGCACGGCGATCTGGCTGGCGGCGATGTCGTAGCTCTGCGAGCCCTCCTTGTCGAGGGCGTCGGCGATGAACTCGAACGCCTTGTCGGGGTTCTTCGTCTTCGACCCCACGGCGAGCGTCCAGCCGCCCGACATGCTCGTCGCACCCGGCTTCGCGCCGTCCTGCGTCGGCATGGGCGCCTGGCCCATCACGTCGTTCCACTCGGGCCACGGGTTCGTGCCGGTCTCGAGCCACGTGCCGCTCATCCACGAACCGTCGAGGGCGATCGCGAGCTTGCCCTGCGGAAGCCACTCCCCACCGACGATGGTGGCGATGTTCGTGTCGAGCGCCTCCTCGGGTTTCGGTCCGACGCCGCCCTGGTAGACGTCCTCGATGAAGCCGAGCGAGTCGACGAAGCCCTGCGAGTCGGTCAGCCACTTGCCGGTCTCGTCGTCGTACAGGGTGCCGGTGGGGGTGCCGTAGAGCAGCATCTCGAAGCCCTGCATGGTCGCGCCCTCGCCCTGCGGCTTGCCCGAGTAGACGTTGAGCGGCACGACGTCCGGCACCTTCGCCTTGACCGTCTCGGCCGCGTCGAGCACGTCCTGCCAGGTCTTCGGCTCCCACGGCACGGGCAGCCCGGCCTGGGCGAAGAGGTCCTTGTTGTACCAGAGGGCCCGCGTGTCGGTGCCCATCGGGATGCCGTAGGTCTTGCCGTCCTCGCCGACGCCGGCCTCCTTGGCGTTGTCGTAGAACTTCTCCCAGTCCTCCCACCCGGCGGTGTACTCGTCGAGCGGCAGCAGGTAGCCGGCGGCCGCGTCGCTCTTGACCTTGAATGTGTCCTCGTACATCACGTCGGGCGCGGTGGCGGCCGAGCGGTTCATCAGCGCGAGCTTGGTGAAGTAGTCGTCGTTCTGCGCGGCGATGGGCACGAACTCGACCTTCATGCCGGGGTTGGCCGCCTCGAAGGTCTTGGCCGTCTCCTTCATGTGGGCGTCCATCTGCGTGAACGTGCCGAACTTCTGGTACGCGACCTTGATGGTGTCGGAGTCGCCGTCGCCGGCACCCCCCGCGCAACCCGAGGCCAGCAGGGCCGTGGCGACTGCCGCGGCGGCGACGGCCAGTGCGCGCTTGCGCCCCCGGGCCGAGGTGAACGTGCGTGACATGGTGCTCCTTTGCTCCATCCGCGTCGGCGCCGGGCAGCTCTGCCCGACCGCGATGCGATTACTACATCGTATGGAGTAACTCGTGTCAAGAAGGAGGCGGGCAACGTTCCGGTAACGGACCAGGAGGCGCGGGTCGGCCCCTCAGGCGCGGATCAGCAGCGCGGACGGCCGCGGCGAGAACGTCTGGTCGAGCACGAGGCAGGCCGCCCCGACGGCCGCGACGTCGATGCCGATCGACGACTCCACGATGCGGATCGGATGCTTCGGGATCAGCGCGGGGTCGTCGCGCACGGCCGCCGGCAGCACCTCGAGGACGTGCCGCGACAGCGGTGCCCAGAACGGCCCGCCGCAGACGATCTCGTCGAGGTCGAGCAGGTTGACGATCGTGACGAGCGCCCTGGCCAGGTGGCGACCGGCGCCGTGCAGCACCGCCAAGGCCGCGGCGTCGCCCGCGTCCGCCTTGCCGACGAGGGCGCCGAACGCCTCGTCGATGCGGCGCATGTCGACGTCGTCCCCGCGCCGCGCCGACTCGGCGAGCGCGTCGTCCGACACGTCGCCGGCGACGAGGACTCCCCCGTCGACGGCCTCACGCACCAGGGCGTGCGGCGTGATCAGCTCACCGACGCAGCCGATGCGCCCGCAGGTGCAGCGGTGCCCGTGGTCGGCGACCATGACGTGGCCCGAGTCCCCCGCGTTCGCACTGGCCCCGCGCAGCACGTCGCCGCCGAGCACGAGCCCGGTGCCGTAACCGGTGCCGTAGTAGACGAAGGCGAAGTCGGTGCGCCGACCCGCGCCTCCTTCGCTCAGCCACGTCTCGGCGACCGCGCAGGCCGTGACGTCCTTCTCGAGCAGGACCGGCAGGCCGGTCGCCTCGCTGAGCGCCCGACGCAGCGGCACGTGCCGCCAGAGCGGCATCATCGGCGGGTCGAGCACGAGACCGGGGCCGATGTCGACCGGGCCGGGCGAGGCGATGCCGACCCCGAGCAGCAGCTCGCGGTCGACGCCGCTCGTCACGACGAGCCCGTCGATGGCCCGGGCCATCAGGGCGACCACCTCGTCGGGTTCGCTCGCGGACGGGGTCAACTCTCGGGCGTGCGCCACCACCGTCCCCACGAGGTCGAGCAGCACGAAGGTGAGCACGGCGGGGTCGATGTGCACCCCCACGGCGAACCTGCCGCGCGACTCGAGCTGCAACATCGTGCGCGGCTTGCCCGGGCCGCTGATGACGGTGCCGCTCTCGCGGATGAGACCCGCCTCGAGCAGGCGTCGCGAGACGTTCGTCACGGCCTGCGGGCTGAGCCCCGTCCGACCGGCGATCTCGGTGCGACTGAGGCCGGCGCTCTCTCGACGGATCGCGTCGAGCACCACGGATCGGTTGTAGCCGCCGATCGCCGGCAGGTTCGTCCCGCGGTTCATTCTCGCCATCATCCACGACCCGGGGGCCTCCGTGCGCCCGCCGCGGCCCTCATCCGCCGGGTGGTGGTGCCCTCGGGGGCACGCCGATACCCTGATGCCATGTCTGGTCTGCGCCTCGAAGAACTGTCCGCCGCCACCGTCGTCGCGGCCAACAACCTCACGCTCAAGCCGGGGCAAGAGCAGTTCGTCGCTCCCGTCTCGCACTCGATCGCCGAGGCCTACGTCAACCCGACCACCGCGTGGCCCCGGGTCGTCGTCGACGCCGACGGCACGGTGGTCGGCTTCATCATGGGCAACTTCGACGCCGAGGCCGACGACGAGGCCCTGCGCAGCTGCATCTGGCGCATCAACGTCGAGGCCGACGCCCAGGGCCGCGGCATCGGGCGCTTCGCCGTCCACGCCCTCGCCGACGAAGCCCGCAGCCGCGGCTTCGACCGCGTCACCGTCATCTACGAGCCCGGCGACGACGGCCCCGAAGAGTTCTTCCACCACATCGGCTTCGAGGTCATCGGCGAGACGCCCTACGGCGAGCAGATCGCCGGACTGACGCTGGCGTCACCGGAGGCGTGAGCGCCGACGCCGAGGGGCCACCGGCCCCCGACGACTTCGCGTCGCGCGTGATCGCCGTCGTCGAGTCGATCCCGCCCGGCCACGTCATGACCTACGGCTCGGTCGCGGCCGCCCTCGGGTCGCGGGCGTCGCGGGGCGTCGGTCAGGTGATGGCGTACGCCGGGGCCGACCTCCCGTGGTGGCGGGTGATCCGCGCCTCCGGCCACGCCCCGCGCGACCACGAGCAGCGGGCCCTCGAGATGTACCGCGTCGAGGGCACTCCCCTGCTGTGGAGCCGGACGGGCGTCTTCCGCGTCGACCTCGAGCGCGCCTCCCACCGCCCCTGACCGGGCACGGGGTGACGCGACCCCTGACTCAGCGCGCCCAGTCGTACGGAGTCGTCGTCGACACCGCGACCAGGCCGGACCGCTCGAGGATCGGCCGCGAACCCTCGGTCGAGTCACTGTGCACCAGGGTCTTGCCCCCGGCGAGAGCCGAACGGGCTCGTGCCGCGGTCAGCGCTCGGTAGATGCCGCGGTGGCGGTACGCCTCGAGGGTGGCACCGCCCCAGATGCCGACGAAATCGGTGCCGGGCACGGGCTCGAGTCGGCCGCCGCTGACCATACGACCGTCGACCTCGGCCACCCAGAGCTCCGTGCCGTCGCCGCGGGCCAGACGCGAGAGCAAGGCGTCGGCCGTGCGCGCGTCGACCCTTTCACCGAAGGCCTCGTCGACCATCGCGCTCATCGCGCGGACGTCGCCCTCGGTCGTGACCCGACGCACGGTCACCCCCTCGGGCACCTCGCCGAGATCGGCGAGTGCGCGGAGCGGGCCGATCATGATCGACTCCGGTTCGCCGGGCTCGAAACCGTGGGCGACGAGCGCGTCGTGCAGCCCGGGGGCCTCGTCGTGCCCCCGCGTCTTCCACTCGACCCGGGTGATCTCGTCGTCGGCGCGGAAGTGCGCGACGGCGACCCCCACCAGGTCGCGGATCGCGTCGGCGTCCGCTCCCCCGAGGTCACGGTAGGTGACGAAGCCGCGACCGCCGGCGAAGGTCACGAGTCGCAGCGGGCCGTGCCGGGTGACCGAGAGGGCGCTCGGCGTCTCGGCGTCGGTGCGCAGTTGCTCGTCGTAGGCGTGCAGGTAGGTCGTCGCGTCGGTCATCGGGGCCAGGCTAGCCGAGCCCGAGCGGCAGGCGGCGGGCGGCAGGCGGCAGGCGGGCCCACCTGCCTGCCTGCCTGCCTCAGACCAGCGAGTCGCGCCAGGCCGCGTGCAGCTGGGCGAAGCGGCCCGTGCCCGCGATGAGGTCGTCGGGGGTGCCGTCCTCGACGATCTTGCCGTGCTCCATGACGAGCACCCGGTCGGCGATCGCGACCGTCGACAGCCGGTGGGCGATGATCACGGCGGTGCGATCGGACAGCAGGGTCTGCAGAGCCTCTTGGACCATGCGTTCGGACGGGATGTCGAGCGACGCCGTCGCCTCGTCGAGGATCAGCACGCTCGGGTTCGCGATGAACGCCCGCGCGAACGACAACAGCTGGCGCTGCCCGGCCGACACCCGCCCGCCGCGCTTGTTCACGTCGGTGTCGTACCCGTCGGGCAGTGCCTCGATGAACTCGTGCGCACCGACCGCCTGGGCCGCCCGTACGATCTCGTCACGCGTCGCGTCGGGCTTGCCCAACGAGATGTTGTCGGCCACCGACCCCGAGAAGAGGTAGGCCTCTTGCGTGACCATGACGATGGCGCGTCGGAGGTCTTTCGGGTGCAGGTCGCGCAGGTCGACGCCGTCGAGCGTCACCGCACCCCGAGTGGGGTCGTAGAACCGCGAGATGAGCTTGGCGAGGGTCGACTTGCCTGCCCCGGTCGAGCCGACGAGGGCGATGGTCTGCCCCGCCGGCACGTGCAGGTCGAACCCGGGCAGCACGACCGTGTCGGCGTTGTACGCGAACTCGACGTCGTCGAAGTGCACCTGCCCCTTGGCGTCCCACAGGTCGACCGGTCGCGTCGGGTCGGGCACGCTCGGCTGCTCTTCGAGCACGCCCGAGATCTTCTCGAGCGCGGCCGACGCCGACTGGTAGCCGTTGTAGAACATGGCCATCTCTTCGGCCGGGTCGAAGAACCGCTTGGCGTACAGCGCGACCGCGAGCAGCGCACCCACCTCGAGTGAGCCGTCGATGACCCGGAACCCGCCCCAGAGCACGACCACCGCGAGGGTCGCGTTGCCGATCAGCACGAGACCGGGGTCGAACGTGCCGAACAGGGTGAACACCTTCGCGTTCGCCTGGCGGTACTCCTCGACGTGGCCGGCGTACTCGTCTTCGTTGCGCTTCTCCTTGCGGAACGCCTGGACGGCGCGCATGCCCGTCATGGTCTCGACGAAGTGCACGATCACCCGCGCGCTCGCGACGCGCGTGGCCCGGAACAGCTTCTGCGACCGCACCTGGAACCAGCGCGTCAGGGCGAACAAGGGCACCAGGGCGACCGCGAGCACGAGCCCGCTCTGGGCGTCGAGGCTCACCAGCGCGATGGCCGTGAAGACCATGTAGAGCAGGCCGGAGACGAGCTGGTTGATGCCCGAGTCGAGCAGCTCGCGGATCGAGTCGAGGTCGCTGGTCTGCCGCGAGATGATGCGGCCCGACGTGTAGGTCTCGTGGAACTCGAGGCTGAGCCGCTGGGTGTGCAGGAAGAGCCGTTTGCGCAGGTCGATCAGGATGGCCTGGCTGATGCGGGCCGAGAGGACCGTGTACTGCGCCATGAGCACGGCACCGATCACGCCGGTGATCAGGTAGACCACGACGACCATGATCGCGGGCACCCAGTCCTGCTGGTCCATCAGGGCGGGCAGGGCCCGGTCGATGCCGATCGCGATGAGGGCGGGCCCCGCGACCTGCGACGCCGTGCTGATGACGACGACGACGCCCATCAGCGCCAGGCGCCACCGCAGCGGGTGCACGAGCGACCCGAGCAGTCGCAGCGAGCGTCGGCGCAGGCGCTTGCTCTCGGCCGTGGTGAAGTCCTGACGTTCTTCACCGCGGACGCCCTCGGTCGTCGAGCCCTGCTCGGCGCGCTTCTCGGCGGGGGTGCGGCCGTCGAGCGCTTCGTGCTCGACAGGTGCCGTGGGGTCGGACGCCGACGCGTCGCCGGCGGTCGTGGGGCGGTCGGGACGGTCGTCCTCGAGGGTCGCGTCGATCATGCCAGCACCTCTTCTCGGGTGTTCGTGTCGTCGTCGAGCGACGAGATGACGTAGCGGTAGTGCTCGTTGGCCGCGAGCAGGTCGGAGTGTCGGCCGACCGCGGTGACGCGCCCGTTCTCGAGCAGCGCGACCCGGTCGGCCAGGGTGACCGTCGAGGGCCGGTGGGCCACGATCAGCGACGTCGTCGACGCGAGCACCCGGCGGAGGCCGGCCTCGACGCGCGCCTCGGTGTCGACGTCGAGCGCGGACAGCGGGTCGTCGAGCACGAGGACGGCCGGACGGGCCGCGATGGCGCGGGCGAGGGCGAGTCGCTGACGCTGTCCGCCCGACAGGCTGAGCCCTTCTTCACCGACGCGCGTGTCGACCCCGTCGGGCAGGCGTTCGACGAAGTCGGCCTGGGCGATGTCGAGGGCCTCGCGCATCACGCGGTCCGCCTCGGCCGGGTCGTCGACCAGGTCGGGGCGGCCGAGCATGACGTTGTCGCGCACCGACGCGCTGAAGAGCGTGGCGTCCTCGAACGCCATGCCGATGTGCCGGCGCAGCTCTTCTCTCGTGAGGTCGCGTACGTCGACCCCGTCGATCAGCACACGACCGCCCGTGACGTCGTAGAGCCGCGACACGAGCGAGAGCAGCGTCGTCTTGCCCGAGCCCGTGAGCCCCACGAGAGCCATGGTCTCGCCGGGCTCGAGCACGAGGTCGACCCCGTTGACGAGGTCGTCGTACTGCGCCGGGGAGTCCTGGTACCGGAAGTGCACGGAGTCGAACTCGAGCCGCCCCCGGGGCTCGGCGATCGTCTTGGGCCGGGCGGGGTCGGTCACGGCGTTCTCGGTGTCCATCACCTCGAAGTAGCGGTCGACGGCGGTGCGGGTGTCGAAGGTCATCGACAGCAAGAACCCGATCGACTCGACCGGCCAGCGCAGCACGGTCGCCGTGGCGAAGAACGCGAACAACTGGCCGACCGTCAGCTGGCCGTCGGCGGCCAGCCCGATGCCGCCGAGCAGGCAGAGGGCGAACGCCACGTCGGGCACGAGCAGCAGCCAGAGCCACAGCTTCGAGATGGCCTTGGCCTTCTCGATCTCGGTGCCGCGCAGGTCTTCGGCCTGCTTGACGAACTCGCGCAGCGAGTGCTTGCCCCGGCCGAAGGCCTTGAGCACGCGGATGCCGTGCACGCTCTCTTCGACGCTGGTCGCGAGGTCGCCGACCTGGTCCTGGCTGCGACGGGCGACGACCGAGTAGCGCTTCTCGAAGGCGAAGCTGACGACGAACACCGGCAGCGAGGCCACGACGAAGATCAGGCCGAGCACCCAGCTGTACCAGAACAGCACGACGAACCCGACGACGATCGTGACCAGGTTGACGATCAGCAGCAGCAGCCCGAAGGCGAGCCACCGCCTGATCAGGCTGAGGTCGCTGACCGACCGGCTGAGCAGCTGCCCGCTCTGCCAGCGGTCGTGGAAGGCCACCGGCAGGTCTTGCAGCTTGGCGTAGAGCGAGTTGCGCATGGTCGCCTCGACGCGGGTGCTCGGCGTGAGCACCATGCGTCGACGCGTGCCGATCATCAGGGCCTCGACGACGCCCAGGGCCAGGACGACGCCGAACGCGGGCCAGACCTGTGACCGGTCGCCGCTCGACAACGGGCCGTCGACCAGCAGTTGCAGCACGAGCGGGATGAGCAACGCCACGACGGCGGCCATCAGCGACGCGACCAGGCCGAGGGCCAGCCGCGGGTAGGCGAGCCGCGCGTAGGGGTGGAGGCGCGCCAGGGCACGGACCGTCGAGGGTCGGCCCTCACGATCGGGAGGACGGGTGGACGGGGACTGCTGAGACATGGGTGATCCAAGTGTCGTGATCTGGCACGGATGACGGCGCCGAGCCGTGACCCGTTGTGGAGATTAGGTGGTGTCGCGGTCGCTGGGGAGGACGCGCGGCCCCGCCCGGGGATGGTCGCCGGGAGGGGGTGTGGGAGGGGTGCCGGTGGGCGGCGGGCCGTCTCGTCTAGCCGATCGGCGCCGGGCTCGGAGACGCCGAGGAGGCGCGACCCACGCGAGCACCGTCGGTGGCGGTGCCCACCGTGGTCAGTGTCGTCGTCGTCATCATGTCCTCCTGAGTGTCGTCGTCCGTCCGTGCGGTCGGGGTCGACCGGCTGCAAGCAGCCTTACAGGATATGCGTGTCGACGACTCCGCCGCAAGACTGAATCGTTCGGATCTGCAACCGTCTCGGACCGCGCCTCCTGAACCGTCCACGAGGGACGCCGAGGCGCCGCCGGGTGGCCGGCGAGGCACCGCAAAGGCGCCGCCGGGTGGCCGCGCCGTCGGCGGTTCAGTGGAAGAAGTGACGCTCGCCCGTGAAGTACATGGTCACGCCGGCCGCCTGGGCCGCGGCCACGACCTCGTCGTCGCGAATGGAGCCGCCGGGCTGGACCACGGCGGTGACCCCGGCGTCGAGCAGCACCTGCAGCCCGTCGGCGAAGGGGAAGAACGCGTCGGACGCGGCGACCGACCCGGCGGCTCGGGCACCGGCGCGGTCGACGGCGAGGTGGCACGAGTCGACCCGGTTGACCTGGCCCATGCCGACGCCCACCGACGCGCCGCCCGAGGCGAGCAGGATCGCGTTCGACTTGACGGCCCGCGAGGCCTTCCAGGCGAACTCGAGGTCGGCGCGCGTGGCGGCGTCGGCCTCGTCACCCGCGACGAGGGTCCACCCGTCGGACGTGAAGCCGTCGAACCCGTCGGCGTCCTGCACCAGCAGGCCACCCGAGATCTGCTTGACCTCGCGCGCCTCTCGCGCGAAGCCGGCGGGCAGCGTCAGCAGGCGGACGTTCTTCTTCCGGCTGAGGATCTCGACGGCCTCGGGCTCGAACCCCGGGGCGATGACGACCTCGGTGAAGATGTCGGCGACCGTCTCGGCCATGGCGCGCGTCACGGCGCGGTTGGCCGCGATGACGCCGCCGAACGCCGAGACGGGGTCGCAGGCGTGCGCCCGCTGGTGCGCGTCGGCGACGGCGTCGACGGCGTCGGGCGAGGCCACGGCGATGCCGCACGGGTTCGCGTGCTTGACGATCGCGACGGCCGGCTCGTCGAAGTCGAACGCGGCACGGAGGGCGGCGTCGGCGTCGACGTAGTTGTTGTACGACATCTCCTTGCCGTGCAGCTGCGTCGCCTGGGCGATGCCGTGCCCCCCGGGCGTCGCGTAGATCGCGGCGGCCTGGTGCGCGTTCTCGCCGTAGCGGAGGGTGTGCTGCAGCTCGCCCGAGACCTCGACCCGGGGGTCGAAGCCGGCCCGCGCCTCCTCGGGGTCGACGGAGGACGAGGAGGCGCCGGTCGCCGAGGCGGACGCGTCGGCCTCGTCGCGCACGCCCACGTGTGCGGCGAAGTACTGGGCGACGGCCGTGTCGTACGCGGCCGTGTGGGCGAAGGCCTCGCCGGCGAGACGCTGACGCTGGGCCAGGGTCGTGCCGCCCAGGGAGAGCGCCTCGACGACCTGCGGGTAGTTCGTCGGCGACACCACGATCGCCACGTTGGCGTGGTTCTTCGCGGCGGCACGCACCATCGCCGGCCCGCCGATGTCGACGTTCTCGATGACGGTCGGCACGTCGGCACCCGACGCCACGGTCTCGACGAACGGGTAGAGGTTGACGACGACCAGCTCGAAGGCGGCGATGTCGAGCTCGGCCAGCTGGGCCTCGTGCGACTCGAGCCGCAGGTCGGCGAGGATGCCCGCGTGCACGGCGGGGTGCAGGGTCTTGACGCGGCCGTCGAGCGACTCGGGGAACCCGGTGACGCTGCTGACCTCGGTCACGGCGTGGCCGGCGTCGCGGATGGTCTGGGCGGTCGACCCGGTCGAGACGATCTCGACGTCGGCCGCCGACAGGGCGGCCGCGAGGTCGAGCAGTCCGGTCTTGTCGCTGACGCTGATCAGCGCCCGCCGCACGGGCACGGCGTCACGGTCGCGGTAGAGGCTGGGGTCGATGACGTGGCCGCTCATGCGGTGGGCTCCTGTTCGAGAGAGATCGTTCCGTCGGCGATGTCGAGCACGGTCTGCACGAGCAGTTCGCGCTCGACGACCTTGATGCGGTCGTGCAGCGACGACTCGTCGTCGCCGGGGTGCACGGGAATCCGGCGCTGCGCGAGGATCGGCCCGCTGTCGACCCCTTCGTCGACGACGATGACGCTGGCCCCGGTCTGCTCGACGCCGGCCGCCAGCGCGTCACGCACGCCGTGCGCCCCGGGGAACTCGGGCAGGTACGCGGGATGCGTGTTGATCAGGTTCGGGGCGAGGGCCGCGACGACCCGCGGCGGCACGAGTCGCATGAATCCGCTGAGCACCACGAGGTCGGGCTGCCACTGCCGGATCTGCGCGAGCAGCTCGTCGCCCCAGGCGGCACGGTCGGCGAAGTTCGAGAACGAGACCGAGAACGTCGGCACCCCGAAGTGCTCGGCGTGCTCGAAGCCGTCGGCCTCGCGGTCGGCCCCGACGGCGACGACCCGTGCGGGGTACTCCGCGTCGCTCGCCGCCTCAAGCAGCGCCCGGAGGTTCGAGCCACCACCGGAGATGAGCACCACGAGGTTCAGCACCCGGCAAGCCTAGCGGGCCGGGCGATCGGCCCGGGGGCGGCCCATCCGCTGCCGGGGACCCGATCCGCCGCAGGGCGATCAGCGCGTGAGGCCCTCGATGCGCTCGGTGTCGTCGCCGTCCGGCCTCGCCGCGGACGCACGCTCGGTCGCGGACGCGGTCGCTGGCTCGGCGTCACGCCGGGCGTCACGGGTCGGGGCTTCGTCGGTCGACGACGTCGGCCTCTCGGCTCGGTCGCCCACGAACCTCGGGGGCGAGACGACCATGGCCAGCGCTCCCGCGACGGCGAACTCGAGCGCGGCGAACCCGCCCACCAGCAGCGGGTCGGGTCCGACCTCGGTCAGCCGTCCGGGCCCGGCCGACCCCGATGCGGCCCAGGCGAGCAGCCCGAGCAGCACTCCGCCGACGAGGCCGCCGACGACCGCGGTGGCGATCCGGTGCAGCAGGTCGTCGACCCCGTGACCGGCGAGCATGCGCTGCAGCCGCGGCCTCAGCACCGTGACGCAGACGTAGGCCGCGACGACCGGCACCAGCAGGCCGACGAAGCCGAACGTGAGATCCGCCGTCGGCAGCGCTCCCAGCAGCGGGATCGCGGGCATCGGCCCGACCGCGGTGCCGAGCGGAGAGATCGACGACCCGGTGCCGATGGCGAAGCCGGGGCCGACGAGCCACGACGCCGCCCAGACGACGACGTCGGGGATCAGGGCAAGCTGGCCCACGGTCAACGCGAGCCCCCCGAGGAACCCTCCGTGAGCCCCTTCGTAGAGCGTGATGACCTCGGCGTAGCTCGTCACGATCAGCACCGTGACGACGAGTGCCGAGGCGGCGAGCACGGCCGCGGCGGCGGTCGCGCCGAGGCGCAGGGCGGCCGCGGCGATGCCGGTCACCTGCCCGGGCAGTCGCGACAGCAGACCGACCACGGCACCCGTCACCGGGTCGGCAGGTTCTCCGCGACGGCGCCGGGTCACCTCGGCCATGGCGACGACGGGCACCGCGTAGACGAGCGTCGGCAGCAGCGTCCCCTGCCACAGCGAGGGGCGGGCGAGCTCGTGCTGGGCCGAGGCCGTGAGGGCGAGCGAGAGCAGGGCGACGGTGCCGATCGTCACGAGGACGCCCGTCACGCGGTGCGCCGTCTCACCCGCGGCCCGGCCGGCTCGGACGCCCATCAGCACGGTGAGCGCCGCGAAGCCCATCGCCGCCAGCGAGACGACGATGGGGGCGTCGGCACCGGTGACGCCCGTCGCGGCCGCGGCGTCGGCGCTGAGTTGCAGGGTGAGGTCGGCGCCGTGGCCGACGAGCCACGAGTCGACGGCCGCCCGCCAGAACACGATCCAGTCGATCTGCAACCCGTACTGGAACGCCCAGAGCGAGGTCAGCACGACGAGGGGGATGCCGACGCCGACGCCCACGACGAGCAGGGCTTCGAGCGCGGCGAAGAGGGCGGTGACTGGGCGGTTCATCGCGAGCGACTGTACCGGTGCCGACCGTGGCCGGCCTGCTGCCCCGCCGCCCGCGACGGCGACATCGGCGGCCACGCCCGCGACGACGCCCGGTCACCGCGCAGACGACGACGGGCGTGTCCGCCGTGACCGAGCGTCCGAAGACGACCCGTCACGGCGAACACGCCCGACGAGGAGGCGCGGGTCGCCCCCTAGAGGGAGGCGTAGACCTCGCGGAGCAGCGCCGCGGTCTCGCTCGGCGTCTTGCCGACCTTGACCCCTGCCGCCTCGAGGGCCTCTTTCTTGGCCTGGGCGGTGCCGGCCGAGCCGGACACGATCGCGCCGGCGTGGCCCATCGTCTTGCCCTCGGGGGCCGTGAAGCCCGCGACGTAGCCGACGACCGGCTTGGTGACGTGCGCCTTGATGTAGTCGGCGGCCCGCTCTTCGGCGTCGCCGCCGATCTCACCGATCATGACGATCGCCTTGGTGTCGGGGTCGGCCTCGAACGCCTCGAGGGCGTCGATGTGGGTGGTGCCGATGACCGGGTCGCCGCCGATGCCGATGGCGGTCGAGAAGCCGAGGTCGCGCAGCTCGAACATCATCTGGTAGGTCAGGGTGCCCGACTTCGAGACGAGGCCGATCGGACCCGAGCCCGAGATCGAGGCGGGCGTGATGCCGACCAGCGATTCGCCCGGCGTGATGATGCCGGGGCAGTTCGGGCCGATGATGCGCGTCGTGCCCCCCTTGGCCTTGGCGAGCGCCCAGAACTCGGCGCTGTCTTGCACGGGGATGCCTTCGGTGATGACGACGACGAGGGGGACCTCGGCCTCGATGGCCTCGACGACGGCGTCCTTCGCGAACGCCGGCGGCACGAAGACGATCGAGACGTCGGCGCCGGTCTCGGCGACGGCCTCGGTGACGGTGCCGAAGACGGGCAGTTCGACGTCACCGTGGGTGACGGTCGTGCCGGCCTTGCGGGCGTTGACGCCACCCACGACCTGCGTGCCGGCCTTGAGCATCAGGGCGGTGTGCTTGGTGCCCTCGCCGCCGGTGATGCCCTGGACGATGACCTTGCTGTCCTTGTTGAGGAAGATCGACATTGTTCTGTGCAGTCCTTACTTCGAAGCCAGCTCGGCGGCCTTGTCGGCCGCCTCGTCCATGGTCGCGACGACGGTGACGAGCGGGTGCGCCGCCTCCGCCAGGATGCGTCGACCCTCGTCGACGTTGTTGCCGTCGAGGCGCACGACGAGCGGCTTGGTGGCCGCGTCGCCGAGGATGCCCAGGGCGGCGACGATGCCGTTGGCGACCGCGTCACAGGCGGTGATGCCACCGAAGACGTTGACGAACACGCTCTTGACCTGGGCGTCGCCCAAGATGACGTCGAGCCCGGCCGCCATGACCTCGGCGCTCGCTCCGCCGCCGATGTCGAGGAAGTTCGCGGGCTTGACGCCGCCGTGTGCCTCACCGGCGTAGGCGACGACGTCGAGCGTCGACATGACGAGCCCGGCGCCGTTGCCGATGATGCCGACCTCGCCGTCGAGCTTCACGTAGTTGAGCCCGGCAGCCTTGGCCTTGGCCTCGAGCGGGTCGGCCGCGTCGGCGTCCTCGAGCTCGGCGTGGCCGGGGTGACGGAACTCGGCGTTCTCGTCGATCGACACCTTGCCGTCGAGGGCGACGATGTCGCCCTGCTCGGTGAGCACGAGCGGGTTGACCTCGACGAGCGTGGCGTCCTCGCCCTCGTACACCGCGTAGAGCTTGACCAGCACGGGGGCGACCTTCTCGATCAGCTCGTCGGGGAACCCGCCGGCCTTCGCGATCTCGGTGGCCTTGGCCAGGTCGATGCCCGAGCGGGGGTCGACCTCGACGCGCGCGAGGGCGTCGGGCTTCTCGACGGCGAGCTGCTCGATCTCCATGCCGCCCTCGACGCTGCAGAGCGACAGGTACGAGCGGTTGGCCCGGTCGAGCAGCACGGAGAAGTAGAACTCCTGCGCGATCTGGGCACCGCCCGCGATCATCACGCGCTTGACGACGTGACCCTTGATGTCGAGCCCGAGGATGTCCTTCGCTGCGGCCTCGGCGTCGTCGGGGGTCTTCGCCACCTTGACGCCGCCGGCCTTGCCGCGGCCGCCGACCTTGACCTGGGCCTTGACGACGGTGACGCCACCCAACTTCTCGGACGCTGCCCGCGCCTCCTCGGGGGTGTCGGCCACGATGCCCGGCAGCACGGGCACGCCGTACTGCTCGAACAGGTCTCTGGCCTGGTACTCGAAAAGATCCACGCTGTTCTTCCAATCCGCATCTCTGCGTCGTCTCACCATGATCCGTCTCGACATCGAGCCATCTCGACATGAAGACAATGGGCCAGCGGTCAGCCTAGCGGGCGACCCGAGGGGTACGCCGAGCGTCGCGTCTGCTGTGAGCATCGAGGGCTCGCCCGCGGCTGGGGAGTAGACGAGAGGCATCCCGACAGAACGAGAAACGGAGACACGCATGTCGAAAGAGCAGAACGTCGCCACCCAGCAGCGCATCGGCGAGATCCTGACCGCCCGTGAGATCGACCGCCTGGGCGAGGGCTTCCACGCCGACGTCGTCGACCACGACCCGGCCCCCGACGCACCCGCCGGCCTCGCCGGCATCCAGGCCTTCTGGACCGAGTTCTTCGAGGCCTTCCCCGACGCCGACCTCCAGGTCGAGACGCTCGTCGCCGACGACGAGAACGTCACCGCGGTCTTCACGATCTCGGGCACGCACACCGGCACGTTCCAGGGTGCCGAGGCGACCGGCAAGTCGTTCACCGTGCGCGGCATCCAGGTGGGTCGCTTCGACGACGACGGACTGCTCGTCGAGCGCTGGGGCGCCACCGACGAGGCCGGCCTGAAGCAGCAGCTCGGCCTGGCCTGAGCCACTCCCCACCACCCCGCACCGCCTTCGAGAGGACGCACCATGAGCGACACCAACACCCCCGCCTCGTCGGGTGACCAGCCGTACGACCAGGCCGACGAGTTCGCCGAGTCCGAGCAGATCGCGACGAACGACGCGGTCGCGGGCGAGACGGTCTTCCCCGGCGTCGGCGAGGGCAACGACGGCCCCACCGGCGGCGCACCCCGCGAGGGCTCGCCCGAGTACGCCTCGAACGACCTCGAGGGCGACGAGATCGACCTCGACGAGACCGAGTGACCTCGGTCACCACCGTCTGACGACGCCCCCGCCGCAGCTCGCGACGGGGGCGTCGTCGCGTCACGACTCCTCCACCGCGGGTCGCCGTCGTCATCCGTGCACAGGAGGCGCGGTGCCGGCCTCGGCAGCCGGGGTCGCTGCCCGATCGTCGGTGCATGACATCACCAACGAACGCCCTCCGGCCCCCCAGACGGCGCCTCGCGCTCGCCCTCGTCCTCTTGTTCTCCGTCGCCGCCGGCTTCCTCGGCCAGGCCCCGGCCGCCGCCGTGACCGGCACCGGGCACGGCGTCGGGCACCTGTGGCGGGGTGACGGCGTCTCGTGGCTCGGCACCTACCGGCTCGACGACGGCACCCAGGCGTTCTGCCTCGAAGCCGGCAAGACCTCGCCCGTGGGCAACCACTACGACACGACCACCGGCGGCGACGTCATCGGCGTCTCGACCGACGACCACGCCCGCCTCGCCTACATCGCCCGCACCTGGGGCGGCACGACCGACGCCGACACGGCGGCCGCGGGTCAGCTCGCCGTCTGGACGATCACCGGGCTGAACGGCCACACGCAGCGTTACTACGCGGGCCGCGCCAACGAGCGCTGGCCCATCGTGCTCGAGCGGGCGAACCAGATGCTCGCCGAGGCGTCGTCCTCCGCGTCGAAGTCGGTCGTGGCCTCGATCACCGTCGAGCTCGCCGCCGACGGAACGGGGCTCGTCCGCCCCGTCCTCACGGTCGACCGAGTGACGGGCGGCCCCACTCTGCTCGAACCGTCGCACGAGGGCACCGTCACGCTCGACGGCGCCGTCTTCGCGGACGGGTCCACGACGACCTCCGTCCGAAACGCCGAATCGGTGCCCGTGACGGCCACCGGCGACCAGGCGCGCCTGACCGTGAGGGCGACGGTCCGGTTCGACGACCTGCCCTACGGGAGGGTCACGACCGTGGGCAACAGCCCTGCCGGGTCGCAGATGATCCTGTTCTCGGGCGGGGTGGCGGCCTCGGCCTCCGAGGCTGCCAGCGTCGAGCAGCTGTCACCCCTGCCCTTCCAGCCGAGGATCGTGACCCAGACCAGCGACACGATCGCCGAGACCGGCACGACGGTGACGGATCAGGTCACCCTCGACGTCCGCCCCGGCGAGGGGCTCCTCTCCGAGTGGGGTCGCTACGACGACGCGGGCACGTGGCTGGCCGTGCCGGTGACCGTCCGCAGTCGCCTGCTCGGGCCCTTCCTCGCTCCCGTGGTCGAGGCCGACGACTGGCCCGAGGACGCTCCGGTCGTCTGCGAAGTAGCCCTCGAGGTGCTCGACGGTCCCGGCACGTACTCGACGCCCGGTTGCGACCTGCCGTCCGGCGGGTACTACACCTGGGTCGAGACCATCGACCCGGCCGACACCCCGGTCGAGGCGGGCCGTGACCGGGTCGGTTCGTGGCGCTCGCCCTTCGGTACGGCGACCGAGACCACGTTCGTCCCCTGGGCTCCGTCCGTCTCGACGACGGTGTCGGAGGCCGAGGTCGACCCCGGCACCTGCGTCAGCGACGCCCTCACGGTCGCCGACCTCCACCCCGATGTCCCCGGCGGCGTCGAGGTCGAGTCGGTGCTCGTCGGGCCGTTCGACGACGCCCCCGAGGCGGGAAGCGATCTCGGGCCGATCGACCGGATCGACCCGAGCCTCGTCGTGGCCCGCGAGGCCGTGGTCGTCGGCGACGACGGCACGTACGACACGCCGTGCATCACGCTCGACCGGCCCGGAACGTACGTGTTCGTGTTCTCGTCCGCCGGATCACCGGCAGCGGAAGACGGCAGCCAGGTCGTCCCGGCCTTCGCCGACACCACGGTGCACCGGAGCGAGATGACGACCGTCCGTCAGCCGGCCCCGACCGAAGCCCCCGTCGTCCCGGCCCGCCTCGCCTTCACCGGGTCGGACGGCGGCGGGCAGGCGTTGCTGGTCGCCCTCGGCATCGTCGGCACCGGGGTCGTCCTGGTGGCGACGGCGGGCGTGCTCCACGTCAGGAGGCGCCGACGCTCGGGCGTCGCCACCGGCGCCGCGTCGATCGCACGGCCGAGCGACCGTCCGTCCGCCCTCGGGGTCGGTGACGCGCGATGAGCCGCCGGGTGCGGGCGTCACGACGCGGTCGGCGGTCGACCGACCGGGTCGAACGGCACCTGCACCCTCACCGCCTGCCCGGTCCCGTCGTCCACGACCGCGACCCCCGGCGTCGCCCGATCCGTGAGGTCGGCCTTCGTCAGACGGATGCCGACCTGCTCCCCCTCGTTCGGCAGCTGCGGGCTCAGCACGGCACCGCAGCGGTTGTTCCGCACGTCGACCTGCCACCCGGCCCACCCCGCCAACACCTCGCCGGTCGTGCCCGCCACGACGAGGGCACGACCGGTGTCGGGGCACGACCGCACGAACTCCACCAGCCACTCGGCGGCGGGGCAGTCCTTGAGCTGTTCGCCGTCGTCGACGACCAGCACGCGGGGACCGCCCTGACCGTCCTCTCGGGAGAAGAGCGCTGCGAGACTCGAGGCCTCGACGGCCCTGGTCGTGATCGTCGCCACGACGCCCTGTGCGCCCTCGAGTTCACGCAGCGGCGAGCGACGTGGTGCCACGACGACGACCCCGACGCCCTGTGCGGTGATCGACCGCACCATGGCGACCAGGACGCTGCTGCGGCCACTCTTCGGCGGCCCGGTGACGACGAAGCTGCCCGGCCCCTCGGCGAGGTCGGGGCCCATCGGCACGAGGTCGTCACCGCCGACGCCGACGAGGGCGAAGAGGCCGGACGGGTCCTCCTCGACACGTCGGGACCAGGCCTGGTCGAACGTGATCGGACCGGCCAGTTGGTCGACGCGGAAGGGCTTGCGCCCCGAGGGCACGTGGCGGTCACGGTGGGCCGCCGCGACCCCGCGTCGGCGCAGGGACTCGGCCTGAGCCTGCCCCGTGGGGTCGTCCGCGATCAGGGCGACCTGAGTCTCGACCGCACTCTCGGCAGTGAATCCCCTGCCCGGGAGCACGACGTCGGGCACGGCCCGGGGGGTCAACCCGGCGAGGGCGTAGTCGGCCCGGTCCGTCAACCGCAGCAGCAGTTTGTCGTCGACGAGGGCGGCGAGCCGTCCGGCGACGAGCTGGCGGTCGCCCGTGACGATCACGTGCACCCCCGCCGCGGCGCCCTCCCGCAGCAGCAGCCCCACCTGGTCGACGAGTGCGCCGTGCTCGATCTCGGCGAAGCTGCCGGTGAAGCCCTCCCAGCGGTCGATCATGACGACGAGGTGTGGCAGCCGGTCGGCCTCGGGCACGGCCCGGCGCTGTTCGACGACGCCGGCGTGGCCCCCCGTGGCGAGCACCTGCTGTCGACGGTGGGTCTCGTCGACGAGCTTGGTCAGCAGACGGCGCACGCGGTCGAGCTGGGCCCGCTGCGCGACGGCTCCGACGTGCGGCATGGCCTCGAGCGGCAGCAGGGCCCCGCTGCCGCAGTCGATGCCGAAGAGGTGGACGTCGGCGCAGCTCGTCCGGTCGGCGATCGCCGCCGCGACGGTCCGCAGCACCTGCGACCGTCCAGTGCGCGGGGCTCCCACCACGAAGAGGTGCCCGAGGGTCTGCAGATCGAGGACGGCCGCGGACTGACGCTGTTCCGCCGGGAAGTCCTGGCGTCCGAAGGGCAGGACGGGCAGATCTCCGTCGAGGGCGACCTCGTCGTCGTCGCCGAGCCCGGGTGCGTCGAGGTCCTCGAGGACGATCCGTTCGGGCAACGCGTCGAGCCAGGGACGATGCGGACGGGCGATGCCGAGACGGTCGCTGGCCGCGGCGAGCGCGGCGACGAGCTCGACCAGGTCGGTGCGTTCGACCGACTCGGTCGACGTGCGCGGGGGCGGCTCGGCGGCGACCCGCCCGAGGTCCTCCCAGCCGAGCGGACTCGACCACACCTCGGGCACGACCTCGGCGACCGCGCCCGGACGCCGCCCGCCGACGCGCCCCGCCTGGAACGGTACGAGCGCACGTGCCCCCAGGCGCACGAAGGCCCGACCCGGCGTCGACTTGGCGATGCCGGCGGCGTCCCCCGCGTCGATGACGTCGGTGCTCTCCCCCGCGTCGGTCACCCGCAATGCGATTCGCAGGTTGGTGTTGGCCCGGATGTCCCCGGTCACGACGCCGGTCGGTCGCTGGGTCGCGAGCACGAGGTGGATTCCGAGGGATCGTCCCCGTTGGGCGATGTTGACCAGGCCCGTCACGAAGTCCGGCAGCTCGCGGACCATGCTCGCGAACTCGTCGATGACGATCAGGAGGCGCGGCAGCGGCGGTCGCGCAGCCGGCCCGCGTGCTCCCTCGACGTAGTCCTCGAGGTCTTTCGCGCCGACGTCGGCCAGCAGGTGCTCCCGCCGACGCAACTCGGCCCCGAGCGAGTGCAGGGCACGCTCGACGAGGTGCGTGTCGAGGTCGGTGACCATCCCGACGGTGTGGGGCAGGGCCTCGAAGTCCCGGAAGGCGGCCCCACCCTTGTAGTCGACGAGGACGAAGGTCATCGACTCGGGCGTGTTCGCGGCGGCGAGCGACGCGACCATGCTCTGCAAGAGCTCCGACTTGCCCGACCCGGTCGTGCCGGCGACGAGACCGTGCGGGCCGTCCCGCCGCAGGTCGAACGAGAACGGGCCGTCGAGGCTCTCGCCGATCACGACCTCGGTCGTGGGGGCCGTGTGCGACCAGCGCTCGAGGACGGCCTCGGGCGTGGGAGGCTCGAGCTGCAGGACGTCGAGGAGGCGCGATCGTGCCGGCAGCCCGGCGGCACCGCCACCATCGTCGACGTCGACCACCGGGGCCACGGCTCGTCCGACGGCCTCGAACCAGCCGGCGGGCAGCAGGTCGGCCTTGACCTCGCGCACGTCGGCGGTCCGGTGCACGTCGAGCGAGTGCCGGGTGGTGCCACAGGTGACGACGGCGACGCACTCCTCGGGGAGCGAGCGACGTTCGGAGTCGATGCACACCGCGTGCACGCCGACGGACGGTCCGTCCCGGAGGACGCGGACGAGCCCCGGCAGGGTGCGCAGTCGCCTCGCCCCGTCGACCACGAGCACGACGTCGGTCGCCACGCGGAGCGCTCCCGCCGACTCGCGGGCCGCTCGCTGACGGCCGTCGATCTCGGCCCCGAGCTCGGCGATCCGCCGGGCGACGGTCTCGGCGTCGGTGCCCAACCACACGGCAGCCGGTCGTCCGTCGTCGGGTCGGGCGTGGGGCACGTGGGCGAGCCAGGACCAGTGGTCGGCCGCAGCCTGCTCGGTCAGGACCACGAAGCGCACGTCGCGGGGGCTCTGGGCGACGGCGAGCTGGGCGAGCATCCAGGCGACCAGGGGGCGGGCGTGCTCGGGCCTGCCGGCGACGCCGACGACCCCGTGGTCACCCAGGTCGACGGTCACGGGGACGTCGACGGCAGGGCGGGCCACCGTCCGACGGTGCTCGAGTTCGGCGGGGTCCTCGGTGGTGACGCCCGAGGGCAGGTCCGCGGTGCCGATCCTGACGCGCAGGTGGTCGGGGTCGTCGCGGCGGCGCTCCCACAGTCGCGATCGACGCCGGACGGCGATGTCGAGCACGGTCGCGGCGTCGGGGCTGAGGTGTCGCAACTCGCGCTGCAGCTGTCGCACGGCGTTCTCTGCGTCCGCCGCCACCGCCTCCTTGGTGGCCTGGTGGTCCGCGAGCCGCCGTCGGTGCGACACCTTGCCGTTGCGTTTGTCGTAGAGGTGGTTGCCGATCATGACGACGGGCGACATGAGCCCGAAGGCGAGGAATGCCACGTTCCCGAACACGCTCACCATCACCACCGCCATCAGCAT
Source organism: Frigoribacterium sp. VKM Ac-1396 (assembly GCF_015350895.1). Classification (NCBI taxonomy): domain Bacteria; kingdom Bacillati; phylum Actinomycetota; class Actinomycetes; order Micrococcales; family Microbacteriaceae; genus Frigoribacterium; species Frigoribacterium sp. VKM Ac-1396. The sequence goes on along the minus strand of NZ_JADKSD010000002.1, from coordinate 330,151 downwards.
CGGCGCGAGAGCCGCCACGATCGGCAGGGGCCGCTTCGTGCCCTGCTGGGGCTCGGCGGGGTAGCGGAACGACGTGGTCGGGGGCTCCGGCAGGAGGCGCGGGGGACGCGCGTGGTCGAGCGTGCCTCCCCCGTCGCTCACGGTGATCGCCGCGGACGGGTGCCCCGCCGGAGCGACGACGAGGAGGGTGTCGCCGATGGTGATCACGCAGTGCTCGTCGACGGCGGCGGTGCCGCGGACCGGCACTCGATCGACGAGGACGAGCGGCCCGCGGGCGTCGTCGTCGGGCTCCGCGAATGCCGAAGCGGTCGGGGTCAGCGAGAAGCGTCCGGCACCGTCGAGCTCGATCGACGCGACGATCGGGGGCACGCGGTCGTCGTCCAGGCGGACGCCGGCGTCGGGTCCGGTGCCCACGTGCACGATGCCGACGTCGACGACGTGGATCGTGCCGGCACCTCGGCCCCCGATGACGCGGATCGTGGGCAGGTCGTCGGGGAGGCGGTGGTGAGGTGCGGGGCCGCCGAGTCCGAGCACGGCACCGTCGAGTAGGACGCCCGAACGGAGGCGGGCACCGGACTCCACCGGAATGCCGTCGACCGAGAGGCTGCCCGGGGTCGGCCCGGGGGTGTCGGACGCCAACCCGAGGGTCGAGGCGAGGTGTGTCGCGACCTCGCCGACGGTGGTCTCGGGGTCGACGACGACGGAGCGATCGGCCCGGCGCCCCGTGGGGACGTGCAGGACGGTGAGCGCGAGTCTCACTCGGCCGGCACCACGCTGATGCCGTCGGCGAAGTGGTCGACCTCGACGAGCATGGCGGGCACCCCTTCGGGGCCGCCGACCTGACAGCTGATGCGGACGTCGTACGGTTCGGCTCGGAAGGCGTAGACGAGGGTGGCGAAGAGGCCGTCGTCGCCGTCCACGGCCGAGTACCGCACGCCCCGCAGGCCTCGACCGAGGTCGGTCGTCTCGATCTCCTCGACGACGGGAGGCTCGATCGGGGCGAGGTCGCTCTCGAGGACCATGGCTCGCAGGGCGGTGTCGCGGTCGCCCTGGGCGAAGCCGTATTGCACCCGCAGCAGGCTCGGTGGTGTGGCGATGTCGGGCAGGTAGAGGTACCGGCGTTCGTCGGCCGGCGACCAGCGCGCCAGGGCCGAGAGCACTTCGGTGAGCCAGGACCGGGAGGCGCGGGTCGCCCCCTCGGACCGCTCGGCCACGGCGCGCACGGTGGCCTTGATCCACGAGCGCGGCGCTCGGTGCCCGTCGTGTGGCCAGGTGGCCGGCAGGGGCACCCAGACCTCGGGATCGTGCCCGATGAGCAGGTCGAGGTCGTGGTCGCGGTCGGTCATGGTGCGAGGTCGCTTTCTGTCGCGGTGGAAGGAGTTCAGGCGAGAGGTCGGTCGGTGACGAGGCGGCTTTCGGCGTCGCGCCAGCGGAAGGTGCTGACCATGGCGTCGAAGACGTCGACGAGGGCGTCGGCGATGCGTCCCCTCCCGTCGGCGTCCGTGTCGGCGTCGGCGTCACCAGGAGCAGCCTCGGCACGGGCTGCCACTCCGACGGTGAGGACGAGACTGATCAGCCGGTCGTCGTGGCCGGCGATCCGCGCCAGCACGGTTCGGCGGCGCAACGGTGTCAGGCTGGCGACTCCCTCACCTCCGTCGCTCTTGCCGCCCGACGCGGTGTCGCCGCCGAAGCCGTCCCACACGACGGCCGGGTCACCCGCGAGAACGAACGGTTCTGCACCGTGAGTGGCGACCCTCCGCAGCAACAGCCGGTCGAGATCGGCGTGCCCTGACCGGGTGACGGGCACCGTGGCGACGACGATGGAACAGACGACGTCGGTGCCGGGCAGCGGTCCCGCGGTGAGGTACGAGTCGAGCACCCGACCGTGGATGTCGGCAGCGAGCGCGCGGCCGAGCGCCGACCCGAACCGCAGCCGCCAGTCCTGGGTCGCCGCCCCGGCCTCGGACTCCGCCGGCTCACCGAGCTGCGCAGCGACGACCACGGCTGCCTCTCGGGCATCGAGACCCCCAGGCACCCGGACGAACCCCGGAGGCACGACGATCGAATACGACGCCGCCACCGTCCCAGCCGTCCGCCCCACGTACCCCGCGGCGCTCACGACTTGTCCCGGTGAGTCACTCCGCCATGTACTGCCCGAAACTCCACCGTACTTTTCGCGCACCTGCGCTCACGCTTGACGAGGAAGGACTCGACCGTCCGCAGTATCCCCAAAATGAAGAACGCGAGGCACTCCGCCGCCAACACGAACGCTGCGACGAATGAGTCTCGGGGCCACGCGTCCAGGTCGACGAAGAAGAGCGAATGGGCCAACGAATAGAAAGCAGCAAGACCACACCAAAAGGACAGGACAAAGGGCTGGAGTGCAAAGTCGAGAGACTCCGCACGCCTGAGGAAGACGACCACAACGAGGGCCAACAGGGCAACGCTCGTGAGCCAGAAAGGACCCGAAGGCAGAACGAACGGAGGCCAGCCCTCGGCGGACTGAAAGAGGGGGCCTCCCCCAGGATTGGTCCGGAAGTCACCCCCCTTAGGCAGCGCTAGACATCCAAAGACGAGTCGTGCGAGTTGGAAGTAGACGGGTGATGCGATGCCCACGATCCCCGCTAGGAGTGGTAGTCCGCGCGAGACAAGCATTCGCGTTGAGACATCCGCGGCACGGCGACCCGAACTCATAACGTGCCCCCATCACTAGTTCTCCAGGCTGCTGCTGAAGGCGCATCGTGAATACCTCTGGGGAGCAGGACGTCGAAGACGTCGCGCGTGGTCAGAGCGTGGTCGATCGCCTGGATGCCCCGGGCGATGTTGAGCTTGCGCATGATGGTGGCGACTTCTTCGGCGTCATCCGCGAATGCGCCCGGCCTGCTCGACCGGAGAAAGTGCAGCATCCTTGCCACATCGCTGTCGCCGAGCGCTTTCACGAGGGTCCAGTCCCCCAACCCGGGTTGAGCCCTCGACCAACTCTTGCTCACCCAGGCCGCCGCAGATCCACGAGAGACTCCGCCGTGAGTTACGAGACCCGCGGCTCGCGCGGAAGCGATGCCTCTCATCCCTGCGCGAGCCGAGGCGACCGCAGCACCACCTATCCCCATGGTCGCCATGGACAACCCGGCTAGAAGGACATCTCCGAGAGTCGCTGTACCTGCACTCGCCCGGGCTGCCGTGATGGCGAACGCAAGGACGGCGATGATCGCCGCCACGACGTTCAGCCCGGGAACGATGAATGCCAGAGCTGCGAGGAGCTCGCCAAGAATCGTGAGCACATCCATGAAACCGCTGATCCACGAGTCGTTCTCCTCCATCCAGGTCTGGAAGGCGGCGAAGCCTGCGTCCCAGGCGCCGCCGAGGTCGTCCCAGACGGTGTCGTCGAGGCCGTCGTCGGTGGCGTCGTCGATCCTGGCGATGGCGACGGTCGCGGCGGTCTCGACGGACGCGTGCGCGTCGGCGAGTCGTCTCGCGTAGAGGGCGACGCGGCCCCCAGCGTCATCGGCCTTGGCCCGCTGGGCCACAGCCTGGTCGAGGTGCTCCTGTTTCGTCACCTCGTCGGTCGCCACCAGGGCCAGCTGTTCGTACCGCTCGACCAGCCTCTCGGCTGCAGCGAGGTCGTCGACGGCGTCTCGATGGTTCGCCAGGGCCGGCGCCGCGGCCTCCTGTGCGAGTGAGAGCTCGGACGCGTACGTCTTCAACGCCGAACCCGTCTCGCCGTAACGACCCTCGGCCTTGCCCAGGCTCGCCGACACCTGCTGGGCCTTGGCGAGGAACGCGTCGAGGGCGTCACTCGACGACGACCCCGCATCGAGCGACCGCAGCCTGGTGGCCGCCCCACGGATCGACGCCGCCACCGACTCGTAGTGGTCAGCCATGGAGTTCACCACCCCCGGATCACCCGAGACCCCCACGAGCGAATCGGCCGCCACCGCGGCGAGCACACCGGCCGTCACCGGTCGCCACCCACGAGGGTGCCCTCGAGTTCGCCGTCGACCTCGGCGAAGGTCTGGTCGATCGTCGAGAGCGCCTCGCCGAGCTCGGTGATCTGCCGTGCGAGCTGCGCCCGCCGGTCGTTCCAGTTCGTCGCGAACGAGGTGACCTTCGCGGCGAGCCGCGCGTGCCCGCAGGCCTCGGCCGTGAGCTGTGCCGACGAGTCGGCGGTCTCGAAATCGGTCCGTACCCGGTCGAGGTCGCCGAGCAACGCCTCGAGACCGGCCCCGTCGATGTTCAGGCTCGATCGAGCCATGAGGTTCCTCCCCTCGTGTCGGGAGGCCGAGGCGCGACGTGCCTCAGCACGACCCGCCTCGACCCCGGTCGTGCGTCGGTCAGCCCAGGCTGCTGGCGAGCTGCTGGTCGGCCCCCTCGAGGGTGCTGGCCGCGTTCTCGAGGAACGCCGCCATGCTCTCGACCGCCGAGACGGTCTTGGACGCCCCGGTCGTGAACTCGGTGTACGTCGAGTCGAACGCCTTCGACGACTTGTCGGTGACGTAGCCCGAGCCGACGAGGTTGTCGATCTGCGACTTCATCTGCCCGAGTTGGTCTTCGATCGCGCGCTGCCCGTTGCGCAGTTGCGTGGCCTGCGTGCGCAGGTCGTCGTAGGTGACGGTGACATTGGCCATGAGGTGCTCCCTCTCGTTCGTGACGTCGACCGGTCGGTCGATCACAACCAATATGTCATGCCTGATAGGTTGCGTGACGGTTGTCCACAGATCGGAGTCGACATGGGGCGGAAGAAGAACGAGCGCAGGAGGCGCGAGCAGCGCCCGACGGAGCCCCCGGTGGTCACCGCCCAGACGGTTCGTGAGCAGCGGGCCGCAGGGCTGCTCTCGCGCATCACCACCCTGCCCCTCGAGCCGCCCGCGACCATCGTGACGTCGGTTCCTCCCCCGCCCCGCGCCTCCTCGGGGTTCGTCCCGCCTACCTCCCCGACGATCGATCGGGGCAGTCCGGTCGGCGCGACTCCCGTCACCCGCGGCACGGTGCCCGTCGAACCCTCGTCCGCCGCCACACCGCACGCACCGACCGTCGGAGCCCCGACACCGCCTCCAGCGTCGCCGCGACCACCGGCGTCACCCTGCGCCGAGAGACCGTTCGACGAGAGGTCGCCGGGGGGACCGGATCTCGAGGCGACGGCGCTGCGCCCGAGGCACTACGGCCTGCGACTCCCCGATCAGAGCGTCGTGCCCGTGACGGCGCGGGCGGTCGTCGTCGGTCGCCGGACGGACCAGCCGCCGCCCCCGCCTGCCGGCGCCGTCGTCGTGGCGCTCGACGACCCGGGACGGTCGCTGTCGCGCCACCACGTCTCGGTCGTGATCGGTGCCGACGGGGGCGTCTGGGTGACCGACCTGGGCTCGGGCAACGGCACGACCCTGGTGTCGACGACGGGTGAGGTCACCGAACTCGAGGCGCACACCCCCGTACGCGTGAGGGTCGGGTCGCTGTTGTCGATCGGCGACCACGCGGCGACCGTCGTCCGTCGCCGCCCGGACGCCCCGACTCACGGCGAGGCGTGAGCCGACGGCCCGACAGGTGACTGCAGGCATCACCCCGGGCTCCGACCCTGGTCGGCGGCGTCGGCCGCGTTGATGCGCCCGAGCTGACGGGCGCCGGGCCGCCGGCGCTAGATCTTCTCGATCGGCGCGACCTTGATCAGCAGCTTCTTGCGGCCGGCCCCGTCGAAGAGCACCTCGGCGATGCGACGGGCGCCGATGCCGGTGACGGCCATGACGCGACCCTCGCCGAAGTCGACGTGCGAGATGCGGTCGCCGGCCTCGAGCTCCATGTCGCCGTTGTCGCGCACGGTGCCCGTGACCCGGTTGGCCCATTCGGTCTTCGGCTTCGTCTTGGCCGCTGCGGTGGCCCGGTCGTAGCTGCCCGAGCCGTAGCCACCCGACGCGCGCGGCGTCGCACCCCGGTTGCCGTCGCCACCCTCGCCACGCGCGTTGAGCGCGCGCGGCTGCGTGCCCCCGCGACTGGTGGCCATGCCGGGCGACTGCTTCCAGTCGATCAGCTCGACCGGGATCTCTTGCAGGTAACGCGACGGCATCGCCACGTTCACCTCGCCGAACTGCGCCCGCGTCATCGCGAGCGACAAGAAGAGCCGCTGGCGTGCGCGGGTGATGCCCACGTAGAACAACCGTCGCTCTTCGGACGGACCGCCCGGCTCGCTGGCCGACATGCGGTGCGGCAGCAGGTCTTCTTCGACCCCGGTGAGGAAGACGGCCTCGTACTCGAGCCCCTTCGCGGTGTGCAGCGTCATCAGCGACACCGTTCCGCTCGTGTCGTCGAGGTCGTCGGCGGCCGCGACCAGCGTGACCTCGGTGAGGAAGTCGAGCAGCGTGCCGTCGGGGTTGTTCTTCTGGAACTCTTTCGTCACCGCGACGAGCTCGTCGATGTTCTCGGCGCGGGCCTCGTCTTGAGGGTCGCGTGACGCTCGCAGCACCTCGACCAGGCCGCTGCCCTCGATCAGGGTGGTCAAGATCTCGTGGACGGGTGCCGTCGCGGCCGTCGCCTGCACGTCGTCGAGCAGCTTCGCCAGACCGGTGATCGCGCCGGTCACCTTCGGGCCGAGACCGAGCTGGCCGGCGTTGCGCATCGCGTCACGCAGCGGCGCCTCGTTGGTGTCGGCCCACCGCTGCATCGCGGTCTCGGTGGCCGGGCCGATGCCGCGCTTGGGCACGTTCATGATGCGACGGAGCGCCAGCGGGTCGGCCGGGTTGGCGACGGTGATCAGGTACGCCATGGCGTCCTTGATCTCGGCGCGCTCGTAGAACTTGGTGCCACCGAGCACGCGGTACGGGATGGCCGAGCGGATGAAGATCTCTTCGAGCGCACGCGTCTGTGAGTTGGTCCGGTAGAAGACGGCCATGTCTTTGTAGTCGGTGCCGGACTCGTGCAGCGCCGCGATCTCGTCGGCGACGAACTGGGCCTCGTCGTGACCGGTGTAGCCGGTGAACCCGACGATCTTGCTGCCCGCGCCGACCGTGGTGAAGAGGTTCTTGGCCTGGCGGTCGAAGTTGTTCGAGATGACGGCGTTGGCCGCGTCGAGGATGTTCTGCGTCGAGCGGTAGTTCTGCTCGAGCAGGATGACCTTCGAGTTCGGGAAGTCGCGTTCGAACTCGACGATGTTGCGGATGTCGGCGCCGCGGAACGCGTAGATCGACTGGTCGGAGTCGCCGACCACGGTGAGCGACGCCCCGGGGATGCCGCCGCTGCCGTCGCGCATCGACTGGACGAACTGGCCGCCGCGCTCGAGCTCGTCGACGAGGTCGGCCTGCACGGGCCGGGTCAGTTCGCGGATCAGCGAGTACTGCGCGTGGTTGGTGTCTTGGTACTCGTCGACCAGGATGTGCCGGAACCGTCGCTGATACTGCGCTGCCACGTGCGGGAAGGCACGGAACAGGTAGACGGTCTGCGCGATGAGGTCGTCGAAGTCGAAGGCGTTGGCCCGCTGCAGCTCGCGGGTGTACTGCCGGAAGATCTCGAGGAACATGACCTCTTGCGGGTCGTTCATGTTGATCTGGCGCGAGTACGACTCGACGTCGCTGAGCTCGTTCTTGAGCTTCGAGATCTTGCCCGACGCCATGCTGACGGTGAGCCCGAGCTGATCGGCGTCGAGCTCTTTCAGGATTCGCTTGAGCAGCGCCCGCGAGTCGGCCGAGTCGTAGATGGTGAAGCTCTTGGTGAAGCCGAACTGCTCGGCCTCGCGCCGCAGGATGCGCACGCACGCCGAGTGGAACGTGCTGATCCACATGCCCTCGCCGGCCTGACCCACGAGGTGAGCCACGCGCTCGCGCATCTCGGCAGCGGCCTTGTTGGTGAACGTGATGGCGAGGATCTGGCTGGGCCAGGCCTCGCGAGTCGCCAACAGCCCGGCGATGCGGCGGGTGAGCACGCTGGTCTTGCCCGAGCCGGCACCGGCCACGATCAGCAGCGACTGCCCGCGGTACTCGACCGCCTCTTTCTGCTGGGGGTTGAGACCGGCGGTCAGGGGGTCGCCGGAACCGCCGGCAGCGTCAGAGGGCTCGAGCACGATCGTCATGGCCCGTCGAGTCTAAGCGCGACCACCGACATCGTGAGGGGGTGCAGGTCGGCCACGGCCACGGGCGGCATCGTGCGGGGTCAGCGGGACGCGAAGGCGACCCGCGCCTCCTCGGCGAGCTCGGGCTGGTCGGCGAAGACGCCGTCGACGCCGAGCGCCATGAGCGACGTGAACTCGGTGCGCCAGTCGCCGAAGGCGGCCTTGCCGCCGGGGCCGCGGTTGGCCTTGGCCAAGAAGGCGTTCTCGGCCCGGAGCGTCCAGGTGAAGACGTCGAGCCCGGCCGCGTGCGCCCGGTCGACGACCCGGCCGTCGGTCGCCCCGCGGGCGTCGACCAGCGTGTGCTTGTCGAGGCTGACGCCGTGCAACCCGGCGTCGACGAACGACTCGAGCGACTCGGCGTGCAGCTGGTCGCGGTACCCCACGGAGGTGCGACCCGCCGCGACGAGGTCGGCTGCCGTCCCGGCCTTCTCGAGCAGGTAGACGAGCCGGGCCCCGAGTCGCTGGTCGGCGAGCCGACCGAGCACGGTCTGTTCGAACGACTCGATGGTCAACCGGGGGTCGTCGACCCACCGCCGCTGCCGCAGCTCGTCGGCGAGCAGCTCGCCCAGCGGCAGCCCGATCGAGTCGAAGTAGGTCGCGTGCTTGACCTCGGCGACGAGCCCGACCGGCCGATCGGCGGCGTCGAGCAGGTCGAGCAGGTCACCCAGCCGCTGGATGCGCCCCTCGCCGTCGTGCGCCGCGCTCTCGGGCCGCAGCTCGGGCAGCCGCTCGCGGATGCGCAGGGTGCTGAGCTCGTCCCAGGTGAAGTCCTCGGTGAACCAGCCCGTGACCGTGGTGCCGTCGATGGTCTTGGTGGTGCGACGGTGCCGGAACTCGTCGTGGTCGGCGACGTCGGTCGTGCCCGAGATCTCGTTCTCGTGCCGCAGCACGAGCACGCCGTCGCTCGACGCGACCAGGTCGGGCTCGATGGCGTCAGCCCCGAGCTCGATGGCGAGCCGGTAGGCGTCGTCGCCGTGCTCGGGACGGTGGCCGCTGGCGCCGCGGTGGGCGATGACGAGAGGCGAGGTGGACACCCGGTCACGCTAACCCGCTCGTCCGTGCGCGACCCGAGCCGGGCGGCTCCTGGTGGACGGCAGAGGAGGCGCGGCCCCTGGGGACGAGGCGTCGCACCCACCGCAGACGCAAAAGACTGCACGCCATGCATGTTCGCCCTGCGAGAATGCGGCTCTCATCAGGCAGATCTTCAGCCATTCGTTGCACGGCGCGGTTAGCCTCATGTGTACGGAACAGCCCTCGTGCACCTGCGCGGGCGGTCCACACATCCCTAGCGATCAAGAAGAGGAATCCCTTGGCATTCTCGAATCCCGGCTTCAGTCAGTCGCCGGCCTTCTCGAAGAACGGCGGGCCCGTCATCCGTCAGCAGCAGGGCGCAGCCCAGCCGGTCGAGTACAACGGCATGACGGCCGAGCAGCTGCAGCAGCTCTACTCGCAGCCCGCCGCCGGCCCCACGCAGACCGACCGCATGACGTACGAAGACACGATCTCGAAGACGTTGCTCGCCTTCGGCGTCGTCCTCGTCTTCGCCGCCGTGGGCTGGTTCGTCCCGGCCCTCGCCTTCGTCGGCGCCATCGTCGGCTTCGTGCTCGCGCTCGTCAACATCTTCAAGAAGAAGCCGTCGCCCGGTCTCGTGCTGGCCTACTCGGCCGCGCAGGGCCTGTTCGTCGGTGGCATCTCGGCCATCTTCGAGGCGCAGTGGGACGGCATCGTCACCCAGGCCCTGATCGGCACCGTGGCCGTGTTCGTCACGACCCTGCTGCTCTTCAAGAGCGGCAAGATCCGCGCCTCGGCCAAGGCCACCAAGATCTTCATGATCGCGATGATCGGCTACGGCGTCTTCTCGCTGCTCAACCTGGGCCTGATGGTCTTCGGTGCGAACACCAACCCCTGGGGCCTCCGCGGCATGGAGATCGCGGGCATCCCGCTCGGTTTCATCCTCGGCATCCTCGTCGTGATCATGGCCGCGTACTCGCTCGTCCTCGACTTCGACCAGGTCAAGACCGGCGTCGAGCGCGGCGCTCCCCGCATCTACGCGTGGTCGGCGGCCTTCGGCATCGTCATGACCGTCATCTGGCTCTACGTCGAGATCCTGCGCATGCTCGCCATCCTGCGAGGCAGCGACTAGTCACCACGGCGCCACCAGCACCACCCCGAAGCGGGGCTCGTTCCGAGAGGGACGGGCCCCGCTTCCGCGTGTGGGCCGTCGGTCGGGTGGGCAGAAGGTGTTGATGACGGGCGGATGAGGAGCATGTTCTGCCCACTCGCGGAACCACGACCGGCCAGGAACGACGGAGAGATCCAGGAACGACGAAACCCCCTCGGGCAGATGTCTGCCGGAGGGGGCTTCGCGTCACTGCGCTTCGCGGGAGGTCTCCCTCACTCCACGTTCGCGGCTACTGGTGGGCACCGGGGTCGCAGGCTCCCCCGGAATGATCAGGCCTCGGCGCTCCGCACCGAAAACGGCCTGATCATTGCGCTTCGCGGGAGGTCTCCCTCACTCCACGTTCGCCGCTACTGGTGGGCACTGACGGCGCAGAGCGCCGCCAGAGTGACGCTCCGCGTCACTCCCATTCGATCGTTCCCGGGGGCTTCGAGGTGACGTCGAGCACGACGCGGTTGACGCCGTCCACCTCGTTCGTGATGCGGTTCGAGATGCGGGCCAGCACGTCGTACGGCAGGCGCGTCCAGTCGGCGGTCATCGCGTCTTCGGACGACACCGGGCGCAGCACGATCGGGTGACCGTAGGTGCGACCGTCGCCCTGCACGCCGACCGAGCGGACGTCGGCGAGCAGCACCACGGGGCACTGCCAGATCTCGTCGTCGAGCCCGGCGGCCGTCAGCTCGGCACGCGCGATCGCGTCGGCCGCACGCAGCAGCTCGAGACGCTCGTGCGTGACCTCGCCCACGATGCGGATGCCGAGCCCGGGGCCGGGGAAGGGCTGGCGACCCACGATGACCTCGGGCAGACCGAGCTCGCGGCCGATGGCACGGACCTCGTCTTTGAAGAGGGTGCGCAGCGGCTCGACGAGCTCGAACTGCAGGTCTTCGGGCAGGCCGCCTACGTTGTGGTGGCTCTTGATGTTCGCCGTGCCCGTGCCGCCACCGCTCTCGACGACGTCGGGGTAGAGCGTGCCCTGCACGAGGAACTTCACCGCCGAGTCGCCCTCGGCCGCGGCCTCGAGCACGAGGGCCTCGGCGGCCGCCTCGAAGCTGCGGATGAACTCGCGGCCGATGATCTTGCGCTTCTGCTCGGGGTCGGTGACCCCGGCGAGGGCGTCGAGGAACTGCTGCTCGGCGTCGATCGTGACGAGCCGCACGCCGGTCGAGGCGACGTAGTCCTCTTCGACCTGGCGACGCTCGTCGGCGCGCAACAGGCCGTGGTCGACGAAGACGCAGATCAGCTGGTCGCCGACGGCCTCGTGCACGATCGCCGCCGCGACGGCCGAGTCGACGCCGCCCGAGAGGCCGCAGATGACGCGGGCGTCACCGACCTGCTCGCGGATGCGCGCGACCTGCTCGGCGATGACGTTGCCGCTGTTCCAGTCGGCGGGGATGCCGGCGGCACGGTGCAGGAAGTTCTCGAGCACGGCCTGGCCGAACGACGAGTGCTTGACCTCGGGGTGCCACTGCACGCCGTAGAGCTTGCGGGCGTCGCTCGAGAACGCGGCGACGGGAGTCGAGGCGCTCGACGCCAGCACGTCGAAGCCCTCGGGGGCCTTCGACACCGAGTCGCCGTGGCTCATCCACGTCGTCTGCGAGGACGGCTGGCCCGACAGCAGGGTGCTGTCGCCCTCGGCGAGCGTGACGTCGGTCGCGCCGTACTCGCGCTGACCGGTCTGCGAGACCTCGCCGCCCAGCGCCTTGGCCATCGCCTGGAAGCCGTAGCAGATGCCCAGCACGGGGATGTCGAGGTCGAAGATGCCCGCGTCGATGCTCGGCGCGCCCTCTTCGTAGACGCTCGACGGCCCACCGCTCAGCACGATGCCCACAGGGTTCTTCTCGGCGATCTCGGCCGCGGTGATCGTGTGCGGCACGATCTCGCTGTAGACGTTGGCCTCGCGCACGCGGCGGGCGATCAGCTGCGCGTACTGGGCGCCGAAGTCGACCACGAGCACGGGGCTCTGAGCGGTCTCGGGGGCACGCTCTGCCGGTGCGGGGGCCGTGGCGGCGGTCGTCGCCGACGCCTCGGCGGTCTCGGGTGCGTCGGTCACGCGGGGGCTCCCTCGGTCGTGGGGGTGGTCTCGGCGGTCAGCGCGTCGTACTGCCGCGTCGCGAGCTTGGTCATGTGGCTCTCGACGAAGAACGAGAGCAGGGGCACGACGCCGCCGAGCGCGATGAGGAAGAACCGCGAGAACGGCCACCTCATGAGGCTCCAGAGGCGGAAGTCGGCGAAGAGGTAGACGACGTAGAGCCAGCCGTGCGCGATGAGGATCGCGGTCGACAGGTTGAAGCCGGTGGTCGAGTCGACCGGCACGAGGAACCCGCCCTGACCGCCGAGCTGCATCTCGAGCTGCAGCGGCGTGTACTTGAAGAGCATCTCGAAGATGAGCAGCAACAGCATGACGCCGGTGACGTACGCCGAGATCTTGTAGAACCTGACGGCACCCGGGATCTTCGGGATGTCGCGTTGCCGGGGCTTGAGAGGCATGGGCTCGATTCTAGCCGCGCCCACCGACGCACCACGACGGCACCTGTCGACGTCGAGGGACGCCGCGCACCGCCCGACCTAGACCTCGACGCGGCGGGGTCAGGAGGCGCGGGTCGGCTGAGTCGCGCCGCGCGCGTCCGCCTCGGCCCGCGCCTCCTCGGCCTCTTCGTGCTCGCGCTCGAAGGCGTCGCGCACGAGTCGGAACCACAGGAAGACGGCGAAGCCGGCGAAGACGACCCACTCGATCGCGTAGAAGACGTTGAGCCAGTTGAACTGGACGTCGGAGGCGGGAGGCGCCGAGTCGATGGCGTCGAGCGACCGGGGCGCGTCGTCGGAGACGACGTAGCCGCCGTAGACCTGGCCGTCGAAGCCGGGCCACTCGTTGATCAGGGCCGCCACCGAGACGACGGTCTGCGCACCGCTCTCGAAGTCGCTCTCGGTCGGCGACTCGGACGGGAAGTACCGGCCCTCGACCGTGACGGTCGACGTGGCGGCGACCGCGGACTCGGCGGCCTCGGCCCCGTCTCGCGTGGCCGACCAGCCGAGGCCCACCGGCAGCGAGGCGCCGTTCGCGTCGTCGACGAAGCGACCGATCAGCCAGTAGCCGGTCTCGCCACCGTTGACCCGGTCGCCGACGACGGCGAAGTCGTCGGGGTCGAACTCACCCGTGACCGACACCCGCTGGGCACCGAGCGAGTCGGCGAACGGAGTCTGCGGCGTGGCCACCGACGAGAGCACCTTGGTGGTCTCGGTCTCGGGGTTGACCACCTGCACGCTCTCGACGCTGCGCTCGATCTGCCAGTGGCCGAGCCAGGCGAAGATCGCGGCGACCACGAGCGCGAGCCCGAGCAGGGCGATCCACCGCGGGCGGCGGGCGACCTGCCACATCGTCTCGGGCAGCGGATCGCCGTCGACTCCGAGGAGGGCGGGGCGCTGCTCGGTCTGGGTCACGTCGGTGATCGTACCTCTCGTCGTCGACGAGCTCGCTGGGACGTCGAGCGGATCGAGACGTCGAACGCAGCTAGCTACGATCGGATCGGGTCGACGAGCGGACGGGGCCGGGTCTCAGTACTCGGGGTCGCGCTGGCGCGCCGCCCGCTGGTCGCTCTGCTGGCCGGCCTGCTCGGCCCAGAGCCGGGCCTCGTCGGCGTCCATCGCGTCGAGGTCGTCCAGATCGTCGTCGCCGTCGCCGTCGTCGCCGTCGCCGTCCGCGTCACCCTCGCGTCCCGCGCGCGTCGAGCCGGGCCGCCCGGCGGCGGCCCGCGCCGCGCCCGCGCGCACCCGCTCGGTCTCGCGCTCGTCGTCGTCCTCGGTGACCTCGGTCTGGTCGAGGTCGTCACCCGCGAGCGCGGCTTCCATCAGGGCGATCTCGTCGCCGCTGCGCGCCTCGCGTTCGAGGCGGCGCGCCTCGGCCTCGGCCCGCTCGGCCTTCTTGCGCGACCGCAGCAGCACGGACCCGATGCGCTCGCTGTTGGACGCGAGGACGGGCCCGAGCACGGCCATGATGAGCACGTAGAGCCCGGCGAAAGGCTGCAACCGTTCGTCGAGCCCTGCTCCGGCCGAGAGCGTCGCGAGGATCAACGCGAACTCGCCCCGGTTGACCAGGATGACCGTGGTGTTGATGCCCGCCTGCGGCCCCAGCTTGTTGAGCCAGGCGACGAACTGGCCCGCGCCGACGTTGAGCAGCACCGTCATGCCGACCGCGATCGCGACCGGCCCGAGCACGCTCGGGAAGAGCGCGGGGTTCAGCCCGAGGCCGAAGTTCAGGAAGAAGAACGCCCCGAAGACGTCGCGCATGGGCAGGGCGAACTGCTCGACCCGGTTGCGGAACTTCGTCGCCCCGATGATCAGGCCGATGAGGAAGGCGCCGATCGCGTCGGTGACGCCGAGCACCTCGCCGAGGCCGGCGAAGAGCACGGCGAGGCCGAAGAACAGCACCGTGAAGAGTTCGTCGTCACGGGTGCGCATGAGCCTCGACACGACCCGACCACCCCACCGGGCCACGCCGAACATCGCGACGAGGAACGCGAAGGCGATGCCGAGCTTCAGGATCACCGGCCCGGGGTCGGTCTCGCCGCTGAGGACGACCGAGACGATCGCGAGGTAGATGGCGATGAAGATGTCTTCGACGACCGTGACGCCGAGGATCATCGGCGTCTCGCGGTTGGCCAGGCGGTTCAGCTCGATCAGCAGCTTGGTGACGATGGCGCTCGACGACGTCGCCGTCATGCCGGCGATGATCAGCGCCTCGCGCGTGCCCCAGCCCAGCATGAAGCCGAAGACCAGCCCGACGCCCATGTTGATGGCGATGTAGCTGCCGCCCGAGACGATCAGACGCCCGGCGTTCGAGAAGAACTCGTCCTGGTCGAACTCGAGCCCGAGGTTGAACAGCAACAGGATCAGCCCGAAGATCGCGATCAGCTCGATGTTGTCGGACTCGAAGCTGAGCGGGAACCAGCCCGTGTTCGTGCTGGCGAGCAGGCCGACGATCATGTAGATCGGGATCGACGGCAGCCCGATCAGCTTGCCGGCACGACCGAGCACGTAGGCGATCAGCAGCAGGATGCCGAGGACGATCAGCTCTTCACCCAGGTGCATCGGGCCTAGCCCCCGGGCGGCGCGTCGACCGGCGAGCGGTGCTTCAGTTCGCCGGTGCGGTAGAACGAGAACGCCTTGGCGACCTTCTCGGGCGAACCGGCCACGACGAGCGTGTCGCCGGGGAACACCTTGAAGTCGCCCGACGGGGCGGGGTTGGCGGCGTCACCACGGACCACGGCGACCACCGTGAGGCCCACGACGCCCTTGGCGCCGAGGTCGCCGAGCGGCTGGCCGGCGATGTGGTCGTCGTAGTCGACCGTGAACCAGTCGATGCTGAGGCCGGGGATCTGGTCGAGTGCCGACAGCGATTCGGTGATGCGCGTGCCGCCGAGCAGCTCGGCGAGCGTGTGCGCCTCGTCTTCGCTGAGGCGCAGCGAGACCTTCTTGACGTGGTCGCCGTCGACGTCGTCGCTGAACGTGATGAGGTCGCTGTGACCCGAGCGGTGCGTGATGACACCGCACTTGCCGCCGTCGTCGGTGATGAAGGTGTGCAGCACACCCACGCCGGGGAGCTTGACTCGACGCACGTCAACCATGGTTCGTCTCCAGTGGACTCGGGGGCAGTCGTCTCAGCTTAGCGGCGGGGTCGGCCGCGGCAGCCGGGCTGCTCACGAGGGGGAGAACCTCTCGCGACGGCCCGTTGTTCCCGACTCGCACCACCGACGCCGACCCTCGGTCGCCGGCTCCCTCGGCGCCGGGGTCGCGGATCGCCTCGCGATCCCTTCAGCTCCACCGCGGGAGGCGCGGTGCTGGTCGAACCGGCACCGCGCCTCCTGCGGGTGGTCGCGTGAGCGACCCGGCGTCAGCCCTGGCGACCGCCCGGGCTGCTCGCCGACGTGTCGTCGCCCGGCGTGCCCGCCGGCTCGGTGACCTTCTCGCCCGGCTTGGGCGCGCCTCCTTGGTCGGCCCCCGCGACGACCATGTCGTCCTCGTCGAAGCCGAAGGTGATGTCGGGCGCCTCGAGGCGCACGCGGTCGGCCGACTCGTCGTCGGGCTCGAGCTGGCTGGCCCGCTCGGCCGCGACGCGCTTGAGGTAGTTCGCGACCTCGGCCTCGGCCTCGTCGTCGCTCCAGCCGAGCACGTCGGCCATGAGCTTGGCGGCGACCGGGGCAGCGGACTCGCCGCGGTCCCAGGCCTCGATCGAGATGCGGGTGCGGCGGGCCAGCACGTCTTCGAGGTGCAGGGCGCTCTCGTGGCTGGCGGCGTACACGACCTCGGCCCGGATGTAGTCGTCGGCCCCGGGCAACGGCTCGGCGAGCGAGGGGTCGTCGCGGATGAGGTCGAGCACCTCGTCGGTCAGCGTGCCGTAACGGTTCAGCAGGTGCTCGATGCGCACCTTGTGCACGCCGAACGCCTTGGCGATCTTGCCGCGCTTGTTCCACGCCGCGTGGTAGCCCTCGGCGCCGAGAAGCGGGATCTCCATCGTCGTGCTCTCGGGCGTGCGACCGTCGAGGGCCGCGACCGCCTCGTCGATGGCGTCCTCGGCCATGACCCGGTAGGTGGTCCACTTGCCGCCCGCGACGACGACGAGCCCCGGCACGGTGTGCGCGACGATGTGCTCGCGCGAGAGCTTCGACGTCTGGTCGCTCTCACCGGCGAGCAGCGGACGGAGGCCGGCGTAGACGCCCTCGACGTCGGCCCGCGTGAGGGGCACCGCCATGACCTTGTTGACGTGCTCGAGGATGTAGTCGATGTCGGCCGCGGTGGCGGCAGGGTGGGCCTTGTCGAGGTCCCAGTCGGTGTCGGTCGTGCCGACCAACCAGTGGCGGCCCCACGGGATGACGAACAGCACGCTCTTCTCGGTGCGGAAGATCATGCCCATGTCGGAGTGGATGCGGTCGCGCGGCACCACCAGGTGCACGCCCTTCGACGCCCGCACCTTGAACTGGCCCCGCTCGCCGACCATGGCCTGGGTGTCGTCGGTCCAGACGCCGGTCGCGTTGACGACCTGCTTCGCCCGGATCTCGAAGTGCTCGCCGGTCTGGTAGTCGTGGGCCTTCACGCCGACGACCCGCTCGCCGACCTTGACGAAGCCCTCGACGCGGATGCGGCTCGCGGCGTGGGCGCCGTAGCTCGACGCGGTGCGCACGAGCGACGACACGTAGCGGGCGTCGTCGACCTGGGCGTCGTAGTAGGTGAGGCCACCGACGACGGCGTCCTTCGACAGGCTCGGGATCGCGCGCAGCACCTGCGTCTTGCTGAGGTGGCGGTGGTGGGGCACGCCGGGCGGTCGGCCACCGGTCCAGCTGAAGATGTCGTACAGCGCCATGCCGGCGCCGATGTAGAAGCGCTCGTAGACCGGCTTGCTCAGCGGGTAGAGGAACCGCACGGGCTTGACCAGGTGCGGCGCGAGGCGCTGCAGCAGCAGACCGCGTTCGATGAGGGCCTCGCGGACGAGCCGGAAGTTCAGCTGCTCGAGGTAGCGGATGCCGCCGTGGACGAGCTTCGACGAGCGGCTCGACGTGCCCGAACCCCAGTCGCGCGCCTCGACGATGCCGACGCTCAACCCGCGGGTCACGGCATCGAGCGCGGACCCCGCCCCGACGATGCCACCGCCGATGACGAGGATGTCGAGTTCTTTCGTCTTCAACGCCTCGACTGCTGCGGCCCGTTCGTCGGGGCCGAGCTTCGAGGAGAGCGAAACGGACGCGGACTTGGCCATGCGAGCCTCCATCGTTGGATTCGGTCGGCCCGGCCTCTCGACCGGACCACCTCATCAAACGCTAGTGGGGCTGGTAGGGGGCCACAACCACTTCGACCCGCTGAAACTCTTTCAGGTCGCTGTAGCCCGTGGTCGCCATCGAGCGCCGCAGGGCCCCCATGATGTTCGACGTGCCGTCGACCGTCGTGGCCGGGCCGTAGAGGATCTTCTCGAGCGAGCCGATGGTGCCGACCTGCATGCGGCGACCGCGGGGCAGCTCGGGGTGGTGCGCCTCGGCGCCCCAGTGGTAGCCACCGCCAGGCACGTCGTCGGCCCGGGCCAGCGCCGCACCGAGCATGACGGCGTCGGCACCGCAGGCGATCGCCTTGACCAGGTCGCCCGAGGTGCCGAGGCCCCCGTCGGCGATGACGTGCACGTAGCGCCCGCCCGACTCGTCGAGGTAGTCACGGCGCGCGCCGGCGACGTCGGCCACGGCGCTCGCCATCGGGGCGTGGATGCCCAAGGAGGCGCGGGTCGTGCTGGCGGCGCCGCCCCCGAACCCGACGAGGACGCCCGCGGCACCCGTGCGCATCAGGTGCAGGGCGGCGGTGTAGGTCGAGGCGCCACCGACGATGACCGGGACGTCGAGCTCGTAGATGAACTTCTTGAGGTTCAGCGGCTCGCTGCTCTTCGAGACGTGCTCGGCGCTGACCGTCGTGCCGCGGATGACGAAGAGGTCGACGCCGGCGTCGACGACCGTCTGGTACAGGTCTTGGGTGCGCTGGGGGCTGAGGGCGCCGGCGACGGTGACGCCGGCCGCGCGGATCTCGGCGAGGCGGTCGCGCACCAGCTCGGGCTTGATCGGCTCGCTGTAGATCTCTTGCATGCGGGCGACCGAGTCGTCGTCGGAGAGCTCGCGGATCTCGGCCAGGACCTCTTCGGGGTCGTCGTAGCGCGTCCACACGCCTTCGAGGTCGAGGACGCCGAGGCCGCCGAGCTGACCGATGCGGATGGCCGTGGCCGGGCTGACGACGGAGTCCATCGGCGCGGCGATGACCGGCGACTCGAACTGGAACGCGTCGATCGACCAGCCGACCGAGACGTCTCGGGGGTCGCGCGTGCGCCGGCTCGGAACGATGGCGATGTCGTCGAACGCGTACGCGCGGCGGGCTCGCTTGGAGACGCCGATCTCTACCTCAGTCACCGTGCCACCCTACCGGAGCCGGGGGTCGCACCCCCGGCCCGGTGGATCAGCGGCGGTAGTTGGGGGCCTCGACGACCATCTGCAGGTCGTGCGGGTGGCTCTCTTTCAGGCCGGCCGCGGTGATGCGGACGAACTTGCCGTTCGCCTTGAGCTCGGCCACGGTGCGTCCGCCGACGTAGAACATCGACTGACGGAGTCCGCCGCTGAGCTGGTACACCACGTTGTTCAGCGCGCCACGGTAGGGCACCTGGCCCTCGACGCCCTCGGGGATGAGCTTGTCGTCGCTCGGGACGTCGGCCTGGAAGTAGCGGTCCTTCGAGTACGAGGTGTTCTTGCCCCGGGTCTGCATCGCACCGAGCGACCCCATGCCGCGGTAGTTTTTGAACTGCTTGCCGTTCACGAAGACCAGGTCGCCCGGGCTCTCGTCGCAGCCCGCGAGCAGCGAGCCGAGCATGACGGTGTCGGCGCCGGCCACGAGGGCCTTCGCGATGTCGCCCGAGTACTGCAACCCGCCGTCGGCGATGACCGGCACGCCTGCCTCTCGGGCCGCCAGCGACGCCTCGTAGACCGCGGTCACCTGGGGCACGCCCACGCCGGCGACCACGCGGGTGGTGCAGATCGAGCCAGGGCCCACGCCGACCTTGATGGCGTCGGCACCGGCGTCGACGAGCGCCTGCGCACCGCTGCGGGTGGCGACGTTGCCGCCGATCACGTCGACGTGCGCGAAGCTCGGGTCGGCCTTGATGCGGCGGATCATGTCGAGCTCGCCCGAACTCTCGCCGTTGGCGGTGTCGACGACGAGCACGTCGACGCCGGCGTCGCGGAGGGCGCAGGCGCGCTCCCACGCATCGCCGAAGAAGCCGATCGCGGCGCCGACCCGAAGGCGGCCCTCGTCGTCCTTGGTGGCGTCGGGGTACTTCTCGCTCTTGTCGAAGTCCTTGACGGTGATGAGGCCGCGCAGGTGACCGGCCTCGTCGACCAGGGGCAGCTTCTCGATCTTGTGCTGGGCGAAGATGGCGATCGCCGAGTCGGGGTCGACGCCCTCGGGCGCGGTGATCAGCGGCGCCTTCGTCATGACGTCGCGGACGAGCGTGGTCGACATCTCGAACGGCGACACGAAGCGCATGTCGCGGTTGGTGATGATGCCGACGAGGGTGCCGTCGCCTTCGACGACCGGCAGGCCCGAGACGCGGAACTGCCCGCACAGGGCGTCGACCTCGGCCACCGTGGCGTCGGGCGTCGTCGTGACGGGGTTGGTGATCATGCCGGACTCGCTGCGCTTGACCTTGTCGACGTGCGCGGCCTGGTCGGCGATCGAGAGGTTGCGGTGGATGATGCCGATGCCGCCCTGGCGCGCCATGGCGATGGCCATGCGCGACTCGGTGACGGTGTCCATCGCGGCCGAGAGCAGGGGCACCGCGACCCGGATGCGCTTGGTGAGCTGCGACGAGGTGTCGGTCTCGCTGGGGATGACGTCGGTGCGGCCCGGCAGCAGCATGACGTCGTCGTAGGTGAGTCCGATGAATCCGAACGGGTCCGGCTGGTCCATGAGTCCCCTTCGAAGGAGCGAGATGAGGGTGGGTGGGTTGGCACCGGTTCGCCGTCGAGTCCGGTAGTCGATATTAACCCAGCCCGCGCCTCCTGCATTCCTGCCTCCGGCGTCCCGCCGGGGCGGTGAGGAGGCGCGGTGCGACCCCCGGCGCACGCAACGAACCGGCACCGTTATCGATCCGACACACGGAAGATTCGTGATTCTCGCTCGCGATGGGGGATTCTGTACCGACTCCACTCCGTCTTGCACCTGAAACATGCTCGACACACGGCGGAGTTACTGTCAGCGACGACGACGCCCCGGGAGCAGAACGAGACCGCCCGAATCTCGACGGGGCGCTTCCCACCAGGAGGTTTTGTGAGACTCTCGACGACCATCGCGTCGCGGCCCCGGCTGCGGCAGTCCCTGATCGTGACGGCCTCCGCCGTGCTGCTCGGGCTCATGGCCACGTTCGCCGCCGCGACCGTCGCCCCCACGTCGGCCCAGGCCGCGCAGGCCGCCTGTGTCACCAGCCCCACGACCGGCTGCATCCAGGGCACCATCCGCGACAGCGAGGGTGAGCCCGCCGTGGGAGTCGACGTCGTGGCGACCGGGGCGAGCGACTTCGAGGAGACGGGCACGACCGACGACACCGGCCGGTGGACCATCGCCGTGACCGAGGCCGGCCCCTACAGCGTCACGGTCGACACCGAGTCGCTGCCCGACGGCCAGTTCTTGGTCAACGCCGACAACGCCGAGCGCACCGTGAACGTCAACCTCGGGGCCTCGGCGAGCGCGCTGTTCGCCCTGACCGCCGAGGAGGGCGCCGTCACCGGCGACGCCACCGCCTCGAGCTTCAACTGGGACCGCTTCGCCCAGCAGTTCGCCTCGGGCATCCGCCTCGGCCTGCTGCTCGCTCTGGCCGCCATCGGCCTGTCGCTCATCTACGGCACGACCGGTCTCAGCAGCTTCTCGCACGGTGAGCAGGTGACCCTCGGTGGTCTGCTGGCGTACTCGTTCACCTCGATCGGGGTGCCGCTGATCCTCGCCGCCGTGCTCAGCACCGTCATCTGCGCCGCGACCGGCTACCTGCAGGACCTCGCCATCTGGAAGCCCCTGCGCAAGCGGCGGCTCAGCCTGACGCAGCTCATGATCGTCACCATCGGCCTCTCGATCGCGCTGCAGTACGCGTTCCAGTACTTCTACGGCGCCGGCACCGTCCGCATCGACCGCGACAACCCGTCGACCGTGACCTTCCTCGGCATCACGCTGACGGTGCAGTCGTACGTGGCCATGGCCATCTCGGTCGTCGTGCTCGTCGGCACCGGGCTGTTCCTGCTGAAGACCCGCACCGGCCGTGCCACCCGCGCGGTCTCGGACAACCCGGCCCTGGCCGCGGCGTCGGGCATCGACGTCGACCGCATCATCCGCCTGGTCTGGACGCTGGCCGCCGGCCTCGCCGGCCTGTCGGGCGTGATGCTCGGCCTCGTGCTCAACGGCGTCAACTGGATGACCGGCCTGCAGATCCTGCTGCTGATCTTCGCCGCCGTCACGCTGGGCGGGCTCGGCACCGCCTTCGGAGCCCTCGTCGGCTCGCTGATCATCGGCATCGTCGTCGAGCTGACCAACATCTGGCTGCCCGGCGACTTCAAGTACGCGACGGCCCTGCTGATCCTGATCCTGATCCTCGTGTTCAGGCCACAGGGCATCTTCGGTCGAAAAGAACGAGTGGGCTAAGGGGCAACGACCATGTACTTCATCGAACTCCTGCGGGCGCTGAGCGCCGAGGCACTCGCGCCCACGACGGCCGCCTTCGCCATCGCGGCGATCGGCCTCAACATCCATTTCGGCTTCACCGGCCTGATCAACATGGGCCAGGCGGCCTTCCTGCTACTCGGTGCCTACGGCTTCGCCATCTCGATCAGCAACGGCCTGCCGCTCGGACTGGCCGTCATCATCGCCCTGGTCTGCTCGCTCGTCTTCGCGCTGATCCTCGGCGTGCCGACCCTGAAGCTGCGAGGCGACTACCTCGCCATCGTCACGATCTGTTCGGCCGAGATCATCCGGTACGTCGGCCGGTCGAGCATCTTGACCGACACGACCGGTGGCTCGAACGGCATCCCGGGCGCCTCGTACCGCGAGGCGTTCACCGCCCTCTCACCGTTGCCCGACGGCCAGACCACCATCCTCTGGTTCACGTACGACAACAACGGCGTGAGCGGCTGGTGGATCCGCATCGTCGGCTGGAGCATCGTCGCGCTGCTCTGCCTGCTGGTCTTCCTGCTCAGCCGGAGCCCGTGGGGCCGCGTGCTCAAGGGCATCCGCGAGGACGAGGACGCCGTCCGCAGCCTCGGCAAGAACGTCTACTCGTACAAGATGCAGGCGCTCGTGCTCGGTGCGCTGATGGGGTCGCTCGCCGGCATCATCTACGTGCTGCCGAGCTCGGTGCAACCGGACAGCATGGGGCGGTCGATGACCTTCTTCATCTGGACGGCCCTGCTGCTCGGTGGCGCGGCCACCGTCTTCGGCCCGGTGCTGGGAGCGATCCTGTTCTTCGTGACCCGCCTGCTGGTGCGCACCCTCGCCGGCGACTTCATCCCGTCGAGCATCATGAACGGCCAGCAGGCCGAGCAGTTCTCGTACGTCCTCGTCGGCATCGCCCTGATGCTGCTGATCATCTTCAGGCCACAGGGCATCCTCGGAAAGAAGAAGGAGTTGGCGTTCAGTGTCTGACACCTCGAGCACCACCACGAGCACCACCCCCAGCGGCAGCACCCGGCCCCGCCGCGAGGGCTACGACTACGACCGCACGGTGCTGCGCTCGAAGCTCGCCACCGTCGAGAAGACCCCGGGCTCGGCGAAGCCGGACCCCATCCTGACGGTCGACAACGTCGTGCGTCGCTTCGGCGGCATGACCGCCGTCGACGTCGGGCACGTCGAGGTGCAGCGCGGAGCCATCACGGCGCTCATCGGCCCGAACGGTGCCGGCAAGACGACGTTCTTCAACCTGCTGACCGGGTTCGACAAGGCCTCGTCGGCCCCCACCGCGTTCAAGCGCAGTGGCGCAGGAGTCGCGAAATGGGTCTTCGAGGGCAAGGCGATGGGCAACGTCGGCGCCGCCAAGGTCGCCCGCTCGGGCATGGTGCGCACCTTCCAGCTCACCAAGGCCCTCTCGCGCCTGACCGTCATGCAGAACATGCTGCTCGGCGCGAAGGACCAGCCCGGCGAGAACTTCTTCGTCGCCATCGTCGCGCCGCTCTGGCGCAAGCGCGAGCGCGAGATCGAGGCGAAGGCCGAGGACCTCCTCGCCCGGTTCAAGCTGCTCGAGAAGAAGGACGACTTCGCCGGCAGCCTGTCCGGCGGCCAGCGCAAGCTGCTCGAGATGGCCCGCGCCCTGATGAGCGACCCGGCCATGATCATGCTCGACGAGCCGATGGCCGGCGTGAACCCGGCGCTGACGCAGTCGCTGCTCGGGCACATCCAGAGCCTGCGCGACGACGGCACCACGGTGCTCTTCGTCGAGCACGACATGCACATGGTCCGCCACATCTCGGACTGGGTGATCGTCATGGCCGAGGGTCGCATCGTGGCCGAGGGCCCGGCCGACACGGTCATGGACGACCAGGCCGTCATCGACGCCTACCTCGGCGCGCACCACGACACCGACCTGGGCGACGACTCGCTGCTCGACGACGCCACGCTCGAACAGCTCGAGGAAGAGGTTGCGCGCGAGGACGCGGCGCGCGCGGCCGAGGCGACCGGCGCCTCCTCGTCCGCGGGAGGCGTCGCAGGACGCGACCTGCCCGGCCACCCCGACCCCTCGACGCCGCAGGCCACGAACGCGGCCGACGACCAGCTGTCCGACGGACGGCAGAGCGGAGACAAGCGATGAGCACCGCACAGGACGGCGCGGGCGCCACCACGGCCCCCAAGCACCCGGGCACCGAGAAGTTCGCCGGCGTCGAGCCGGTGATGAACGCGACGGACCTCGTCGCGGGTTACCTGCCGGGCGTGAACATCCTCAACGGGTGCGACCTGGTCTGCTACCCCGGCGAGCTGATCGGCATCATCGGCCCGAACGGCGCCGGCAAGTCGACGCTGCTCAAGGCGCTCTTCGGCCAGGTCAAGATCCACTCGGGCTCGGTCACCCTCGGTGGCACCGACATCACGAACCTCAAGGCCAACAAGCTGGTCGAGGCCGGCGTCGGCTTCGTGCCGCAGACCAACAACGTGTTCCCCTCGCTCACCATCGAGGAGAACCTGCAGATGGGCATGTTCTTGCGGCCCAAGAAGTTCGCCGAGCGCCTCGAGGTCATCTACGACCTCTTCCCCGTGCTCGCCGACCGTCGCGGCCAGCGCGCCGGGTCGCTCTCGGGCGGCGAACGCCAGTCGGTCGCCATGGCCCGCGCCCTGATGATGGACCCGAAGGTGCTGCTGCTCGAC
Organism: Frigoribacterium sp. VKM Ac-1396; assembly: GCF_015350895.1. Taxonomy (NCBI): domain Bacteria; kingdom Bacillati; phylum Actinomycetota; class Actinomycetes; order Micrococcales; family Microbacteriaceae; genus Frigoribacterium; species Frigoribacterium sp. VKM Ac-1396. Next base: position 304,982 of record NZ_JADKSD010000002.1, on the reverse strand, counting down.
GAGCCGTCCGCCGGCCTGTCGCCCGTGCGCCAGGACGAGACGTTCATCCGCACCCGTCGCATCAACAAGGCCGGCGTCTCGGTGATCATGGTCGAGCAGAACGCCCGCCGCTGCCTGCAGATCTGCGACCGCGGCTACGTGCTCGACCAGGGCCGCAACGCCTACTCGGGCACCGGCCGCGAGCTCGCCGACGACCCCAAGGTCATCGAGCTGTACCTCGGCACCCTGGCGAAGGACGTCGAGGGCGCCTGACGCCCCCTGCGCCGCCCTGAGGCCCCGATCACGCCCCGGCGTGGTCGGGGCCTCGTGCGTGCGCCCGGCGGCGGGTCAGGGGGGTGTCGGGGCGTCGGGGCGTCGGGTGCGTCGAGGCGTCGGAGTTGCGCACCGCGTTTCGTGCAGCACACCCGGTCTCGACGCGGTGCGGTGC
>NZ_JADKSD010000002.1:0-304455 GCF_015350895.1 Frigoribacterium sp. VKM Ac-1396 | reverse complement strand
CGCGACGGCCACAGCCGGCTCACCCGGGGACGAGGAGGCGCGGCGCACCATCGGGGCGTCCGGTGCGTCGAGGCGTCGGAGCTGCGCACCGCGTTTCGTGCAGCACACCCGGTCTCGACGCGGTGCGGTGCACGAAACGCGGTGCGACGAGGGGCGGGGTGGGGCGGACAGGCGCAGGGCGGCTCGCACGGGCGCGGCACGAGGCCGAGGCGGCGGGCACGCCGATGGGCCCGGCACGATGTCTCGTGCCGGGCCCTCGGGTGCTGCGGGTGGTGGGACTAGCCGACCGAACCCTCGATGCCGGTCTGGTAGACGGGCTTGTTGTCGGCGTCGAACTGGTAGACGCCGATCGAGGCGGACGACGGGTCGTTGTCGTCGTTGAACGGTCCGATGCCCGAGGGGCCGGTGTAGTGGATGTCGTCACCGGCGTCGAGCGCGGTCTTGCAGTCCGCGTACGTGGTGCACTCGGTGCCGCCGTTCGCGCCGGAGACCGCGGCCATGTTGGCCTGGATCGTCCCGGCGTCGGTGCCGCCACCGGCCTGGGCCGCGAGGGCGGTCAGGATGACGGCGTCGTACGACTCGGCAGCGTACGAGTAGTCGGCCAGCGTCTGGCCCTCGCTCTGCTGGTAGCCGGCGGCGAGCTCGGCCTTGAAGTCGGCGCTGGCGTCGGCACCGGGGATCGTGCCCTTGGCGCCTTCGAGTGTGCCGGGCTCGAAGTCGGCGCTGTAGTCGGCCGTGTTGCCGTCGGACATGTAGACCTTGCTCATGTCCCAGCCCTGGGCGACCAGCTCGGGGACGATCGACTTGGTCTCGTCGAAGGCGAGGATCACGATCGCGTCGGGGTCGGCGGCGATGGCTGCCGAGACCTCGGACGAGAAGGTGGTCTGACCGGGGGGGAACTCCTGGCCCTCGCCGGAGCCGCCGTAGACGACGGTGCCGCCCGAGCTCTCGATGGACTCCTGCGTCGAGTCACGGAGGCCCGTGCCGTAGGTGTCGTTGAAGACGAGGAAGGCCACGTTGGCGTTGCCGTCGGCGGTGATCTGCTGGCCGAGTGCCGAGCCCTGCACCGAGTCCGGCGGAGCGGTGCGGTAGTAGTACGACGAGTAGCCGCTGAGCGAGCTGGCCGTGTTGGCGGGCGAGATCTCGACGATGCAGTTGCTGGTGAGCTGGTCGACCACGTTGAGCGTGACGCTCGAGGACTCGGCACCGAGCACGACGGGCACGTCGGCGTCGATCAGCTGCGTGGCGGCGTTGCTCGACACGGTCATGTCGTTGCTGTCACCCGAGTCGGTGCTGGTCGAGATCTCGGCCGGCTGGTCGAGGACGCCACCTGCGGCGTTGATGTCGGTGATGGCCTGGTTCGCGCCGGCGATGGCGGGCGGGCCGAGGTAGGCGAGGGTGCCCGTCAGGGGCAGCATCGTGCCGATCGCGAACGGGTCGGTGCTCGGCGTGCCGGCCTCGCAGCTCGCTGCCGGGTCGGACTTGGCCGACGAGGACGCCGACGACGAGGCGTCGTCGGAGGGGGAGGCCGTCGAACAGGCAGCGAGCAGCACGGAGGCTGCGCCGGCGAGTGCCAGTGCTCGGAGGGCGGTGCTGGATCGGATCATCCGTGGAACCCTTTCGTGGACAGCGGCAGTGCAGCCCGACCGGTGGCGGTCGAACCTGCCGCGATTGGTCCGAAACTAGGGGTCGAATGTTTCTGGCGTGTGTTCTCGGCGTCAAAGTGACGTTTCGTTAGCCATTCGTGACTTTGCGAGGGAAGGTCGCTTCTACACCGTGGGCGCGACGGCGAGCGGACGCCGTGATCGCCGCCCCGTGCGCACCATGTCGACCGTCAGCACGATCGACGCGACCCAGACGATGGCGAAGCCGACCCAGCGCGTGAGGGACATGTGCTCGCCGAGCACGACGACGCCCACGACGAACTGCAGCACGGGTGCGACGTACTGGGTCAGGCCCACGGTGGTCAGGGGCAGCCGGCGGGTCGCCGAGGCGAACAGCAGCAGGGGCACCGCGGTGATGACGCCGGTGCCGATCGTGGCGAGCGTGTGCCCGACGCCGACGGTGCCGAGGACGACGCCACCGCCCAGGCCCGTCACGTGCAGGACGATCAGGGTGGCGGCCGCGAACGGTGCGATCCACAGCGTCTCGAGCGTGAGCCCGCCGACCGCGTCGACGCGACCGCCGACCTGCTTCTTGACCAGCCCGTAGAGCCCGAACGAGAACGCGAGCACGAGCGAGATGACCGGTGGGCGCCCGGCGCCGACGGCGATCACCAGGACGGCGACGGCGCTCAGCCCCACGGCCACCCACTGAGTCGTGCGCAGGCGTTCGCGCAGCACGACCACGCCGAGCAGCACCGTCACGATGGGGTTGATGAAGTACCCGAGGGCGGCCTCGACCACGTGACCGCTGAGGGTCGCCGAGATGAAGACCGTCCAGTTGACGACGATGAACGCGCCGGCCAACCCCATGGTGCCCACCACGCGGGGCTGGCGCAGCAGCGCGACGAACGAGCGCAGGGCGCCGGTCGCGACGAGCAGCACCCCGCAGAAGACGAGGGAGAAGAGCACCCGCCAGGCGACGATCTCGAACGGGCCGGCCGGCGCCAGCAACAAGAAGTAGACGGGCAGCACGCCCCAGAGCCCGTAGGCGCCCAACGCGTAGGCGAGCCCCGCGCCACCGGCCCCGGCGACGCCGAGCCCCGGGGTCGGGGCGGCGGAGGACGAGGGGGCGCGGGTCGAGGTCACCTGGTGACTCTAGGTGGCTGCACCCCCTGCACGGAACGCGAGGTCCTGCCACGGTGGATCGATCGGCGGACGATCATGCCCGGGGACGAGCCGTCGGTCGCGTGACCCCGCCGACACGACGAAGGCCCCTGCCTGGGCAGGGGCCTTCGGGATGGCGACCGGGGTCGCGAGGCACGGCCGGAGCCGCACCGGGCGCTAGCGGACGATGACCGCCAGGACGTCGCGAGCCGAGAGCACGAGCAGGTCTTCTCCGCCGTACTTCACCTCGGTTCCGCCGTACTTGCTGTAGATGACCTTGTCGCCGGTGGCGACGTCGAGCGGCACGCGGTTGCCGTTGTCGTCGATGCGGCCCGGTCCGACGGCCACCACTTCACCCTCTTGGGGCTTCTCCTTGGCGGTGTCGGGGATCACGAGGCCCGAAGCAGTGGTCTGCTCGGCTTCGACCTGACGAATGACGATGCGATCTTCGAGCGGCTTGATGCTGACCGACACGGGTGACCTCTTCTTTCTCGGTGCTACGAAAACATGGGGGCTGGCACTTGCCGGGGGCGAGTGCCAGAACAACTGTAGGACGAGACTGGCACTCGGTCAATCCGAGTGCCAGCGGGACGGTCCACGTGCGTCACACTGGACGACATGGATTCTTCCGAGCTGCTCGAAGTCCTCTCGCCCGAGGGGCTCCGGCTGCTCGACTCGCTTCCGGCCGGTGGCGGCTCCGGCGACGACGTGGTGGGCACCGTGGCCGCGCTGCGCAAGCAGGGGCACTCCCCCGCCCTCGTCTCGGCCGTGCTGACCCAGGCGAGGCTCCGGGGCCGGGCGGTCGCCAAGTTCGGCGAGTTCGCGAGCCGCATGCTGTTCACCGAGGCAGGCCTCGAACAGGCCACGCGCCTCCCGGTCGCCGCCCGGCACGCCGGACGCTACGCCGCCGCCGGCCTCGGCAGCGTGGCCGACCTCGGCTGCGGCATCGGCGGTGACGCGCTCGCCTTCGCCGCACTCGACCTCGACGTGCTCGCGGTCGACCGTGACGAGGTGACCGCCGCTGTCGCCTCGTACAACCTCGCGCCGTGGTCGTCGTCGCGGGTCGAGCAAGGCGACGTCGAGACGACCGACCTCGGGGGCGTCGAGGGCGTGTTCCTCGACCCGGCCCGGCGCACCTCCGGGCACAGCGCCACGAAGCGGCTCGCCGACCCGGCCGACTGGTCGCCCGGCCTCGACGTCGCGTTCGGGTTCGCCGACCGCCTGCCGACCGGCGTGAAGCTCGGCCCGGGCGTCGACCGCGAGCTGCTGCCGACCGACGCCGAGTGCCAGTGGATCTCGGTCGACCGCGACGTGGTCGAGGTGGGGGTGTGGTTCGGGCCACTGGCGCGGCCGGGAGTCGGCCGGTCCGCCCTGGTGATCGGCGCCTCCGGGGCCTCGGAGCTGACGGCGGCGGCCGACTCCGACGACGTCGACGCCGGCGACCTCGGCCAGTACCTCTACGAGCCCGACGGCGCCGTCATCAGGGCCCGCCTGATCGGCGACCTGGCCCGGTCGATCGGCGCCCGCATGATCAGTCGCGACATCGCCTGGCTGACGACGGAGGCGCGGGTCGAGACTCCCTTCGCCCAGGGTTTCCGGGTCGTCGAGACCTTCCCGCTCGACGAACGCACGCTGAAGCGCGAACTGCGCGCCCGCGGCATCGGCCGCCTCGAGATCAAGAAGCGCGGGGTCGACGTCGACCCCGCGACGTTCCGCAAGCGCCTGTCGTTGCAGGGCACCGGGTCGGCCACGCTCGTGCTGACCCGCGTCGCCGGCCGTCACACGGCGCTGCTCTGCGAACGCCTGGGCTGACGCGTCGGACGGCGGGCCGGCCGCGCCGCGCCACGTCGGTCGGCCCACCCACGGTCGCACCCCGTCCGACGTCGGAAACGGGCCGGTGCCGCCGTCTGGTCGACGGCGGCTCCGGCCCGTTCCGTGCCTCACCGGAGAGGCGGGGTGTCAGTAGCCGTAGTAGTCGGAGCCCGACGAGAACCCGGCCACCCAGAGGCCGAAGAGGACCCAGCCCAGGACGATCAGGACCACGCCGGCGTAGCCGACGATGAGGCCGGTCAACCAGAACCCGCGAGCGTGACGCTCGCGGGACATGCCGAGGTGACCCAGCACGACGCCGGCGATCGAGGCGACGATCGAGAGCCCGAACGTGAACGGGGCAAGTACGAGGCCGGCGATCGAGCCGATCATCGACAGCAGGCTCAGCAGCCGCGGGGGCTGGGCCGCACCGGCCGAGGCGTACGGCGGGTAGGGCGAGCCGTAGGGCTGCTGACCGTACGGGGCGCTGCCGTAGGGCTGCTGGCCGTACGGCCGCTGGGCGTAGGCCTGCTGGCCGGAGGGCTGCTGGGCCTGAGGCTGCTGGGCGTACGCCTGCTGACCCTGAGGCTGCTGGCCGTACGCCGACTGGCCCTGGCCCTGTTGCCCGAAGTGCTGCTGACCGTAGGGCGCCTGACCGGGCGCCTGACCGGCGTGACCCGACTGTTGGCCGTGACCTGACTGCTGGCCGTAGCCCGCCTGTTGGCCGTAGCCCTGCTGCTGGCCGTAGCCCTGCTGCTGGCCGTAGCCCTGCTGCTGGCCGTAGCCCGGGTTCTGGCCCTGACCCTGCGGCTGGCCGTAGCCCTGCTGCTGGCCGTACCCGACCGGCTGCCCGTACGCGGCCGGCGGCTGCGTGCCGGGTTGCCCGTACGGCGGCCGGGGAGGCTGAGGAGCACCGGGCGGGACCTGCCCCGGGAGGGATCGCTCGGGGCGCGAGTGGGGAGCGGACGCCCCCTGGGGGGCCCCGTACGGAGCCGAGCCCGTCGGCGGCGCACCGGCCCCGGCGTACGGCGACGACGCGGGAGGCTGCGACGCCGCCCCCGGGAAGGCGGTGGGCGGCAGGGGCGGCGACGACTCGGCCGCACCCCGGTCACCCTCGGAGGGGCGGACGGGCGGCGCACCGGGCGCCGTGGGCGGGGTGGGAGCCGACGGCGCGGACGGCGCCGAGGACGGCTTCTCGGGGGTGGTGTCGTCGGTGGCCATCAGCTGCCTTTCGCGTGCGATGCGTCGGTCGTGTCGTCGACCCGCCCGGTCACGCGGGTGACGGAGGGGTCTCGGGACACGAAGGGGCCCGCACCGTCCGGTGCGGACCCCGTCATGCTAGCGAGGCCGCCGATGAGCGGCCCCTGGGAGACGACGCCTCGAGCGCCGGCCCGGCTTACGAGTTGTAGCTGCCGTCGTAGATGTCGGGGTTGCTGGCGATCGCCCCGAAGACGGCGATGATCAGGATGATGCCGATGATCGTGAGGGCGACGACGACGTACCCGAGGATGAGCCCCGTCAAGGCCATGCCACGGCCTTCTTCCCCGCGCTTCTTGATCTGGCTCAACGCCATGTGGCCGGTGACGATCGCGCCGATCGAGGTGATGGCCGTGACGAAGCCCGCGATGCCGAGGATCATCGAGACGAGCGCGAGGGTGTTGCGCTGCCCGGGGGCGCCGTTCTGGCCCTGGTAGGCGGGCTGGCCACCGTAGGGCTGCCCCTGGTGAGCCGGCTGCTGCCCCTGGTACGTCGGCGGCTGCCCCTGGTAGGGGTTCTGCGACGAGGGCTGGCCCTGGGGTGCGGAGTGGGGGTCGGTCATCGGTGACGTCCTTCTGCTGAGGTTCGGCCGGTGACGGCCGCGGTCGGTCGAGCCCTTGCATGTTAGCGGCGACGGCGCCCCGACGACCGGGTCCTCGACCTGCCGCGGCGCGGGTCGGCCCCGCGGACGACCGCCAGGCCGGGCTCAGACGGCCTGCACCGTCGTCACGGGCAGGGTCGAGTCGGCCCCGAAGTCGAGCGGCGACGGCGCCCGGCCACGCGACACGAGCTCGGCGCCCAGCGCGGCGATCATCGCGCCGTTGTCGGTGCAGAGCGAGAGCGGCGGCACGCGCAGTTCGACGCCGGCGGCCGCACAGCGCTCGGCGGCGAGCTGGCGGACGCGGGCGTTCGCGACGACTCCCCCGCCGAGCAGCAGACGGGGCACGCCGCGGTCGGCGCAGGCCGCGAGCGCCTTGGTCAGCAGGACGTCGGCGACCGCCTCTCGGAAGCTGGCGGCGACGTCGGCGACCGGCACCGCGCCTCCTTCGCTGCGACGCTGCTCGACCCACCGGGCGACGGCCGTCTTGAGCCCCGAGAACGAGAAGTCGTAGCGGTGCTTCGCGAGGTCCTTCGGCAGGGTCAGCCCGCGCGGGAACCGGATGGCCCGCGGATCGCCGCCCTCGGCGACCCGGTCGATCTGCGGACCGCCCGGGTAGGGCAGGCCGAGCAGGCGGGCGACCTTGTCGAAGGCCTCGCCCGCGGCGTCGTCGATGGTCTCGCCGAGCAGCTCGACGTCGTCGACCAGGTCGCGCACGTGCAGCAGCGAGGTGTGTCCGCCCGACACGAGCAGGGCGATCGTCGGCAGCTCGAGCTCGCTGCCGTCCTCGCGCAGCACGTCGGCCCCGACGTGCCCGACCAGGTGGTTCACGGCAAAGAGCGGCTTGCCGGTGGCGAGCGCCAGGGCCTTCGCCGCGCCGACCCCGACCATGAGCGCGCCGGCGAGCCCCGGGCCGCTGGTGACGGCGATCGCGTCGAGCTCGGCCACCGTGACGTCGGCCTCGGCGAGCGCCGCTGCGAGCGCCGGCTCGAGGGCCTCGAGGTGGGCACGGGCGGCGACCTCGGGCACCACGCCGCCGTAGCGGGCGTGCTCGTCCATCGACGACGAGATGACGTTGGCCAGCAGCGTCCGACCCCGGACGATGCCGATGCCGGTCTCGTCGCAGCTGGTCTCGATGCCGAGCACGAGCGGTTCGCGGGTGGTGGTCACGGGCGGTCGTCCTGCCGGTCGAGGGGGGCGTCACCGAACGGCTCGGCCCGGGTCGGAACGGTCTCGGTGACCGCGGCGGACAGGGTGAGCCTCATGACGACGGCGTCGACCCCGTCGGGCATGTAGTAGCGCTTCCGGACCGCGATCGGCACGAATCCGAGCGACTCGTAGAGGTGCTGCGCCCCGGGGTTGTCGGCCCGCACCTCGAGGAACACCTCGTGCACCCCGGCCTGACGAGCCTCACCGAGCAGCTGCGTCAGCATCGCGCGGCCGAGCCCCCGACCACGGTGCTCGGCGAGCACGGCGATGGTCTGGACGTCGGCTTCGCGGGCCCCCTTCGGCGCCAGCATGCCGGCGTAACCGACGACGGCGGCGTCGTCGCCCTCGGCCACCAGGTAGCGCCCGCCGGGTGCCGTCAACTCGTGCGTCATGCTCGCGCGCGACCAGGCGTCGTTCGCGAACGTCGTGGTCTCGATCGCCATGATGCCGTCGAGGTCGTCGAGGGTGGCCGTGCGCAGCAGGACGCTCATCGCGTCACCGGCTTCGGGCCGGCCGACGGGGTCACGTCGGGCTCGCGCAGGTAGAGGGGCTCGGCGTCGGCGAAGGCGCGGCCGTGCTCGAAGAGGCGCTCGGCCAGCATGCCCAGGGCGGCCGCAGAGACCGTCGTCGCGTCGGGGTCGGTGCGGGGCCAGGACGAGGAGGCGCCGGTCGCCTCGTCGAGGTCGGCCGGCTTCGTGAGGGCGGGGCCGGCCGCGAGCACGGGCAGGCCGTCGTCGTCGAGACCCGACCACGCGCTGTGGGCCACCTCTCGGCGCCGGGCGTCGGTGACGACGACGAGAGGCGAGTCGAGTCGCCCACCGGCCGTGGCGACCGGGCGACCGGCCTCGGCCGAGAGCCGTTCGAACGCGACCGCGTCGTGGCTGCCGACCGACAGGCAGGGCACGCCGGCGCCGAAGGCGAACGCCCGGGCCGCGGCGATGCCGACGCGGAGGCCCGTGAAGGGGCCGGGGCCGCGACCGGCGACCACGGCCGAGAGGTCGGACGGGGCGACGCCGGCCTCGCGCAGGGCCTCGTCGATCAGGCTGCCGATCACCTCGGCGTGGCGCCGGGTGTCGGCGACCGTGCGTTCGGCGAGGACCCCGCCGTCGCGGTCGACGACGGCGACGGACGAGCCGGCTGAGGTGTCGATGGCCAGGATCACGGGGTCAATCGTAGGCGGTGTCGGGGGGCCGACCCGCGCCTCCTGACGGGTGACGGAGCCCGGCCGGGGCCGGGCTCCGTCGCGTCGGTCAGAACGCGCCGATGCGCCGCGCCGTGCTGGGCTGGCCGAGCAGAGCCGCGATGTCGGACGGCAGGGCCGAGACGATGCCGAGCGACGAGGTGAGCAGGCCGGTCATGGCGCCCAGGTCGAGCACCGACGAGGTCTCGACGTTGCGCCAGGACGAGTTCTTGCCCGCCAGCGCCGACGTCGAGTCGAACCGGGTGACCGTCTTGTTGTCGCCTGCACCCCAGCCGACCAACGTGGCCTGGGCCGTCGTGCGCCGCTGGTTGAAGGCGTTGCCCGTCACCGTGATGCCCATCGAGTCGGCCGACCGGTTGGTCTTCGAGTCGAGCACGTAGACCTGGTAGTAGCCGCCCTTGCCGAAGGCGTTGTTCGCGATGGTGATCTTGCCCGTCACCCAGCTCATCGTGGGGTCGGGGATCGGCCGGCGACGGTCCTGGCCGGTGGCCGCGGTCGCCTGACGACGCTCGTCCTGCAACACCTTGACGCCGAACTGGCTGAAGCCGCCGACCGAGTTGTTGTAGATGCGCACGTCGTCGCTGCCGATGATCTGGATGCCCGCCTTGCCGCCGGTCACCGTGTTGCCCGCGATGACGGACTTGCTCGAGAGCTCGAGCTGGATGCCGGTCCACTCGTTGTCGACGACCGTGTTGCCCACGACCTTCGAGTCGTAGACGGACTCGTCGAGCCAGAGACCCGAGCTGTAGTTGCGGCTGACGTCGTTGTTCGAGACCGTCACTCCGCGTGAACGCGTGATCTTGACGCCACCGGAGACCGGGGTCTCCTTGAAGCGCTGCCAGTTGTTCTCGCGGACGACCGAGTCGGTCAGCTTCATCTCGTAGGACGCGTTGGCACCGATGCCGAGCATGCCGTTGTGCTCGACCGTGAGTCGCTGCAGCGTGCCGCCGTTGTTCTCGAGGTTGACGCCGATCATGGCGTTCTCGGAGACGACGAGGTCACGGGCGGTGGCACCGGTGTTGCCGAGCCGGACCGTGCCGCGGTCGGCGTCGAGCGTCGCGTACCGACGCACGCCGAAGCCCTGGAGGGTCGTGTTCGGCGCCTGCACCCAGATGGCCTGCTGCTTGTTGCTGATGCGCAGTTCGTGGCCGGCGGGGTCGCTGCCGATCAGCACCCGACCGCCGGCGGGGTCCGCCGCGAAGGTGCCGGGCGCGAGCGCGTCGGGCGTGACCTGGGTGAGCTGGACGCCGTCGAGGAAGACCTGGTCCGGGCGGCCGGCGAGGGGGAACCCCGACTGCAGGAAGCGCGGGTTGTCGGCGATGCCGAGCAGCGCGGAGGAGGGGAAGGTCGACCAGGGCGTGCTCCAGCCCGAACCCGAGCGCTGCCACGACGACACGGGCACCGAGCCGTCGAGCCAGACGGCCTCCTTCGGGTAGGCCTGGATCGTCAGGGGCTTGTTGAACGGCACCACGACGCTCTCGTTGTAGCTGCCGGCGCGCAGGACGATGGTGGCGCCGGCCTTCGCCTTCGCCACGGCGGCGGCGAGGGTGCGGTACGGCGCGGCCTGGTTGCCTGCGGCACCGTCGTTGCCACCCGGCGCCACGAACAGCGCCCCCGCGGGCACGGCGTAGGACGCCGACCCCACGGGCACGGACCCCCGCGACGGGGCGGGGTCGGTCTCGGGCGCGGGCGTCGGCTCGGGGGCGGGCTCCGGAGCCGGGGCCGGGGCGGGTGTCGGCGTCGGGGCGGGGACGGGCACCGGGGTGGGCACGGCGTCCTGGGGGGACTGGACCACGGTCAGGTCGTCGAAGGTGGTCGTGGCGACGGCCTTGTTCGACGAGCTCGAGTACTGCCACAGCCCGACGCCGCCGGGCTTCGCGATGCGGTCGGCGGACGAGTCCGAGACCGAGAGCTGCCAGCCGGGCTCGGTCGAGCCCGCCGTCCAACCCTTGCCCTGCAAGGCGACCGAGCCGGTGCCGACGACGCGGAACGCGACCGAGACGGCCGAGCCCTTCGTCACGCCCGCAGGCAGGGCGACGCGACCGAGGTCCTTCTCGCCCGACTTACCGACCTTGGTGATCGCCAGGGCGACCTTGCCCGACGAACCCTGCTCGAGCCTCCCGCGGTAGGCAGAGCCGTCGGCCTGCTTGCGCAGCTCCCACCCCTGGTAGAAGCCGCCGGTCGTCTGGGGCAGGCGGATCGTCTCGCGCACCTCGACGTCCTGCACCGAGGTTCCGGTGAGCGACGCCGTCGCCGACCCACCGGGGACGAGCCCCGTGATGGACGAGACGCCGCCGCCGACGGAGAAGGTGGCCTTGGTCGGCCCGGACCAGGTGGTCCAGGTGCCGCCCTTGTCGGCCTTGCCCCAGCCGCCGGAGGTCGTGCGGCCCGACGCGTCGGAGGCGACGGTCGTGGTGGCCGCGGAGGCGCTGGTCGCGGGGACGAGGACGGCGGCGACGCAGGCCACCGCCATGGTGAGTGCGCTGAAGACCGTCCGCGTGCGGTTCGGTGAGCCGAGCTGGGGTGCGTGAGCGTCGAGCATCGGTGCTCCTTTCGTGGGGGTGGAGTATCGATGGATCCGGCGCGTACCCCCAGGACGGGGGCTTGCGCGATCGGTGCTGCGGCGAGTCGAGTCGGGACCTCGGCGAAGACAAGAACGAATCCTCATACATCTATGCGCGGTTGGCAAGCGTCCGTCAGCCCCCGTGGGGGTGCCCTCCTCACGGGTGGCATCCCTCCGGGTGCCACCCGTGAGGGGTGTCCGGCGACGCGCCGTCGTCGCCTAGAGTTCACGCATGACGCCCCCCGGAGCCGGCCCGAGCGCCTCGGCGACCTCGCGCCGAGGCGTCGCGCGCGCCTCCTCGTGGCGACCGCCCGCCCTCGGCGTCCCGAGCACGGGCGACGCCCCGCTCGAACCGCGCACCTGGGTGCGAGCGCTCGCTGCGGCCTGCCTCGTGCTGCTGGGCATGCGCTTCACCCTGCCGCAGAGCCTGCAGGTCGGCTTCGTGGTCGCCCTCGTCATGCTGCCCGTGTGGTGGGCGCACCTGCGACGCCAACGCGGAGGGACCGCCTTCGTCGCGCTCGGCCTGCTGGCGACCGCCGCCGGCCTCTGGCTGGGCGTGGCCAACGCGGCCGACCACGAGACCGATCCGAGCGAGGTGATCCCCGGCACGGTGTTCCTCGTGGGCACCGTGTTGAGCGTCGGCCTGTTCGTCTGGGGGCGCGACGTCCTCACGTCGCACCGGGCGGCCCTCTGGTTCGGCGTCGGCCTCGCGCTCGGGTTCACCCCCGACACGACGCTCTTCGCGACCAACCCCTGGAAGTTCGGCTTCGCCCTGCCCGTGACCGTGATCCTGCTCGCGCTCGCCGCGCGGTTCGGTCGCCGGTGGGAACTCGGCGCGCTCGCGACGCTCATCGTCGTCGCGGCACTGAACGACTCGCGCTCGGCCTTCGGGCTGCTGCTGCTCGCCGCGCTGCTCGTCTTCGCCCAGGTCGCCATCGTGAGACCGCACCGCCGACCGTCGGCGGTGGCCGTGCTCGTGGGGCTGGGCGGACTCGGCGTGGCGGTCTACCAGCTCGGGCAGGCCCTCATCCTCGACGGCTACCTCGGCGTCACGACCCAGGCCCGCAGCCTCGAGCAGTTGCGGCAGTCGGGGTCGCTCATCCTCGGCGGGCGGCCGGAGCTCGCGGCCACCTTCGCCCTCATGGAGCACCACCCGTGGGGGTTCGGCACCGGGTCGGTGCCGTCGCCCCAGGACGTGCAGATCGCCAAGGAGGGCATGAACACCATCGGCTACCAGCCGAACAACGGCTACGTCGAACGGTTCATGTTCGGAGGCCACGTCGAACTGCACTCGGTGTTCGGCGACCTTTGGGCCCAGTCCGGCATCGTGGGCCTGCTGTTCGTGGCCACGGCCGTCGTCGTGCTCGCCGTCGGCGTCGTCCGGCGCCTGGCCGAGGGCACGGCGAGCGGCCTGCTGCTCTACGCCTCGGCGCAGAGCCTGTGGAACGTCTTCTTCGCGCCCTTCTACACGTCGTTCCCGACGCTCGTGCTCGCCCTCGCCCTCGCGTTCCTCCCCCGCCCCGAACCTGGAGTGCCCCATGCCCCCCGAAGGTGAGTCCCCCGTCGAGCCCCCGTCCGCCTCGTCGCCCCGCCGACGTCGGACCATCGCCGTCGTGGCCGTCGTCGTCGTGGTCGTGGTCGCCGTGGTGCTGGCACTCGTGCTCACCGGCCGAGGAGGCGCCTCGCCGTCGCCCGACGACACGGCGTCGACCGCCCAGCCGACGGGTGGGTCGTCGAGCGGTACCCCCGGCGAGGGCGCGTCGGACGAACCGACGGCGAGCACGCCACCGGCCGCGGGGCCCGACACACCCGAGTCACCACCCGTCGGCCTCGACGGATCGCCCACGGTCGTCGACGGGGTGACGGTCCGGGTGAAAAGCCTGACCGCGGTCGACGGGGAGGCCGTCCTGCCCGGCGAGGTCGCGGGCCCCGGCGTCCGGGCCGAGCTCGAGATGGTCAACTCGACGGGGGCCGCGGTCGACCTGTCGACGGTGGTCGTCAACCTGGCGTACGGTTCGGGTCGCACCCCCGCGAACACCTTCTCGACCGGGACTTCTTCGTTCCCGGCGTCCGTCGAGGCCGGCGCGACGGCGATCGGCACGTACGTGTTCGAGGTTCCCGCCGACGAGCGTGGCGGCCTCCGGTTGACGGTCGACTACGCGGTCGACGTGCCGGTCGTGGTCTTCGAAGGAGCAGCCGCGTAGCGACGCTGTGACCACAACGGGGGCCATTGTCCCCCCTTGGGGGGACCTTATAGTCGTCAAGCCATCGGTACCCGAATGCCGGTGTCACTTACCCGACCCGAATGAGGCCTCCCCATGGGAAGAACCGTCTCGTCGCGCCTTCGCCTGCCCGCGATCGTCGCTGCGTCCGCCGTGCTCCTGTCCGTCCTGGTCGGAGTGCAGCCCGCTGCGGCCGACTCCGCCCCCGCCGACCCGACGTCGCCGTCGACCCCCGCCACGGTCACCGCTGACGCGCTTCCGACGCCGCAGATCGACGGTTCGGTGTTCTCGCAGGTCATCGTGGGCAACACGGTCTACGCGGCCGGCAAGTTCACGAAGGCGCGCCCGGCCGGTGCCGCGGCCGGCGTCAACGAGGTGCCCCGCAGTTACATCCTCGCCTACGACATCACGACGGGAGCCCTGTCGACGACCTTCGCCCCGGTCGTCGACGGGCAGGTGAAGGCCCTCGCGGCCTCGCCCGACGGCAAGCGCCTCTACATCGGCGGCGCCTTCACCAAGGTCAACGGCGTCAACAAGTACCGTCTCGCCGCGCTCGACCCGACGACCGGCGCCCTGGTGACCAGCTGGAACCCGGGGACGAACGCGACGGTGAACGCGATCGCCGCCGTGGGCCAGAACGTCTACGTCGCCGGCGTGTTCTCGAGCATCGGCAAGGACACCCGCACGAAGGCCGCCGCGGTGACCGCCTCGAACGGCACCAACCTGCCGTGGGCACCCCAGATCGCCGGCGGCGACGTGCTGGCCATGGTCGCGAGCCCCGACGGTTCGAAGATCGTGCTCGGCGGATCGTTCAGCTCGGTCAACGGCTCGGCACAGCCCGGCTACGGCCTCGCCATGCTCGACCCGACCACGGCGGCCAACCTGCCCTTCCAAGCGAACGACGTCGTCCGCAACGGCGGAGGCCAGGCCGCGATCTACAGCCTGAGCGCCACGGCGGCAGGCGTCTACGGCTCGGGGTACACCTTCGGCGGCGGTGGCCGTCTCGAGGGCGCCTTCAAGTCCACCTGGAACGGCGACCTCGTCTGGGTCGAGGACTGCCACGGCGACACCTACTCGGTCGCCGCCAACAGCACCACCGTCTACATCGCCGGCCACCCGCACTACTGCGGCAACATCGGCGGGCAGCCCCAGACGAACCCCTGGACCTTCCAGCGCGCGATGGCCTTCAGCGACTCGGCCACGCAGACCATCACGAACGACCCCTACGGCTACTACAACTTCGCCGGCACGCCCGCCCCGAGCATCCTCAACTGGTTCCCCGACTTCGGCACCGGCACCTACACGGGTCAGAACCAGGGCCCGTGGAGCGTCGCGGCGAACGACAAGTACGTCGTGTACGGCGGCGAGTTCCCCTCGGTCAACGGCAAGGCGCAGTACGGCCTGACCCGCTTCGCCGTGTCGAGCATCGCCCCGAACAAGGAGGGCCCGGTGTACTCGGGCGCCCTGTTCAAGCCCAGCCTGGTGTCGCTCGAGTCGGGCAGCGTCCGCGTCGCGTGGCAGTCCAACTGGGACCGCGACAACGCCAACCTGACGTACTCGGTCTACCGCGACGGCAACCTGAACACGCCCGTCTACACGACGACCGCGTCCTCGACCTTCTGGAAACGCCCCTCCATCGGGTTCGTCGACAAGGGCCTGGCAGCCGGAAGCAGCCACGACTACCGCGTCAGGGCCACCGACCCGCTCGGCAACACCGTCCTCGGCGACACCGTGACGGTGACCGTCTCGGCCACCGCGCCGTCGCCCTACCAGCAGCAGGTCGCCGCCGACGGCGCCACGGCCCTCTGGCGCCTGGGTGAGAAGAGCGGCTCGACCGTCTACGACTCGATCGGCTTCGACGACCAGCAGGCCCAGGCCGGCGTGACCCGCGGGGCCACCGGCCAGGCGTCCACCGATTCGGACGGCTCGAGCACGTTCTCGGGCACCGACACCGGGCTCTCGTCCACCGCGTCGGCGATCGCCGGGCCGCAGACCTTCTCGGTCGAGGCCTGGTTCCGCACCACGTCGACGACCGGCGGCAAGATCGTCGGCTTCGGCAGCTCGAACACGGGCGCCTCGAACTCGTACGACCGCCACCTGTACATGGACCCGCGAGGTCACGTGTCGTTCGGCGTCTACCCGAACGCGAGCCGCATCATCACGAGCCCGACCGCGTTGAACGACGGCCAGTGGCACCAGGTGGTCGGTACGCTGAGCTCGGCCGGCCAGTCGTTCTTCGTCGACGGCAAGAAGGTCGCCACCGACGCCGGGACGACCGGAGCCCAGGACTACACCGGTTACTGGCGGATCGGCGGCGACAACAACTGGGACGGCGCACCGTACTTCCAGGGCGACATCGACGACGTGTCGGTGTACCCGAAGGCCCTGAGCGCCAAGCAGGTCGACGGCCAGTGGGTCTCGTCGGGACGCACCAGCAAGCTGCCGAAGTCCCCCGCCGACGCCTACGGCGCCCGGGTGTTCCAGGACGACCCCGAGGTGTACTTCCGCCTCGACGGTGACGGCCAGACGGTTGCGGCCGACGCCTCGCCGGTCGGCACGGACGGCCTCGTCAGCGGTGGCGTCGCGACCGGTGGCGCCCCCGCCGTCGCCTCGGGATCGGGTCACTCGGCGAGCTTCGACGGGTCGTCCGGCGGGGTCTCGACGACCACCTCGTACGACACCCCGAACAACTACACGCTCGAGACCTGGTTCAACACGACCTCGACCTCGGGCGGCAAACTGATCGGCTTCGGAAACCAGCAGACCGGTTACAGCGGCAACTACGACCGCCACGTCTACATGGAGCAGGACGGCCGTCTGCAGTTCGGCAACTGGACCGGCCAGATGAACCTCGCCAGCAGCACCGCGAGCTACAACGACGGACGGTGGCACCAGGTCGTGGCGACCCAGGGCTCCGAGGGCATGAAGCTCTACGTGGACGGCGTCCAGGTCGGCTCGAACCCGTCGACCGCGTCGGACGGCTACCGCGGGTACTGGCGCCTCGGCGGCGACAGCTCGTGGAACTCGGGGTCGGGCTACTGGCAGGGCAGCCTCGACGAGGCGGCCGTCTACGCCCGTCCGCTCGACGCCGCCACGGTCGCGCAGCACTACGCCCTCGGCGCGGACAAACCGAACGCAGCGCCCACCGCAGCCTTCACCTCGGCACCCACCGGTCTCGGCGTCGCCTTCGACGGCGGCACCTCGGCGGACGCCGACGGCTCGATCGCCTCGTACGCCTGGGACTTCGGCGACGGTTCCGCCGTGGCCTCGGGGGCGCAGCCCACGCACACCTACGCCGCCGGCGGCACCTACACGGTCACCTTGACCGTGTCGGACGACCGGGGCGCCGTGGGCACCTCGACCGCGACCGTGACGGTGACGCCGCCCCGTGTCAACGCGGCCCCCACCGCCTCGTTCACCTCGACCGTCGACCACCTGGTCGTCGCGGTCGACGGCCGCGCCTCGGCCGACGCGGACGGGACCGTCGCGTCCTACCGCTGGGACTTCGGTGACGGCACGGCGGCGGTGACGGGCTCGACCACGAGCCACGCCTACGCCACGGCCGGCACGTACACGGTCACCCTCACGGTGACCGACGGCGAGGGAGCCACCGGCACCTCGACCGGCACCGTCACCGTCGCGCCGGCCCCGCCGGCCAACGTCGCCCCGACGGCGTCGTTCACCAGCGCCACGTCCGGCCTGGCGGTGTCGACCGACGCGACGGCCTCGGCCGACCCCGACGGCACGGTGGCCGGCTACGCCTGGACGTTCGGCGACGGCGGCACGGCCACCGGCAAGACGGCGTCGCACTCCTACGCCGCCGCCGGCACCTACACGGTGACCCTCACGGTGACCGACGACAAGGGCGCCACCGGCAGCTCGACGGGCACCGTCACGGTCGCGCCGATCCCGAACGCAGCCCCCACCGCGGCGTTCACCACGGCGATCGACAAGCTCTCGGTGACCACCGACGGGCGCGCCTCGACCGACAGCGACGGCACCGTGGCCTCGTACGCCTGGGACTTCGGCGACGGCGGCACGGCGACGGGCAGCACCGCGAAGCACGACTACGCCACGGGCGGCACGTACACCGTGACCCTCGTCGTCACCGACGACAAGGGAGCCACGGGGACGCGCACCTCGACGGTGACCGTCACCGCGCCTCCGGTCGTCACGGCGATCGCGCAGGACGGCTTCGGGCGCTCGGCGTCGAACGGCTGGGGCTCGGCCGACGTGGGCGGCGCCTGGACGCGCACCGGCCAGGCCTCGCAGTACGCCGTCGCGAACGGCGTCGGCACCCAGTACCTGGGCGCCGCCGGCTGGAGCACCTCGATGGCCCTCACCGGCGTCAGCGCGACCGACACCGACCTGCGCACCAGCGTCAGCCTCGACAAGGCGGCGACCGGCGGCGGCACGTACGTCTACGTCACGGGCCGCAAGGTCGCCACCAACTCCGAGTACCGCGCGACCCTGCGCTACCGCTCGGACGGTCGACTCGTCGTCGCGCTGAACGCCTACAAGGGCACGTCGACGAACGTGACGCTGGTCAACGAGACGCTGGTCCCGGGAGCGGTCACGCCCGGGGCGAAGGTGAACGTGCGGCTGCAGGTGAGCGGGTCGGGCACGACGACTATCCGTGCGAAGGTCTGGCTCGACGGCACCACCGAGCCCACGGCCTGGACCGTCTCGACGACCGACGCGTTCGCCGGGCTGCAGGCCCCCGGCTCGGTGGCCCTGGCCGCCTACGCCTCCGGTTCGTCCACCAACGCCCCGCAGACGGTCTCGTTCGACGACCTGAGCGTCTTCAAGCCGTGACCGGCGCCGTCCCGGAGCACCCGAGCGGGCTCGTCGTGCAGCAGTCGTTCCCTCGACCGCGGCCGACGACCAACCCCTACCTCGTGATGCTCCGGGACGCCGTCGGCGCGGTGCCCGGGGTCGAGGTGCGCACCTTCAGCTGGAAGGGCGCGCTCCTCGGCCGCTACGACGTGTTCCACGTGCACTGGCCCGAGATCCTGGTCTCGGGCCGGAGCCCGCTCAAGGCGCTCGTGCGCCAGGCGTTGACCGTCGCCCTGGTCGCGAAGCTGGCGGCGACCCGCACGCCGATCGTCCGCACCGAGCACAACCTCGAGCTGCCGAGCGGCATCTCGCGCCGCGAGCGGGTGCTGCTGCGCTGGATCGAACGGCGCACCACGCTCTGGGTGCGCCTGAACGACGAGACGCCCGAGCACCCCGACGCGCTCGGGGCGCTCATCCCCCACGGCCACTACGTCGACTGGTTCTCGCGCTGGCCGTGGCCGGCTCGCGAGACCGGCCGCGTCTCGTACTTCGGGTTCATCCGCCGCTACAAGGGCGTCGACGGCCTGGTCCGCGCCTTCCGCGGCGTGCGGGGCGACGACCGACGCCTGCACGCCGCCGGCAAGCCCTCGTCTCCCGAACTGGCGCGGGGCCTCGAGCAGCTCGCGGCCGACGACCCCCGGGTCAGCCTCGACCTGAGGTTCTTGGACGACGAGGCCCTCATCGACACCGTGCGGCGGGCAGAGCTGGTCGTGCTGCCCTACCGCGAGATGCACAACTCGGGCGGCGTGCTGACGGCCCTGTCGCTCGGCCGCCCGGTGCTGGTGCCGGCCAACGAGGTCAACGCCCGCCTGGCCGACGAGGTCGGGGCCGACTGGGTGCGCCAGTACTCGGACGAGCTCGCGTCCGCCGACGTCGAGCGTGCGCTCGAGGCGGCGTCACTCCTGTCGGACGACGCCCGCCCCGATCTGTCGGCCCGCGACTGGGACCGTGCCGGCGAGGCACACGTCGCGGCGTACCGCCGGGCCATCGACGCCGTGGGCGGTCGGGCGTCGGGCGGCGGGCGACGGGCCCGCTCGTGACCTCAGCCGTCGCCGCGGCCGTACTCGCGGTACCCCGCGCCCCACGCGCCCGCCACCATGCCGGCGCCGCGGGCCATCGTGCGGATGCCGCGGGCGCGCTGGCCGAGGGCCCGTCGACCGAGCGGTCGGGTGATCGTGCCGACCGCGTAGCGGCCCAGCCCGCCGACGACGCGCACGCCGCCCTTCGCCGAGAGCCGGAGGCGCGTGGCCACTCGCGAGGCCCCTCGCGCGGACAGCATGACCGAGGTCAGGCTCCAGCCGTTGCCGCTGCTGTAGGCCCGCTGCACCACCCAGCGCCGCGTGACGCGGGCAGCCGGGACGACGTCGGTGACGACGGCCTCGGCACACCAGAGGATCGTGCCGCCACCCGAGACGAGGCTGCGGGTGAAGAGGGTGTCCTCGCCGCCGAGCTGCCCGAGCGCCACGTCGAAGGCGAGCCCCTGGCGGCGCACCGCGGCCAGGTCGAGCAGCAGGTTGTTGGTGGCGGCGACGTCGACGGGCGTGCCGGTGGCCAGCCGACGCCGGACGAAGAAGCGCCCCTCGACGATGAACGGCTCGGGCTCGACCTCGTACTCGCTGCGCACGGGGCCGACGACGGCTGCGGCGCCGGTCTCGGCCTGCAGCGTGAGCAGGGCCGCGAGCCACGGCTCAGACGGCCGCTCGTCGTCGTCGATGAAGACCAGCAGGTCGCTCTCGCCGCTCTCGGCCAGGGCCCGGTTGCGGGCCGAGGCGATGCCGGGCGTGGCCTCGACGACGTACCGCACCGCCACGGGGTCGACGGCACCGGGCACGTCGCCGGGGTCGGCCGCCGCGAGCGCCGCCGCCTCGACGCGCTCGCGGCCCGACCCGCTCGCGTCGTTGTCGACCACGAGCACGCGGGCCTCGACGCCGAGCGCGCGCACGCCGCGCGCCTGCTCGACGAGCAGCGGCAGCACCGCGTCGAGGTCGCGGGGCCGGCGGAAGGTCAGCACGGCGATCGTCAGGAGGCGCGGTGCGGTCGGGTCGGTCGTCACGGCCCCCAGCATGTCAGGTCGGTGACCGGCGCCGGGTCGCACACCGCGCCTCCGTCGGGTGGACGGGGGACGAGCCGTGGGTGAGTCGCTCGCGGGACTGTCGGTGGTCGTCGTCAACTACGGCTCGACCGAGCTGCTGCGGCAGAACCTCGCCCCCGTCTCATGGGCGGTCGACGGCCTCGTCGTGGTCGTCGTCGACAACTGGTCGGGGGCGGGCGAACGTGCCCGGGTGAGCGAGCTGGTGGCCGACGAGGGCTGGCTGCTCGTGGCTCCCGACGACAACGAGGGGTTCGGCACCGGCGTCAACCTCGGCGTCGCCCGGGCCCGCGAGGCCGGGGCGCGCCACCACGTGCTGCTCAACCCGGACGCGGTGGCCGACGCGACCTCGCTCGCGGCGCTGCACCGCGCCTCCTCGTCCGAGCCCCTGACCATGAGCGCGCCGAGGGTGCTGCGCCCCGACGGCAGCCTCTGGTCGGCCGGCAGCGACCTGTACCTCGACGACGGACGCATCCGGTCGCGCCGTCGACGCGAGCCCGGCGCGCGCGTCGAGGAGTGGCTGAGCGGCGCCTGCCTCGTGCTGAGCGACGAGCTGTGGCAGCGCTGCGGCGGCTTCGACGACGACTACTTCCTGTACTGGGAGGACGTCGACCTGTCTCGCCGCGTCGTCGGCGCAGGAGGCGCGCTGCGGCTTCTCGACGACGTCACCGTCGTCCACGCCGAGGGGGGCACGCAGACCGCCGGCGGGGCCGACCGGTCGGGGCAGGCGAAGTCGGCGGGGTACTACCGCTACAACATCCGCAACCGGCTGCTCTTCGCCGCGAAGCACCTCGGCGACGACGACCTGCGGCGGTGGCGGCGACTGACCCCGCGCATCGCGTGGGAGGTGCTGCTGCAGGGCGGTCGGAGACAGTTCGTGCGATCGCCGGGGACGCTGCTCGTCGGCCTGCGCGCCGTGCTCGAGGGGCGCCGCATCGTCGCGGCCGAGCTGCGCCGGCGTGCCGCGGGAGCTCGTTGACAAATTTATCAAGGGCAGACCCGAGGGATCGTCCGCTGGGGTACGTGGGGGCGGTGCGGCGCGGCCGGAGCGTCTACCGTGCACGCCGGGCGGAGTTCCTCGACCCCGGCAGGGTGCGCCGCAGGACGCTCGTGAGCGGGCTCGCCGCCACGACCCTCGGGGCCTTCCTCGTCGTCGCCGACGCGGCCTGGGGCCTCTTCGACGGGACGCCCGAGCGCGACGTCGTGGCGATCGTGCTCTTCGCGGCTGCCCTGGGCTGCCTGGTCGCGACGCTCTGCCCGGTGGTCGACCGCTCGGCCGCGCCCCCACCCGGGGTCCCGCTCGGGGACTGGCGCCGCAGCGAACGCATCGAGCGGCAGTTCACCGCGCGCCCGCCAAAAATCGAGCCCGAGGACCGCGACGAGGTCGTCGCGGCAGCGGGACGGCTGATCGGCACGTCCGTGGCCGTCGTGAGCCGGTCGGTCTGGCTGCCCGCAGCCTGGCTCCTCGCCTGGGCCGCGATCGTCGTCTCGGGGCTGCCGTCCGATGGCCAGCTGACGCTGCTCGTGCTGCCGGCGCTCCTGGGCCTCCTCCAGGCGGCGACGTGCCTGGGCGCCGTGACTGCCCTGGCTCGGGCCGACGCCGCACGACACCGCGCGCTGGCGCTGCCACCGGCCCCGCCGCGACCCGCCCGTTCGGCCCCGCCGCGCGACGGACGCGTCGGCTCGCAGTTGGCCCTGCCCGACGAGTGACGGACTGAGGCCGGACGACGACGAAGGAGGCGCACCCACGAGAGCGCGCCGGCACCGGACGCCTCGCCCGGGCCGCGATCACCCCGCGGCGTCAGGCGACGACGCCGTCGGCCCGGCGACCTTGCGGTCGTCGCGGTCGTCGCGGTCGTCATGGTCGTCGCCCGACGGGGGCACGACGCGGAAGCGCTCGAGGACGACCACGGTCGAGTCGTCGACGACGAAGTCCTCGCCGAGCTCGGCCCGCATCTCGGGCGAGGTCCAGAAGCGGACGTGCCCCGCTCGCCAGTCGTCCACCGACTCGTAGCCCTCCCCCTCGGCGAGTGCGTGTGCGAGGGGCACGTCGCTCAGGGCGACCGACTCGACGCCGGTGGTCTCCAGCACCGACCGCCGCCGCCCCTCCGAGTCCACCATCACCCCTCGCTGACCGTCGCGGGGCAGCGGCTCACCGGCCAGCTCGTACTCGCGCAGCAGCGAGCTGGTCGCCGTCTTGGCACCCGCCTCGACGGCCGCGACGATGCGGTCGCGCAGCGGGCCGGGGAACGCGAACTCGACGAGCGGCAGGTCTTCGGTCATGCCGAGAGCCAAGCAGACGGACGGTGGCCCGTCGACCGGCCGTGCCGGTGCGCCGACGACTCAGAGAGCCAGCCACTCCTCCGACACGTCGGCCTCCTCGTACTCCCACCGGCCGGACGCCGCGCCGGCGCGCAGCATCTCCTTGACGGCGGGGACGTCGGACTCCGGGCCGAGGTCGAACGACAGCAACCGGAACCGCGGAAAACCCTCACCCGTCACACCGAGAGGCGCGAACTCCGCCAGGATGCCCTCGAGCGAGTCGTCTCGATCACTCGTGATGATCCTGACGGTCATGCGTCCCCCGCGCCAGACGACCCGGGTCACCCAGAGCACGCCGTCGGAGTCCGCCGAGGCTGCGACCTCGTCGCCGTTCGACATCTCGAAGGCGAAGAACGGCGTGTTCTCGAGGCGGTAGTCGCCGGTCGTCAACGGCAGCGCCCAGAGGCCCTCGGACTCGGTGCCCGGCCACCCGCGCTCTTGGTCGAGCAGGACGCGGACCTTCAGGTGCTCGGCACCCTCGACGACCTCGGACTCCTCGGTCCGGACGGATCCGCCGTCGACACCCGGCACCGCTGCCTCCCTGCGCGTGAAGGGCCACAACCGGGCCAGGCCCCTCGGCACCCCTGAGCTCATGCCGACGCGCCGACGAACTCCGCCAGCGACGCCGCCAGGTGCCGCGTCGTCAGGCGCTCCTCGACGAGGGCCCGCCCCGCCGCGCCGAACGCGCGCGCCTCGGCCTCGTCGCCGAGCAGTCGCAGCACGTGCCCGGCGAGCGCCGACGGGTTTCCCACCGGTGCGAGCAGTCCTGTGCGCTCGTGCACGACGTAGTCCTCGATGCCCGGGGTGCCCGTCATCACGACGGGCCGCCCCGTGGCCATCGCCTCGAGGCTGACCGTCATGCCCGACGCGTGCAGGTTGTCGCGCGTCGCCACGGCCACGACCGACGCCCGCGCGTACAGCTCGGCCAACTCGCGGTGCGACACGTGGGGCACCACGGTCACGCCCTCCGGGGGCTCTGCGTCGCTCGTCGTCTGCACGATCAACTCGACGTCCGGACGCTCGGCGTGCACCTGCCGCAACGCCGCGAAGAGCGTCTCCGGGTCGCGGTCGCGATCGCCGCCGATGCTCAGCACCAGGGGGCGCTCGGGCCACGGTCGCGCCGCGAAGAACTGCTCGTCGACCCCGAAGGTGAAGAACCCGACCGGCGGACCGTCCTCACCGACGAACCGTCGCAACGGCTCGACCTGGCCCCGACTGATCACCCAGAGCCCGCTCATCCGGCGCAGCACGTCGCGCATGCGTCCGACGTCCTGCCCGCGGTCGACCCGGTCGGTCACCCAGATCACGCCGGTG
Organism: Frigoribacterium sp. VKM Ac-1396; assembly: GCF_015350895.1. Lineage (NCBI taxonomy): Bacteria > Bacillati > Actinomycetota > Actinomycetes > Micrococcales > Microbacteriaceae > Frigoribacterium > Frigoribacterium sp. VKM Ac-1396. The sequence continues at coordinate 280,267 of NZ_JADKSD010000002.1, read as the reverse complement.
TACATCCGCTCGTGCGGCCGCGTCAGCAGCATCCGCCGTGCCACGTTCTCGTCCCAGGTCACCCCGACGTCGCCGGACGGCACCCCGGACGAGGAGGCGCGGCGCGGCACCACGCGGTCGCGCAGCACCTGCAGGCGGCCGGGTTCGGCCACCGAGCCGATGCGCGCCTCCTGGTCCGTGTCGCGCAGCGCCTCGAGGCCGTACGGCCAGAGGCCGGGGCGCCGTCCGGCCGCGTGGTCGGCGGCCCAGCCGGCCACGTCGCGTTCGTGGGCGAACAGGACCTCGATCACCGCGCCTCCTTCTCGTCGTCGTCGTCGGCACGGTGGCCGTCACCGGCACGGTCATCGGCACCGGCCCGCTCGTCGGCGGCTCGCTCGGCCACCGCCCGCTCGGCGATCGCCTGGTCGGTCGCGGTCTCGTCTCCGCGCTGCTCGTCGACGTCGAGGCCGGCGGTCGCCGTCGTCCCGTCGCCGTCGCCGTCGGCCGGCTGGTCGACCGCGGCACTCGAGGCCGCCTCGGCCCGGCGGCGTCCGAGGTCGCGCGACACGTACCAGAGGTTCGGCACGAGCTGGCAGACGGCCACCGAGATCGCCGACCCCAGCACCGGGCCCGCCGCGCCGACGAGGCCGATGAACCACCACGAGAGCCCGAGGTTGAGCGGCACCATCAGCACGATGGGCAGCACCTGGAAGACCAGTCCGGTCTTGTCGGTCATGTACATGCCGACCGGGTACTTCGCCGCCTGCAGGCCGACGAACACGACGAAGCCGACGAGCATCCAGCCGTCGAGCGTGATCGCACCGCCCGACACGAAGCGGGCCAGGAACGGGCTGAGCACGGCGAGCGCCGTGCCGAGCACGAGGCCGCCGAGCAAGAACCAGAGCGTCGGCACGGTCGGCGACTCGACCCGCCCGGCGGAGCGTGCCGCCGCGTAGACCGGCCAGAGGGCGATGCCCGCGGCGGCCACGGTCTGCAGCACGATGCCGAAGAGCTGCGAGGCGAGGTTGTACTGGGCGAGCTCGTCCGGCCCGGCCAGGTGGCTGAGCAGCAGGCGGCCGGTCTGCATCGCGACCGGCAGGGCGATCATCTGCACGAGCATCGGCCAGGCGAGGCCGAGTGCCGGCACCCCGCGGTAGCTGCGGACGCGCGGCACGAGCTTCACGGCCGAGCCGATCTGTGGCGACAGGGCCCGCGCGGCCACGATCAGGCAGATCACCGAGACGAGGCTGTTCGCGACGTACGAGATGACGGCGAGGTAGCTGCCGACCGGCACGCTGAACATGACGGCCGAGCCGATCGCGAGCAGCATGAACGGGGCCACGACCGCCTGGCTGGCGACCTGCGTGCTCGTCTTCTTGAGCCCCACGAGGATGCGCTGGCCCACCGTCAGCGGGATCACCAGGCCGAACACCGCGAGGCAGAGCCCGGCAGCGAGCGAGCCACCGTCGGGCAGCAACCCCTCGCCGAGCAGCACGGGCCACCAGCCGGCGAGGGTGATGAGCAGGGCGACCGCGACCATGATGCCGCCCGACACGAGCAGCACCCGGAACGCGGTGACGATCGACCGCTTGACGAAGTCGTCGGTGCGGACCGACGACGACCCGGCCACGGCGTTGATCACGATCGCGGCGATGCCCAGGTCGGCGAACGGCAGCAGGGTCGGGAAGGTCGAGAGCAGGCCGTACTGGGCGTAGGCGTCGGTGCCGAAGTTCTGGATGATCATGCGGCTGGTGATGATGCCGAGCACGCCCGACAGACCCATCACGATCACCTTCACGGCGGCGGTCGAGCCGACGGCGGCCATCGCACCGCCCCGCTTCGGTCGTCCCGCCGAGCCCGTGGCCGCGCGGGTCACGAGCGCGTTCCGTCGTGCGCACTGCCCGCGGCGGTGCTGGTGCCGTCGGTGCTGGTGCCGGCGGTGCTGGTGCCGTCGACGCTGCCGTCGACGGCGGGTGCGCCGTCACGCCCGAACAACCGGTCGTCCGCCGCGAGCCGACCGTCACGGGTCGGCAGGTCGGCCAGCACGTCGTGGGCCGACCGGGCGGCGTCGAGCGCCTCGACGATCGCGGCGGCGAGCACCTCGGGCGACGCGGCGTCGGCGGTGACGACGTGCCCGTGGTCGGTCAGCCAGTCGGCGAGTCCCGTCTCGGTCGTCGTCACGACGGTGCAGCCGTGCGAGAGCCCCTCGACGATCGGCAACCCCACCTGCTCGCGCCAGGTCGGGCTGGGTTGCGACCAGAGCACGAGCACGCGCGAGTCGTCGAGCACCGAGTGGATGCGCGGGCGCGGCGGGTCGACCTCGAGGGTGACCGAGGGCTGCGCGACCGACAGTGCCCGCGCCTCCTGCTCGAGGGCGCCCTTGCCGAGCAGGGCGAGCGTCGCCTCGGGGCGGGCCGCGACGACGAGCGGCCAGGCCGCCGCGAGCACGCGCAGGCCCTTGCGCTCGACGAACGAGCCGACGAAGGTGACCGCCGGCGGACGGACGCCGCCGCCGCGGGCCTCGGGGTGCCGGGTCGGCAGCGCGGGCACGGTGGTCACGGTGGCGCGCGCCGCGGGATCACCGAGGAGGCGCGCGTACGTCTCACGCGCGGCGTCCGTCCCGTGGACCACCCGGTCGAGTCGACGCCAGACCGCTCGCGCGAGCACGCGTTCGCCGCGCCTCCGGAGCCGGGTGCGCAGCCGGGGCGCGGTCGCCGCGGCGAACGGGTCGGCGTTGCCGATCAGGTAGCTCACGACCGTGGTCGATCGCCCGGTGAGGCGGCGCCGCACGGCGAGCGCGCCCAGCACGAGCGCCGTGGCGGGCAGGCTCGAGGTCATCAGGGGCTCGTTGACCTCGAGGGTCTCGACGCCGGAGCGGGCCACGAGCCAGGCCGCACGCACCGGGCCGGCCGGCACGAGGTCGAGCCCCTCGGCGAGCGAGGCGTCGAAGTCGTAGCGCGTCACCCGGTAGACGATGCTCGCCGGGGCGAGTTCGTGGGCCCGTTCGAGGTGGGCCGTCCGCAGCGACTCGTACAACCGGACGGCCGGGAGGCGCGGGGCGGCCCCACGGGACGACCGAGACGAGGTCACGGTGCGTCGATGCCCCGACGGACGGTCCGACCGGAGGTCACGGCCTTGGCCGAGGTGCCGCTCGAGCGCGGTCCGCCGGAGCGCTGACCGCCCTCGGTGAGGCCGTCGAGGATGACGCCGATGACGGGCACCTGGACGCCACCGAGCGCCCGGACCGCCTGGACGAGCTGGCCCCGGGACGAGTGCCCCACCGTGGCGACGAGCACGACGCCGTCGGTCAGGCGTCCGAGCTCGAGGGCGTCGGACGAGGTGAGCACGCCGGGGGCGTCGACCACGACGACGTCGTAGCGTTCGCGCGCCGCCTCGACGAACAGCGCCATCGACTTCGAGCTGAGCAGCGGACTCGGGTTCGGGGGCACCTCGCCCGTGGCGATGACGTCGACGCGGTCGCGCCACGGGGTCACGGCGTCGTCGAACTCGACCCGCCCCACGACGACGTCGGTCAGGCCGACCTCGTCCGACACGGCCGCGAGGTCGGCGAGCCCGCCACCCCGCAGGTCGGCGTCGACGACGAGGACGGACTGCCCGCGCTCGGCGTAGGCGAGGGCGAGGTCGAGGGTCACGGCCGCGCGGCTCTCGCGGTCGTCCGCACTGACCGACGACACCGCGATCGTGCGGGCGACCGAGTCGACGTCCGAGAACTGCAGCTGCGCCCGGATGCGCCGGAAGTCGTCCGCCGCGGCACCCTGGGGCTCGTCGGCGAACGCGAGGCTGCCCCGGCGGCGGCGGCCCACGGTGCCGAGCACCGGGGCGAGGCGCAGCTCGTCGACGTCGGCCGTGCTCCGGAGGCGCGTGTCGACGACCGAACGGACGAGGGCGAGGACGACGCCGAGCGCGAGGCCGATCGCCAGACCGGTGAGCGTGATGAGCCGGCGGTTCGGGCCGACCGGCTGGTTCGGCGGGGTGGCCTCGGCGATGGGGGCGACGCTGAGGGTCGACAGGCCCGCCGCGCTCTCGGGCGACAGCGACCGGGCCTCGGCGCTCAGCGACCGGGTCACGGCGTTGGCGATGTCGGCCGCGCGCTGACGGTCGCCGTCGACGACCGCGACGTCGATGATGACGGTGTTGAGCGGGTTCTCGGCGGTGATCTGACGGGCGAGCTGCACCGGGGTCACGTCGAGGCCGAGGTCCGAGATCACGGGCTCGAGGACGATCGTCGCGGTGGCCAGGCGGGTGTAGCTCTGCACGAGGTTCTGGGTGTACGACGATCCCTGCAGCAGTTCGTTCGGGTCGGAGCCCTCGGCCGCCGACACGAAGACGCTGCTCGTCGCGCGGAAGCTGTCGGGTCGGGTCTGGGCGAAGCCGTAACCGGCCGCGCCGCCGAGCAGCGCGAGGACGAGGATGACGGGCCAGCTCTTCACGAGCGCGCGCCAGTAGTGCTGAGGATCCAACTGACACTCCCGGGTTAAGTGGCTGAACCTGGCGAGCATACCCGCAGCGCGCGAGGGCCCATGACCCCCGGGCGGGGGTGCCCGGGCCCGGTCGCACGCACGATCACCCGTTCTCACCCGCTCTCGCCCGTCGTCGTCGCGACGGGTGCGCACCCGGTCGGCGCCCGCTGGCGCAGGGGCTCACCCGGTCGGCAGCGAGACTCCGGCCCAGCGAGGACCGTGCGGGGTGATCGTGACGCGGCGCGGCTCGTCCGGCGGATCGCCGGGATCGCCCGGATCGCCCGGATCGCCTGGATCGCCCGGGGTGCCGTCCGCCCGGGCACCCGTCGGGCGGTCGATGACGACGTCGAGCCACGAGTCGGACACCCCGTCGAGCAGGCCGGCACCCCACTCGACGACGACGATCGAGCCGTCGTAGTCGAGGTCGAGGTCGTCGAGTTCGGCCTCGGTCGACAGCCGGTACGCGTCGACGTGAACGAGCGGGGTGCCCGACGCCGTCGGGTGCGTCCGGGCCAGGACGAACGTCGGGCTCGCCACCTGACCACGCACCTCGAGTCCGGCGCCGAGCCCCCGGGTCAGGGTCGTCTTGCCGGCACCCAGCGGGCCGGTCAGCACCAGCAGGTCGCCCGCCCGCAGCACGGCCGAGAGCTCGCGACCCAGCGCCTCCATGGCGTCGGCGTCGACGACGGTCGACTCGACCGGGTCGCCCGCCTCGACCGGGTCGCCGGGACCGCGGGCTCCGCCCGGGGTGGTCACGGCCGCCCGCCGAGGTAGACCCGCGGCACGCGTGCACCGACGCGGCAGGCGACCTCCTCGGGGATGGTGCCGGTCGCGTCGGCCCACTCGCCGATGGTCATCTCGCCGCGGTCACCCGGGCCGAACAGCACGGCCTCGTCGCCCACCTCGACCGGGTCGTCGCCCATGTCGACCAAGAACTGGTCCATCGCGACCCGACCCACGATCGGGCGGGGTGCGCCGGCCACGACGACGTGGACGGCGCCTTGGGCCCGTCGGCTCACGCCGTCGGCGTACCCCAGGGGCACGAGGGCCACCGTCGTGTCGGTCGGCGCGCGGAAGGTGTGGTCGTACGACACCCCGGTGCCGGCGGCGATGCGCTTGACCTTCACGACCGAGGCCGAGAGCGTCAGCACCGGCCGCAGCCCGCGGTCGGCGGCGGTGACGCCCTCGGTGACGGGGATGCCCAGGCCGTTCGACCCCATGCGGACCATGTCGAAGCGCCTCTCGGGGTGCTCGAGCGCGGCCGAGCTCGACGACATGTGGCGCTTCTCGACGGTCGCACCGAGCGCCTCGGCGTCGGCCACGGCGCGCTCGAACACCCGCGCGGCGGCCTGGTCGTCGGCCTCGCTGGTCTCGCTGACGTGAGAGAAGATGCCTCGCAGCCGCACGACGCCCTCGTCGCGCAGGGCGACCGCCCGGCCGACGAAGGCCGGCCAGTCCGAGGGCAGGCAGCCCTCGCGGTGCAGTCCGGTGTCGATGGTCAGGTGCACGAGGGCGACGCCGCCACGAGCCCGCGCGGCGTCCGCCACGGCCTCGAGTTGGTCGAGCGTCGAGACGCCGAGGTCGACGGACAGGTCGACGGCGGCCTCGAGGTCGTCGGACGGGCTGAGCTGCCAGGCGAAGAACGACGCCTCGCCGCCGATGCCCAGACGTCGCAACCGGAGGGCCGGCGCCAGCTCGACCGTGCCGAACCAGCGGATGCCCGCGGCCACGGCCTCGGGCACGAGCACGTCGGCGCCGTGCGAGTAGGCGTCGGCCTTCACGATGGCCAGGATCTCGACCGGGTCGAGGCGGGCGATCAGCGACTCGAGGTTGGCCCGGTACGCGGCCAGGTCGACGGTCGCCCGGCGCAGCGGCGTCGCGGCGGTCATGCGGTGTACCTCCGGTCCAGGCCGGCGGCGAGGCAGGCGACGACCTCGTAGGTGATGCCGTCGATCGCCTCGGCCCAGTCGGCCGCGGATCGGCGCCCGAGCGCCGGGTCGCCGAACAGGACGACCTCGTCACCGACCTCGACCGGGTCGTCGCCCACGTCGATCACGAGGGCGTTCATGGCGATCCGACCGCGGACCCGGTAGGTGCGCCGACCGATCGTGACGGATGCCCGCTCGCTCGCGGCCCGGTCGACGCCGTCCGCGTACCCGACCGGGACGATCGCGATCGACGTGTCGCGTTCGGGTCGGAAGAGGTAGCCGTACGAGACGCCCTCGCCCGCCGGGATGCGCTTGACGGTAGTCACGGGTGCGGTGAGGGTCATGGCCGGACGGAGGCCGAGGTCGGCCGAGGTGCGGTCGGGATGGGGGCTCAGGCCGTAGCTCGCCAGGCCGAAGCGCACCATGGTCGCCCGTGCGCCCGCGTAGTCCAGGGCGGCCGCCGAGGCGGCGAGGTGCAGCAGCGGTGGCCGCACGCCCCGCTCGTCGAGCAGCTGCGTCGCCCGGGCGAAGCGGGCCATCTGCAGGCCGTCCTCTTCGGCCGAGGCGTTCGACACGTGGCTCATCAGCCCCTCGACGGGCACGGTGGCGGAGTGCCCGGCGGCCCGGTCGAACAGCTCGGGCCACTCGGACTCGACGGCCCCGTTGCGGCTGAGCCCCGTGTCGATCGCGAGGTGCACGGCGCGGACGCCGACCGCCACGGCCGCCTCGAGCTGGTCGACGCTCGACACCGCCGGGGTGATGCCGAGCGCCGCGGCCTCGACGAAGTCCTCGCCGGGTGCGTGCAGCCAGGCGAGCACCGGGGCCTCGACGCCGGCCCGGCGCAGGGCCACCGCCTCGGCCAGGTCGGCCACGCCGAGCCAGTCGACGCCCGCCTCGACGAAGACGCGCGCGCACTCGACGGCTCCGTGCCCGTAGGCGTTCGCCTTGACCACCGCCATGACGGCCGCGGGCGCGACGGTCTCGCGCAGCACCCGGACGTTGTGCCGCAGGGCCGTGGTGTCGACGGTGATGGTGACGTCGTGCGTCATCGTCCTGCCCCTTCGTCGTGCGGCCCGCCGGGGTGGGCGGGCCCGAGGTCGGCGCCCTCGGCGACCACGTACGCCACGGCGACCCCGCCGTCGTGGCTCAGCGAGAGATGGAGGCGCGAGACGCCCCGCGAGTCGGCCAGCGCCCGTGCGCCCCCGCTCAGCACCAGCGACGGGGCGCCCGCGTCGTCCGACACGACGACGACGTCGTGCCAACTGACCCCGGTGGACCCGCCCAGGGACTTGATCAGCGCCTCCTTCGCGGCGAACCGCGCCGCCAGCGAGTGACGGCCCCGCGGGCTGCCGTCGTGCAGCACGAGCTCACCCTCGCGGAACAACCGGGCGGAGAGCGCCGGCGTGCGCTCGAGCGTGCGGTCGAAGCGCTCGAGGTCGACCACGTCGACCCCGATCCCGACGATCACGTCGTCACCCGCTCGCTGCGCTGTCGCGGTTGCACGGGCCGCTACTCGACGGTGACCGACTTGGCCAGGTTGCGCGGCTGGTCGACGTCGAGGCCCTTGGCCGCGGCGAGCTCCATGCCGAAGACGTGCAGGGGCACGACCGACAACAACGACTCGAACAGGGGCGCGGCCAGGGGGATGTGCAGCACCTCGTCGGCGAACGGCAGCACGGCTGCGTCGCCTTCTTCGGCGATCGCGATGACGCGGGCACCCCGCGCGCGGATCTCTTGGATGTTCGAGACCACCTTCGGGTGCAGCGAGCGGGGGTCGCGAGGGCTCGGGACGATGACGAAGACGATCTGGCCGGGCTCGATCAGGGCGATCGGCCCGTGCTTCAGCTCGCCCGCGGCGAAGCCCTCGGCGTGGATGTACGCGAGCTCCTTCAGCTTGAGGGCGCCCTCGAGGGCGATCGGGTAGCCGACGTGACGACCCAGGAACAGCACCGAGCGGGTGTCGGCCATCCAGCCGGCGAGGGTCTTGATGCGCTCGGACGACTCGAGCACGCGCTCGATCTTGCCCGGGATCTCGACCAGGTCGGCGACCTGCTCGGCCACGGCCTCGGGGCTCAGGGTGCCCCGCAGGGTCGCCAGGTGCAGCCCCAGCAGGAACAGCGCGGTGCCCTGCGCGACGAAGGCCTTGGTGGACGCGACGGCGACCTCGGGCCCGGCGTGGGTGTAGAGCACGGCGTCGGACTCGCGCGGGATCGTCGACCCCTGGGTGTTGCAGATCGAGAGCACCTGGGCGCCTCGCTCGCGGGCGTACTTGACCGCCATCAAGGTGTCCATCGTCTCGCCCGACTGGCTGATCGACACCACGAGGGTCTTCTCGTCGAGCACGGGGTCGCGGTAGCGGAACTCGTGGGCCAGCTCGACCTCGACGGGGACCCGGGCCCACTGCTCGATGGCGTACTTGCCGAGGATGCCGGCGTAGGCGGCGGTGCCGCAGGCGATGACGATCACGCGGTCGACGGTCGTCAGCCGGTCGCGGACGCCGTCGAGCTCGGGCAGCGTGACGGCACCGTCGGCGACGCGACCGAGCAGGGTCTTGGCGACCGCCTCGGGCTCCTCGCTGATCTCTTTCGCCATGAAGCTCGACCAGCCGCCCTTCTCGGCGGCCGACGCGTCCCAGTCGACCTCGAACTCGGTGGTCTCGACCGGAGCACCCGAGAAGTCGACGACCTCGACCGAGTCGGGCCGGATCGTCACGAGCTGGTCCTGACCGATCGACATGGCGCGGCGGGTGTGCGCCACGAAGGCCGCCACGTCGCTGCCGAGGAAGTTCTCGCCGTCGCCGAGGCCGATCACCAGCGGCGAGTTGCGTCGCGCGCCGACGACGACGCCGGGCCGGTCGGCGTGGACGACGAGCAGCGTGAAGGCGCCGTCGAGCGTGTTGACGACCGTGCGCAGGGCCTCGGTGAGGTCGCCCGTCGCACGGTAGGCCCGGGCCACCAGGTGCGCGGCGACCTCGGAGTCGGTCTCGCTGTGGAACTCGACGCCCTCGGCGAGCAGCTCGGCCTTGAGCTCGGAGAAGTTCTCGATGATGCCGTTGTGGATCAGCGCCAGCTTGCCGCCGTCGGCCAGGTGCGGGTGCGCGTTGGCGTCCGTCGGGCCGCCGTGGGTCGCCCACCGGGTGTGCCCGATGCCGGTCGTGCCGTCGGTCAGCGGCGTGGCCTCGAGGTCGTCGACGAGCATCTGCAGCTTGCCCGCCTTCTTGCGGGTGCCGAGGTCGCCCGCGGCGTCGATGACCGCGACCCCGGCCGAGTCGTAGCCGCGGTACTCGAGACGGGTGAGACCGCCCAGCAGCACCTCGATGCTCTTGTCGCCCGATCCGACGTATCCCACGATTCCACACATGGGCTCGATCTTAGAGGCTGTCGTCCGTGAGCCCGGCGGGCCGTGCCGAGGCCGCGCGACCGCGTGACGCACCGTCGTGCCCACCGTCGTGCCCACCGTGCGGCCGCCGAGCCGGTAGCCTCGTGCGCATGGCCGAAGCCACCCCGACGACCGCGCCCTCCACCGTGCACGCGAGCCCGTTCGTCGAGATCGGGCGAGACGCCTGGGCCGATCTCGCGCCCACCACCCGCCTGCCGCTGACCGAGACCGAGATCGTCCAGCTGCGCGGGCTCGGCGACCGACTCGACATGCGCGAGGTGCAAGACGTCTACGTCCCGCTCAGCCGCCTGCTCAACCTCTACGCCGCCGGTGCGCGCAACCTGCACCGGGCGACCAGCGACTTCCTCGGCGAACGGGCGCAGCGCACGCCGTTCGTGATCGGCGTCGCCGGGTCGGTGGCGGTCGGCAAGTCCACCGTCGCGCGCCTCCTCCGTGAGCTGCTGAGCCGCTGGGACGACACCCCGCGGGTCGAGCTGGTGACCACCGACGGGTTCCTCTACCCCAACGCCGAGCTCGAGCGTCGGGGCATCATGAGCCGCAAGGGGTTTCCCGAGTCGTACGACCGCCGGCACCTGCTGCGCTTCGTGTCGCAGGTCAAGAGCGGGGCCGAAGAGGTGCGCGCGCCCTTCTACTCGCACACGAGCTACGACATCATGCCGAGTGCCGAGGTCGTGGTCCGCCGGCCCGACATCCTCATCGTCGAGGGGCTGAACGTGCTGCAGCCCGCGGTGGCCGGTCGGCTCGCGCTCAGCGATCTGTTCGACTTCACCGTCTACGTCGACGCCCGCACCTCCGACATCGAGAACTGGTTCGTCGAGCGGTTCCTGGCACTGCAGAAGGGCGCCTTCACGCAAGAGCGCTCGTTCTTCCACCGCTTCGCCGACATGGACGAACCCGAGGCCCGGTCGTTCGCCTCGGGCATCTGGAAGTCGGTCAACGAGCCCAACCTCGTCGAGAACGTCCTGCCCACGCGGTCGCGCGCCACGCTCGTGCTGCGCAAGGCCGCCGACCACAAGGTCAGCTCGGTCCTGCTGCGCAAGATCTGACCCGGCGCCTCCGGCCGGGGCCAGGAGGCGCGGGTCAGGAGGCGCGGGTCAGGTGAGGAGGCGCGGGTCGGGTCAGGAGGCGCGGGTCACGTCGCCCCGCGCCGCGCCCCGTCGGCCGTGCGGCCCAGGGCCCCCACGCTCCGGGGCTCAGAGCGCGAGTCGCTCGCGGACGACGTCGGCCAGCGCGTGCGCCACGCGGTCGGCGGTCGCCTGGTCGGCGGCCTCGACCATGACGCGGACGACGGGCTCGGTGCCCGAGGGGCGCAGCAGCACGCGGCCCGAGTCGCCGAGTTCGGCCTCGAAGCGCCGGACGGCCTCGGCCACGCCCTCGTCGGAGGAGGCGCGTGACCGGTCGACGTCGCGCACGTTGATCATGATCTGCGGGAACACCGTCATGACCGAGGCGAGCTCGGCCAGGCTCTTGCCGGTCGCGGCCATGCGGGCGACGAGCGAGAGCCCGGTGAGGATTCCGTCGCCGGTCGTGGCGTGGTCGGCGAAGACGATGTGGCCGGACTGTTCGCCCCCCAGGGTGAAGCCGTGCTCGTTCATGTCCTCGAGCACGTAGCGGTCGCCGACCTTGGTCTGGCGGACGGTGATGCCGTGCTCGGCCATCGCCCGGATGAGGCCGAGGTTGCTCATGACGGTGGCCACGAGCGTGTCGTCGACGAGCGCACCGCGCTCTTTCTGGGCCACCGCGAGGATCGCCATGATCTGGTCGCCGTCGACCACGGCTCCGGTGGCGTCGACGGCGAGGCAGCGGTCGGCGTCGCCGTCGTGTGCGATGCCGACGTCGGCTCCGTGCTCGAGCACGGCCTCCGCCAGGTTGTCGAGGTGCGTCGACCCCACGCCGTCGTTGATGTTCACGCCGTCGGGGTCGGCACCGATCAGGGTGACGGTGGCGCCGGCGTCGGTGAACACCTCGGGCGAGACGGCCGCGGCCGCGCCGTGCGCGCAGTCGAGCACGACGTGGATGCCGTCGAGCCGGTTGGGCAGGGCGCCGAGCAGGTGCAGGACGTAGCGGTCCTCGGCGTCGGCGAACCGACGGATGCGCCCGACGTCGCCACCGATGGGCATGAGCTGCGGGTCGGCCATGGCCGCCTCGATGCGGTCCTCGACCTCGTCGGGCAGCTTCGTCCCGCCGAAGGCGAAGAACTTGATGCCGTTGTCGGGGGCCGGGTTGTGCGAGGCGCTGATCATCACGCCGAAGTCGGCACCGATGTCGTCGACCAAGAAGGCCGCGGCGGGCGTCGGGATGACCCCGGCGTCGAGCACGTCGACGCCCGAGCTGGCCAACCCGGCACACACGGCCGCGGTGAGGAACTCGCCCGAGATGCGGGGGTCGCGCGCGACGACGGCGACGGGTCGCCGCCCTTCGGCACGGCGGGCATCGGCGTGATGCCCCTTCGTGAGCACCACCGCGCTCGCCTGGGAGAGCCCCAGGGCGAGCGCGGCGGTCAACTCACGGTTGGCGAGGCCTCTGACACCGTCGGTACCGAACAAACGCGTCATCGCGAGACCTGCCTCGTGTGTGGTGCTGGTTAGCGCTTCGAGAACTGCGACGCCTTGCGGGCCTTCTTGAGACCGGCCTTCTTGCGCTCGATGACGCGGGCGTCGCGGGTGAGGAAGCCGGCCTTCTTGAGCGTGGCGCGGTTGTTCTCGCGGTCGATCTCGTTCAGCGCACGGGCGATGGCGAGGCGGAGCGCACCGGCCTGGCCCGAGGGGCCACCACCGGTGACCTTGACGGCCACGTCGTACGAGCCGAGCAGGTCGAGGACCTTGAACGGGTCGTTGATGAGCTGCTGGTGCAGCTTGTTGGGGAAGTAGTCCTCGAGGGTGCGACCGTTGACGACGATCGTGCCGGAGCCGGGCGTGAGACGCGCGCGAGCGATGGCCTCTTTGCGACGGCCGACGGCGGAGCCGCCGACGCTCAGCACGGGGCGGGGCGTCGCGGCGGCCTCGGGGGCCGAGCTCTCGGTGGTGAAGCTCTCGGGAGCCTGGTCGATGGAATCTGCGATCTGAGCCACTGTGTGGGGGTCCTTAAGTCTGAAGGCGGACGCTACTGGGCGACCTGGTCGAGGGTGTAAACCGTGGGCTGCTGAGCAGCGTGGGGGTGCTCGGCACCCGCGTACACCTTCAGCTTCTTGATCTGGGCACGGCCCAGCGAGTTCTTCGGCAGCATGCCCCGGATGGCCTTCTCGACCGCACGGGTGGGGTGCTTCTCGACCATCTCGGAGTACGTGGTGGCCGTGATGCCGCCCGGGTAGCCCGAGTGACGGTAGTAGAGCTTCTCGGCCAGCTTGGAGCCGGTGAGGGCCACCTTGTCGGCGTTGATGACGATGACGAAGTCGCCCATGTCCATGTGGGGGGCGAAGGTCGGCTTGTGCTTGCCGCGCAGCAGGGCTGCCACGTGGCTCGCGAGGCGGCCGAGCACGACGTCGTCGGCGTCGATGATCAGCCAGTTCGGCTGGACGTCAGCCGGCTTGGGGGAGAAAGTGCGCGTCACAGTAGTGCTGCTTCCTGGTCGAGGTGAGAGGTTCGTGAATCCCGCTCCGTTGCCGTTGTCACCGCAGAGGCGATGAGAACGAGTCAGGTGGAGGGCTCAACTTCGGGCGAAAGCGCGCAGTTGCGCAGACACCAAGGGTCCACGTTACCCGACACGAGCGAGACGGTCAACCGACGCTCGGCCCGCCACCGGGCGGCGAGGTCACTCCCCCAGCTGGTCGTGCGACCGCTTCACCTGCGTCAGGGCGACGCGCGCGGCCATCTCGTCGTCGGGCGGGTAGCCGACCTCGACCATCGTGAGGCCGTGGGCGGGCACCACCCTGAACTCGCCGTTGCGCTGGGCCTCGCGGCGCACGCCCACGGCGCGGTGCGCCTCCATGGCTCCCTCGCCGACGGCGACGCAGGCGCCGACGAGGTTGCGCACGAGGTTGTGGCAGAAGGCGTCGGCCTGCACCGACGCCACGAGCACGCCGTCGGCCTCGCGCCGCCACGAGAAGTGCTGCAGCTCGCGGATCGTCGTCGCGTACTCGCGGTGGCGGCAGTAGGCGGCCCAGTCGTGCAGGCCGACGAGGCCGGCGGCCGTGGCGTTCATCAGGTCGAGGTCGAGACGCTGGTCGTACCAGAGGGTGTGGCCGCGTCGGGTCGGGTCGCGTTCGGTGCCACGGTCGGCGATGCGGTACTCGTAGCGGCGCCAGAGGGCACCGAACCGGGCGTGGAAACCAGGAGGCGCGACCCGTGCACCCGAGATCACGATCTCGTCGGTCGCGCCCGCGAGCCCGTTGAGCCGCCGGGCGAGCACGGTCGGGGCGTCGAGGGGCGACTGGTCGCGCATGCCGCGGTGCGGCTTCTGCAGCTGGGCGATCTGGGCGTCGGTCAGGTCGAGGTGCACCACCTGGCCCCGCGCGTGCACCCCGGCGTCGGTGCGGCCGGCCACGGTGACGGTCGGCACGTCGCCGAGGCGGCGGAACAGCGTCTGCAGGGCGGCCTCGATCTCGCCCTGCACGGTGCGGCGGCCGGGCTGCTCGCTCCAGCCCGAGAAGTCGGTGCCGTCGTACGCGACCCCGAGCCGGAGGCGCGTCAGGGCCGGGTCGTCGATCGTCACCCGACGATCCTAGGGGGCCGACGCCGCGCCTCCTCGGCGCCCGTGGCGCAGACGACGACGGCGGTCGCGACACGGTCACCCGTGCCACGACCGCCGTCGGTCGCGTCGTGCTACCCCACGCGGGAGGCGCGGCGGCGGACCACGAGGACCGTGCCACCCATCGCCATCAGCACGAGGGCGAGTGCCAGCCAGCCGGCGACCGGCGCCGAACCCGTGAAGGCCAGCGAGCCGTCCGCGGTCGGTGCCGTGGCGCCCGGCGAGACCTCACCGGGGGCACCCGGCACGGTCGGGTCGGCGTCGTCACCGGGCGTCGTGCCCGGGTCCGTCACCGGCGGCACGGGCTCGGTCACCGGCGGCACCGGGTCGACCTCGTCGGCGAGCAGCGACACCCCGACCACGACCGGGTCGTGGTCGCTCGAGCGGAACTGGTCGGGCTGGTAGAGCTGCTCGACGTTGTAGTTGAAGCGGCTGTACTCGAGGCCGACCGACTCGCCCGCGTTGATGTTCCAGATGTCCACGCCCGTGACCGCCTCGGCGGCGGCCGGCGAGGCGAGCACGTGGTCGAGCGACCCGCTGAGGCCGCTGAACACGTAGCTGTACTCGTCGGTCTCGCTCGAGCCGAGGTCGACGTAGCCCGCGGCCCGCAGCACCTCGATCGGGTCCTCCTGGCTGTAGGCGTTGAAGTCGCCGAGCAGGAACACCTTGTCGGTGCCCACGGCGGCCTCGCGCTCGGCCGCGAACGCGACCAGGGCGTTCGCCTGGTTCACGCGCGAGGCGTTCGACCCACCCTGACCGTCGCCGAGGTCGGCGTCCGGGCCCGAACCGCTGCCCTTCGACTTGAAGTGGTTCGCGATCGCGAGGATCGTCGACCCGGCGTCTCCCCCGACGGGCCGGAAGGCCTGGGCGAGCGGCTGACGTGCGTTGCTGAAGGCGGCCGAACCGGTGAGGATCGTCGACCCGCCGACGGGCTCGACGACCGCCTTCTTGTAGATGAAGGCGAGACGGATGACGTCCTCGTTGGCGGGCAGCGCCTCCGGGGAGCGTGCGTAGTCCCAGACCTGGGACCCCGCTGCGGCGTTCAGCGCACCGACCAGGGTCGCGAGCGCGGAGTCGCGGTCCTCGCCGAAGCGGGCCGAGTTCTCGATCTCCTCGAGCGAGACGACGTCGGCACCCAGGGCGTTGATCGCGGTGACGATCTTGACCTGCTGGCGCTCGAGGCTGGCGGCGTTCGCCGCACCGCGGGCGTCGCAGCCGCCGTCGACGGTCACGGGCACGCCCGCGCGGTCGGTGTAGTAGGTGCACCCTTCGAGCGAGTCGCCCGTCGTCGTGAAGTAGTTCAGCACGTTGAAGCTGGCGAGCCGCACGTCACCGCCCACCTCGAGCGGGGCGTCGGTGCGGACGTCCTCGAACGTGACCGGCAGGTCGCCGTACGCCGTGTCGCCCGTGATGCGCACGGTCGGCTGGTACTTCCAGGCCGAGTTGCGGTAGTCGAAGACGACCGGCTCGGTGAAGGCGACCGAGGCACCCACGGTGACGGGGTCCTCGTTCGAGAGGTAGGGCACGGGGATCGACTGGTTCGCGGCGGTGAAGAAGTTCGTCGTCGCCCCGTCGTCGAGGGTGACGGCGCGGGCCGCGTTGTCGGCCACGACCGCGGCGAACTCGACGCTGCCCGGACGGGCGACCTCGGTCGGCTGGATGAGCGGCCGGTCGCCCGAGGCGAGCTTGACCTCGCCGTACTGGTTCGTCGTGTAGGTGTCCGCGACGGTGAACCCGCCCTGCGGCAGCACGAGCATGCTCTCGAGCGTCTCGCGCTGGGCGTCCGTGGCCGGCAGGCCGACGGTCGCCGCCTGCGGTGCCACGACGCCCGTCGCGTCGAGCGCCCGGAGCGACGACGCCCCGGTCACCGTGATCTGGGTCAGTCCGAAGAACTCGGTGACGGTGCCGTCCACCTCGACGTAGTCGCCGACGGCGACCGAGGAGGCGGTGCTCGCGGAGTACACGAACAGCGCGTCCGACGCGAGGTGCGTCGACAGGTCGAGCGCGCCTCCGGTGCCCGGCGTCTGGATGACGTAGCCGTTCAGGCCACCCGTGGGGTAGGTCGCCGTGACGACGCCGCGCGTGGTGACCGTGCGGCCGACCAGCGGGCTCGTGTCGGTGACGCCCTGGATCTGGGCGACGGTGACGTCGGCCTCGGGCGTCGGCTCGGGCTGCGGCTCGGGGTCGGGCCCGGGCTCGGTGCCCGTGCCGCCCGAGTTCTGCGGCGTGACGGTGGTCTGCGTCGAGAAGTCGGCCGAGTTCACGTCGGTGTCCGCACCGCCCGCGCGAGCGAGCGAGTTGGGGACGCCGTTGGCACCCGTCACCGGCGCGACCGTCGTCTCGAAGGTGTTCGAGGCGCCGTAGCCCAGCAGGTCGACGACGCCGGCGGTGCCGGCCGTGACCGACCCGGGAGCGAGCGTGAGCGGCTCGGCCTGGTCCGACAGCACGACCGTGCCGGTCGTGCCGCTCGGGTTGAGCGACGCGGTCGCGTCGGGCGTCGGCAGTTCGGCACCCGTGGCCCCGTTGCCCGGGATCGCCACCAGGAAGTGCCCCTCGGCGGGGACGGTGCCGGCGAGGGCCGAGGCCGAGAAGGCGCCGGAGCCCGTCGCCGAGCGGTACTGCAGTGACCAGCCGGCGAGCGACACCGAAGCCGAGGTCGGGTTGTAGAGCTCGACGAACTTGCGGTTGAACGGCGCGTTCGCGCTGCCGCCCTTGAGGTACGCCTCGGCGATGACGACGCCGGAGCCGTCCGGAGCGGCGACGGCGGCGACCGGCACCAGGGGGCCGAGCAGCAGCGAGAGGCCGGCCACGAGGGCAGCGGTGCCCAGTGGGGTGTGTCGGGGTCGGGATGACATGGGTTCCTTCGGAGATTCGGAAGAGGACCCTGTGAATCTACGTGCCCCACCCACCCGGGGGGTTTCCGACGCGTGTCTCCCAGGTAAACGACACCTGTTGCGAGAACGGCGAAGGGCCCGTCACCTCACGGTGACGGGCCCTTCGTGCGGTGGCGCAGGGACTACTTCGCGGCCTCGTCGTCCGACTTGGCGGCGGCGTCGGCCTCGACCTCGTCGGCGGCAGCCGTCTCGGTCTCGGGCTCGACGGGAGCGGACTCCTCGACCGTCTCGGTCTCGTCGACGGGAGCCTCGGTGGGCTCGTCGGCGGCGGGCTCGGCGACCGGGGCCGCGGCAGCGGTGGTCTTCGAGGACTTGACCTTGGGGGTCACGGGCTCGAGGACGAGCTCGATCGACACCATCGAGGCGTTGTCGCCCTTGCGGAAGCCGAGCTTCGTGATGCGGGTGTAACCGCCGTCACGGTTCTCGACGAGGGGCGCGATCTCGGTGAAGAGGATGTGCGCGGCCTCTTTGTTGTTGCGGAGGGTCTGCATGGCACGGCGACGCGAGTGGAGGTCGCCACGCTTCGCGAAGGTCACGAGACGCTCGGCGACGGGACGGAGGCGCTTGGCCTTGGTCTCGGTCGTCTTGATCGTCTTGTGCTCGAAGAGCGAGGCGGCCAGGTTGGCCAGCATGAGGCGCTCGTGCGCCGGGCCGCCTCCGAGGCGGGGTCCCTTTGTGGGCTTGGGCATTGTCTGTTCCTAAAGGTGAGTCGAGAATGGAGGGCGTCGGGCGGAGAGACCTAGTTGGTGGTCTCTTCTTCGTCGTAACCGCTGTAGAAGTGGGCTCCGTCAAACCCGGGGACCGTGTCTTTCAGCGAGAGGCCGAGCTCGACGAGCTTGTCCTTCACCTCGTCGACCGACTTCTGACCGAAGTTGCGGATGTTCATCAGCTGGGTCTCGGAGAGGGCGACCAGCTCGGACACCGTGTTGATGCCCTCGCGCTTCAGGCAGTTGTAGCTGCGGACCGACAGGTCGAGGTCTTCGATCGGCGTCTGCAGCTCGCTCGACAGGACGGCGTCGACCGGCGCGGGGCCGATCTCGATGCCCTCGGCGGCGGTGTTGAGCTCGCGGGCGAGGCCGAAGAGCTCGGTGAGGGTCCGACCGGCCGACGCGATGGCGTCGCGCGGCGAGATCGACGGCTTCGACTCGACGTCGACGACGAGACGGTCGAAGTCGGTGCGCTCACCGGCACGCGTCGCCTCGACGCGGTAGGTGACCTTCAGCACGGGCGAGTAGATCGAGTCGATCGGGATCTGACCGGCCTCGCTGAACTCGCTGCGGTTCTGCACGGCCGACACGTAGCCGCGGCCACGCTCGATCGTGAGCTCGAGCTCGAACTTCGCCTTGTCGTTCAGGGTGGCGATGACCAGCTCGGGGTTGTGGATCTCGACGCCGGCCGGAGCCGAGATGTCGGCGGCCGTGACCTGGCCGGCACCCTGCTTGCGCAGGTAGGCCGTGATGGGCTCGTCGTGCTCGCTGGCGACGACCAGCTGCTTGATGTTGAGGATGACCTCGGTGACGTCCTCTTTCACTCCGGGGACGGTCGTGAACTCGTGCAGCACGCCGTCGATGCGGATGCTGGTGACAGCAGCGCCGGGGATCGACGAGAGAAGCGTGCGGCGCAGCGAGTTGCCGAGGGTGTAACCGAAGCCGGGCTCGAGCGGCTCGATCACGAAGCGGGAGCGGAACTCCGAGATGTTCTCCTCGGTGAGGGTGGGGCGCTGTGCAATGAGCACTGTGGATTCCTTTCGGCGAAGAGTCCGCTATATGACTCTTGGCGGTACGACAGGTGGCTGGCCCGTCGGGTCTGTTGAGTTGTGGGCGCCTCGGGCGAACACGCGGGAGGCGGTGCTGACGCGGGGGAGCCCGCCGCACCCGACGGCCCCGGTGACGGGGCCCGCAGCGGGTGCGACGGGCGGTAACTCAGTTAGACGCGACGACGCTTCGGCGGGCGGCAGCCGTTGTGCGCCTGGGGGGTGACGTCGTTGATCGAGCCCACCTCGAGGCCGGCGGCCTGGAGCGAACGGATCGCCGTCTCGCGACCCGAACCCGGGCCCTTGACGAAGACGTCGACCTTCTTGACGCCGTGCTCCTGCGCCTGGCGGGCGGCCGACTCGGCGGCGAGCTGCGCGGCGAAGGGGGTCGACTTGCGCGAACCCTTGAAGCCGACGGCGCCCGACGAGGCCCAGCTCAGGACCGCACCCGAGGGGTCGGTGATCGAGACGATCGTGTTGTTGAACGTGCTCTTGATGTGGGCCTGGCCCACGGCGACGTTCTTCTTCTCTTTGCGGCGGGGCTTACGCGCGGCCGTCTTCGGTGCTGCCAATTTTTTCTCCTACAACCTTGAGGGGCGTACGGCGGGAGCCGAGGCCTATCGAGCCTTCTTCTTGCCGGCGACGGTGCGCTTCGGGCCCTTGCGGGTACGAGCGTTCGTCTTGGTGCGCTGGCCGCGGACGGGAAGGCCACGGCGGTGGCGGATGCCCTCGTAGCTGCCGATCTCGACCTTGCGGCGGATGTCGGCGGCCACCTCGCGGCGGAGGTCACCTTCGACCTTGTAGTTGCCCTCGATGTAGTCGCGGAGCAGGACGAGCTGGTCGTCCGTGAGGTCCTTGACGCGGATGTTGCCGTCGATCTCGGTCTCGGCGAGAGTCTTCAGCGCGCTGGTGCGGCCGACTCCGTAGATGTAGGTCAGTGCGACTTCGACGCGCTTGTCGCGCGGGATGTCAACGCCTGCTAGACGTGCCATGGTGGCCTCTTTTCAGAGATGGTGGAGGTCTGTCACAGCGCCGGTGCCCGGGCCTCCGACCCGGGGTGTCCCCCGCCTCCGTCCACCCGAGGGTGGACGTGACGAGTTCTGGTGCTGCTGGGATGGTGTTGCGGGGTGACCCGGGCTGGCCGGGTCGGCATCGGCACGCCGCCTGCGCGGCGGTCGAGTCAGCCCTGGCGCTGTTTGTGGCGCGGGTTGCTCTTGCAGATGACCATGACGTTGCCCTTGCGGCGGATGACCTTGCAGTGCTCGCAGATGGGCTTGACGCTGGGGTTGACCTTCATTGCTGATTCCTTGATCTCGCTGGCTTCGTGCCCCACGGGTGCGTGGGGCCGTTCCTTTCCAGCACGCCCTACTTGTAGCGGTAGACGATCCGGCCGCGGGTCAGGTCGTAGGGGCTGAGCTCCACGATCACACGGTCTTCGGGGAGGATGCGGATGTAGTGCTGCCGCATCTTGCCGGAGATGTGCGCGAGGACCCTGTGTCCGTTGGTCAGCTCAACGCGGAACATCGCGTTGGGCAGAGCTTCGATCACTGCGCCTTCGATTTCGATGACACCGTCTTTTTTGGCCATAGCCTCACTGTCGCTAAGAATAGGGGTGTTGGTCGTGCGGGGATGCGGTGCCCAGGCGCGCGGAAACGCACACGGAACACCAAAGATCGATCTTATGCGATGCCGGTATAGTTCAGCAACCCGGCCGGTCAACCCGACACGCCGGAGCATCCGACGACCGCCGCCGGCCACCCCGCCCGTCGTGCCCCCGGGTGCCGACCACGACTGCCGGGAGCACCATGCCTGAACGCTCGACCACCGCCTCCTCGCCCCGGGGCGTCGCCCGTCACGGACGGCTGCGCCGGCGCGGCCCGGTCCGCATGCTCCTCGCCCTCGTCGCGGGTGCCACGGCCGTCGTCCTCGTGAGCGGCGTGTCCGTCGCCGCGATCGCGGTCCGCACCGCGACCTCCGGCGTCCAGACGGTCTCGCTCGGCAACGAGGGCGAGGTGCAGGGCCTCGACATCTCGGCCATCGAGGGCGGAGCGAACATCCTGCTGGTCGGCAGCGACGAACGCGACCAGGGCAGCCAGGTCGACACCGGCCAGGTCGAGGGCGTCCGCAACGACGTCACGATCCTCGCGCACCTGTCGGCCGACCACACGCAGCTGACGGCCGTGAGCTTCCCCCGCGACCTGATGATCGACGCGCCCGAATGCGTGGGTGACGACGGTCAGGTCCACCCGGCCGAGGACTACGTGCAGTTCAACACCATGCTCGGCCGCGGTGGCCTGTCGTGCACGGTCACGACCGTCGAGAGACTCACCGGGCTCGCGATCCCCTACGCGGGCAAGATCACCTTCGACGGCGTCATCGAGATGTCGAACGCCATCGGCGGCGTCGACGTCTGCGTGGCCAGCCCCATCCGCGACACCGACTCGGGCATCGACCTGTCCGCGGGCACGCACACCCTGCAGGGCGGCGAGGCGTTGGCCTTCCTCCGGACGCGTCACGGTGTCGGCGACGGCAGCGACATCGCGCGCATCAGCTCCCAACAGGTCTTCCTGTCGTCGATGATGCGCAAGATCATCTCGGGCGGCACGCTCGGCGACGTGACCACGCTCTACAAGCTGGCCTCGGCCGCTCTGAGCAACATGACGCTGTCGTCGAGCCTCGGCTCCCCCGACACCCTCGTGCGCCTGGCACTCGCCCTGAAGGACATCCGGCCCGCGGGCATCGTCTTCGTGCAGTACCCGGTCGTCGCCGATCCGCGTGACTCCAACCGCGTCGTCGAGTCCACGGCCGACGCCGCCGCGCTCAACGCCGCCCTGAACGCCGACGAGAAGTTCACGCTGGGCGACGACAGCGCCGGCCGGGGTTCGGTCTCGGACGGCTCGGTCGCCGCCGGGACGACGGCTCCCTCCGCCCCCTCCGACACGGCGTCCCCGTCCGACGCGACCTCGGGGTCGGCATCGCCGGTCGATCCGGCCGCGACCACGGCACCGACGACCACCCTTCCGTCGACCATCACCGGCCAGTCGGCCGCCGAGGCGACCTGCAGCGTCGGCTCGTCCCGCTGAGCCGGCCCGCGCCTCCCGGCCTCGCGGTCCGCGGCCGCAGTGGCCCGACGTCAGGGGACGAGGAGGCGCGGCTCAGGCGATCGGGACGGGCGTCACGCCCAGCGGCGCCAGGCCGGCCGCACCGCCGTCGTGTGCCGTGAGCACCCAGATGCCGTCCGCGTGCACCGCCACGGAGTGCTCCCAGTGCGCGGCGAGCGACCCGTCGCGGGTGCTGACCGTCCACTCGTCGTCGTGCGTGAGGGTGTCGATGCCGCCGGTCGTGACCATGGGTTCGATGGCGACGACGAGCCCCGGACGCACGGCGGGCCCGCGACCGCGGACGCGGTAGTTGAAGACGGGAGGGTCTTCGTGCATGGACCGCCCGATGCCGTGACCGGTGTAGTCCTCGATGATGCCGAAGTCGCCCTGCGAGGCGATGTGGTCCTCGATCGCGCCGCCGACCTCGTTGAGGTGGGACGCCGAGGCCAAGGCGGCGATGCCGTGCCAGAGCGACGCCTCGGTCACGTCGTTCAGCCGGCGTCGCTCGGCGACCACGTCGGGTCGGTCGGGGTCGTCGAGCACGAAGGTGCGGGCGCTGTCGCCGTTCCAGCCCTCGAACTGGGCCCCGCTGTCGACGGACACGAGGTCGCCGGGCACGAGCACACGCGGGCCCGGGATGCCGTGGACGACCTCGTCGTTCACCGATGCGCACACCGTGTGCCGATAACCCGGCACCAGCATGAAGTTCGGCTCGCCCCCGCCGTCGCGGATCACGGTCTCGGCGACGGCGTCGAGCTCGAGGGTCGACACGCCGGGGCGCACGGCGGCGGCGACGGCGTCGAGGGACGCCGCCGTCAGCAGGCCCGGCCGGACGAGGCGACGGAGTTCGTCGGGCATCTTGTAGACCCCGGAGCGGCGGAACGCCACGAGGTCAGGATGCCGAGGCGACGGGCGAGAAGCCGCGGTGGGCCAGGGCCGTCTCGATGCGCCCGGCGACCTCGTCGATGCTGCCGAGTCCGTCGACCTCGACCAGCAGGCCGCGGTCACGGTAGGCGTCGATCAGCGGGGCGGTCTCGCGCAGGTACACGTCTTGACGGTGGCGGATGGCGTCCTCGGTGTCGTCCGACCGACCCTGGTCGACCGCTCGACGCCGGAGGCGCTCGACGATCTCGTCCGGGTCGGCGACGAGCTGGACGACGGTCGTCAGGGCCTGACCCTGTTCTGCGAGGTGCTCGTCGAGGAACTCGACCTGCTGCAGGGTGCGCGGGTAACCGTCGAGCAAGAAGCCCTCGGCCGCGTCGGGCTGCGACAGCCGGTCGGAGATCAGTTCGTTCGTGAGACTGTCGGGCACGTAGTCGCCGGCGTCGAGGATGGCCTTGACCTTCACACCGAGCTCGGTCTCGTCCTTGACGTTGGCCCGGAAGATGTCACCGGTCGAGATCGCCGGAATGCCCAGCGACTCGGCGATCGCCACGGCCTGCGTGCCCTTGCCGGCCCCGGGAGGGCCGACGATCAGGAGGCGCGGGCTGGGTCGGGTGTCGGCCGCGCTCATCGGAGCAGACCCTCGTAGTGACGCTGCTGCAGCTGCGAGTCGATCTGCTTGACCGTCTCGAGGCCGACGCCGACGATGATCAGGATGCTCGCGCCTCCGAAGGGGAAGTTCTGGTTCGCACCGACGGTGGCGAGGGCGATCAGCGGGATGAGCGCGATGATGCCGAGGTACAGGGCACCCGGCAGGGTGACGCGGGTCAGCACGTAGTCGAGGTACTCGGCCGTGGGGCGTCCGGCACGGATGCCGGGGATGAACCCGCCGTACTTCTTCATGTTGTCGGCGACCTCTTCGGGGTTGAAGGTGATCGCGACGTAGAAGTACGTGAACCCGACGATGAGGGCGAAGTACAGCACCATGTAGAGCGGGTTGTCGCCCGAGGTGAGGTTCGCCTGCACCCAGCTGACCCAGGCCGGCGGAGCCGTGCCGTCGGAGGGCTGGTTGAACTGGGCGACCAGGGCCGGCAGGTAGAGCAACGACGAGGCGAAGATGACGGGAACGACGCCCGCCATGTTGACCTTGATCGGGATGTACGTGTTGTTGCCGCCGTACGTCCGCCGCCCGACCATGCGTTTGGCGTACTGGACGGGGATGCGCCGCTGTGACTGCTCGACGAAGACCACGAGCGCCATGATCACCAGGCCGACGGCGATGACGAGCAGGAAGATCTCGAAGCTGCGCGACTGGGCGATGCTCCAGAGGGCGGTCGGGAAGCGCGCGGCGATCGACGTGAAGATCAGCAGCGACATGCCGTTGCCGATGCCGCGCTCGGTGATGAGCTCGCCCATCCACATGATGAGGCCGGTGCCGGCGGTCATGGTGACGACCATCAGCATCACGGCGTACCAGGCGTCGTTGGTGATGAGCTGGCTGCACTCGGCGATGCCGGACGAGCCGAAGAGGGCGCCGGAACGCGCCACGGTGATCAGGGTGGTCGACTGCAGGACGCCCAGGGCGATGGTGAGGTACCGCGTGTACTGCGTGAGCTTCGCCTGCCCGGACTGGCCCTCTTTGTACAGGGTGTCGAAGTGCGGGATGACCACGCGCAGCAGCTGCACGATGATCGACGACGTGATGTAGGGCATGATGCCCAGCGCGAAGACCGACAGCTGCAGCAGGGCGCCGCCGCTGAACAGGTTGACGAGCTCGTAGAGACCCGACGTGCCCTGGTTGCCGGCGAGGCAGGCCTGGACGTTCTGGTAGTCGACGAACGGCGCGGGGATGAAGCTACCCAGCCGGAAGAGCGCGATGATGCCGAGCGTGAACCCGATCTTGCGACGCAGGTCGGGGGTGCGCATGATGCGCGCGACAGCTCTGAACACGTGGGGCCTCCCGGTATGAAGGATAGACGACTGATGGGGGTGGCCCTGGCGGACCACCCCCTCAGGTGATTTTTACTTGCTGACGGACCCGCCGGCGGCGACGATCTTGTCTTCGGCGGAACCGGAGACCTTGTCGACCGCGACGGTGAGCGCGACGCTCAGGTCGCCCTGCCCGAGGACCTTGACCTTCTCGTTCTTGCGGACGGCACCCTTGGCGACGAGGTCACCGACGGTGACGTCACCACCCTGCGGGTACAGCTCGTTCAGCTTCTCGAGGTTGACCACCTGGTACTCGACGCGGAACGGGTTCTTGAACCCGCGCAGCTTCGGAGTGCGCATGTGGAGCGGCATCTGGCCACCCTCGAAGCCGACCTTGACCTGGTACCGGGCCTTCTGACCCTTGGTGCCACGACCGGCCGTCTTGCCCTTCGAGCCCTCACCACGGCCGACGCGCGTCTTCGCCTTCTTGGCACCGGGAGCCGGACGAAGGTGGTGCACCTTGAGCACCTGGGGACGCGCGACGTCGTCGGAGGACGTCGTCGAGGCGGGAGCGGCCTTGGTGGTCGAACCCGTCGAGGCGGCGGCCTTGTCGGCAGCCGGCTTCTTGGCGGCCGCCTTGGGGGCAGCAGCCTTGGTGGTCGTCGCCTTGGGGGCGGCGGCCTTCTTCGGGGCGGCCTTCGCGGCGGCCTCGTTCTTCTCGTCAGCCATTAGTCAATCTCCTCGACCTTCACGAGGTGGGCGACCGTGTTGACGTAGCCGCGGTTCTGCTTGGTGTCCTCGCGAACGACCGACTGGCCGATGCGCTTGAGGCCCAGGCTCCGCAGCGTGTCACGCTGGTTCTGCTTCTCGCTGATTACGGACTTGATCTGGGTCACCTTGAGGTTGGCGGCCATCAGGCACCTGCCTTCTCGGTCGCGGCGGTACGGGCTGCCTGCTCGGCACGGACCATGAAGGCCGGCATGACAGCGTCGATGTCGAGTCCACGACGGGCGGCGACGGCGCGGGGCTCTTCGAGCTGCTGCAGCGCCTCGACCGTGGCGTGGACGATGTTGATCGTGTTCGACGAACCGAGCGACTTGCTCAGGACGTCGTGCACGCCGGCGCACTCGAGCACGGCGCGGACGGGACCACCGGCGATGACACCGGTACCGGCCGAGGCCGGACGCAGCATGACGACGCCGGCAGCGGCCTCACCCTGCACGGGGTGCGGGATCGTGTTGCCGATGCGCGGGACGCGGAAGAAGTTCTTCTTGGCCTCTTCGACGCCCTTGCTGATGGCGGTGGGGACCTCGCGGGCCTTGCCGTAGCCGACGCCGACGAGGCCGTTGCCGTCACCGACGACGACGAGCGCGGTGAAGCTGAAGCGACGACCGCCCTTGACGACCTTCGACACGCGGTTGATGGTGACGACGCGCTCCAGGAACTGGCTCTTGTCGTCACGGTCGCCGCGTCCGCGGCCGCCCTGGTTGCGGTCTCCGCGACCCTGGCCGCCACGGCGGTCGGTGCGACCACCCTCGCGGTTGTTGGACTCCGAGCCGGCAGCGGTCTCGACGGGACGTTCGACGACGGCCTCGGCCGGTGCCTTGGTCGCTTCGCCCTCTGCGGGGGGAGTGGTGTTCGTAGCGTCGCTCACAGGTTCAAACCAGCCTCTCGGGCGCCTTCGGCGATGGCCGCGACGCGTCCGGCGTACTTGTTGCCGCCGCGATCGAACACGACGGCCTCGATGCCCGCGGCCTTCGCGCGCTCGGCGACGAGCTCGCCGACCTTGCGGGACTTCGCGGTCTTGTCACCGTCGAACGTGCGCAGGTCGGCCTCGAGGGTCGATGCGCTGGCGACGGTGAAGCCCTTGCTGTCGTCGACGACCTGCACGAAGACGTGCCGGGCCGAACGGGTGACGACGAGACGGGGGCGCTCTTCGGTGCCCACGACCTTCTTGCGCAGGCGGGTGTGACGGCGCTTGGTGGCAGCCGACTTGCTTTTTCCTCGTGTACCGAGACCCATGATTACTTACCTGACTTTCCGGCCTTGCGGCGGACGACCTCGCCGGCGTAGCGGACACCCTTGCCCTTGTAGGGCTCGGGCTTGCGCAGCTTGCGGATGTTGGCAGCCATCTCGCCGACGGCCTGCTTGTCGATCCCGACGACGGTGAGCTTGTTGTTGCCCTCGACCGTGAAGCTGATGCCCGCGGGCGGCTCGACGGTGATGGGGTGCGAGTAGCCCAGGGCGAACTCGACGTTCGAGCCCTTGGCCTGGACGCGGTAGCCGGTTCCGACGACCTCGAGGCCCTTGGTGTAGCCCTCGGTGACGCCGATGATCTGGTTGGCGATCAGGGTGCGCGTGAGGCCGTGGAGCGAACGCGACTCGCGCTCGTCGTCCGGGCGGGTCACGACGACCGTGCCTTCTTCGATCTTGGCTTCGATGGGGCTCTTGACGACGAGCGACAGCTCACCCTTGGGGCCCTTGACGCTGACGGCCTGGCCGTCGATCTTCACGTCGACCCCGGCAGGGATCGAGATGGGGAGTCTTCCGATTCGAGACATGACGAGTTACCACACGTAGGCGAGGACTTCTCCGCCTACGCCCTTCTTCTGGGCCTCACGGTCGGTCAACAGACCGGAGGAAGTCGACAGGATGGCGACGCCGAGGCCACCGAGCACCTGGGGGATCTCGGTCGACTTGGCGTAGACGCGGAGGCCTGGCTTCGACACGCGCTTGATGCCCTTGATGGAGCGCTCACGGGCGGGGCCGTACTTGAGGTCGATCGTGAGGGTCTGGCCCACGCGGGCGTCTTCGACCTTCCACGACTCGATGAAACCTTCACGCTTGAGGATCTCGGCGATGTGGGACTTGAGCTTGCTGCTCGGGAGCGACACGGTCTCGTGGAAAGCCGAGTTCGCGTTGCGCAGTCTGGTCAGCAGGTCTGCGACCGGATCTGTCATCGTCATGCGGTTTGTCACTTTCTCGTCCGGTTTCGACATCCGGTACACCGGGTGCCGACCTGGGCGATCGATTGGTCGACGAGCGGTTCTCGTCGACCTCAGGGGAACGGCCGGCAACCCTACGAGAGAGTTGCCGACCGGACGATCTTAGTTGGCCGAGTCGGCCGAACGGAACGGGAAGCCCAGCGCCTTGAGCAGCGCGCGACCCTCGTCGTCGTTCTTGGCGGTCGTGACGACGGTGATGTCGAAGCCACGGACGCGGTCGATGCGGTCCTGGTCGATCTCGTGGAACATGCTCTGCTCGTTGAGACCGAAGGTGTAGTTGCCGTTGCCGTCGAACTGGCGGTCGCTGAGACCACGGAAGTCGCGGATGCGCGGAAGCGCCAGCGACAACAGACGATCGAGGAACTCCCAAGCCCGGTCGCCACGAAGCGTGACGTGGGCACCGATGGGCTGACCCTCGCGCAGCTTGAACTGCGCGATGGACTTGCGGGCCTTGGTGACCTGGGGCTTCTGGCCGGTGATGGCCGTGAGGTCCTTGATCGCACCGTCGATGATCTTGCTGTCGCGAGCGGCCTCACCGACACCGGTGTTGACGACGATCTTCACGAGTCCGGGCACCTGGTGCACGTTCGTGAAGCCGAAGTCCGACTTCAGCTGCGGGAGGATCTCGGCGCGGTACTTGGCCTTGAGCCGCGGCTGGCTCGTACCAGCCTGCGTGGTGGTGTCGGTCATCAGAGGTTCTCACCAGACTTCTTGGCGTAACGGACGCGAACGGTCTTGGACACGCCGTCCTTGGTGACCGTCTCTTCGCGGAAGCCGACGCGGGTCGGCTTCTTGGTCTTGGGGTCGACGACGGCGACGTTCGAGACGTGGATCGGTGCCTCGTGGGTCTCGATGCCACCGGTCTTGGAGCCGCGCTGGGTCTGGCCGACACGAACGTGCTTGGTGACGAAGTTCACGCCTTCGACGACCACGCGGTTGCGCTCGACGAGCACCTCGAGGACCTTGCCCTGCTTGCCACGGTCTCCGCCGCGGGCCTGCGAGGCACCGGTGATGACCTGCACGAGGTCACCCTTCTTGATGTTTGCCATGACTTAGATAACCTCCGGCGCCAGCGAGATGATCTTCATGAACTTCTTGTCGCGGAGCTCGCGACCGACCGGTCCGAAGATGCGGGTTCCGCGGGGGTCTCCGTCGGCCTTCAGGATCACTGCGGCGTTCTCGTCGAACTTGATGTAAGAGCCGTCCGGACGACGGACCTCTTTCTTGGTGCGAACGATGACCGCCTTGACGACGTCACCCTTCTTCACGTTGCCACCGGGGATGGCGTCCTTCACCGTGGCGACGATGACGTCACCCAGGCCGGCGTAACGACGGCCGGAGCCACCGAGCACACGGATGGTGAGGATCTCTTTCGCCCCGGTGTTGTCCGCGATCTTGAGGCGGGATTCTTGCTGAATCACTTGTGTCTCCTTCTACGCAAGCAGGCCGCGAGGCCTACTTCGCCTTCTCGAGGATCTCGACCAGGCGCCAGCGCTTCGTGGCGCTGAGCGGACGGGTCTCGCTGATCACGACGAGGTCGCCGACGCCGGCCGAGTTGGCCTCGTCGTGGACCTTGACCTTGGACGTGCGGCGGATGACCTTGCCGTACAGGGGGTGCTTCACGCGGTCCTCGACCTCGACGACGATGGTCTTCTCCATCTTGTCGCTGGTCACGTAACCGCGACGCGTCTTGCGGTAGCCGCGGACCTCGACGGCAGCCGAGTCGACCTCGGTCTTGTTCTCGGTGGCCATTACTTGCTCTCCTCGGCGGTCTCGTCAGCCGTCTCGGCCGGCTTGTCAGCCTTCTTGGTCGACTTCTTGGCGGCCTTGGGGGCCGCCTCGACCGGGGCGGGGGTGGCACGGATGCCGAGCTCGCGCTCACGCAGGACCGTGTAGATGCGAGCGATGTCGCGCTTCACGGCGCGCAGGCGGCCGTGGCTCTCGAGCTGGCCGGTGGCCGACTGGAAGCGGAGGTTGAAGAGTTCTTCCTTCGCCTTCTTCAGCTCATCGACGAGACGCTCGTCTTCGAATGTGTCGAGCTCGACAGGACGGAGCTCCTTGGAACCGATCGCCATTATGCGTCGCCCTCCTCGCGCTTGATGATGCGTGCCTTGAGGGGCAGCTTGTGGATTGCGCGAGTGAGCGCCTCTTTGGCGATCTCCTCGCTCACGCCGCTGAGCTCGAAGAGCACGCGACCCGGCTTGACGTTCGCGACCCACCACTCGGGCGAGCCCTTGCCGGAACCCATGCGGGTCTCGGCGGGCTTCTTCGTGAGCGGACGGTCGGGGTAGATGTTGATCCACACCTTTCCGCCACGCTTGATGTGACGCGTCATGGCGATTCGAGCGGACTCGATCTGACGGTTGGTCACGTAAGCGGGCGTGAGGGCCTGGATGCCGTACTCACCGAAGCTGACCTTGGTGCCACCAGTGGCCTGGCCGCTACGGCCGGGGTGGTGCTGCTTGCGGTGCTTGACACGACGGGGGATAAGCATGGTTACGCCTCAGCTCCTGTGGTGGCGGGTGCCTTCTGCTCGCGGGGAGCGCGGTCGCCCCCGCCGCGGCGGGCGCCGTCACGGTCGTTGCGGCGCTCGGGGCGAGACGACTTCTGGTTCGCCTGCTCGCGCGCGAGCTCCTTGTTGGTGATGTCGCCCTTGTAGATCCAGACCTTGACACCGATGCGACCGAAGGTGGTCTTGGCCTCGTAGAAGCCGTAGTCGATGTTGGCGCGGAGCGTGTGCAGGGGCACGCGGCCCTCGCGGTAGAACTCGGAGCGGCTCATCTCGGCGCCGCCGAGACGGCCGGACACCTGGATGCGGACACCCTTGGCGCCGGCACGCTGAGCGCCCTGCAGGCCCTTGCGCATCGCACGACGGAACGCCACGCGAGCAGCGAGCTGCTCGGCGATGCCCTGGGCGACGAGCTGGGCCTCGGCCTCGGGGTTCTTGACCTCGAGGATGTTCAGCTGGATCTGCTTGCTCGTGAGCTTCTCGAGGTCGCCGCGGATGCGCTCGGCCTCGGCGCCACGACGACCGATCACGATGCCCGGACGGGCGGTGTGGATGTCGACGCGGACGCGGTCACGGGTGCGCTCGATCTCGATCTTGGCCACGCCGGCGCGGTCGAGCGAGGTCTTGAGCAGGGTGCGGATCTTGACGTCCTCGGCGACGTAGTCGCTGTAACGCTGTCCCGGCTTGGTGCTGTCGGTGAACCACCGCGACACGTGGTCGGTGGTGATGCCCAGACGGAAGCCGTACGGGTTGACCTTCTGGCCCATTACTTGCTCGCCTTCTTCGTAGCGTCGGCAGCCTCGACCTCATCCGGCGTCGCGAGGACGATCGTGATGTGGCTGGTGCGCTTCAGGATCTTGAAGGCGCGGCCCTGTGCACGCGGCTGGAACCGCTTGAGGGTGGCGCCCTGGTCGACGAATGCACGACTGACGTACAGGTCCTGCTCGTCGAGGTAGCTGTTCGAGGCGTCCGCCTTGACCCGGGCGTTGGCCATGGCCGACGCGACGAGCTTGTAGACGGGCTCACTGGCGCCCTGAGGTGCGAACTTCAGGATCGCCAGTGCCTCGGTGGCCTGCTTGCCGCGGATCAGGTTGACGACACGACGGGCCTTCATGGGGGTGACGCGGATGTGACGCACGCGTGCGATCGACTCCACCATTTCTCTCCTCCTTCACGTCGCCGCGTTAGCGGCGACGACCCTTCTTGTCGTCCTTCACGTGACCACGGAAGGTACGGGTGGGCGCGAACTCACCGAGCTTGTGGCCGATCATGCTCTCGGTCACGAACACGGGGATGTGCTTGCGTCCGTCGTGCACGGCGATGGTGTGCCCCAGCATGTTGGGGACGATCATCGATCGGCGCGACCAGGTCTTGATGACGTTCTTGGTGCTGGCCTCGTTCTGCGAGACGACCTTGCGAAGCAGGTGGTCGTCAACGAAGGGGCCCTTCTTAAGACTGCGTGGCATCTTCTACAACTCCTACTTACGCTTCTTGCCAGCGTTACGACGACGGACGATGAGCTTGTCGCTCTCTTTGTTGGGGTGACGCGTGCGGCCCTCTTTCTGGCCCCACGGGCTGACCGGGTGGCGTCCACCGGAGGTCTTGCCCTCACCACCACCGTGCGGGTGGTCGACGGGGTTCATCGCGACACCACGGACGGTCGGGCGGACGCCCTTCCAGCGCATGCGGCCGGCCTTGCCCCAGTTGATGTTCGACTGCTCGGCGTTGCCGACCTCGCCGATCGTGGCGCGGCAGCGGGCGTCGACGTTGCGGACCTCGCCCGACGGCAGGCGGAGCTGCGCGTAGGGGCCGTCCTTGGCGACGAGACGCACCGAGGCGCCGGCCGAGCGGGCCATCTTCGCGCCGCCACCGGGCTTGAGCTCGATGGCGTGGATGACGGTACCGACCGGGATGTTCTTGAGCGGCAGGTTGTTGCCGGGCTTGATGTCGGCGCCGGGACCCGACTCGACGACGTCGCCCTGCTTCAGCTTGTTCGGCGCGATGATGTAGCGCTTGGTGCCGTCCAGGAAGTGCAGGAGCGCGATGCGAGCCGTGCGGTTGGGGTCGTACTCGATGTGAGCGACCTTCGCGTTGACGCCGTCCTTGTCGTTGCGACGGAAGTCGATGACACGGTACTGGCGCTTGTGGCCACCACCGATGTGGCGGGTCGTGATGCGGCCGGCGTTGTTGCGACCGCCGGACTTCGAGAGGGGGCGCAGCAGCGACTTCTCGGGCGTCGATCGCGTGATCTCCGCGAAGTCGGCGACCGACGAACCGCGGCGACCCGGGGTCGTGGGCTTGTAGTTACGAATTGCCATGATTTATGCCTCTGCTCCCTAGCCGACAGCCGTGAAGATGTCGATGGAACCGGACTTCAGCGTGACGATGGCGCGCTTGGTATCCTTGCGCTTGCCGGTGCCGAAGCGGGTGCGACGGGTCTTGCCCGTTCGGTTGAGCGTGTTGATGCTGTCGACCTTGACGTCGAAGATCTTCTCGATGGCGAGCTTGATCTCGGTCTTGTTCGAACGCGGGTCCACGAGGAAGGTGTACTTGCCCTGGTCGATCAGGGAGTAGCTCTTCTCGGAGACGACGGGCGCGATGATGACGTCGCGGGGGTCTTTTCCGTAGCCGGTCATGCGGTGGCCTCCTTCTTGGACTTCGAGGCGACGAAGCCGTCGAAGGCGCTCTTCGTGAAGACGATGTCGTCGCTGACGAGGACGTCGTAGGCGTTCAGCTGGTCGAACGTGATCACGTGGACCGTGGGCACGTTGCGGACGCTCTTGAGGGTCAGCGTGTCGTCACGGTCGGTGACGATCAGCACGTGCTTGCTCGAGGCGATCGACGCGAGCAGCTCGAGGGCGACCTTGGTCGAGATCGAGTCGGCGACGAAGCTCTCGACGACGTGGACGCGGGCGCCACGTGCGCGGTCGGACAACGCACCGAGCAGGGCTGCGGCGATCATCTTCTTGGGGGTGCGCTGGGCGTAGTCGCGGGGCTGCGGACCGTGGACGATGCCACCGCCGGTCATCTGAGGAGCGCGGATCGAACCCTGACGGGCGCGGCCGGTGCCCTTCTGCTTGAACGGCTTGCGGCCGGCGCCGGAGACCTCGCCGCGACGCTTGGTCTTGTGCGTGCCCTGACGTGCGGCGGCCTGCTGGGCGACGACGACCTGGTGGATGAGCGGGACGTTCGTGACGACGTCGAACAGCTCGACGGGGAGCTCGACCGTGCTGGTCTTCTGGCCCTTGGCGTCGACGACGTCGACCGAAGCGGCCGATGCGGTAGTGGTGGCCATGAGCTACTTCCCCTTCACGGCGGTGCGGACGAAAACGATGCGGCCACGAGCACCGGGGACGGCGCCCTTGACGAGCAGCAGACCCTTCTCGGCGTCGACGGCGTGCACCGTGAGGTTGAGGATGGTGACGCGCTCGCCACCCATGCGACCGGCCATGCGCATGCCCTTGAAGACACGGCTGGGGGTCGAGGAGGCGCCGATCGAACCCGGCTTGCGGTGGTTGCGGTGTGCACCGTGCGAGGCGCTGACGCCCTTGAAGTTGTGACGCTTCATGACACCGGCGAAGCCCTTGCCCTTGGAGGTGCCGACGACGTCGACCTTCTGGCCGGCCTCGAAGGTGTCGACCGTGAGCTCTTGGCCGAGCGAGTACTCGGCGGCGTCGGCGGTGCGGACCTCGGTGAGGTGACGGCGGGGCGTGACGCCCGCGGCGTCGAAGTGACCCGTGGCGGGCTTGTTCGACTTGCGGGGGTCGATCTGGCCGGCCGCGATCTGGACGGCGGTGTAGCCGTCCTTCTCGACCGAGCGGAGCTGGGTCACGACGTTCGGAGCGATCTCGACGACGGTGACGGGGACGAGCTTGTTGTTCTCGTCCCAGACCTGGGTCATGCCGAGCTTCTTGCCGAGCAGGCCCTTGACGTTCTTGGTGGTGCTGATGGTCATGGTCGCCCCCCTACAGCTTGATCTCGATGTTGACGTCGGCAGGCAGGTCGAGACGCATGAGCGAGTCGACGGCCTTCGGCGTCGGGTCGACGATGTCGATGAGGCGCTTGTGCGTGCGCTTCTCGAAGTGCTCGCGCGAGTCCTTGTACTTGTGGGGCGAACGGATCACGACGACCACGTTCTTCTCGGTCGGGAGCGGCACGGGGCCGACGACCGTAGCGCCCGCGCGGGTGACCGTGTCGACGATCTTGCGCGCGGAAGTGTCGATGACCTCGTGGTCGTACGACTTAAGTCGGATGCGGATCTTCTGTCCCGCCATGTGTGACTCTCTCTCGTTCGGACGTCGCGCACCTCGGGGGCCGCCTGACGCTGTTCGCTGGGCGAACATCTGTTGGCACTACGTGTCTCTCGCGTACCGCTGTTCTTGTGTCAATCCATCTGCCGAAACCGGCCGGTGCCCGCGAGGAAGGACCCGGGGAGGGCCATCTTCGCCACCGCCACCTGCGCCCAGGGCTTCGCCCCGGTTCACCGCGGCCATGGCCACGGCGGTGGTTTCGTTGTGAGATGCGTCCTGCTACCCGCGGCCCAGACGCCTTGCGTCTGTGCACTGCCTGGCAGTGATCCGACACCCGGCGCAGAGGCCGGGCTCGAAATGTTGAACTAGACGATTTTGCCACACGCCTGCATTTGCTGCAACCCGGGCGTGTCGCGGATCTCAGACCGCGTCGACGACCGGTGCCGGGCGGAACCACGGCGGGTAGACGGCCACTCGCGGTGCGGCGTCACCCAGGTCGGCGAGCGTCTCTTTCACGGCGTCACGGACCTTGTCGTTGGGCACGCCCACGAGCGTCACCGACGAGAAGGGGACCGACTCGGGGACGAGCACCTCGGGGCCGAGGAGGTCGGGGTCCTTCAGGCTGAAGCGACGCACCATCGACGACGCGTCGTCGAGTCCGGCGGCGGCGCGCACGCCCTCGACCGCGGCGTCGCCCTCGGTCACCACGAAGTCGTCCCCGAGCGAGGCAACGGGCACGACGAGCATGACGAAGTCGATGGCACGAGCCTGACGGGCCGCGTCGGACCACTCGTAGCCCTCGGCACCCGTCCGGACGGCGTCCCATGCCGTCGCGTGGGGCGACAGCGAGAACGGCACGTGCGCGGCGACCGGCTGGCCGGAGGCGGTCGTGACCGAGGCCCTCAGCGCACGGGTCGCCTCGGAGCTCACGTCGAGCACGGGCGTCGCACCGGCCGTCAGGGCACCGGCCTCGAGGATGGCGGGCAGGTTCGAGACGTGGGTCCAGTGGTAGGCGCGCTGCGTCGAGAACTCGGGGACCGGCGCGGCCGCCGACTGGGCCGCGACGGCGACGGCCGCCGAGTCACGAGCCAGTGCCGGGGTGCTGCGCAGCGACTCCGGCTTGCGGTTGGAGGGGCGGCGGCGGGTGGTGACCGACCGTGCGGCGGCCGAGGGCATGCCGTCCGCGGCGCCCTCCCGCTTGCGGGGAGCGCAGATGTCGCACAACTCTCGCTCGAATCCGTGGATGCACTCGTCAGTCACTGCAGTTGTTCCTTTCGGGCGACCCGAACGGGACGCGACCCTCTAGGTTACGTCACGCCGACGACCGCCACGGGACCGGGAGGCTTCGACGAGCCGGGCCCTCACCGGAAGAGCAAGGCCCTGACCTCGGACTCGGCGGCGTGGACGCGGGCCGGGTCGATCGTCTCGCCGTGCCGGTACGCGTCCACGAGCCGCGGATCCACGTACGACGACTTGGCGACGGCCGGGGTGTTGCCGAGGACGTCGGCGGCGTCGCGCATCGCCTGCGCCACCGACCTCGACTGCCGGGAGGCCGACGCCTGCGGCCCGGAGCGGGCCAGGCTGACGGCGGCGGCGACGGTGCCGTGCAGCGTGCGGAAGTCCTTCGCGGTGAACTCGTCACCCGCGCGTTCCTTCACGTACTCGTTGATCTCGGTCGCTCGCAGCGGGTGCCAGGCCGCGCGCGCCTCCTCCGCTCCCCCGACCTCGGGCCTCCACGCGAGCAACCGGGCCCGCCCACCGCGCCGTTTCAGGCTGCGGACGACGGCGGCGAGGTCGGCGTCCCGGATGTCGGAGTCCCAGTCCTGGCCGCTCTTGCCCGGGAACGCCAGTGCCACGGTGTCACCCGAGACGGTGGCGTGCGCGCAGAGCAGCGTCGACAGCCCGTGGCTGCCGTGCTCCTGGGCGTAGCGTTCGGACCCGACGCGCAACGATCCGGTGTCGAGCATGCGGAAGGCGGCGGCCAGCACGCGGTCGCGTCCGGCACCGGCGACGCGGAGGTCGCGGGTCACGAACCGTCGCGCCGTCGGCAGCGACTCGGCGAGGGCCAGGGCGCGGTCGAACTTGATGCGGTCCTTCTGCTCCCGCCAGGTGGGGTGGTAGATGTACTGGCGCCGTCCGGCGGCGTCGAGACCGGTGGCCTGGATGTGCCCGTTGTCGTACGGCGAGATCCAGACGTCGGTCCAGGCCGGCGGGATGGCCAGGTGCTCGATGCGGCCCCGCAGCTCGGCGTCGGCCACGGCCGTGCCGTCGGCGGTGCGGTACGAGAAACCGCGCCCGGCCCGCACGCGGGTGAGGCCGGGCCGGCTCGAGTCGGTCCTCCGGAGGCGCGGCATCGGTCGAGTGAACACCGCGCGTCACCGAGGGGGCTGGGCGGGGTACAGCGGAGCCCCCGCCCTCGCGCGGGGGCTCCGGAGGTGGCCCTACTGGTTGCCGATCTTCTTGTCGGCCTGTTCTTTCGCCTGCTGGATCTTGTCGGTGTGCTTGCCACCCGTGGCCTTGTCGGCCGCGTTCGCGACGGCGTCGAGGATGTTGTCGCTGACGCCCTCGGCCTTCTCGCTCTTGAGCGCGTCCTGCACCTTGCCGTCTTGCAAGAAAGCCTGGGCCTTCTTGGTGATGTCGTCGAAGCCTGCCATGACGTCCTCTCGTCGCCGCCGGACCGTCCGACGTCACGTCCATCGTGCACCGGGAACGCGAAAGAGGCCAGACCCCAGGGGGCCTGACCTCTTTCGTCGAATCAGCAGTTCTGCGTGAGCAGGACCTACTTCTTGATCTCGGTGACCGTGCCGGCACCGACCGTGCGGCCACCCTCGCGGATGGCGAAGCGCAGACCGGCTTCCATGGCGATCGGCTGGATCAGCTGGACGCTGATCTCGGTCGTGTCGCCGGGCATGACCATCTCGGTGCCCTCGGGCAGCGTGATGACACCCGTGACGTCGGTGGTGCGGAAGTAGAACTGCGGGCGGTAGTTCGCGTAGAACGGGTTGTGACGGCCGCCCTCGTCCTTCGACAGGATGTAGACGTTCGCCTCGAACTCGGTGTGCGGCGTGACCGAACCGGGCTTGACGACGACCTGGCCGCGCTCGACGTCTTCGCGCTTGGTGCCGCGGAGGAGCAGACCGGTGTTGTCGCCGGCCTGAGCCGAGTCGAGCAGCTTGCGGAACATCTCGATGCCGGTGACGGTGGTCTTGACGGTCGGGCGGATGCCGACGATCTCGACCTCTTCGTTGACGTTGAGCTGACCGCGCTCGACACGACCGGTGACGACGGTGCCACGACCGGTGATCGTGAAGACGTCCTCGATGGGCATGAGGAAGGGCTGGTCGGTGGCGCGAACGGGCTCGGGCACGTTCTCGTCGACGGCGTTCATCAGCTCGGCGACCGTCTCGGCCCACTTCTCGTCACCCTCGAGGGCCTTGAGAGCGGAGACCTGGACGATCGGGGCGTTGTCGCCGTCGAACTCCTGGCTCGAGAGCAGCTCGCGGACCTCGAGCTCGACGAGCTCCATGATCTCTTCGTCGTCGACCATGTCGGCCTTGTTCAGCGCGACGACGATGTAGGGCACGCCGACCTGGCGGGCGAGCAGGACGTGCTCACGCGTCTGGGGCATGGGACCGTCGGTGGCGGCGACGACGAGGATCGCGCCGTCCATCTGAGCGGCACCGGTGATCATGTTCTTGACGTAGTCGGCGTGGCCGGGAGCGTCGACGTGAGCGTAGTGGCGCTTCTCGGTCTGGTACTCGACGTGCGAGATGTTGATCGTGATGCCGCGCTGCTTCTCTTCAGGCGAGTTGTCGATCTGGTCGAACGCCGACGCCGTGTTGAGGGTGGGGTACTTGTCGTGCAGGACCTTGGTGATCGCCGCGGTCAGCGTGGTCTTGCCGTGGTCGACGTGACCGATGGTTCCGATGTTGACGTGCGGCTTGGTCCGCTCGAACTTGGCCTTAGCCACTGTGGGTCCTCCTCAGGACTCGGTTGCGGTGCGGCCGGGGGCCGGGTCGATGACCCGGCCTACCGGACGCCCCGCGGATTGGTGTGTGTACATGTTACGCGGTCGTCGGACGACCACGCGGTTCAGGACTATTCGCCCTTGTTCTTCTGGATGATCTCTTCGGCGACGGCCGAGGGCACCTCTTGGTACGACTCGAACGTCATCGAGTAGACGGCCCGGCCCGAGGTCTTCGACCGCAGGTCGCCGACGTAACCGAACATCTCCGACAGCGGCACGCTGGCCCGAACGACCTTCACACCACTGGCGTCTTCCATCGACGAGATCTGCCCGCGACGCGAGCTGAGGTCGCCGATGACGTCGCCCATGTATTCCTCGGGCGTACGGACCTCGACCGCCATGAGCGGCTCGAGGAGAACGGGCTGGGCCTTGCGAGCCGCCTCTTTGTAGGCGATCGACCCAGCGATCTTGAACGCCATCTCGGACGAGTCGACGTCGTGCGCCGCACCGTCGAGCAGCAGGGCGCGGACGCCCACCGTCGGGTACCCGGCGAGCACGCCGACCTGCATGGCGTCCTGGATGCCGGCATCGACCGAGGGGATGTACTCGCGGGGGATGCGGCCACCGGTGACCTTGTTGACGAACTCGTAGGTCGACTCGGCCGTGACCTCGAAGGGCTCGAGGGCGATCTGCACCTTGGCGAACTGACCCGAACCACCGGTCTGCTTCTTGTGGGTGTAGTCGTAGCGCTCGATGCCCTTCTTGAGGGTCTCGCGGTACGCGACCTGGGGCTTGCCCACGTTGGCCTCGACGTTGAACTCGCGCTTCATGCGGTCGACCAGGATGTCGAGGTGGAGCTCGCCCATGCCCTTGATGACCGTCTGGCCCGTCTCGGCGTTGAGCTCGACGCGGAACGTCGGGTCTTCTTCGGCGAGCTTCTGGATGGCCAGCGACAGCTTCTCTTGGTCGGCCTTGGTCTTCGGCTCGATCGCGACCTCGATGACGGGCTCGGGGAACGTCATCGACTCGAGGACGATCTGCTCGGCCGGGTCGCACAGGGTGTCACCGGTGGTGGTGAACTTGAGCCCGATGACGGCGTAGATGTGACCGGCGGTCACGCTGTCGACCGGGTTCTCCTTGTTGGAGTGCATCTGGAAGATCTTGCCGATGCGCTCTTTCTTGTCTTTGGTCGAGTTGATGACCTGGGCGCCGGACTCGATCGAACCCGAGTAGACGCGGACGTAGGTCAGACGACCGAAGAAGGGGTGCACCGCGACCTTGAAGGCCAGAGCCGAGAAGGGCTCGGTCGACTCGGGCTTGCGGATGATGATCTTCTCGGCGTCGCGGACGTCGTGGCCCTCCATCGGAGGCACGTCGAGCGGCGAGGGCAGGTAGTCGATGACCGCGTCGAGCATGGGCTGCACGCCGCGGTTCTTGAAGGCCGAGCCGCAGAAGATCGGGTAGAGCTCGGAGTTGACCGTCATCTTGCGGACGGCGCCCTTGATCTCGGCGATCGTGAGCTCTTCGCCACCGAAGTACTTCTCGAGCAGCACGTCGTCGGACTCGGCGACGGTCTCGAGCAGCTTGGCGCGGTACTCGGCCGCCTTCTCCTTGAGGTCTTCGGGGATCTCTTCGATCTCGTACTTCGCACCCAGCTCGACGTCACCCTTGGCGTCGCCGCGCCACGTGAGGGCACGCATCTCGACCAGGTCGACGACGCCCTCGAACGAGCTCTCGGCACCGATCGGGAGCTGCATCACCAGCGGCTTGGCGCCGAGGCGGTTGATGATCGTGTCGACGGTGAAGTAGAAGTCGGCACCGAGCTTGTCCATCTTGTTGACGAAGCAGATGCGCGGCACGTCGTACTTGTCGGCCTGACGCCAGACGGTCTCGGACTGGGGCTCGACGCCCTCCTTGCCGTCGAAGACGGCGACGGCACCGTCGAGCACGCGGAGCGAACGCTCGACCTCGACCGTGAAGTCGACGTGACCGGGGGTGTCGATGATGTTGATCTGGTTCTTGTTCCAGAAGCAGGTCGTCGCCGCCGAGGTGATCGTGATGCCACGCTCTTGCTCTTGCGCCATCCAGTCCATGGTGGCCGCACCGTCGTGGACCTCACCGATCTTGTGGGTGATGCCCGTGTAGTACAGGATGCGCTCGGTGGTCGTCGTCTTGCCAGCATCGATGTGAGCCATGATGCCGATGTTGCGGACCTTGTTCAGGTCGGTGAGCACGTCCTGTGCCACGGGTTCCTCCGAAGGGGTAGGTGGGGAAGTTGGGGGGACGAGGAGGTGCGGTGCGCGTCGTGCGCACACCGCGCCTCCTCGTGCCGGTTACCAGCGGTAGTGCGCGAAGGCCTTGTTCGACTCGGCCATCTTGTGCGTGTCTTCACGGCGCTTGACAGCGGCGCCGAGACCGTTCGACGCGTCGAGGATCTCGTTCATGAGACGCTCGGTCATCGTCTTCTCGCGACGAGCCTTGGCGTAGCTGGTGAGCCAGCGGAGGGCCAGGGTGTTGGCGCGGTGGGGCTTGACCTCGACGGGGACCTGGTAGGTCGAACCGCCGACGCGGCGCGAGCGGACCTCGAGCGTGGGGCGCACGTTGTCGAGCGCCTTCTTCAGCGTGGCGACCGCGTCTTGGTCGTTCTTGGCGGAGACGCCGGCGAGGGCACCGTAGACGATGCGCTCGGCGAGGCCCTTCTTGCCGTCGAGGAGGATCTTGTTGACGAGCTGGCTGACGATCGGCGCACCGTAGACCGGGTCGGCGACGACAGGGCGCTTGGGAGCGGGTCCTTTACGAGGCATTACTTCTTCTCTGCTTTCGCTCCGTAGCGGCTGCGGGCCTGCTTGCGGTTCTTGACGGCCTGCGTGTCGAGGGCGCCACGGACGATCTTGTAGCGCACACCGGGGAGGTCTTTCACACGACCGCCGCGGACGAGCACCATCGAGTGCTCTTGCAGGTTGTGGCCCTCGCCGGGGATGTAGGCGGTGACCTCGGTGCCGTTGGAGAGCTTGACGCGGGCGACCTTGCGGAGCGCCGAGTTCGGCTTCTTGGGGGTGGTGGTGTACACGCGGGTGCACACCCCACGCTGCTGGGGGTTGGCCTTCAGGGCGGGAGCCTTGGTCTTGACGACCTTCGGCGTGCGTCCCTTGCGGACCAGTTGCTGAATGGTGGGCACTGGTTCTCCTCGTCGGATCTCGACGTCGTTCTCTCGAACGCGCCGAGTCGCGCTGCTCTCGCATCGCTCTGCTCTGTCCGGCTGATCAGCCGGCATCCTCGTCTCGGTGACCGAGACGGTCTGCCCGTCCCGGCCGCGAGGTCGAGGGGGCGATATTCGGGCGCGCGGTCAGGCGCACACCCGAAAGAGCTTATCTTGCGCTAGGGCCTTAATCAAATGGTCACGAGTCGGACGGCCGGGGCTGCGGACGCCCCGGGTCGACGCGTGACACCGCGAGCGTGCCCGCGACCACCAGCCCGGCGCAGACCGCCGATCCGATCACGAACGGCGACACGGCGTACCGCGCCGCGAAGAGCAGCACCCACACGAGCTCCTGGCGCACCAGGCCGTAGACGACTCCCCCGACGACGAGCATCAGGACGTACACGAGGGCCGCGGTGACGATCGACGCGACGAGGAGGTGCGGCGCGGGCCCTCCGGGGCCGGTCGCCTCGTCACCGGTGCCGGTGCGCGTCGCGCCCGCAGCCGTCGGACGGGCGAACACGGCGGGCTGGGCGGGGAACGTGCCCCGCACCTCCGGAGCCCTGTCGTCTCGGGCGTCCGAGAGGGCGGCGGACCGCAGCAGCGAGAGCAGCACGACCAGGACGGCGGCGGCGACCATGAGCGGGCCGAGCAGGGTGCCGGCGTCGGGTTCGTCGATCGGGTCACGGTCGAGCAGCAGGGCCTCGAAGCCCGCGACCATGATGACGAGCGCACCGAACAGCACGGTGCCCATGACGGCGTACACGGCTCGGGACATCCTCCGAGGCTACGCGCCGTGGGGAGGCGTGGTCGCTCGCCGGTGCCCCACGCCGCCACGAAGTGGACACGACGCCACGTTTTCTCGTGGTGGCGTGTCCACTCCATGGTGGCGTGGCACCCGCTGAGTGGGAGGACTGTTCCCGGTGGCCGCTCGGGCTACTCGCCGGCGGCGGTGTCGGAGCTCGTGCCGTCGGTGCCCTCGGCCGTGGTCGTGGGCGTCTCGGCGGCCTGCTCGGCCTGGGTCGCGGCGGCGTCCTGGAGGACGTAGACGAGGCCGCCGACGGTCCACTGGTCGGGGGTGGAACCCGTGTCGCCGCTCTCCGACGAGCCTGCGCTCGCGAAGGTCGTCACCAGGAACAACCGTGAGCCGCCCTGGAGTCTCGAGAGGAAGTCGAGCGCCTGTGCGTACGAACCGCTGATGCTGACCGTGATCGGGATGGACGAGAAGTTCGTCGTCGTGATCTGAGGGTCGGTCACGAGCTGCGGCG
This sequence comes from Frigoribacterium sp. VKM Ac-1396, assembly GCF_015350895.1. NCBI lineage: Bacteria > Bacillati > Actinomycetota > Actinomycetes > Micrococcales > Microbacteriaceae > Frigoribacterium > Frigoribacterium sp. VKM Ac-1396. The sequence goes on along the minus strand of NZ_JADKSD010000002.1, from coordinate 237,037 downwards.
CAGTCGGCACCACCGGTGTCGTCGGGTCGCTCGGCGAAGCCGTCTCCGTCTCGTCGGACGAGCCGGCGTCGGTGGTCGTGGCGTCGGCGACGGGTGCCACCGGCGCGTACGCCGCGGCGTCGGCCGACGTGAAGGCCGTGATGGTCGTGCCGGATGCGGACGCCAGGCCGTCGAGTTCGGTCAGGAACGTCGACAGAGACGCCTGCGAGGGAACTGAACTCTGCAGGGTGGCGAGGTCGCCCTTGAGCGTGGACAACCCGGAGTTCGCCGTCTCGAGGCTGGCGAGACCTGAGCGGAGCGTGTCGTTCTGCTGCTCGACGGAGTCCTGCTGGGCCGAAGCCGTCGAGGCGGCCGACAGCTGCGGCTCGACGCCCACCAAGAAACCGAGGACGAGCACCACCACCCCGGTCAGGACCGCAGCGAGCATCTTGATCCGGTTGCTGTCCATGGTCATTCGCCCGTTTCGGTGTCGAAGCGGCTCGTGAAGGCGTCCGCAGTGATGTGCATCGTGATGTCGGCCTTGTAGACGTCGTCTTCGAGCGTCACGGTGCCCGGTTGGGCGTCCGCGTAGCCGGGCAGGGTCGCCAGACCGTTGAGCCAATCGGGGACCGACGGCAAGGTCGGGCTCGTCGCCTGGAAGGTCAAGGTGGCCACCCTCGACCCCTGGAGTGGCGCCGTCGACTGCGCGTACTGCACGAGAGGCGAGGCCTGGTCGAGCGTGACGCTCGTGATCGTCACGCCGATGGGCAGGGTCGCTTGCACCTGGGCGAGGTAGCCGGGCCAGTCGATGTCGGTCGAGCCGCCGACCTTCTGGGCTGCGCCGATGAGGCCGACCTCGTTCTGCGTCGCCCTGACGTCGGCGTACTTCGCCTGCTCCATCAGGAGGGCTTGGGTCTCTCCCTGCGCCACCATGAGCGCGTCCTCGGACTTCATCCGCTCGAGGAAGGCAGCACCCGTGCCGATGCCGACGACGACGGCCACGACGACGACGCCGGCCCAGGCGCGACGCCCGAGCGCGGCTGCACGACGATCCGATCGGACCTCGGGAGGCAGCAGGTCGACGCGGGGCGCGCCTCCCACGGTGATGCCGGTGTCCTTGCCGGTTCTCATGCTGCGCTCCCCAGTGCCAGGCCGAGGGCCACGGTCAGGTCGGTCGACCGCGACCGCAGGGCGGCCTCGTCGAGGTTCTTGGCGAAGCCCACCGTCGCGAACGGGTCGGCGAGGGCGACCGGCAGGCGGGTGACCTCGCTGAGCGCCTCGGGCAGGCCGGGCAGCGAGGCTCCCCCGCCGGCGATCATGATGCCCGCCACGGTCTCGGTCGGGCGCGTGTTCACGTAGTACTGGATGGTGTTGCGGAGGCTGCCGAGCAGCTCGTTGACCGACTCGAAGATGGCGCTCGAGGCGGCCTGCTCGTCGGGCGTCGTGACGGTCGTGGCGAGGCCCCGACCATACTTGATGCCCTCGGCGACCTGGGCCGAGACCTCGAGCTTCGCCGCGACGGCCTGCGTCACGTCGTCGCCGCCCGAGGGGATGATGCGCACGAACTGCGGCACGCCGTCGGCGATCATGATCACCGAGGTCGTGCTGTGGCCGATCTCGACGAGCGCGACCGTGCCCGCGATGCGCGGGCGGGTGACGAGGAGGCGCGTGTTCGAGAACGGGATGAGGTCGACCCCCAGCGTGGTCAGGCCCGCGAGCTTGCTGGCCTGGACGTTGCCGAGGACGGCGTCCTTGACCGCCGCGATGAGCAGCCCGTGGACGACGGGACCGTTCTCGCCGAGCCCCTCGGCGTACGGGTAGAAGTCGAGCAGGGCGTCGGCGACCGGCACCGGCAGCATGTCCTGCACCTGGAACGGCAACATCTCGCGGATGCGTTTGTGCGAGGCCTTGGGCACCGTCATGTCGCGGGCGAGCACACGCTGGTTGCCCATGCCGAGCACGACGCGCTTGCTCTTGAAGCCGCCGGCCGACCACAGCTGCTTCAGCGTGCCGGCGACCGTCTGCGACTCGATGACCTCGCCACGACTCGCCGCGCCCTCGGGCAGGGCGACCTCGCTGAACCGGACGATGGTCGGCTTGGCCTTGTCGACGTCGGCGACCTCGACCGCGCGCACGAAGCGGCTGCCGATGTCGATGCCCACGATGTTCTTGCCCATCAGTTCTGCTCTCTGTCAGCTCGCCGGGTCATGCCAGGCCGAGGAGGGTGAGGTACGCCGTGGCGACGGTGCCGCCGGCGAAGACGCCGACCCAGGCGCCCGCGAGCATCCAGGGTCCGAAGGGGATGCCACCGGTGCGCTGCACGCGCCGGGTGACCAGGAGGACGACGGCGAAGAGGCCGCCCAGCAGGAACGCCGCGAAGGCGCCCACGGCGAACTCGCCCCAGCCGAGCCAGGCGAGGTACAGGCCGAGCACGCCGGCGAGCTTGACGTCGCCGAAGCCCATGCCGCCCGGGTACGACAGGGCCGCGATCAGGTAGAAGGCGAAGAGCGAGGCCAGGCCGATGGCGGCACGGACGAGCGCCGCCCAGTCCCCCACGAGGATGCTCGAGGCGGCCAGGAGCGCGCCGCCGACCGCGTACGACGGCAGCACGATCGCGTTCGGCAGCCGGTGGTGCTCCAGGTCGATCACGGCGAGCGCGACACTCACGCCGGCCAGCCAGAGGAAGGCCACGAGCGAGAGGAGGCGCGACACGAGCGGCAACGCCTCGGTCGGCACGTCGGCGAGCGGCCAGAGCCGGGCGGCGACGAGCACGAAGAACAGGCCGGTGGCCAGCTCGACGATCGGGTATCGGGCCGAGATGGACGTGCGGCAGTCGCGGCACTTGCCACCGAGGGCGAGCCAGCTGACCACGGGCACGTTGTCCCGGCGACGGATCGGCGTCGAGCAGCCGGGGCAAGCACTCGCCGGGCGAGCGACCGAGAGGCCGGCGGGCACGCGGTACACGACGACGTTGAGGAACGAGCCGATCAGGAGGCCGAAACCGCCGGCCACGAGCGCGGCGACGAGCCACGGAGCGGAGGCCATCAGTTGGTGTTCCCGTCAGCTTTGTAGCCCGCTTTGACCTCGGACATGGTGGTGATGCCGTAGACGGTGGTCACAGGGTTCAGGAACTTCGGTGGGGACAGATACTTGAGCCTGCTGTCGTAGACGTAGTTCTTGATGTAGCCGTTGGCGCCGCGACTCACGACACCGCGGTACTTCTGCCCCAATGCCCCTTTGACGGTCAGGGTGCCCCGCTGGCCACCCGTGTCGTAGTTCTGCACGGTGAAGCTGTGACCGACCGAGATGATCGCGGCGTTGATCTCACGGTTCGTGTTGCCGAGCAGGGACGTCGAGCCCGAGACGGGGTTCCAGACCCACGCCGTGTTGGTCGGCGCAAGGCCCAGAACGTCCTTGTTGGGGTCGACGTAGGTCACGTCACCCGTGACGTAGAGGTAGTTCATGGGCGCGATGGTCAGCTGACCCGACAGCCGGCCCTTGACGAAGACGTCGCCGTTGCGCGAGCCGTATGCGCAGGGCCCCGTACCCGTGACGGACTCTTGCGTCGACGTCGACGTCGACGGCGGGGTCTCGTTCGCCAATGGATAGCCGACACCGTTGTTCGTGCACGTGGCCGGGGCGGACAGGGCAGAGGAGTAGTTCTTGTCGGAGGAGGAGATCGGCACGTCCTGCACGTAGATGACCCGTCCCGTGGGGACGTCGAAGGTGGCTCCCGCGGGCGAGCCGAGTCCCCCCGATCCCGAACCCACGGTGCCGCAGAGGGCCGGCGTGCCGCCACCGGTCGCGCCGTCGCCGGTCGTCTGCGTCAGCTTCGTGAGAGGTGACTTGACGGTCATCGTGCCGTTGGCGTTGAAGACGATGTCGGTCGGCCCCGTGTAGAGACAGCCGGGCGTGGGCACTTCGGTCGGCAGGTCGCTTCGCGTCTGGCGGATCAATTTCGTGTTGGTGTCGGGCAGGCCGATCGTCGACCGGCGCTCGGGCGCGCTCGTGCCGGTGCGGAACGAGGCACCGGTGCACAGCGTGTTGTTGGAATCGCGCGGCGTGTAGCTGGCCCCGGCGGACGCGGGCGTGGCGGTCGTGACGACCTTGGGGAAGGACGCCGCGCAGATGCGCATCGTGTCGTTCGAGTGGGCATCGCCGTTGACGACGTCGTTGCCGCCGAACGCGATCTCGCCGCAGCCTGTCGAGGGCCGCCCCTCCCAGGCGTGTTTGAGGCAGCTCGCCCCGACGCCGGAGTGCTGAGGGTCGATCGTCTCGTAGTCGGTGAAGTAGAGGTAGTCGGTGAAGCCCTGCTGACGGATGTCGGCCGTGACCGAACGCACCTGCGTGCCCACCTTGCCCGTGGACCGCACGCGCAGCGTGCCGGTCGTCGAGAAGGCCGAGTTGTCGACCTCGTACCGGTACTGCGCGGTCCCGCCACTGCCCGCGACGGTGGCCCAGGTACCGGAGGCGCCGTAGCCGAACGCCTTGTTCTCGGTCGTGCCGGTGGGCAGCAGCAGCGTCGTGCTGGTCGTGCTGAAAGGTGCTCGCTTGTCTCCGTACTGCGCATAGCTCGAGTCGTTCGACAGCCGCGCCTGGTACTCCTCGATGCCGGCGTAGGCGGCGCTCATCGCGCCGTTCCAGTCCTGTTCGGTGTCGGCCTTCCGCAAGCCGCCGGTGGCGACGGTCAAGGCGGTGGCGACCATCACCACGAGGACCATGCCGAAGATCAGGGCGATGGCCATGGCCATGCCCTGGTCGTCGCGACCGAGGGAGTCGAGCCGGAGTCGAGCACGGAGCCGCATCACGGCGTCACCGCCGAGGGGAAGAGGTTGGTGAGGAGCACGACGCTGGACAAGGTGACGTCGTCGTCGGTGCCCGGGCTCGCGCCTGCCACCGAGAGGGTGATCGACACGCTCGCGACGGACTTCTCCTGATCGTCGGTCAGCAAGCCGTTGGCCTGAGGGAGCAGCTGTTGTCCGGCGACGTCGTAGTAGCGGAAGAGCGGCGTCGGAATGACGGCCACGGGTGTCGCGAGCGTTCGCGAGGACGTGGCCCCGGAGAATTCCCAGAACGTGCTCGAGACCGAGACGGATTGCGTGGTCGTCTCGACGAGTCGCCGGGTCGTCGCGTCGACACGGTAGCTGGTCTGCTGCGGCTTGTTCACGGAGCCGCTCAGGTTGACCGCCGAGATGAGCGTCATCGAATCCGTCCCCGCGACGGAGAACGAGGGGGCGAGGGTCGTCGAGTTGGGCACGGGGTTGTTCGCCGCGGCCCGGACGACCCGGGACATCGAGTCGAGACCGTTGGTCGCCTCGCGAGTCGCCTGGTCGATGGTGCGGGCCTGCGACGTGGCGCGGGCCAACGACGAGAAGGTGCCCGTGACCACGGTCAGGACGACACCGAGGATCATGATGGCCACGATGAGTTCGGCGAGGCTGACGCCGTCGTCAGCGCGAACGCGTGACGCAGGTGCGACCCGGATCGGCGGCCGGCCGTTCACGGAGCGGTCCTCGGGTCGACGACGACGGTGTTCGAGGTCGATGCCGACGGCTTGAGCACGCCCAGCAGGCTGCCGATCAGCGTGCCGATCGTCACGTCCTTGAGCGACGACGTCGTCGGGCCGCTCTTGACGAACCACGTGCCGTACGGCAGGGCGACGGTGGCCGTCGTGCCGTTGCCCGTCCGGGTGAAGTTGAGGGTCTGACCGATGGCGCACCCGGGGTCGCCGTTCTGCCCGAGGGTCGAGACGGCCCGGATGGTCCTGTCGCCGTTGCCGACGTTGAGCGTCACGACACCCATCGGAACGGGAGCTGCAGCGGTCTTGCTCGACAGCGGGTCGGGCACGGCGATCGCCTGACGCTTGCCGGTCTTGCCGTCAGCCGTCGCCGGCCACGACGCCGGGTCCGGGGACAGGCAGCTGCCACCGGCGGCACCCGTCGGCGCGTAGGTGCCGGCGAAGACCTGATAGCCCGTCGCGGTCGGGAAGAGGTACTGGTCGGTGACCCGCGTCGGTGCCACGTAGCGACGGCCGTCGGACGAGAGGTAGGTCGTGGTCAGGTCGGTGGGGAGCAGCGCCTGACCGGAATAGTTGGTGGCGTAGGTCGGCCGATAGGTGTCGGCGGCCGCGTACGAGAACAGGGCGCTGGCCGTGTCACCCGCGCTCACGACGACCGTCTGCACCGGATCGGCCGCCTGATCACGATCGCGGTAGGGCGTGCCGTCGGCCCGTGAGAGGGTCACCGTGTAGGTGCCCGGCTGGACCTTCGTGGCGAACGAGCAGCCGTCGGTGTCGGTCGGATCGGGTGACGAGTCGGCCGACAGGGCCGACGCCGTGTTGCCGGTGAGGGACGCCGTGGCGATGGTGACCACGACACCTGCCGAGCCCGCACCGGTCTGGTCGAGCACGGAGATCAGGATCGTCCCGGTCGAGGGGTCGTTGATCTTGCTGACCGGGGCGAGGATCGTGTCGGCGCGGACGGGGGTGGTGGAGGTGCGCTGGCCCGTCCACGTGACGGAGACGTTCACGCGCTTGTAGAAGAGTGAACCGTTACCCGACTGTCCCGGGGTGGCACATTGCGAGTCGACCCCACCGGTGGTGACCCAGCTCGCCGTGCGCTTGACGGTGAAGGTCGTCCCGTTCAGCTCCTGGGTGGTCGAGGCGTTGGTCACGAGGAAGACGTCCGCGGCACCACGGGCCTTGTCGATCGCCTGCGACGCGAGGTTCGCGGCGACCACCCGAGAGCGGTTGTCGCTCGTCATGGACAGGACGGTGCCGACGGCGATGATCGACCCGGTGGTGATGACGGTGAAGACCAGCAGGGCGACGATCACCTCGACGAGCGAGAGGCCGGCGTCGCGGTCGGCCGGGTCGGTCGGTCGCAGACGGTCACTGAGTCGCTGGAACAAGGTGGTTCACCTCCTGGTCGGATCAGGTGTCTCGAGAAGAGAATCGGCCGGGTCGAGGCTGAGAGAGCCCCGACCCGACCGGCGTCGAGTAGGTCAGCAGCCGCCGGAGACGACCGCGGAGGACTCCGTGATGCTGAACGTGTTGTTGGCCGTGCTCGTGGCCTGGATGCAGAACGTCGTTGCCCCAGCGCCGGGAGCCGTCTTGTACGTGATGGCACCCGAGTTGTCGCTCTTCGTGAAGCCGTACTTGCCGAGTTCGGCCTGCGCCGGCAGCAGCTTCTGGCCGGTGGTCGAACCGTCGGGCAGCGCGCCCTTGTCGGTCTGGTAGGCGATGAGGGCGGTCTTGGCGTTCGACAGGTCGCTCTTCGCCGACGAGTCCTTGGCGTTGTTCTGCACACCCAGGTACACCGGGATGGCGATCGCGGCGAGGATGCCGATGATGATGACGACGACGAGGAGCTCGATCAGGGTGAAGCCCTTGTCCTTGTCTTCGGCGAGGTTCTGGCGGCGGGCGCTGAGCTTGCCCATGAGGGTGAAGTACATGTCGCTGGTCCTGTTCGGTCGGGTGCGGGAGTGGTTGTCTCGGTGATCGGGTGGGCGGTCACTGAGCTCCGCCGAGATCGATGGTGCCACCTGAGAAAGTGCCCCAGAATCCCTTGGAAGGGGGGTTTTCGAGTGCGACACGGCCCCAGTTCGGGTATCCCCCGAAAGGCCGAAAACCGCCGGTCAGCACCCGTTCGCGGGGTAGACCGGGTCGTCGCCGAGGGCCCGGCACGCGAAGGAGGCGCGAGCCGGCCTCGTGAGCCGGCCCACGCCTCCTGCGGGGTCGCCTGGTGCGTTACTTGATCAGCGACGTGATCTGGAAGATGGGCAGGTACAGCGCCACGATCATGCCGCCGACGACGACGCCCAGGAAGGCGATCAGCAGGGGCTCGATCAGGGCCGTCAGCGACTCGGTGGTCGACTTGACCTCTTGGTCGTAGAAGTCGGCGACCTTCTCGAGCATCGTCTGCAGCGAACCCGAGTCCTCGCCGACCGAGATCATCTGCGTGACCATCGACGGGAACACGCCCGACTCGGTCAACGGACCGGCGATGGACTCGCCCTGCCGCACCGACTCGGCCACCTTGACCAGCGCCTCCTCGAGCACGTAGTTGCCCGAGACCTCGCCCACGATCCGCAGCGCGGTGAGGATCGGCACGCCGGCCCCGATCATGTTCGAGAAGTTGCGGCTGAAGCGCGCGATGGCGATCTTGCGCAACAGCGCGCCGAACACGGGCAGCTTCAGCTTCAGCGGGTCGAGGAACGCCCGCACCTTAATCGAGTTCTTGTTCGTCCGCCACCAGATCGAGAACGCGATGCCCACGACGACGGCGACCGGCACGACCACCGGCATCGCCCGCGAGGCGTAGACGAGCATCATCGTCGGCAGGGGCAGCTGCCCGCCGAGGTTCGTGAACATGTCCTGGAAGATCGGCACGATGAAGAGCAGCATCACGACGACCGCGACGAGCGACATGACGAGCACGACGACGGGGTAGGTCATGGCCGACTTGATCGTCGACCGCAGCGCCACCTCTTTCTCGAAGTTCTCGGCCGTCGACTCGAGCGCCTTGTCGAGGAACCCGCCGGTCTCGCCCGCCTTGATCATGTTGATCATCAGCGGCGGGAAGTCCTTGTCGTGCTTGCCGACGGCGTCCGAGAACGAGACGCCCGTCTCGACGTCGTCGCGGACCTCGGCCATGATCTTGGCCAGCCGCTTGTTGTCGACCTGGTCGGCGAGGATCGTCAGGGTGCGCAGCAGCGACAGGCCCGAGCCGATCATGGTCGCCATCTGGCGCGACATGACCGCGATGTCCTTCATCTTGACCGAGCGGTCGCCGAGGCCGGGGATCGACACCTCACGCTGAAGGCCCGTGCCGGCGCCGGCCTCGCTGATCGAGATCGGTTGCACGCCCATCGTGCGCAGGCGGGTGATGACCGCGCCCTCGCTCGAGGCGTCGACCTTGCCCTTGACGACCTTGCCGGCCCCGTCGCGCCCCTTGTAGGCGTAGGCGACTGCGCCGGCCATCAGGCGGCCCCGCCCGAGAACGAGTCGCCGAAGTCGATGCCGCTGTCGAGGCCCTGGCTCTCGGACTTGTTGATCACGCGCGTCACGAGGCGGTCGAACCCTTCGCGGTCGTGCACCTTCTCCATCGCGGCCTTGTGCGTCACCACGCCGGTGTTCACCAGGTCGGCGAGCTTCTGGTCCATGGTGTGCATGCCGAGGTCACGGCCCGCCTGCATCGACGAGGCGATCTGGTACGTCTTGCCCTCGCGCACGAGGTTGCCGATGGCGGGGGTCATCATCATGATCTCGGTCGCCACGACCCGGCCGCGGCCGCTCGCCTTGGGCAGCAGCGTCTGGCAGACGACGCCCTGCAGCGTCGAGGCGAGCTGCGTGCGCACCTGGTCCTGCTGGTACGGCGGGAACACGTCGATGACGCGGTCGATGGTCTGCGCCGCGCTCTGCGTGTGGAGGGTGGCGAACACGAGGTGGCCGGTCTCGGCGGCCGTCAGCGCGACCGAGATGGTCTCGAGGTCGCGGAGCTCGCCGATCAGGATGACGTCGGGGTCCTGCCGCAGCACGTGCTTGAGCGCCGCCGCGAAGCTGTGCGTGTCGTGGCCGACCTCGCGCTGGTTGACGAGCGACTTCTTGTGCTGGTGCATGAACTCGATCGGGTCCTCGACCGTCACGATGTGGTCGGCCCGCGTGCGGTTGACCAGGTCGATCAGAGCGGCGAGGGTCGTCGACTTGCCCGACCCCGTGGGGCCCGTGACGAGTACCAGGCCACGCGGCAGCTTGGCGAAGGTCGACACCGACTCGGGCACGCCCAGATCGCCGAGCTGCTTGATCTCGGTCGGGATGAGTCGGAACGCCGCCCCCAGCGAGCCGCGCTGCTGGTAGAAGTTCACGCGGAACCGCGACTCGTCCGAGAGCGAGTACGCGAAGTCGAGCTCGAGCTCGTCGTCGAAGCGCTGCTGCTGCTCGGGGGTCAACAGGCTCTCGAGTGCCGTGCGCACGATCGCTGCATCCCACACGGCACCACCGGTCAGGGCGGGTCGCAGGTCGCCGTCGACCCGGATCGTCGGCATCGCGTCGGTCGTGACGTGCAGGTCGGAGGCGTTCTGCAGCACGACCTGGATCAGTGCCGAGACCAGGCCGGCGTGCGCGTGGTCGCGCGGGTGGCGGTGCAGCTCGATGCCGTGGAAGTCGGCCGTGTGCTCGGGCGTCGTGAGGGCCGCGGTCGGCTCGTCTGCGGCGACGTGCTGCGGGGCCGGGGCGTCCCAGGCCGACGCTCCCGTCGGGCTGGCCGGGGCGACCTCGGCCGACGGGAAGACGACCCCGGCGGCGGCGAACGGGGAGGCCGCCGTGCCGGGCGTCGCCGAGGCCGCACCGGTGGGCGCCGTGGACGCGAGGTCCGTCGCCGTACCGGCCCGCGCCTCCTGCATGGGGGTGGCCTGAGCCCGGGAGGCGCGGATCGGGTCGTCGAAGCGCGGGTCGACCCAGCCGGGTCGCGTCGCCGAGGGCAGCACGTGGCCGGCGGGCGGCGGGCTGAGCGGTGCCGGGGCCGTCGCCGCCGGCGCGGCCACCGAGGACGGGGCTGCGGCGGACGACGGGGTCGCCGACGGCCGGGGCAGCACGGGCGAGGGCCCGGTGTCGGGGACGAGCAGGGCCTCCTGGTCGGCGAGTGCGGCCTTGTCGACCAGCGCCTCGGCCAGGCGGGCGGCCCGACGGCTCGACGGTGCGCGGGTGGGCGTCCAGCCCATGACCGGGTCCTGACCGCCGTCGAGGCTGTAGACGGGCGACGGGGCGACGGCACCGGGCGAGGCGGGGGCCGGCGGGAACGACGACGAGGCGGACGGGTCGGCCGGGGTGGCCGACGACGCCGTGGCGGTGGCCGTCGTCGACGACCGCACCTCGTTGCCCGGGCGGCCGGGCGTCCAGCCCGCCAGGGCGGCGGCCTCGGCGGCCGCGTCGTCGGGGATGTCGTAGATCGAAGCGCTCATGCGAGAGCCCCCTCGTGGTCGGTCCGGACTCGGCCGGAGGCGGGCGTCACGCGACGACCCGCAAGATCTCTTCGACGCTGGTGAGGCCGAGCTTGGCCTTCTCCCAGCCGTCCTGACGCAGGCTCAACATGCCCTGCTCGCGGGCGACCCGGCCGATCTCGGCGCTGGACGCGCGGCTCACCGCGAGCCGCTCGATGTCTTCGGAGACGCTCATCACCTCGTGCAGGGCGATGCGGCCGCGGTACCCGGTGTTGGAGCACTGCTGGCAGCCGACGGGCTGGTACACCGTCGGGTTCTCGTCGGGCTCGACCCGGAACTTCAGGTGCGCGAGCTGCAGCGGCGAGTAAGCCGTGGGCGTCTTGCACCGGTCGCAGAGCCGACGCGCCAGGCGCTGGGCGACGACGCAGTCGATCGCCGACCCGACCAGGAACGGCTCGATGCCCATCTCGGTGAGCCGGGTGATGGCACTCGGCGCGTCGTTGGTGTGCAGGGTGCTCAGCACGAGGTGACCGGTGAGGGACGCCTCGATCGCGATCTGGGCCGTCTCGTGGTCGCGGATCTCACCGAGCAGCACGACGTCGGGGTCGGACCGCAGGATGCTGCGCAGGGCGCTCGCGAAGGTCAGGCCCGCCTTGGGGTTGACCTGCACCTGGTTGATGCCCCTCATGCGGTACTCGACCGGGTCCTCGACCGTGATGACGTTGATCTCGGGGCGGGCCACGGCGTTCAGCGTCGTGTAGAGCGTCGTCGACTTGCCCGACCCCGTGGGGCCGGTGACGAGGATCATGCCGTACGGCTTCGAGTACGACTCGGCGTAGACGTCGAAGTTGCGCTCGAGCAGGTTGAGGTCGCGCAGGCTCATCGACGTGTTCGAGTTGTCGAGGATGCGCATGACGACCTTCTCGCCCCACACGGTCGGCAGCGTCGCCACGCGCAGGTCGATCTGGCGGCCTCCGTGGCGCACCGACATGCGGCCGTCCTGCGGTTTGCGGCGCTCGGCGATGTCGATCTCGCTCATGATCTTGAGTCGCGAGATGACGCCGTTCTGGATCGCCTTCGGCGCCGGCTGCATCTCGTGCAGCACACCGTCGATGCGGTAGCGGATGCGCACGTCGGTCTCGGACGGCTCGATGTGGATGTCCGAGGCGTGGTCGGTGATCGCCTGGCTGACGAGCAGGTTCACGAAGCGCACGATCGGCACGTCGTCGTCGGGGCCGTCCGTGATGTCGGCCGTCGTCTCGTGCGCCTTCTCCTCTTCGAGGGTCGACGTGAGGTCGTTCAGCTCGTCGTCGGCCCGCAGGTACCGGTCGATCGCGGCGCGCAGGTCGTTCTTCTCGGCGACGACGGGGTCGACGCCCATGCGGAGGCCGGCGCGGACGTCGTCGATGGCGAACACGTCGCCCGGGTCCTCCATGGCGAGGATCAGCGCGCCGTCGCGCACCCCGATCGGCAGCACCTTGTGGCGGCGGCAGACGGCCGCGGGCACCATCGTCACGGCCGACCGGTCCACCGGGTAGTCGATCAGCTCGACGAAGTCGAGGTCGGCTGCCGTCGCCCGCGCACGGGCCACCTGCATCTCGGTGACGACCCCTCGCGACAGCAGGTCGCGGATCGAGGCTTCCTCCTCGGCGGGGCCGCGCGGGATCACGTCGAGCTGCTCGATCGGCAACAGCCCGTGCAAGATCAGGATCTCGGTCATGGAAGCCACGCGTACCTCCTCGGAAGTACAGGGCCTCGGGGGTAGGACGACGAGGCCGTTCGACGCTCGGGGTCGGGACCGAGCTTGCCTCACGCTACGGCCGGGGCGTCGTCGCCGACACGTCCCAGAGCGGGTGCCCCTCGAAGGGGTGCAGGCCTCCCGGGGGCACGACGAAGGGCCCCGGGCCGCACGAGGTGCGGGACGGGGCCCTTCGAGGTGAGGCCTTCGGGAGGCGCGGTGAGGGTCAGACCCTCACCGCGCCTCCTTCAGTCGCTCAGTTGTAGGTGCCGGGCGTGAAGTCGTCCGACGAGAACGAGTCGAAGTCCACGAAGCTCAGGTCGGCTTCGTTGAACGAGGCATCGTCGGTGAAGACGCGGTTGGGGTACCGCTCGGCCTTCGCCTCTTCGGTCGCCTCGACCGACACGTCGCGGTAACGCGACAGGCCGGTGCCCGCGGGGATGAGCTTTCCGATGATGACGTTCTCTTTCAGACCGACCAGCGGGTCGCTCTTGCCTTCCATCGCCGCCTGCGTCAGGACGCGGGTCGTCTCTTGGAAGGACGCGGCCGACAGCCACGACTCGGTCGCCAGCGAGGCCTTCGTGATGCCCATGACCTCTTGACGAGCGGACGCGGTCCGCTTGCCCTCGGTCAGCGCCGCACGGTTGATCTCGTTGTACTTCGACCGGTCGACGAGCTCACCGGGCAGCAGGTCGGTGTCGGCGTGGTCGACGACGGTGACCTTGCGGAGCATCTGACGGACGATGACCTCGATGTGCTTGTCGTGGATCGGCACGCCCTGCGAGCGGTAGACGTCTTGCACGCCACCCACGAGGTGCTGCTGCACCGCGCGGACGCCCTTGACGCGAAGGACCTCTTTCGGGTCGACCGCACCGGCGATGATCTGCTCACCGAGCTCGACGTGCTGACCGTCCTCGACGAGGAGGGTCGAACGCTTGAGCACGGGGTAGATCACTTCTTCGTCGCCGTTGTCGGGCTGCAGGATGACGCGGCGAGCCTTGTCGGTGTCTTCGATCGTGATGCGACCGGCCGAGTCGGCGATCGGGGACGCACCCTTGGGGGTGCGGGCCTCGAACAGCTCGGTCACGCGGGGCAGACCCTGCGTGATGTCGTCGGCCGAGGCCGAACCACCGGTGTGGAAGGTGCGCATGGTCAGCTGCGTGCCGGGCTCACCGATCGACTGGGCCGCGATGATGCCGACGGCCTCACCGATGTCGACCAGGTTGCCGGTGGCCAGCGACCGGCCGTAGCACTGGGCGCAGACGCCGACGGCGGCCTCGCAGGTGAGGACGGATCGGACCTTGATGGTCTCGACGCCGGCCGCCACGAGCTCGTCGATCAGCACGTCTCCGACGTCGGCGCCGGCCTCGGCCAGCACCGTGCCCTTGGCGTCGACCGCGGCAGCCGCGAGCGACCGTGCGAACACGGTGTTCTCGACGGTCGCGTCGCGCACCATGACGCCGTTGGCGTCGGGTGCGGCGATCGGCATCTCGAGGCCACGCGAGGTGCCACAGTCGTCTTCACGGATGATGACGTCCTGCGACACGTCGACGAGACGACGGGTCAGGTACCCCGAGTCGGCCGTACGGAGGGCCGTGTCGGCCAGACCCTTGCGGGCACCGTGCGTCGCGATGAAGTACTCGGCCACCGACAGACCCTCGCGGTACGACGAGATGATCGGGCGGGGGATGATGTCACCCTTCGGGTTGTTCACCAGGCCTCGCATGCCGGCGATGTTGCGCACCTGCAGCCAGTTACCACGAGCACCCGACGTCACCATGCGGTTGATGGTGTTGTCGACCGGGAAGTTCGACCGCATCTCGGCGGCGACCTCGTTCGTGGCCTCCGTCCAGATCTTGATCAGGTCGGCACGACGCTCGGCGTCGGAGATGAGGCCCTTGTCGAACTCGGACTGCACCGCCGCGGCCTGCTTCTCGTAGCCCGCGACGATCTCGGGCTTGCGGGGAGGCGTGAGCACGTCGGACAGCGCCACGGTGACACCCGAACGCGAGGCCCAGTAGAAGCCCGCGTCCTTGATGTTGTCGAGGGCTGCCGCGACGGCGACCTTCGGGTAGCGCTCGGCGAGGTCGTTGACGATCGTCGAGAGCATGCCCTTGTCGGTCACCTGCTGCACGAACGGGTAGTCCGCCGGCAGGTTCTCGTTGAAGAGCGCGCGACCGAGGGTCGTCTCGAGCAGGATGTCCTGCCCGACCTCGTAGCCCTCGGGAGCCTCGCCCTCGGCGAAGTGCACGCCGTTCATGCGGATCTTGACCATCGCGTTGAGGTCGAGCGAGCCCTGGTCTTTCGCGAGGATCGCCTCGGCGACCGACGAGAAGGCACGGCCTTCGCCCTCGGCACCCTCGGTGACCGTCGTGAGGTAGTGCAGGCCGATGATCATGTCCTGTGCGGGCAGGGTCACCGGTCGGCCGTCGGACGGCTTCAGGATGTTGTTCGACGCGAGCATCAGGATGCGCGCCTCGGCCTGGGCCTCGACGGACAGCGGCAGGTGCACGGCCATCTGGTCACCGTCGAAGTCGGCGTTGAACGCCGCGCAGACGAGGGGGTGCAGCTGGATGGCCTTGCCCTCGACCAGCTGGGGCTCGAACGCCTGGATGCCGAGACGGTGCAGGGTGGGTGCACGGTTCAGCAGCACGGGGCGCTCACGGATGATCTCTTCGAGGACGTCCCAGACCTGCGGGCGCGAACGCTCGACCATGCGCTTGGCCGACTTGATGTTCTGAGCGTGGCTCAGGTCGATCAGGCGCTTGATGACGAACGGCTTGAAGAGCTCGAGGGCCATCTGCTTGGGCAGACCGCACTGGTGCAGCTTCAGCGTCGGGCCGACGATGATGACCGAACGACCCGAGTAGTCGACGCGCTTGCCGAGCAGGTTCTGGCGGAAGCGACCCTGCTTTCCCTTGAGCATGTCGCTCAGGGACTTCAGGGCGCGGTTGCCGGTACCGGTGACGGGGCGACCACGACGGCCGTTGTCGAACAGGGCGTCGACGGCCTCTTGCAGCATGCGCTTCTCGTTGTTCACGATGATCTCGGGGGCACCGAGGTCGAGCAGGCGACGGAGGCGGTTGTTGCGGTTGATCACGCGACGGTAGAGGTCGTTCAGGTCGCTGGTCGCGAAGCGGCCACCGTCCAGCTGCACCATCGGGCGCAGCTCGGGCGGGATGACCGGGACGACGTCGAGGACCATGGCGGCCGGCGAGTTGCCGGTGGCCAGGAACGAGCTGACGACGCGCAGGCGCTTGATGGCGCGGATCTTCTTCTGACCCTTGCCCTCGGAGATCTGCAGGTGGAGGTTCTCGGCCTCGGTGGTGAGGTCGAAGGCCTCGAGGCGCTTCTTGATCGCCTCGGCGCCCATGTGGGCCTCGAAGTAGATGCCGAAGCGGTCCTGCAGCTCGTGGAAGACGGCGTCCTCGGGCTTGAGGTCGCCGACCTTGAGGTTGCGGAAGTCCTCCCACACGCGCTCGAGGCGGTTGATGTCCTCGTCGAACGCCTTGCGGGTCTGCGACATCTCTTTCTCGGCGCCGTCCTTCGCACGACGCTTCTGGTCGCTCTTCGCGCCTTCTTCTTCGAGGACGGCCAGGTCGTCCTCGAGCTTCTTCAGGCGGTCGGCGATGCGCGTGTCGCGCTGCGACTCGAGCTGCTTGATCTCGAGGCGGAGCTCGTTCTCGAGCCCGGGCATGTCGGCGTGACGGCCCTCTTCGTCGATCGAGATGACCATGTAGGCCGCGAAGTAGATGACCTTCTCGAGGTCTTTCGGGGCCATGTCGAGCAGGTAGCCCAAGCGCGAGGGGACGCCCTTGAAGTACCAGATGTGCGTGACGGGGGCGGCGAGCTCGATGTGGCCCATGCGCTCACGACGCACGGACGACTTCGTGACCTCGACGCCGCAGCGCTCGCAGACGATGCCCTTGAAGCGGACGCGCTTGTACTTGCCGCACGCGCACTCCCAGTCACGCGAGGGTCCGAAGATCTGCTCTCCGAAGAGGCCGTCCTTCTCGGGCTTCAGCGTGCGGTAGTTGATGGTCTCCGGCTTCTTGACCTCACCGTGCGACCAGGCACGGATGTTCTCGGCAGTGGCGAGGCCGATCCGCAGCTCATCGAAAGTTGTTGCTTCGATCAAAATTTAATCCCTTGTCAGATGTATCGACGTGTCGTTGTGGGAAGGGGGCTTAGATCTCGTCGACGTTCGACGATTCGAAGCGGGAGGAGATGTTGATGCCGAGCTCTTCGGCGGCACGGAAGACCTCGTCGTCCGTGTCGCGCAGGCTGACCGTCTGGCCGTCGGCCGAGAGGACCTCGACGTTCAGGCAGAGCGACTGCATCTCTTTGATGAGGACCTTGAAGCTCTCGGGGATGCCGGGCTCCTGGATGTTCTCGCCCTTGACGATGGCTTCGTACACCTTCACGCGGCCGAGGATGTCGTCCGACTTGATGGTCAGGAGCTCTTGCAGCGCGTACGCGGCGCCGTAGGCCTCGAGGGCCCAGACCTCCATCTCACCGAAGCGCTGGCCACCGAACTGTGCTTTACCACCCAGCGGCTGCTGGGTGATCATCGAGTACGGGCCCGTCGAACGCGCGTGGATCTTGTCGTCGACGAGGTGGTGCAGCTTCAGGATGTACATGTAACCGACCGAGATCGGGTTCGGGAACGGCTCACCCGAACGACCGTCGAACAGGCGCGCCTTGCCGGACGAACCGATCAGACGCTCACCGTCGCGGGTCGGCAGGGTCGAGTCGAGCAGACCCTCGATCTCGCGCTCGGCGGCACCGTCGAACACCGGGGTGGCGACCTTCGTGCCGGGAGCGGCGCTGAGCGCCTCTTCGGGCAGGTTCTTCGCCCACTCCTGGATGCCCTCGACGTTCCAGCCCTGCGCGGCGATCCACCCGAGGTGGATCTCGAGCACCTGGCCGAAGTTCATGCGGCCGGGCACGCCGAGCGGGTTGAGGATGATGTCGACGGGGGTGCCGTCGGCGAGGAAGGGCATGTCCTCGACGGGAAGGATCGTCGAGATGACGCCCTTGTTGCCGTGACGACCGGCGAGCTTGTCACCCGCGGTGATCTTGCGCTTCTGGGCGATGAACACGACCACGCGCTGGTTGACGCCCGAGCCGAGCTCGTCGTCGCCGTCCTGCGAGTCGAACACCTTGACGCCGATGACCGTTCCCTGCTCGCCGTGGGGCACCTTCAGGGACGTGTCGCGGACTTCGCGGCTCTTCTCGTTGAAGATCGCACGCAGCAGGCGCTCTTCGGCGCTGAGCTCGGTCTCGCCCTTGGGCGTGACCTTGCCGACGAGGATGTCGCCGGGGCGCACCTCGGCACCGATGCGGATGATGCCGCGCTCGTCGAGGTCGGCCAGCAGGTCGGGGCTGACGTTGGGGAGGTCACGGGTGATCTCCTCCTTGCCGAGCTTCGTGTCGCGGGCGTCGACTTCGTACTCTTCGATGTGGATCGACGAGAGCGTGTCGTCCTTCACGAGGTTCTGCGACAGGATCATCGCGTCCTCGTAGTTGTAGCCCTCCCACGGCATGAACGCGACGAGCAGGTTCTTGCCGAGCGCGAGCTCGCCGTTCTCGGTCGCGGGACCGTCGGCGATGACCTCGCCGACCTCGACGCGCTGGCCGGCGTCGACGATCACGCGGTGGTTGTAGCTCGCACCCTGGTTCGAGCGGTCGAACTTGCGCAGGTAGTAGTCCTGCGTGCCGCCGTCGTCGAGCTGCACGGTGACGACGTCGGCCGACACCTCGGAGACCACGCCTGCGGCGTCGGCGGTGACGACGTCACCGGCGTCGATCGCGGTGTAGCCCTCCATGCCGGTGCCGACGAGGGGGCTCTCGCTGCGGACGAGCGGGACGGCCTGACGCTGCATGTTGGCACCCATCAGGGCGCGGTTCGCGTCGTCGTGCTCGAGGAACGGGATCAGCGACGTGGCCACCGACACCATCTGGCGCGGCGAGACGTCCATGTAGTCGACCTCGGCCTTGTCGACGAGCTCGACCTCGCCGCCCTTCTTGCGGACGAGCACCTTGTCGTCGACGAAGTCGAAGGCGTCGTTCAGGGGCGCGTTCGCCTGGGCGACGACGTAGTCGTCTTCTTCGGAGGCGGTGAGGTAGTCGATCGTCGTGGTGACGTTGCCCTTCTCCACGCGACGGTACGGCGTCTCGATGAAGCCGAACGAGTTGATGCGGGCGAACGACGCCAGCGAACCGATCAGACCGATGTTCGGGCCTTCAGGGGTCTCGATCGGGCACATGCGGCCGTAGTGCGAGGGGTGGACGTCGCGGACCTCGACGCCGGCACGCTCACGCGACAGACCACCGGGGCCGAGCGCGCTGAGGCGACGCTTGTGCGTCAGACCCGACAGCGGGTTGTTCTGGTCCATGAACTGCGACAGCTGCGAGGTGCCGAAGAACTCCTTGATCGCGGCGACGACGGGGCGCACGTTGATCAGGGTCTGCGGCGTGATCGCCTCGATGTCCTGCGTGGTCATGCGCTCGCGGACGACGCGCTCCATGCGCGACAGACCGGTGCGGACCTGGTTCTGGATCAGCTCGCCGACCGCGCGGATGCGACGGTTGCCGAAGTGGTCGATGTCGTCGACGTCGAGGCGCAGCTGGACGGGCTCGCCGTCGCGCGTGCCGTTCATCGACTTCTCTTCGGCGTGCAGCGACACGAGGTACTTGATCGTCGCGACGATGTCGTCGACGGTCAGGACCGAGTCGCCGAGCGGCGCGTCGATGCCGAGCTTGCGGTTGATCTTGTAGCGACCCACCTTGGCCAGGTCGTAGCGCTTGTGGTTGAAGTAGAAGTTGTCGAGGAGCGCACGCGCGGCCTCGGCAGCGACCTGCTCGCCCGGGCGCAGCTTGCGGTAGATGTCTTTGAGGGCCTCTTCTTTGGTGAGGATGGCGTCCTTCTCGAGGGTCGCCTCGATCGAGGCGAAGCCCTTGAACTCCTCCATGATCTCTTCGCTCGTCAGGCCGAGGGCCTTGAGGAAGACGGTGACGCTCTGCTTGCGCTTGCGGTCGATGCGCACGCCGACCTGGTCGCGCTTGTCGATCTCGAACTCGAGCCAGGCACCACGGCTCGGGATGACGCGAGCCGAGTAGATGTCTTTGTCGCTGGTCTTGTCGGAGGCGCGCTCGAAGTAGACGCCCGGGCTGCGGACGAGCTGCGAGACGACGACACGCTCGGTGCCGTTGATGATGAACGTGCCCCGCTCGGTCATGAGCGGGAAGTCGCCCATGAAGACCGTCTGGGTCTTGATCTCACCCGTGAGGTGGTTCATGAACTCGGCGTTCACGTAGAGGGGCGCGGCGTAGGTCTTGCCACGCTCTTTGCACTCGTCGATCGTGTACTTGGGCTCTTCGAGCTCGGGAGCCGTGAACGAGAGCTGCATGGTCTCGCCGAGGTCTTCGATCGGCGAGATCTCTTCGAAGATCTCTTCCAGGCCCGAGTGGAGGGCCAGGTCGGTGCGACCCTGCTCGGTCGCCTCGGCGAGGCGGTCCTTCCAGATGTCGTTGCCGACGAGCCAGTCGAAGCTCTCGGTCTGCAGCGCCAGAAGGTCGGGGACCGTCAGCGTGTCGGTGATCTTGGCGAACGAGAGCCGCGATGCGTTGCGACCGTTCTTGGGTGAATTGGTGGATGCGTTGTTCGCAGCAGCCAAGGAAGTAACCTCCGTGGACCCCGTCGGGTCATCACTGTCGGACAGTATGTGGTGAGTGTGTGAACGGCCCTACCCGGCGGACACCATCCACCCCGCCGTCATATTCGGGGGTGGGTGTCTCGAGACGTTGTCGACCGCAATATGACGACAGGACGCACGGGGAGCGCAAAGGTCCATACTAGGTCGCCCCGGACACGCCTGGCAAGCCCTGTCGTTGACCTTTCGCTCGAGCTTCGGTATAACCCGGGCGCATGCACAGGCATTCCTCGGGATCGGAGGCCGCGCGCGCCTCCTGGTCCCGGTGATGGGAGGCTGGACGCATGGCCGCACAGCACGACGAACCGCCCGTCGAGATCTCGATCGGAGCGGGCCTCGCCCGAGTGGACGAGGACCGCCACCGGCCGGGCTCGTACACGCTCGTCGTCGACGGCACGCCCCAGTCGCACGTCGACCTCGACGACCCGACGCACCTGGCGTTCGAGTACGTCCGACGCATCGGCCACGCCGTCGACCTGTTGCCCGAGGGCCCGGTGACGGCGTTGCACCTCGGGGCGGGCGCGCTGACCCTGCCGCGCTACGTCGAGGCCACCCGACCGGGCTCGCGCCAACAGGTGATCGAGCTCGAGGCCGACCTCGTGGCCCTGGTGCGCGAGACGCTGCCGCTGCCGCGCGGGGCCTCGATCCGGGTGCGCTACGGCGACGCCCGCGAGGTGATGGTCAAGCTGCCCGCGGGCCTGCGGGGCACGGTCGACCTGCTGATCGTCGACGTGTTCGGGGGCTCGCAGATCCCCGCGCACGTGACGTCGCTCGAGTTCTACACGGCGGCGGCCGAGTTCCTGTCGCCGACCGGCATGCTGATCGTCAACTCGGCCGACGGCGCCGGACTGGCCTTCGCCCGGGGGCAGGCGTCGACCCTGGCCACCGTCTTCGATCACGTCGTCGCCGTCGCCGACCCGGCCACGCTCAAGGGCCGCCGCTTCGGCAACGTCGTGCTGATCGGATCGCCGTCGCCGCTGCCGACCGACCGCATGCCGCGGCTCTACTCGTCGGACCCGCTGCCGGCCAAGGTCGTCCACGGCCGCGAGCTGCGCGACTTCGTCGCCGGGGCGCCCGTCGTCACCGACGCCACGGCCGTGCCGTCGCCCGAGCCGTCGCGGAGCGTGTTCGGGGCGCGGTGACGGGCACCGCAGAGCGGAGACCGCAGGCCGAACGCCGCATCCTGTTTGCCGCATCCCGCCACGATGTGGGCACGACGCCACGAGAAAACGTGGCGGTGTGTCCATTTCGTGGCGGCGTGAGGGCGTGACGGGACGGACTCGCGACGGCACGAGCGCGGCGCGGCACGGGCCAGGCGCGGTGGGGCCGAGCGACGAGCGCGGGCCTAATGGTCGGCGCGGGGCGCGGGGGCGCCGAGGGCGGCGCGCAGGCGGGCCTCGGCGTCGTCGGGGGCCTTCGCCGCCTCGACGTTGGCCTCGGTCACGGCCTTGATGACCTCTTCGCGCTGGATCTTCACGCCGCGGGGCGCGTCGATGCCGATGCGCACGCCGTCGCCACGGGAGTCGAGCACCGTGATGACGATGTCGTCGCCGATCACGATGCGTTCTCCGACCTTGCGTGTCAGCACCAGCATCGGGCCAGCTTACTGAGCGCAGGGCCGTCCGGTCGCGACGACAGGCAGGAGGCGCGGGTCGGCGACCGTGGGACGGCAGCGGCCACGGGGCACCACCGCGGCAGGACGGCGACCGCAGGAGGCGCGGCTCAGCGGGTCGCGCCTCCTTCGCGCCAGCCCACCGGCACGCCGAGCAGGTGCACCGTGCCCGGGGTCGCCGTGTCGTCCTCGCCGACCACCGCGGCCGCCACCACGGGCGCGACCGCGCGGACGGCCTCGACCCAGCGGGCCGTGTCGTCGTGCTTGCGTCCGACGTCGACCGCGACCCAGACCTGGTCGGCGGCGATCGCCTCGAGGGTGGCGGGGGCGGCGGCGTCCCAGGCGAGGGCCGTCACGACGGCCGAGTTCTCGTGCACGCCGGTCGCTCGGGCCAGGATGCCGCTGCGACGGTCGGACACGTCGACCGATCGGAGCCCGAAGGTCGACGCCATCTGGGCGGCCACGCGGAACGCGTCACCGGGGCGACCGACCACGACGACGAGGTCGCCTGCCCCGCGCGACACGTCGGGGGCGGGCGGCACGCCCGGGGTGGCCACGGCCCGGGCCTGCGCGGCGAGGGCGTCGGCGGCGGCCGCGAGCGAGGCGGCCGTGCGGCGGGGAGCGGCCCCGTACGGCGCGTCGGGGTGGGCGGCGTCACCGTCGGCGAGGGCGGCGGGGCCCGCACCCGTGGCACCGGCAGCGGCACCGGCACCGGCGGCAGCAGCGGCAGCACCGGCAGCACCGGCCGCCGGCGCGATGCCGTTGAAGGTGAGGTCGTCCATGATCGAGGCGAAGGCGTCGGTGCGCGTCGACACGTCGGCCGGGGGTGCGACCGGCACCGCACCTCCTGCGGTCGACGCCGAGGGGGTCGACGCCGAGGCCGTCGACGCCGAGGCCGTCGACGCCGAGGCGGTCGACGCCGAGCCAGCTTGCCCGCCCGCCGCGGCGGCCGCCCGGGCGGCCCGACGGGGGCCCACGGGCGTGGCCGACCCGGTCAGCACGTCGTCGAACCCGTCACGCACCGGGGCGCTCGGGGCGACCGCGTCACCGGGGGCCATCGACGCCGACCACGCGGCCCGGGGCACGGGCGTGCCCGACCGCAGGGCGTCCTCGGCCTCGTCGGCCGAGGCCAGCAGCGCCGCGATGCCCGCGCGTTCGGCCGGCACCGGCGTCGTGATGCGCACGCGCGCGACGGGCAGGTCGATCGCGGGGTCGGGCACCTCGACGGTGACCTCGTAGTGCTTGCGGGCGAAGAAGCCGGCGACTCCCCCGACGGTGACCTTCTGGGCCGCGACGATGCGCGCCGAGGCGCCGTGGGTCGCGCGCACCTCGCGGCGCAGCTCGTCGAGCGAGTCGCCGGTCATGACGATCGTGGTCGCCATCTCAGGCCACGATCGAGTCGGTCGCGCGCACGACGCCGACGGTCTCGATGGTCGACCCGGCGGCGGTGGCCTCCTGGTACGAGAGCACGGGCAGGCCGTTCTGCTGGGCCGACACGAGCCGGTGGATCGCCGGTCGCAGCGCCGGCGCGCAGACCAGCACCGCGCCGAGCCCCTGCGCCTCGACCGCCTGCACGGCTTCGCGCAGCGACCCGAGCACCTGCTCGACCCGGTGGCCGTCGAGCAGGATCTGGGTGCCCTGGTCGCTCGGCCGCAACCCCTCGAGCATCGACTGCTCGAGCGTCGGGTCGATCATGATGACCCGCAGCACACGGCCGTCGAGGTACTGCGCCGTCAGCGCGGGGCCCAAGGAGGCGCGGGCCGCCTCGACGAGTCCCTCCGGGTCGGTCGACACCTTGGCCCGCAGCGTCAGCCCCTCGCAGATGCGGGCGAGGTCGTTGATCGGGATGCGCTCGGCGAGCAGCCCCTGCAGGACGCGCTGCAGCTCGGCGAGCGAGAGCATGTTCGGCACGAGGTCGTCGACCGCGGGTGCGTTGACCTGCTTGACGCCCTCGGTGAGCACGCGGACGTCCTCGCGGGTGAGCAGTCGGGCGGCGTTGTCGGCGATGATCGACGACAGGTGGGTGACGAGCACCGAGACGCGGTCGATCACGGTCGCGCCGGTCATCTCGGCGCTGTGCCGCATCTCGGCGGGCACCCACTTGCCGGCGAGGCCGAAGACGGGTTCGACGGTGGCGGTGCCGGGCAGCCCGTCGAGCTGGTCGCCGAGGGCGAGCACCGAACGGGCCGGGGCCTGGCCGCGGCCGGCCTCGACGCCCGCGATGCGGATGGAGTACGTCGCGGGCGGCAGGTCGACGCTGTCGCGGGTGCGGACCGGCGGCACGACGATGCCGAGGTCGACGGCGATCTTGCGGCGCAGCGCCTTGACGCGACCGAGCAGGTCGTCCGAGCCGCCGCCGACCATGTCGACCAGGTCCGGCGCCAGCAGGATCTCGAGGGCGTGGACCCGCATCTGCTCGAGCAGGTCGTCGGTGGTGTCGGTGGGGGCGACGACCGCCGCCTGCTGTTCTGCGAGGGCCGCGCGCGCCTCCTCGGCCTTGGCGGCCACGCCGAGCCGGTAGGCGACGACGAGCAGGGCGCCGCCGATCAGCAGGAAGGCGACGATCGGCATGCCGGGGATGAACCCCATGCCGATCGCGGCGACGCCGGCGACGGCGAGCGCGATGCGCGACTGGCCGAGCTGCGACGCGGCCTGCGCGCCCATCTCGGTGTCGGCGCCCGAGCGGGTGACGATCATGCCGGTCGAGACGGCCATCAAGAGGGCGGGGATCTGCGTGGTCAGGCCGTCGCCGATGGTGAGCAGGCCGTAGTGCGACAGGGCGTCGCCGATGGCCATGCCGTTCTGCAGGGCACCGATCGCGATGCCGCCGACCAGGTTGATGATGATGATGATGATGCCGGCGATGGCGTCACCCTTGACGAACTTCGACGCGCCGTCCATCGCACCGTAGAAGTCGGCCTCGGCGCTGACGTCGGCGCGACGCTGCTTGGCGACCTCGTCGGTGATCAGGCCGGCGTTGAGGTCGGCGTCGATCGCCATCTGCTTGCCGGGCATGGCGTCGAGGGTGAACCGCGCGCCCACCTCGGCGACGCGCTCGGCACCCTTCGTGACGACCACGAACTGGATCACGACCAGGATCAAGAAGATCACCGAGCCGATGATGATCGAGCCGCTCACGGCGACGTGGCCGAACGCGGCGATGACGTCGCCCGCGTAGCCGTCGCCCAGCACGAGCCGCGTCGACGCGACGTTCAGCCCGAGGCGGAACAGCGTCGCGACGAGCAGCAGCGACGGGAACACCGAGAAGTCGAGCGGCTTCTTGACGAACAGGGTGGTCAGCAGGATCACCAGCGCCAACAGGATGTTGAGGATGATCAGCACGTCGAGCAGCGGTGCGGGCACCGGCACGACGAGCAGCAGCACGATGCCGACGATGCCGACCGGGACGGCGAGCTTGGGCAGGGTGGACTTCATCGGGTGCCTCCAGAGGTGGCGGGGCGGACGGAGCGTGGGGGCGCGGGAGGCGCGGTGCGGGAGGTCGCGGTCGTCGCTGAGCCCGAGGCGGTCGCGGAGCCCGAGGCGGTCGCGGCCGTCGCGACCTCGCGGGCGATGCGGATGCGGCGCGGCACGGCGTCGGCCTCGAGCGACTCGGGGGCGAGGACGCCGGCGACCTCGTCGGCCGTCGTGACGCGGGGCGGGGTGTGCGTGCCGGTCAGCGTGCCGCGGGCCTTGAGCGCCATGACGAAGGTGAGCACGCGGGCGACGGGCGTGTAGAGGTCGACCGGGATCTCGTCGCCGAGGCCGCAGGCGGCGTGCAGGGCGCGGGTCAGGGGCACGTCGACGACGAGCGGCACGCCGTCGGCGGTGGCCTGCTCGCGGATGCGGGCCGCGACCGTGCCGGCGCCCTTCGCGACGACGCGGGGGGCCGACTTGCCGGGCTCGTACTTCACTGCGACGGCGTAGTCGGTCGGGTTGACCATGACCACGTCGGCGTCGGCGATGGCCCCGATCATGCGGTTGCGGCTCATCGCGAGCTGACGGGACCGCCGCTGCGACTTGACCAGGGGGTCGCCGTCGCTCGACTTGTTCTCGTCCTTGACCTCTTTCTTGGTCATGCGCGTCTTCTTGCGGTTGCGACGCATGACGACGAAGACGTCGGCGAAGGCGAGCAGCAGGCCGGCCGCGATCGCCGCCTTGATCAGGATGCCAGTGCCTGCCTTGGCCTCCTCGAGCACGGCCGAGACGCTGAGCCCGCCGCCGCTCATCAGCACGGGCATGAGGCCCTGGATCGCGAACCAGAGCACGAGGCCGACGACGGTCGTCTTGATGAGGGCCTTCGCGCCGTTCCAGAGCGCCTGGGTGCCGAAGGTGTTCTTCAGGCCGTTGAGCAGGTTGAACTGCTCGTAGTTGCCGGTCATGCGCTTGATGTGGACGCCGCCCTGCACGATCGCGGTGGCGAGCACGGCCACGCCGACCACGGCGAGCATCGGCCCGATCGTGGCGGCCATCGACCCGGCGCCCTGCATCAGCTCGGTGACGACGGTCGACGAGTCGGGGTGCGCGATCGCCTGACGGATCGAGAAGATCTGGTCGACGCCGGCCGACGAGGCCCGCTCGATGGTCGACGGGATCATGACGGCGGCCGCGCCGACGCCCACCCAGGCGCTGAGGTCCTGCGACCGGGACAGCTGGCCCTTCGAGTGGACCTCTTTCATGCGCTTGTCGGTCGCGGCCTCTGAGCGCTCGCCGGAGTCGTCCGCCATGTCAGCCCACCCCCAGCAGCATGTCGGCGGCGTCGCCGGTGAGCGAGGCCACGACGCCGGGCAGCGCGAGGAACACGCCGCCGGCCAGCATGACCGTCATGAGGATCTTGAGCGGGAACCCCATCGCGTAGGCGTTGAGGGCGGGCGCGACGCGCGAGAGCAGGCCGAGGCCGACGTCGGCGAGGAACAGCACGACGCAGAGCGGCCCGGCGATCTGGATCGTCGAGAGGAAGAGCTGGCTGACGCCCGTGGTGAGCAGTTCGACCGGGCGGGTGAGGTCCATGCCGAGGCCGAGCGGGACGGCGTCGAACGAGCGGGTGAGCCCGCCGATGATCAGCTGGTAGCCGCCGGTCGCGAACATCAGGGCCAGCGCGGTCATCTGGAACAACCGGGTGAACTGCGCGCCGTTGACCATCGACTGCGGGTCGAACGCCTGGGCGAGCGTGAAGCCGCCGAAGAGGTCGATCAGGCTGCCGGCGGCCTGCACCGCCGCGAAGGCGACGAACACGAGGAACCCCAGGACGGCGCCGACGACGATCTCGAGGACGAGCGCCATGACGAATGGGCCCGTCTCGAGCGAGACGTAGCCGGGCGCCACCCGGGGGGCGACGGCGAGCGCCAGGCCGATGCCGAGCATCGCCTTCACCCGCGCCGGGAACGCCCGGTACGAGAAAGGAGGCGCGACCACGATGAACGCGGTCATGCGGACGGCGGCGAGCAGCGTGGCCTCGAGCCAGCTCAGGTCGAACGACACGGTCGCCCCTACCCGCCGCTGAGCAGCTGCGGGATGCGGTCGAAGACGGTCGTCGTGAACGACACCATCTCGCTGATCATCCAGTGCCCGCAGACGACGAGGGCGATGCCCACGGCGACGGCCTTCGGCACGAACGAGAGCGTGACCTCCTGGATCTGGGTGATCGACTGCAGCAGCGAGATGGCGAACCCCACCACGAGCGAGGTGATCAGGACGGGCGCGGCGAGCTTGCCCGTGATGATGAGGGCCTGCATCGAGAGGTCGAGGACGGCGTTGGAATCCATCAGGCACCCACCTGGTAACTCTCGATGAGGCTCTTGATGATGAGTCCCCAGCCGTCGACGAGGACGAACAGCAAGATCTTGAAGGGCAGAGAGATCATCACCGGCGGCAGCATCATCATGCCCATCGACATCAGCGCGGCGCTGACGACGAGGTCGATGACGAGGAAGGGGATGAAGATGACGAAGCCGATGATGAACGCGGCGCGCAGCTCGCTGATCATGAACGACGGGATGAGCGTCAGCATCGGCACGTCGGCCTGGGTGTCGGGGTTGGCCTGCCCGGCCGAGCGGGTCATCAGCGCGAGGTCCTCTTCGCGGGTGTGGGCGAGCATGAACTCGCGCAGCGGCGCGATGCCGGCGTCGATCGCACCCTGCAGGTCGAGGCGGCCGTCGAGGTAGGGCTGCACGGCGTCCGTGTTGATGTGGGTCAGGATCGGAGCCATGATGAACAGGCTCAAGAACAGGGCCAGCCCGGCGAGCACCTGGTTCGGCGGGATCGACGGCAGCGCGAGGGCGTTGCGGGTCATGGCGAGCACCACGAAGATCTTCGTGAACGACGTCATCATGAGCAGCAGCGCGGGGGCGACGCTCAGCAGCGTGATGCCGATCAGGGTGACGACGGCCTGACTGGGGGCACCGTCGGGGCCGTTGATGTCGATGTTCAACCCACCCGAGCCGGTGCCGTCGGACGTCGTCTGGTCGGTGTCGGTGAAGTCGGTGGGGGTCGTGCCGGTGGTGCCCTCGGTGCCGGTGCCCTCCGTGGCCGGGGCCGTGGGGGCGGTGGGGGCCGTCGGGGCGACCGGTGCGGCGTTCGCCTGCTGACCGATCAGCATGACGAGGGCCGACGCCACGACGAGGGCGAGCAGCGTGACGACGACCGCCCGGGCGAAGCGCGTCTCGGCGAAGCGGACCGGGGCCGTGCCGACCACCGGGCGGCCGAGCGGGGCGCCCTGCAGGCCGTCGCGGAGCGTCGGGCGGACGAGCCGACGCAGGGCGACGGCGAAGGAGGGGCGGGTCGAGGGGGCGGACGACCGACGGCCGGTCATCCGGCTCGCCCGCTGCGGATGGCCGCTGCCGCCTGGCGCCACGTGTCGGGGGCCAGGATCGAGCCCTCGATCGACTTCGCGGCACGGCCGCGGCCGCTGCGGCGCTCGGCGAGGTCGCGGGGCCGCGAGGCGGAGGCACGACGGGCGGCACCGCGGGGGCGGAGCAGTTCGGCGGGAACGGTGTCGACGGGGGCGGAGTCGAGGCGGGTCGCGTCGGCGGGACGGGCCGGCAGCTCGTCGCGGGCCGCGGCACCTTCGGCGGACAGGACGGACGCGAAGGCGACGGGCGCGATCGGGGTGACCCGCGCCTCCTGGGCCTCGGGCGCGACATCGTCGGCGCGGGGCTCGGGGACGAGCGTGAGGGCGCCGGCGTCGACCGGACGGTCGGCCGCGGCCAGCACGGTCACCGACGACTCGGTGACGCCGAGCACGAGGCGCTCGCCCTCGACGTCGACGACGACGACGCTCGCCTTCGCCCCGACGCCCTGACGGGCGACGACGGAGACCTGCGACGTGGCGCGGGTGCCCGCACGACCGCCCTTCACCAGGCGCTTCTGCAGCACCCAGAGCAGGGCGAGGACCACGCCCAACGAGAGGATGACCCGCAGGCCGACGACGACGGTGTCCACGATCAGGCGATGCCGTCGGCGACGTCGAGGATCTTGGTGATGCGGACGGCGTAGTCCTGGTCGACGACGACGACCTCGCCGTGCGCGATCAGGCGGCCGTTGAGCAGCACGTCGGCGGGCGCGCCGGCCGAGCGGTCGAGCTCGATGACGGCTCCGGGCTCGAGGCCGAGGACGTCGCGGACCGACATGCGGGTGCGGCCGATCTCGACGGTCAGCGCCATCTCGACGTTGTTGATGCGGCCGAGGTTGCCGGTCGACACCGCGCCCGCGCTCGGCGACGCCGACGACGGGCCGGCGATCGTGCCGGTCTCGCGCAGGCGCAGGGCGAACCACCCGGCGGGCTGGCCCGCGGCCGTGAGTTCGAAGACGACCGTCTCGGGGTCGGCGAGCAGGGCGTCGGCCGACTCGCGGCGGCTCTCGCCGAGCACTCCGGTGCCGAGCACGCCGGTCGCCGCCTCGAGGGCAGGGCGCAGCACGTCCGAGACCGACACCAGGGGGTTGTCGGTGCCCGCGGCGGCGGCGAGCTGGTCCATGTCGGCCAGGACGACCGCGGTGTCGGCCGAGACCGACCCGACGAACGACGTGACGACGACCGACGAACCCGCGGCGCGCAGCCCGGGGGCGGACGCCGCGTCGACGGCCACGGCACGCAGCGGCGTGGGGGTCGGCAGCTGGGCGACCAGCGCCTCGGCCGCCGCGGTGTGCAGGGTGATGGTCGTGCCGGTCATGAGGTTCCTTCTTCGGTGCCGGTCAGGGAGGTGGAGACGACGATGCCGGCCAGTCGCGAGCCCGCGGCCCCGACGGCGGCACGCCCGACGGCCTGACCGTCGACGCTGATCTCGAGGGGGCGGTGCTGCGGGTGCGGCAGCGGCAGCAGGTCGCCGACGGCCAGCCCGAGCACGACGCTCGGCAGCACCGCGGCGGGGGCGAAGGTCAGCGAGACGCCGACCGGCACCGAGGCCAGCTGGGCGCCGAGCAGGTCGCGGGCGTCGGCGGCGTCGATCGTCGGGTTGGACTCGCCGAGCTGCGACAGCAGCACGTCGGCGGGGATCGCGACCGTGCCGGGCGCCACGCGCTCGCCGACGCGGATCTCGAACGAGGCCACGATCATCAGGTCGGACTTCTGCGCGGCCTGGGCGAACTGCGAGTTGTACTGGAACCCGCCGACGCTGATCGGGTCGGCGAGCATCGTGCCGAACGAGTAGCGCAGGTCGTCGAGGGCGTCGTCCATCAGGCGACGGACGAGGGCCTGCTCGACCGGCGTGAAGGTGCGCTCGGGCAGCGCCGTGGGCTTCACCGCGCCGAGCATGTGGCTGACCCAGGTGAGGGCGGCCGACGACGGGAACTGGATGACGGCCTTGGCCGAGACGCCCTCGAGCGCACAGAGCACCATCGCGGTGGTCGCCGGCAGCGACGAGGCGTACTCGTCGTAGGTGAGCATCTGCACCTGCTCGCAGGTGACCGACGACAGCACCCGCACCTTGGCGGTGAGCTGCGTGCCCCACTGGCGGGCGAAGGTGTCGAAGGCCAGCTCGAGGACGCGCGAGTGCTCACGGGCGAGGGTCGTCGGGCGGCGGAAGTCGTAGACCTCGACGGTCTTCTGCGGGCGCGCCGACGCACCGACCGTCACGGTCGTCGCGGTGCTGCCCGTCGGGGCGTCGAGGAGTGTCACGGACGGAGCTATCGGCCCACCCCACCTGAGCGTTAGCCCAGGATCACGCGTACCCCCCGTACTGGGTCGTCGGGGTCAGTGCCCCGAGGAGTCCTCCTCCTCGGTCGCGTGCTCCTTCGTCTCGGCCTTCGGCTTCTCCTGCGCGGGGGCCTCTGCCGTGGTCGAGGTGTCGGCCGCCTGCTGGACGGTGGGGTTGCGACCGTCGGTCACCGCGCCTCCCCCGGCGGCCGCCGCCTGTTCGAGCTGCGGCAGCAGGGCGCTGACCGCGTCGGACTGGTTCGACAGGACGACGATGTCGACGCGACGGTTCGCGGCGAGGTCGGCGTCGGCCGTGCCGGTGCTGAGCGGCCGCGACGAGCCGTAGCCGACGGACTGGATGTGGTCGGGCGCCATGCCGCCCCGCTCGACCAGGTCGCGCAGCACCTGGGTGGCACGGGCGGACGAGAGCTCCCAGTTGGTGGCGAAGGGAGCGGTCGAGCTGCGCTGGTCGGCGTGGCCCTCGACCGACACGTCGTGGCCGGCGGTCTTCAGGACCGGGCCGATCGCGTTCATCACGCTGACGGCGGTGCCGCTGAGGTCGGCGCTGTTCGTGCCGAAGAACGTCTCGGACCCGATCAGGCGGATCGTCAGCCCGCGGGCGTCGACCGCGAACTCGACGTCGCTGCTCAGGCCCGAGCCCTCGAGGTTCGCCGCCACGGCCGCCTTGATCGCCGTGAGGTCGTCGAGCTCGGCCTGCGCCGCGGTCGAGGCGGCGGCGGCCTGCTCGGCGGTCTGCTCCTCGCCCGACGCGGCCGTCTTGCTCATGTCGGTCTCGGTGCCGGTCGAGTAGCCCGCGCCCTCGGGCGTGACGTCGTCGGCGGCGACCACCGTGCCCGAGGCCGTGTCGATCTTGCCGACCTCGGTCTGGCCGAAGCCGGTCGCGAGCGAGTTGCGCAGGGCCATGTACTTGTCCTGGTCGACGGTCGACATCGCGTAGAGCACGATGAACATGCACATGAGCACGGTGATCATGTCCATGTACGAGGCCATCCAGCGCTCGTCGGGGTGCTCGTCTTCACCGTGCCCCTTCTTCTTCCGGGCGCCGCGCGAGCCGCTCATGCCGCCAGCCCCTGGTCGTCGCCGGCCTTCTTCGCGCCGACCTTCGCCTTGGCGCCCTTGCCCGCCGCGCCCTCGAGCGCGTGGGTCGGCACCATGGCCTTGAGGCGTTCGCCGAGGAGGCGCGGCTGGCTTCCCGCCTGGACGGCCAGCACCCCCTCGAGCAGCAGGGTCATGCGGGCCTCGTCGAGGTCGGCGAGCTTCTTCAGGCGGGCGCCGAGCGGCAGCCACAGGAAGTTCGCCGTCAGCAGGCCCCACAGGGTCGCGACGAACGCCGCGGCGATCATGTGGCCGAGCTCGTCGGGCTCGGCGAGGTTCTCGAGCACGTGGGTGAGGCTGACGACCGTGCCCACGATGCCGACCGTCGGGGCGTACCCGCCGAGGCTCATGAAGAACTTGCTGGCGGTGCGGTCGGCGGCGAGGCGGGACTCCATCTCGTCCTCGAGCAGGATGCGCAGCTCTTCACCGTCGGTGCCGTCGGCGATGTTCTGCAGGGCGCCCTTCATGAAGGGGTCGTCGAGCTTCTCGGCTTCCTGCTCGAGCGAGAGCAGGCCCTCGCTGCGGGCCTTCTCGGCGAGCGAGACGACGCCGTCGATGACCGACTGCGGCGGGACGACCTTGCCGGTGAACGCGCGCGGGATCTTCTTGAAGCTGAGGATGGCGTCCTTGATCGTCGTGCCGGCGATGCCGACGCCGATCGTGGCACCGAAGACGAGGATGATCGGCGCGGGCAGCAGCAGCCCGGCGATGCTGACGCCCTCGAGCTGGATCATGCCGAACAGGGCGCCCAGCGCGAGGACGATGCCGATGATCGTTGCGGGATCCACGGTCAGCGTCCTTGCGTGGTGTCGGACGGGGTGTGCGTCGCCGGGGCGTGCACCGCGGGGGCGTGCACGGCGGGAGCCTGCACGGGGGGACGGAACTCGGTGACGCGACCCGCGCCTCCTGAACCGGTCGAGCCGCTCGAGCCGCTCGAGCCGCGGACGATGCCGAGCTGGGGGCCGGTCGAGGTGCGGTTGCCGAGCGCCTGACTGGCCGGCGCGGTCGCGGAGGGCTCGTCGTAGGCGAGCGAGACGATGCGAGCCCGGTAGCGGGCGATCATCTCGATGACCTCGGCCATCGGCTCGGTCACGACGTACTTGGCGCCGTCGACCATGATCAGGACCGTGTCGGGCGTCTCGTGGATGCGCTCGATGAGGTCAGGGTTGACAGCGAATCTGCTGTCGTTGAGTCGCGTGACGACGATCATCGGCCCGTCCTAGGTCTGTGTCCGCTGCCTCCGTCCGTGGGGGCAGGTGTCGCTGCTCGTCCTGAGCGGCTACGGAGCACTATCGGCCGGTGGTGGCGGCCCGTTAGGTGTGGGGTCCGGCGGCACCGCAGGGAGTTGTCCACAGGGCTGCCGCTGCGGCCATCACGTTCGCTATGGTGTGTGACATTGTTCATATCGACGAGGGGAGCCGCCGTGGCGCGGTACATCGACATTGATCTGGAGGCGCTGGCCGCGTTGTCGCGCGACCTCCAGACCCTGCACGCCGAGCTGTCGTCCGGCAGCGCCGGCGCCGCGAGTGACGGCATCGGCTCGCCACGACTGCGGTCGGCCGTCGAGGCGTTCTCCGACGACTGGGCGATCGCCCGCGGGCGCATGCTCGAGTCGGTCGCGGCGGTGGGCGCCATGGCCGAGAGCGCCGGCAAGACCTTCACGCAGGTCGACGGCGACCTGGCCCGGGCCCTCGAGCCGTCGGACGCGGCGGGTGCGTCGTGAGTCGCCCGTGGGACTGGAGCCCCCTCGACCTGGCCGCCGACCCCGTCCCCGGTGATCCGACCGAGATCCGGTCGTCGGCCGTCGCCGCTCGGGCCACGGGCACGTCGATCGAGACGCAGTCGCGACGGTTGCGGCGGTTGGCGAAGGCCGACGGGTGGGACTCCGAGTCGGGGCGCACCTTCACGACGTCGGCCGAACCCCTCGCCGACGCGATCGACCGGGCGAAGCAGCGCTACCTCGATCTCGCCGCCGCGCTCGACACGTACGCGGACGGCCTCGACGACCTGCAGCGGCAGGCCGATCGAGCCCGCCTCGACGCCGACGACGCGAAGGAGGCGCGGCGCACGGCCGACAGGTTCGTCGTCCCCGGCGAGACCGACCCCGTCGAGGTCGAACGACAAGAGGCGGCCCGGACGCGAGCCGTCGACCTCGCCGACGCCGACCTCGCCGACGCGAAGGCGGTGATCACCCGCCTCGTCGGCAGCGGAGGCGACGCCTCGGGCGAGTACGGCGCCCTCAACGACCGCGCCATCGCGGCCATCCGCCTGGCCGGCGACGACGAGCTGCGCGACACCTGGTGGGACGGGGTGAAGCAGGTGGTGCACGATGCGCAAGGAGCCCTGAACATCACCAAGGACGTCCTCAGCGTTCTCGGCTTCGTCCTCGGCCTCGCCGCGATGTTCGCCGGCCCCTTGGCTCCGTTGTTGCTCGGGCTCTCGATCGCCGTGGCCGCCCTCTCACTCCTGATCACGCTGGCCCAGGCCGTGGCAGGCGACGCGACCCCAGCAGACGTGCTCGGTGACATCGCCAACCTCGGCATGGCCTGCGTCGGCCTGGGCGGACTCCGCGCTGTCAGCCGGGCCGTGACGGCTACGAAGACGTCGGTGACCCACTCCGGGGCGGCCGTCCGAGCCAACGCGGCCGCACCGAAGCATGCGAATGCCGTCAGGGCGCAGGCTCGTCGTGAGCTCTCGGCCCGAGCGGACGCCATCGGACGCAATCCGACGGTCCGATTCGTGGACGAGCTGGTGGGCGGCGGTGGCCTCGAGCTCTTCCTCGTCCGACGCCTGGCACGGGGTGGGCCTTCCGCCACCGCCCATTACGGCCCTGGGATGCTCTGGGCTGGCATCAGCGGACCCGTGGGACTCGTGGGACACGTGGGAGACGTGGTCACCGTCAAGACGATCGTGTCCGACCTCGCCGACGGGTCGTATCGACAGAAACGACGCGAACCGGTCGTGGGCTCCCTGTGAGCGAGACGGCCTTCTCGCTCACGTTT
Organism: Frigoribacterium sp. VKM Ac-1396; assembly: GCF_015350895.1. Taxonomy (NCBI): domain Bacteria; kingdom Bacillati; phylum Actinomycetota; class Actinomycetes; order Micrococcales; family Microbacteriaceae; genus Frigoribacterium; species Frigoribacterium sp. VKM Ac-1396. The sequence goes on along the minus strand of NZ_JADKSD010000002.1, from coordinate 201,810 downwards.
CCCGTGTCCTGGCGACGTGCCGATCTGAGGAACGACAGCTCGGTCGAATGCGAACGACTGGCCAGGGCAGCGTTCGACGGACTCCCGGACAGGGATTCTCGTGACGTCGCGTCGGCGCGGCGCCGCTACCGAGAGGCACTCGTGACACCGGTCACGCGGGCACGTGCGGTCGGCGCACTCGATCTGTACCTCTTTGCCGGGGCATCTCGGACGGGCATCGGACCGATGTCGCTCATGTCGCTCGTCGTGCGTGCGGGCCCGCAGGAGTGCGACCCGGCCAGGGCGTTGCTCCGACTGGGACTGCCTTCGTCTTCCATCGGAACTCTCGAGGACGTAGAGATCGCCTGGTCTCGATGCGTCCAGCGGGTGAGCCGATCGGTGCACGAGTGGACAGGTATCCTGCACGACGCGTTCGGCCTCGATGCGACCGCTGCGGCAACAGCGAGAACGTCGGCTTCCTTGTCGCAGGGCACCGTCCACTATGCGACGGACATCCGGGACTCACCGGGAAACTTCCTCGTCCTGTCCGGGTCCACTCTCGGGACGTCGCTGCTCGGAGCGCAGATCGCCCATCTCGACTCGATCGTCAGGACGTTCTCGTGGACGGACTGACGTCGACACCGGCCATGCTCGCCTACGTCACCGCGACGTCGAGGAGCCCCCTCCTGGCAGGGTCTCGAGCGCACGTCGCTGCAGGACTCGACGACCGGGACGCCCTCGTCCTCGCCGATGCTCGGGGGCGCCTCCGGGTGCTCTCCCCCAGAGACGATGTCATCCGGGTCGGCTGGAGTTCGTCGGAGTCGCAGACGTTTCCGCTGACGCCGTTCGGCCAGGAGGGCGCAGCGTGGATCGAGACCCGACAGGGCACTTTCGTGTGGCCCCTGCACGAATGGTGGCCGGGGCACAGGTACCTGCATCCCGACCTCATGATGCGGAGTGCCGGCTTCGCGTCCCTTGCAGAGCAGCTCGACGTACCCCTGGTCGCTGCCGACCCGTTCTTGTCGGGGACCCCGGCCCCCGGCGACCTCGTCCTCGTCGGCCTCCGACCCACTCGAGAGCAGCGCTTCTGGCTCGGCGTCGAGGTGGCTGCGACGATCGCGGTCGTCCTCGCGTTCGTCGTGGTCGCCGTGACCTCCTGGCTGACTGTGCAGCTGAAGGACGCGTCACCCTTCGTGGTCGGTGAGACCGTTCTCAGCGTCGCGCTCGTCTGCACGGGTGTGACGGTCTCGGCGTCCTGTCTCGAATGGCTGCCCGTGCCGACGAGGCGCCACCGCCGCGAACACGCCGTCCGCCCCCGATCGCCGCGACGCTTCGCGCGCCGAGCCTGTCTCTGGGCGGAACCAGACGGGCTGCACCTGCGAGATCAACTCTCCGTGGGCATGGCTTTCGTCACAGGCACCCGTCGGGGGGCCTCCGACACCGAGTTGGTGTCGTACACCCTTCGTTCTCGCAAGACGGCGGGGTCCCTCGCGCTCGTCGACCGGTCGGGGGTCGAACGAGTGACGTTGCCCATGACGCTGTGGGCCCCGGACGACACCAGTCGCAACCGTTTGTTCGAAGTCCTGGACTCGGCCGGACTCACGAAGACGCAGCTGCCCGGGCGAGCGCCCCAACAGGCCTGTTCATTCGGGCCCGCGTTCAACCGGGGGCTGCACGTCGACGCAGCCGCCGGGAACAGCGCCTTGCAGACACGAATGCTCGCCCCGAGCATCCGCCTCATCGCCCTGTCGATCGTGGGAGTGGTCTTCCTCCGCTCCGGCGCTGGCCCGACTCTCGAGTCCTCGCAGACCGAGCTGCTCGTCGGGGTGGCGACGGCCTCCACGGTCATCTCGGTCGTCGCGTTCACGAGCGTTCTCGCCCGCCTGATCGCCATGTCCCGATCGACGTCTCGGAACACTCGAGAGGTCCTGGGCTCACGAACTGGGGATGCTCCATGAACATCACCTTCACCCATGACGACGCCTGGCGACTCTTCCACGACAGGCACTCGCCCCAGCGGGTCGATCTGTCCGACGGTGAAGGGCTGCAGGGTGCGGAAGAGCTCATGGCCGCATTGGTGGACTTCGACTTCGCCTTGGCGCGCATCGACGCCTCAACCGGCCTGATCGGCTGGGCCGCCCTGGTCATCGTGCAAGACGAAGAGGAAATCTCCTGTCCGCACCTCGATGCTCTCGGTCGAGGCCGGAAGATCTACCGACCCGACCACGACCACCCCTCGACGATCATGGGCCCCGCCTGCCGAACGGAGAACGTGCGCATCCTCGGACCCGGCCTGGACCCCACGTCGTGTGCCGTCGTAATGCGCGTCACGTGGTCCTGGCTCGTCCCCGACGCGGACGGTGCCCGCCAGGTCGTTCTCCTCGTCACCGAATGCCCCCACCCCCGACCCGCGGATCTCGTCGTACCCGAGGTCGACGACATCGCGCGGCACCTCCGGATCTCGAGGTCGGCGTGAGTGATCAGGCGTCACCGACGTGGAAGGGCAGCGGTGTGAATCGTGTTCTGCGTCTACGGTTGCGACACTACGCACGAAACGTGATCATCTCAGTCGGGTCAACGGGCCTGATCCCGTTCACCGTCCGGGATTCAGCGCTGGGCTGGGCGCTTGCCGCAGTAGTCCTGGCATTCGTCCTCGGTGGCATCAGCGTCTACATGTTGACCACCCGCGTCATCTTGCTGGACGACGGATTGAGCTACTCACGCTTCTTCGTGACTCGACACATCGCGAGGACACGCCCGACTTCGGGGATCTTTGCCAACGTGGACGGCCCTCGGCCCGTTCTCCGGCTCATTCTGGGACGGGGCAGGCAGCCGATCATGCGGCTGACCGGCGCCTATTGGTCCACTCCCGACCTGGAACGGATCTCGCGCCACTTTCCACTCAGGTACTCCAACGGGAACGGCCTGTTGAGCCCTGCAGAGGCAGGCGCCTTGGCGCCCGGCATGCTGTCGCCGTTCCAGCGGCACCCCTGGGCGACGCTCGTCATCACCGTGTGCCTGACGATGGTCGCCGCGGTCCTTCTCGGCCTGGCCATCTGGTCACTCAGAACTCCCTCGGTCGTCGCGGCGTCGAGCGCATGACGAGCGAGCCAGCCGCTTTCGTCAACCATCTCGCGAGAGGCCTGTCTTGGCGTCCTGAACCCCGATCCCCACACCGAACCTCCCCACAGAAAGAATGTGCATGAACGCCACGACCACCCCGCCCGTGACATACCGCCCCGACTGGTCGCACTTCTGGTCGAAGGCCAAAGCTCGCCTGATCTTCATTCCCGTGGCGTTCCTCCTCGGCGGTTACCGCCTGGGTGGTGCGTTCATCCCCGTCGTCATTGCGACGATCGCCATCGCAGGGATCGGACTGTGGCTGTATCTGCGAACGACGCGCCTCACGGTGTCCGACAGTGCCGTGAGCAGACGCAGATGGGGACGCACCACGACGGTCGAGCTCGACGGCTCACAGCGCGGCATCCTCTGCACGCTCAACCTGGGTGTCCAGAACCTCGCTTACCTCGCCGTTCGGGACGGCAGGGGCCGCCGCCTCGTCATGACCGAGGCCAACTGGCCCGGACAAGAGCTACTCGCGATCGCCCAGCACGCACGGCTCACGATCATGCCCGCCGATCAGGTCTTCTCGGGCAAGAAGGCCGCCCAGATCGTCCCGGGCGTCATCCCGATCACGACGCGACGTCCGGTGCTCTGCGCCCTCCTGGCAGTCGTCGCCTTGCTCGCTGTCATCGTGCCGTTCGCCATCGTGGTGGCCGGCGCGGCCTGATCACTCCGACAACTCAATCGAAAGGCGTCAGAGGTGAAGAAGCTCAGGACTGTCGGTGTCATCACCGGTCAGCGCCTGGCCGGCGAACCGGCCCGCGCCCTGATGTACCGCGTGGTCGTGGCGGACGTGCTGTCCTGCGTCGGCGGCCTCTTCGCCTGACATGCGCGCCGTCCCGAGCACCCTCGTCCTCATGGTCGTCGTCGGCCTGACCTTCGCCGTGGCCACGGCCCTGCCCGGCGGAGATGTGCCGAAGGGCATCGTCCTGTTCGTGGTGACCACGGCCGTGTCATGGCTCATCGCCACAGGGAAGCTCTTCGGAGCACACCGCGAGAGGGACTAGCCGCACCGTCGATGGGACGAGACGCCGTCGAGTGCGGCGGCGTCTCGTCCACTCGACCGGGCGGCAGGCCGCGCGGCAGGCGGGCGCGGCGCGTCACGTGCGCGAAACGAGGGGCTGGCAGGATGTGCCGGTGACCCACGAACCCCTCGACGAGTCGCGCCCCGGCACCACCCCCGCCGCCCGCGCCGACGACGTCACCACCGCCTCCTCCCCCGCCGCCCGCGGCTACGACGCTGTAGCGGCGAGCGCCGCCAGACCGGGCGCACCCGACGCTTCACCGGCCGCCCCCGAGTCGTCGCCCGCCGGGCTGCCGGACGCCGCGACACCCGACGCAGCCGCCCCCGCCCGCCACGGCATCGACGACCCGGCCCTGACCGGGTCGATCGAGACCGTCGACACCACGAAGCACACGCTCGGCGAGAACGTGATGGGCGTCGTGACCGGGGTGTTCCTCGCGTCGTTCGGGCTGTTCCTGCTGAAGGCCAGCGGGGCGGTCTCGGGCGGCACGGCAGGCCTCGCCCTGCTGACCAGCTACGCCACGGGCTGGACCTTCGGCGTCCTGTTCGTCCTGGTCAACGTGCCGTTCTTCGCACTCGCGGTGTGGAAGAAGGGCTGGCCGTTCACCCTGCGCACGGTGCTGACCGTGGTGATGCTGTCCGCGTTCTCGTACCTGCACCCCCTGATGTTCGACATCGACGGCATCAACCCGATCTACGGCACCCTCGCCGGCAACCTGCTCGTCGGCGTCGGCCTGCTGATCCTCTTCCGCCACGGAGCCAGCCTCGGCGGCATCAATATCCTCGCCCTGGTCCTGCAAGAGCGGGCCGGGCTGCGCGCCGGCTACGTGCAGATGGGCTTCGACGTGCTGATCGTCCTGAGCTCGCTGACCGTCGTCTCGCCCTGGATCGTTTTGCTCTCGGCCCTCGGCGCCGTCGTGCTCAACCTCGTGCTGGCGATGAACCACAAGGCCGGCCGGTATGTCGGCCACACGTGATCACAACTTTCTGTCAGACTTCCGTGCACGACCGGTCTGTTTGAGGCATTCTCGTCTCAAAGCGGTTCGTTCTGTCTTGCCCCACGTCACCCGACGTCACACCTCTAGGAGCCCTCATGTCCAACACCGCCATGCCCCAGTCCGCCGGCAGCGCCGCGCGCTACAACGTCCTCTCGATCGTCGGGTTCATCCTCGCGTTCGTCTTCAGCCTCGCGGGCCTCATCGTCAGCCTGATCGCCCTGTCGCAGATCAAGAAGACCGGTGAGCGCGGCCACGGCCTCGCCCTCGCCGGCGTCATCCTCAGCATCGTCTTCATCATCCTGAGCATCGTCTACGTCGTCGCGGTCGTCCCGGCCGTCATGTCGCAGCTCCCCGCCGGGTCCTGATCGACGGGCGACCCGTGAACGGGTCGCCACCCCGGCATCGCAGCCGGGCAGCCGAGGAGGCGCGGTGTCTGCAGGGCAGGCACCGCGCCTCCTTCGCGTCCCGGGCGGACACCCCGGCCGGCACCGGCTCCACCCCGCGAGGGATCGCGGGCGTCGGTGGCCTCCGTTAGCGTGACCGCATGCGACGGTGTCTCGGCGAGGTGGGCGGCACGCGCGTCGTGCCTTCCTCTCCGGGGCTACCCCGGGGCACGCAGATCGACCACGGCACCGCTCCGCAGGCCCGAGACCGCGCTCCGCGCGGCGAGGGGCCCGCACCGATGCACGAGTCGCCGAGGCACCGCCGCACCCACCCCGACGCCGCCGTTCCCGACGCCGCCGCCCGCGCCACCTGCCGGCGGACCTCCGACCGGCGAACGGAAGCCGAGCGTGTAGCCGTCGCACGGACGGCGACCGGGTGACCGGCCCCTCCCCCGCGTCGGCGGCCCTGGCCCGCGAGCCCGACCCGGGGCCCGACGCCGTGTCCGTCGCCCTCGCCGACGCCCTGCTCGCCGCCGAGTGGACGGTCCGAGGGCTCACGGCCGCGGCCGGCGAGGCGATCGACGGGCCGACCCGGTTCTGGCGCCCCCTGGCCCGCGGGCTCGTCCGCGCCCTGCCCCGCGCACCCCACGACGACCCGCGGACCCTCGTCGCCCTGATCGCACGCGACCCGTCCTTCGGCGACGCGGTGGCCGAGGCGAGGGTGCACGGCCGCCCGCTGCGCATCGTCCACCACGCGCCGGTGACGCAGGAGGCGCACTCGGCCGACCCGCGCCTCCTGCGCTTGGGCACCGTGGCCGACGTTGCCCGACTGCTGCACCTGACCGTGGGCGAGCTCGACTGGTTCGCCGACCCCGGTCGCTGGAACCGCCGCGTCGAGCGCGGACCCCTGCAGCACCACCGGTACGAGTGGCGGGCCCGACCCGGACGCACGCCACGGCTGCTCGAGGTGCCCGGCTTCCGGCTGCGCGACCTGCAGCGCATCGTGCTCGACGAGGTGCTCGCCGCGGTGCCGTTGCACGACGCGGCCCACGGATTCGTCCCGGGGCGAGGCGCGATCAGCGGTGCCCGCCGACACGTCGGCCGCGAGGTCGTCATAGCCCTCGACCTGACCTCGTTCTTCGCCAGGGTGACCGCCGGGCAGGTGTTCGGCGCACTGCGTCGCGAGGGGCTGACCGACGCCGTCGCCCACGTGCTCACCGGGCTGTGCACGAACTCGGTGCCGCCGGGCGTCCTGTCGGGCATGCCCGCCGGCGGCAGCCCCGAGCAGCGCTCGGCCCTGCGCCACGCGCTCGCGGTCACCCACCTCGCCCAGGGCGCACCGACCTCGCCGGCGCTCGCGAACGTCGCCCTGAGACGACTCGACTCGCGGCTGGACGGGTACGCCCGCGCGGCCGGGGCGACCTACACGCGCTACGCCGACGACCTCGCCTTCAGCGGCGACGCGGCGCTCGCCGGGCGAGCCGACGCCTTCGTGCGGGGCGTCGGACGCATCGTCGGCGCCGAGGGCCACGAGCTGAACCCGGCGAAGACCCGGGTGCGCGGGGCCGCCACGCGGCAGGTCGTCACCGGGATCGTCGTCAACCAGGGCACGAACACGGTGCGCTCCGAGTACGACCGATTGCGGGCCGTGCTGCACAACGCGGCCCGCACCGGCCTCGAGGCGCAGAACTGGGCCGGGCACCCCGACTTCGCGGCCCAGCTGTGGGGGCGCATCGGCTGGGTCGAACAGCTCAACCCCGAGCGTGGGGCCCGGCTGCGCGCCGCGTTCGCGCGCGTCCCCCGGTGACGCGCGCCGCGCCTCCTGACCGGCACCGCGCCTCCGCATGACGAACGCACCGCGTTTCGTGCAGCGCACCGCGACGAGATCGGGTGCGGTGCACGGAACGCGGTGCGAAGGGTGCGGTGGGCAGCCGCAGCGGCAGGCGGCTGCGACTAGCGCTTGAGGTTCGTCAGCTCTTGCAGCACCTCGTCCGAGGTCGTGATGATGCGGGCGTTGGCCTGGAAGCCGCGCTGGGCGACGATCAGGTTGGTGAACTCCTGCGAGAGGTCGACGTTCGACATCTCGAGCGAGCCGCTGGCCAGCGAGCCGATGCCGGGCGAGCCGGGGGCGCCGACCGTCGCGGCACCCGAGTTGGCGGTCGCCCGGTAGCCCGAGTTGCCCTCCTTCTCGAGGCCGCCGGGGTTGGCGAAGGTGGCGAGGGCGACGCGGCCGAGGGCGACGGTCGAGCCGTTGCTGAACTGGCCCATCAGGGTGCCGTCCTTCGAGAGCGAGAAGCCCTGCAGGGTGCCGGCCGCGCGACCGTTCTGGTCGGTGATCGACGTCGTGTTGAGCGCCGCGAAGCCGGTGACGCCCGACAGGTCGACGGTGACGCCGTTGAGGTTCAGTGCCGCCGCGCCGGTCTGCTTGCCGTCGGTGAAGGCCAGCGAGGTGGTGGCCCCGCCGTTGCCGTCGGTCGCGCTCGCGTCCCAGCCGCCGGTCGTGCGCGTGAAGGTCAGCGTCAGGGTGCGCTCGAGGCCGTTGGCGTCGAAGACCTTCGTGTCGCGGACGATCTTGTCGCCGACCGCGGACTCGCTCGGCAGGTTGCCGCCGACGGTCGCGCTCGAGGTCGCCGAGGCCGGGGCCGCCGCGTTCAGGGGCAGCGTGATGTCGCCGAGCGCGCCTCCGTCGTTGATGACGCCGTTGGTCGCCGAGTAGCCCTGCACGATCTTGCCGTCGCCCGAGACGAGGCGGCCGTCGGCGTCGAAGTCGAAGGCGCCGGCCCGCGTGTAGACGGTGTCGTTGCCGAGGCGCGTGACGAAGAAGCCGTCGCCCGAGATCATCAGGTCGGTCGCCTTGCCGGTGGCCTGCGCCGAGCCCTGCGAGAAGTTGGTCGAGATGCCGGCGACCTGCACGCCGAGGCCGATCTGGGCGGGGTTCGTGCCGCCGATGCCGGCCTGCGGGCCGCCCGCGCCCTGCGTGATCTGCGACAGCGTGTCCTGGAACTGGGTGGTCGACGACTTGAAGCCGGCGGTGTTGACGTTGGCGATGTTGTTGCCGGTGACGTCGAGCATCGTCTGGTGCGACCGGAGGCCCGAGATGCCGGAGTAGAGGGAGCGGAGCATGGGTGCTGCCTTTCAGCTGGGGAGAACTCTGGAGGCGCGTCCTGCGCGGGTGGGTCCGGTCGCGTCCTGCTCCCGGTGTGGTTCGAGGGGTGCTGCGGGTGGTGCGGGTGTCACGGGGTTTGGTGTCGCGGGTGGTGCTGGTGGTGCGGGTGGTGCGGGTCGAGTCACGCCTTCGTGGCGGCGATGCCCGAGACGAGATCCAACGCGACCTCCTTCCCGCCGACCGTGACCTTCGGGACGGCCTCGGCGAACGACACGCTCGTGGCGGTGCCCGTCACCTCGACGCCGTCGGCGCCCGTGTAGCTGACCTCGCGACCGACGAGGTTCGAGGCGGCGATGCGCATCTGCAGCGAGAAGTTCTCGTTGGCCGTCGTCGTCTGGGCCGTGACCTGCTCCATCATCGCCAGCTGGGTGGTCTGCGACATCATGGCGTTGGTGTCCATCGGGGTCGACGGGTCCTGGTTCTTCAGCTGCGTGACGAGCAGCTTCATGAACATCTCGCTGTCCATCGTGTTCGACGTCGAACGGCTCGAGCCGCCCTTGGCGGCGTTGGCGGCGGCGATCTGGGTCGCGACGTCGACGGTTCCCGATATCTGGTCGATCGAGGGCATGGGGTCTCCGGTTCAGGCCAGGACGTCGATCGACGTCGAGAGGGACGAGGAGGCGGGGGCACGGTCGACCGCACCCGTCGCGTCGAGGGGGTCGGTGGCGTCGCGCAGGGCGCGGGCGGAACGGGCGTCGGCGGTGCGCGCCTCGGCGGCGTCGCGCGCCTGACGGCCGGAGCCGCTGTCGGCACCGGCCTGGGCGCCGGCCGGTCCGGCCTGGCCCGAGCGGTCGCCCCGGGGGTCGGACGGCTGGTTCTGGGACGAGAGGTCGACGCTGGTCTGCTGACCCGCGCCTCCTTGGCCGGAGCCGGCCGCGTTCGCGGCCGTCGCGAGGTCGCGGCGCAGGTCGCCGAGGATCGCCCGGACGGCGTCGCGACCGGCGTCCGACGCCGCGAACATCTCGACGTGCAGGCCGTGCGCCGAGACGTGGGCGCGGACGGTGACCGGTCCGAGCGCCTCGGGGGCGACGTCGACCGTGACCACGTGCACGCCGGGGCCCGCGGCCGCCAGCGTGAACAGCGGGCGGGAGAGCTGCTGCGTGAGCGGTGCCGGCTGCGCGGCCGCCGGGGCCGGCGTCGCGGACGAGGAGGCGCTGGTCGCGGGGGCCGCGGACGTCGCGCCGACCCCGGGGACGGCGAGCACGATCGGGTCGACGGGTGCGGTCGCCGGGGTGGGCGCCGAGACGGTGGCGGCAGCGGGTGCCGTCGACGACGACGGACCGGATGCGCCGGTGGCGCCGGACGTGAGGGTGGCTGACGCCGGGAGGGAACGCGCGTCCGACGACGCGTCGGTCGAGGGGGCAGGGCTCGCGAGTGCTGATCCGGTACGGACCGGATCACCGGTGACCGAGAACGCGTCGGGGCGGACGGACGATCCGACACGGGCCGGATCGAGCGGGCTCGCCGGAGTCGACCCGACGGGCGTGCCGGCTGCGCCCGTGCTCGCTGCCCTCGTGCCGGCCGCCCCCGCGCTGGCTGCCCCCGTGCCGGCCGCCCCCGTGCCGGCGGTCGCGGACGACGCTGAGGCCCCGGCGGACGAGAAGGCGGTCGCCGGCGCGACGGTCGCGGACGCGGTGGTGGCGGACGCGGAGGAGGCTGGCGCGGCGGGCACGGAAGCACCGGTCGGGGAGGCAGCGATCAGGGACGCAACCGTCGGGGACGCGGCGGCAGCGGCTCCGGTGGAGGTGACGGCGAACGACGACGCGGGGCCCGAGCCAGCGACGGACGGGTCGAGCAGCGCTCCGGTCCCGGGCGCCTCGGAGGCGGAGGCGGGCTCGGTGGATGTCGGCGAGACGGCCGATCCGGTACGGACCGGATCGTGGGTCTCGAGCGAGGCGTCACCGGGGGTCGACGCTCCGGTGCGTACCGGATCGCCGAAGGCGGAGGGGTGGGACGAGAGCGCGGCCGAGGCCGTCGGGGCCGCGGCCGGGTCGGAGAAGGCAGCAGAGGAGAGGGCCGCAGTGGAGAGGGCCGCGGCGGCGAGGGCGGAAGCTCCGAGGCCCGTGCCAGCCAGACCGGCAGCAGTCGCGGGAACCGTCTCGCCGGCGGCGACCGTCGTCCCGGCGGACTCGTCGTCCGTCGTCGGGGTGGACTCGTCGGTTGCCGTCGCGGTTCCGGGCTCGCCCGTTGCGGACGTCGGTGCCGAGGCCGCACCGGCGAAAGACCGGCGCCACGGTGAGACGGACGCCCGGTCGAGCGACGACGACGACGGAGCGACGGCCTCGTCCGAGACGGGGGTCGAGGCCTCCCGGTCGACCGGGGCGTTCCGGTCGGCGAAGCGGGCGGCGTCTCGGGCGGGGTTCCGGTCGGCGTTCCGGTCGGCGTTCTTCTCGACCGTGCGGCCGTCACGCTCGGCGGCCCGGGCGTCACGACGGTCGGCGGCCCGGGTCGAGGCGTGCTCGTCGCGCATGGCCGCGCCGAAACCGGCCGCGGCCCGGTCGGCGTCGCGGGTGGCACCGGCGCCCGGCGCGCGCGACCCGGCGGGGGCGCGCAGCGACGACGCGTCGGACAGCGCGGGAGGCGCGAACGGCAGTGCACGGGACAGGCTCACGAGGCCACCCCCGCGCTCATCAGCTTCTGCAGGGCCGCGGTCGTCAGGTCGGTCCCCGACGACGCCGAACCCGACGCGCCGGACAGACCCGAGAGACCCCCGAGGCCCGACAGACCCGACGAGCCCGACAGACCCGAGAGACCGGACAGGCCCGACAGACCGGACAGGCCCGACAGCGCCGACGACGCGCTCGACGCCGACGCGGCGCCCGCCGTCCCCTCGGCCGGCACGATCCGCCTGATGGTGCTGAGGTCGGCGTCCTTGTACCAGTTGTCGACGATCTGCACGTCCTTGCCCGGGCGGGGTGCGTGCAGCACCTTGCCGTCGCCGAGGTAGATCACGATGTGCCCCTCGCCCTTGGGCACGAGCAGGTCGCCGGGCTTCGCCTCGGCGAGCGACGACACCTCGGCGCCCATCTTCGCCTGGTCGGGCACGACGCGCGGCATGCTGACGCCGAGGTCCTCGAACACGGTCTGCACGAGACCCGAGCAGTCCATGCCCGTGCGGTCCTCGCCGCCGAACACGTACGGCACGCCGAGGTACTTCTTCGCGGCCTCGACGACGTCCGAGCCGTCGGCACCGCTGCCGCCGGCGACCGATCCGGCCACGGCGTCCACGGAGGCGCTGGTCGTCGTCGCTCCCGTGCCGGAGGTCCCGGCGAGGGCGTCGGCGAACGCCGTGGCCGACGTCGTGGACGCGGCGGTGGCCGTCGCGGTCGTCGCCGCACCGGTCGCTCCCGCGCGCAGCTGGGCGATGGTCGACTGGATGTCCTGGATTCGTGACAGGACCTCGGTCACGGGGCTCACGCCGCGCCTCCTGGGTTCTCGGGGTCGGTGGGGGACGGCGGGCCGTCGGGCCGGGGGCGCGAGGCGATCTCGTCGAGCGCGATCTGCTCGTCGCGCAGGTCGGCGGCCGCCTCGGCCGCCACGTGCTCGGCCTCGAGCTTCTCGAGGCCGAGCGCGGCACGGCGGGCCTCGGTGAAGGCCGCCTGCGCGGCGTCCGCGTCGGCCTGACGCCGCTGCGTGACCGCGTCGAGCTCGGCGAGCATGCCGCGCGACGAGGCCCGCGACGCCGCCAGGGCGCTCAGCATGGCCGCGTCGGTGACCTCGGACGGCTCGTCGGCCAGGGTGCGCTTGGCGCGCATGCGCTCGTCGGCGGCCTCGCGGAGGCGCTCGTTGGCGTCGGCGAGGACGGCCCCGGCCTGGTCCTGCTGGGCGTGCCGCAGCCTCAGCAGGCCGAGCAGCGAGAACGGGCGTGCCATCAGATCACCCCGAAGCGCGAGGTGAGCGAGGCCAGGGCGTTCCACGAGTCGGCCGAGGCCGCGCGGTCGTCCATGCCCTGCTGCAGGAACGCGTCGATGGCGCCCTGGTGGTCGACGGCCGCGTCGACGAGCGGGTTCGTGCCCCGCTGGTAGGCACCGACGTCGAGCAGGTCCTGGGCGGCGCGACGCGCGGCCATGACCTTGCGCAGCGTGGTCGCCGCGGCGCGCTGGGGCGGGCTGGTCACCTTCGAGGCGACGCGCGACACCGAGCCGAGGGCGTCGACCGACGGGAAGTGCCCGGTGACGGCGAGCTTCCGGTCGAGCACGACGTGCCCGTCGAGGATGCTGCGGGCGGCGTCGGCGATCGGCTCGTTGTGGTCGTCGCCGTCGACCAGCACCGTGTAGAGGCCGGTCACCGAGCCGACGCGGTCCGTCCCGGCGCGCTCGAGCAGGCCGGCCAGCACCGAGAACGTCGACGGCGGGTAGCCCCGGGTCGCGGGCGGTTCGCCGACCGAGAGGCCGATCTCGCGCTGGGCCATCGCCACACGCGTGAGCGAGTCCATCATCAGCACGACGTCGGCGCCCTGGTCGCGGAACGACTCGGCGATGCGGGTCGCGACGAACGCGGCGCGCAGGCGCATCAGGGCGGGCTCGTCGCTCGTCGACACGACGACGATCGAGCGGGCGAGGCCCTCGGGCCCGAGGTCGTCCTCGAGAAACTCGCGCACCTCGCGGCCGCGCTCGCCGACGAGGGCGATCACGCTGACCTGGGCGTCCGAGCCGCGGGCGATCATCGACAGCAGCGACGACTTGCCGACGCCCGAGCCGGCGAACAGGCCGACGCGCTGGCCCTTGCCGACCGTGGTCAGGGTGTCGAGCACGCGCACGCCGAGCTGCAGGGGCGTGTCGATGCGGGCGCGGTGCATGGCCGACGGGGTCTCGTGGTCGAGCGGCACGAGGTCGACGCGGCCGCCGTCCGAGCCGACCAGCGGCCCCTTGCCGTCGATCGGTCGGCCGAGGCCGTCGAGCACGCGCCCGAACAGGCCGGTGCCGGTCGGGACGAGCAGGGGTCGCCCGGTCGACCGGACGGGCGTGCCCGTGGTGATGCCGGTCAGGCGGCCGAGCGGCATGCAGCGGACGCCGTCGGGCGTGGTCGCGACGACCTCGGCGAGGTTCGAGGCGTCGGAGCGTCCGTCGCCGACCGAGACGATCTCGCCGACGGCCGCGTCGAGGCCGCGCACCGTGAGGCCGAGGCCGACGGCCGAGCTGACCCGGCCGACGCGCTGCGGGCGGGCCGCGGCGCGGGCGGCGGCCAGGCGCGGGGCGACGACGGAGGGCACGCGGGGCCGACGCGCGTCCCCGGCGACCTCGGCGGTGGCGAGGTCGACGGGGCCCGTCGCGACGAGGGCAGGAGGCGCGGTGAGGGTCACGAGGCGCCCCCGTCCGCAGCCGGGTCGCCGAACAGCGCCGTCCGGGCCCGGTCCAGTGCCGTGCCGAGTCGGGCGTCGACCTGGCCGACGCGCAGCTCGGCCTCGGCGTCGCCGCGGGCGAGGGAGGCGTCCGCCACGAACGCCACGTCGGCGGCCACGGAGTCGAGCGTCGCGGCGTCGAGCCGGGCGAGGTCGGCGGGGTGCAGGCGGACGGTCACGACGTCGCCGGGGTCGGTCACGGCGAGCGCCCGGGCGACGGCCGCGCGGGCGGTGCGCCCGGTGCGCGGGTCGGCCGGGGCGGGGTCGATGGTGCGGGTCGACGCGTCGGTGGCACCCGCGCCCCGGGCGGTGGCGTCGGCCCCGGGCGACACGGCGTCGACGGGTTCGGAGGCGCGCAGCTCGTACCCGAGGACCGCCTCGGCGAGCTCGAAGGCGGTCGCGACCAGCGCCTCCTCGGCGTCGTCCAGCACCGGGGCGACGCGGGCGTCGAGGGCCCGGGCCGAGGCGGCCAGGGCGCCGACGGCCGACACGGTCGCGGCCTGCAGCCGGTGCAGCAGGTCGGAGTGCTCGGCCTCGAGCACGGCGCGGCGGGCGGCGAGCTCGAGTTCGGCGGCACGGAGGCCGGCGGCGTACCCGGCGGCGTGACCGCGGGCCTCGGCCCGGGCGTCGTGCGCCTGACGGGAGGTGGCGGCGTCGGACCCCGGCAGCGAGACGGACGGGTAGCTGACGCGCGCGAAGGCCGGGGCAGCGCCCTCGGGGGTCATCACGGAATCGAGCATCACGGGCCGTTCGGCGTTCGGGGGTGACGGCCGATCCGTGGCCTGGGGTGGGGTGAGCGATCCGTGCTCAGAGGCGACTCTCGGCCTGTGGCCGGTGGGCGTTAGCCCTTGCCCCGAAGGGGGGCCGCCGTCCCGCGCGGTGCGGGACGGCGGGCGGGCTACTCGACGAGGGCGTCGTCGTCGGAGCGGTGCATGGTGATGGAGCCCATCGCCTCGAGTTCGCGGATGGCGCGCACGACCGACGCCCGCGCCTCCTCGATCTGCGACTTGCGGACCGGGCCCATCGACTGCAGCTCGTCGTCCAGCAGTTCGCGGTTGCGTTCGGAGACGTTGCCGCGGATGACCTCGGTCACCGCGGTCGGCGCGCCCTTCATCGCCGTGGCGAGGATCGCCGCGTCGATGCCGCGCAGCACCTGCTGGATGTCGCGCGACTCCAGCTTGACGACGTCCTCGAAGGTCAGCATGCGCGAGCGGACCTCCTCGGCCAGCTCGGGGTCGCGTTCGTCGAGGCCCTCGAGCAACGCCTTCTCGGTCGCCACGTCGCTGCGGTTGAGGATCTCGATCAGCGGCTGGATGCCCCCGACCACCTCGACCTGTTCGCGGGGCGCGACGACGGCACCCGCCCGCACCTTGAGCGTGGCCGCGACGATGCCGACCGACTCGGGGGTGGCCGTGCCCATCGTCGCGATGGCCTGGGCGACGTCGGCCCGCAGCTCGACGTCGAGGCCCGACATCACGGCGGACGCCTGCTGGGGGCGCAGGTGCGCGAGCACCAGGGCGATGGTCTGCGGCAGTTCGCCGTCGAGCAGCGTCACCACCTGACCGGCCTCGGCCTCGTCGAGGAACTCGAACGACTTGCCGGCCATGTTCGATGCCATGCGCTCCATGACGCCGGCGGCGCGCTCCGAGCCGAACGACGCCTCGAGCAGCCCGACGGCGACGTCGTGGCCGCCGCGGCGCTGGTAGCGGCCGCTGACGCTGAGGTCGTGGAACTCGGCCACGGTCGCGTCGGCGAGCGACGGGTCGACGCGTCGCAGGCGCACGATCTCGGCGGCGATCTCTTCGGCCTCGACCTCGCTGAACTCCTTCATGACGGCGGCCGCGCGGGCCTGGTCCATCTGCATCAGGATGACGGCGACCTTCTGCGACCCGGTCAACGGCTTGCCGACGCCGGGCGCCGCAGGGGCACCGAACGCGGTGGGGACGAGGCTCATGCGGGCTGCCGGTCGTCCATCAGGCCGCGCAGCAGCTCGGCCGTCTTGCCGGGGTCACGCTCGGCCATCGCGTCGATCTCGGCCCGGCGGCGCTCGGCCGAGACGAACTCGGGCGAGGGCGTCGGGGCGTCGACCTCGAGCAGCTCGGTCCTCGCCTCGCCCATGCCGGGCAGGGTCAGGCGCGAGGTGGCGACGGCGTCGTCGAGCGACAGCGGCATCGTGGCGTCCCAGGTCTGGGCGCCGTTCTGCGGGGCGAGCTCGCCGAGGTCGACGTCCTCGCGGTCCTGGCGACGGCTGCGGCGGGCGAAGACGATCAGGCCCACGATGGCGGCGATCGCGATGGCCGCGACGATGCCCACGGTGCGGATCGTGCCCCACATGGCCTCGCTCGCGCTCGCCGCGTCGGCGGCCTTGAGCGCCTCGGCGGCGGCGTCCGCGGCCGTCGTGTCGAAGTCGACCTGGGCGACCTGCACGGTGTCGCCGCGGGCCGCGTCGATGCCGGCGGCGGCGCTGACGAGGTCGCGCACGCTCTGCATGTTGACGCCGTTGGCCGCGGCCGAGTTCAGCGCGACCGACACGGTCTGCCGGCTGACCTCGCCGGCCGGAACGTTGAGGCTCTCGGTGACCTTGTCGACGGCGTTGTTCTTGGTGGTCGACTCGTTGGTGTAGCCACCGTCGGCGCCGGTGCCCGCCGTGGTCGTGCCGTCGGTGCCGGTCGGCACGGCGATGTTGTCGGGGCCGAGCACGCCGGTCGCGCCGGTGCCGCCGGCACCGTTCGCACCCGAGCCGTACTCTTCGGTCGAGCCCGACTCGTTGAGAGCGATCGGGCCGCTCTCGGGCTGCGAGAACGACTCGGTGACCTTGGTGCCCGAGCTCTGGTCGAGGTCGGCGGCGACCACGACCGACGAGTTGCCCGGGCCGACCATCTTGTCGAGCATCGCCTGCACCGAGGCCTGGACCTTCGACTCGTAGTCGCTCGCGTCGCCGCCCGCGCCTCCCACGGCTCCGCTGCCGACGGCCGACAGCACCGTGCCCGAGGCGTCGGTGACGGCCACGTCGGTGGCCTTCATGCCCTCGACGGAGGCGCTGGTCAGGTTGACGATGGCCTGCACCTGCTTGGAGTCCAGCGTCGCGCCGGCCCGCGTCTCGACGAAGACCGAGGCGGTGGGGTCGCGCTGCTCCGAGACGAAGACCGAGTCCTCGGGGATCGCGAGCTGGACGCTGGCGTTCTGCACGCCGTCCATCGCCTTGATCGTGTTGGCGAGCTCGCCCTCGATGGCGCGCTTGTAGGTGACGTCCTGCTGGAACTCCGACGAGGTGACGCCCATCGTGTCGAGCAGCGAGTAGCCGCC
Organism: Frigoribacterium sp. VKM Ac-1396; assembly: GCF_015350895.1. Lineage (NCBI taxonomy): Bacteria > Bacillati > Actinomycetota > Actinomycetes > Micrococcales > Microbacteriaceae > Frigoribacterium > Frigoribacterium sp. VKM Ac-1396. The sequence goes on along the minus strand of NZ_JADKSD010000002.1, from coordinate 184,490 downwards.
GTCCGCGCTCGCGGCGGGCAGCCCGGCCGCGGCGGCCTTGAGACGCTCGTCGTAGACGACGCCCTCGGGCACGAGGATCGTGCCGCCACCCGCGGTCAGCTGGTACGGCACGCCGTCGGCCTGCAGCAGTTCGACGATGGCGCTCGCGTCGGTGGGGTCGATGCCGCTGAACAGCGGCGTGTAGGTCGGCTTGCCCAGCCAGCTGACGAGCGCGACGACGCCCAGCACGAGGGCGGCGAGCAGGATGACGGCGATCGTGCGCTGCGCGACCGTGAAGCTCTTCAGGGCGGCACCCAGCTTGGCGAGCTGGCCCTTGACGGCGGTGGGCATCAGGCCTGCATCCTCATGATCTCGTTGAAGGCGTCGACGCCCTTGTTGCGGACGGCGCTGACCAGCTCGAGCGTCACCTGGGCGCGCGTCGCGGCGATGGTCGCGTCGTGGATGTCGGTCAGGTCACCCGTGACCGCCTTGACGGCGAGGGTCTTCGCCTCGGACTGCAGCTGCTGCAGCCCCTCGACGGCACCGGTCATGGTCGCGCCGAAGGTCGCGCCCGAGGCCGAGGAGGCGCCGGTCGTGCCGGTCGCGCCCGTCACGTCGGACGCCCCGCCGGCCCGCATCAGCGAGCCCACGTCGGCGTAGCCCGACTGCTGCACCGCCCCGAGGGCCTGGATTCCTGCGATGGGCATCAGCCACGTCCGATCTGGAGTGCGGCCTCGTAGGCCGTCTTGGCACGGTCGACCACGGCGGCGTTGGCCTGGTAGCCACGCTGCGCCATGATCAGGTCGCCCATCTGGGCGCCGAGGTCGATGTCGGGCATGCGCACGTACCCCTCGGCGTCGGCCAGCGGGTGGTCGGGGAGGTACGTGACGCGGCCGGCCTCGCTGCCGTAGCGGTCGGCCTTGACGAAGACGCCCGAGGTGCCGGCGCCCTCCTGCACCTCGACGTAGCGGGCCTGGAACGCGGTGTCGTCCATCGACTTGACGGTGTTGACGTTGGCGATGTTGTCCGAGACGGCGTCGAGCCACTTGCGGTGCACGGTGAGGCCGGTGCTCGCGATGCCGATCGCGTCGAAGGCGGTCATCAGTTCGTCCTGAACGCGGCACGGACGGCCGTCAGCTCGGAGTTCATGGCCTGCGTGGCGAACTGGTACCGCAGCACGGTGTCGACGTTCGACAGGGTCTCGGTGTCGAGGTTCACGTTGTTGCCGTCGAGGCGCGTGGGCTCGAGGCTGCGCGACGTGGACGCCTGGACCGCCCCGCTGCCGGCCGCGACCGACCGGCCCAGCGCCTCCTCGAACTGCACCCGCTTGGCGGTGTAGTTCGGCGTGTTGACGTTGGCGATGTTCGCGGCGATCGTCTTCTGGCGCAGCGAGAGACCGTCGAGGGCGCTCTGCAGCGCCGCTTGCGTCACGGATTCGAGTGGCATGCCTGTCCCGGTGGGGTCGGTGGAGTGCGGGGGGCCGATCCGTGGCCGGGGTGTGCGAGCGATCCGTGCTCACGGCGCTCTATCGGCGGGGCGTGGGGCGACGTAAGCGGCGGGCGGGCAGCTGCCCCGTACTGGGGGCGGGCGCCCCCTGCTGCTAGCGTCGCGCCCAGGACCCGGGGGACGGAGGCGCGCGCATGGACGAGGACGGCCTACGGCTGTTGGGCCTCGGGGACGAGCACGCCCCCGACCCGGACGAGAAGATCGTCGTGGACGACGACGACGCGGCCGCGGAGGCTGCCCTGGGCCGCCGGTCGGTCGGTGCCGCGGTCGGACTCGTGTTCCTCGCCCTCGTGGTCGCGGCGATCGCGGTCGGGGTCGTGCTGCCCCTGCTCCTGTGGCCGGTCGGCTTGTGGATCGGCCTCCAGCGGCAGCCCGTCGAGATCGCGTCGCTCTGGTGGTTCGTGGGACTCCGTGGGTGATCGCCGAGTGCTCTGCCTCGTGGTGCTGGGCCTCGCCCTCCTCACGGCGTGCAGCACGGGAACGACGGGCCCTCACGATGCGGACGACGGATTGTCCCTCGAAGAGACCGGCACGGTCGCCACGGAACTGATCGACGGCCTCCAGGCCCAGGTCGACCCGACGCTCGTGGCGAGCGTCGAGACCCAGGAGGACGGCGCGGCGGCGATCGGCGGCTCGGCGGACGACGCCGACGGCAGCATCCAGGAGTGGCAGGTGCTTCGGTACGTGAACCTCGTGCCGGACGCACCCCAGCTCGAGATCGCCGAGTCGGTGATCGACGCCCGCGTCGCGGACGGCTGGACGGTGGGTCTCGACCGTGAGACGTCGAACGCGGGAGGCCGCTGGGTCACCTTGACCTCGGACGAGGACCGCTACGACGGCTTCGAGCTGACCGTGCAGGCCGGCGACGACGGTGCGTCACCCGGCCAGAACTACGTCCTCCTCGGCGTCGTCGGACCGACGGTCGACGAGACGCCTACGGTGAGGTCGACCACCTCCATCGAAGAAACCGGCCGACGTGCCGACGACCTCGTCGACCGGGTGGTCGCGCTCCTCGACCCCGCGGTCGTCGAGAGCGTCGAGGTGTTCGAGGACGGGGACGCCGGCGTCGCCGGCACACCGAACGACCCGGACAGCAGCATCCGACAGTGGACCGTCGCGCAGTCCGTCGTGCTCGTTCCGGGTGCCTCACGGGACGCGACGACGGCAGCGCTGGTCGACGCCCTCATCGCCGACGGCTTCACCGTCTTCGAGGACGACACCACCCCGAGCGGCTCACGGCGGATCGTGACCGGACCCGGTGAGGGTGCGGACGAGCCCTACACCGTGACCCTCCGGGGAGGACCCGACAGCTCCGTCAACCGCCTCATCGACGTGCAGGTGAACGGCCCGGTCGTCGAGACCGCATCGGTGGACTGAGCCGGCCCGCGCCTCCTCGGCGGCTCGCCCCGACGAGCGGGGGCATCGCACCGTCGACTGGACGTCGCACCGCCGATGTGGGCGGTGCGACGTTCCGTAGGCGGTGCGCAGCGGCAGCGGGGCGGCGCGGCGGCCGGCAGGAGGCGCGGGTCGCGTCAGGGGCGCGAGTAGCGGTGCTCGGGGCGGCCGGTGGTGCCGTAGCTGAGCTTCATCGTGACGAGACCGTCGGCGGCGAGCGCCGCGAGGTACCGCTGCGCCGTCGCGCGAGAGACCCCGACCCGAGCGGCGACGTCCGCCGCCGAGAGCTCGGTCGGCCCGACGTCGGCCCCGCCGGCGGCACCGGCACCGGTACCGGTACCGGCTTCCGCGCCGAACTGCTCGAGCACCGCCTGCTCGGTCGCCGACCGCGACGGTGAGGCCGCCTTCGCCGCGTCGCCGGAATGGAGGATGCGCAGGGCCCGTTCGAGCGCCTCCTGGTCGACGGCCGTCCGCTCGTCGAGCACGTTGCGGTACCGCTGGTAGGCGCGCAGCCGGTCGACGAGCGTGCCCGACGCGAACGGCTTGATCAGGTAGCCCAGCGCCCCGCGCCGCAGGGCGCGCCGCACGGTCGCCGCGTCCGACGCGGCACTGAGCACGAACGCGTCGACGTCGACCTCGCGCAACAGGTCGAGGCCGCTGCCGTCGGGCAGGTGCACGTCGAGCAACAGCAGGTCGACGGGTCGTTCGGCGAGGACGCGGCGCACCTCGGCGACCGTCCCGACCGCGGGCAGCGCCCGCAGGCCGGGCAGCTGCTCGACCTGGCGACGGTGCAGGTCGGCGACGTAGAAGTCGTCGTCGACCACGAGCACGGTGAGTTCGGTCGTCACGGGGTGGTCCTCTCTGGGGTGCCGGGGGTGCCGGGGGTGCTGCTGCCACCGGGGGTGCCGAGCGTGCTGCTGCCGGGCGTGCTGCTGCCACCGGGGGTGCCGGGCGTGCTGCTGCCGGGCGTGCTGCTGCCACCGGGGGTGCCGGGCGTGCTGCTGCCGGTGCGCCGGGCGGTCGGCGCGTCGGCGGACGAGGAGGCGCGGGCCGGTCCGGACCCGCCCGTCACGACAGCCTCGCTCGAGACCGCGCCCACGAGCCTCGCGCAGAAGACCGCGCCGTGCCCGTCGCCACCCGGCGAGCCGAGCCAGACGTCGCCGCCCCTCCGCCGGGCGATGTCGCGCGACAGCGGCAGCCCGAAGCCCAGACCGTGCACGCGCGTGGGGTCGGCGTCGCCACCGGGGCCCCTGCCGGGGTCGGCGTCGGGCCCGCCGCCGGGGTCGTGCGGCCCGCGGTCGAACAGCAGCCCCGCCTCGGCCACGCCGTCGCCCGAGTCCATCACCGACAGGTGCAGGTCGGTGCCGTCGTCGAGCACCTCGACCTCGATCCAGGCCGGGGTGACGCGGCCGGCGACCGCGGCCCGCACGGCGTTGTCGACCAGGTTGCCGAGCACCGTCGTCACGTCGCCGGGCTCGACGACCGACCCCGTGACGAGGGTCTCGGGCCCGAGCTTCAGCAGCACCCCGCGCTCGGCGGCCTCGACGCCCTTCGCCCCGAGGAACGCCTGCAGGTACGGCTCGGTCAGCCGGTCGGCGTGGGCGACCGGGTAGCGCAGCGGACCGTGGTCGAGCACGTCGGCGAGGTAGGCGCGGGCCTGCTCGGCACGACCGAGCTCGAGCATGCCCGACAGGGCGTGCAGCCGGTTGGCGAACTCGTGTCGCTGCGCACGGAGGGCCGTCGTCATCGCCCCGACCGCGTCGAGCCGACGGGTGAGCGCCTCGACGGCCGTGCGGTCGCGCACCACGGCGACCCGACCGAGGTCGACCCCGTCGCGCGAGACCGGGCGCACGTCGACCAGCAGCACGTGGTGGTCGACCACGAGGGTCGTGTCGGTCGGCGTCGTGTTCGCATCGTCGGGCCGCGCCCGCGAGCCGGGAGGCACGCCGGCGCGGCCCGGGCCGAGCATCCCGACGAGCGCCTCGGGCAGGTCGAGCCCGGCGAGCGGGCGCCCCACGACGGCCGTCGGGTCGAGCCCGAGCAGCCGGGCCGCCTGGTCGTTGCACACCGTCACCACGCCGTCGCCGGACACCGCGAGCACGCCCTCGCCGACCCCGCCGAGCACGGCCTGCTGGTTCTGCACGAGGGTCGACAACTCTTCGGGCTGCAACCCGAGGGTCGCCCGGTCGAGTCGGCGGCGGATGAGCACCGATGCGACCACCCCGAGCGCGAGGGCGAGCACGGCGACCCCGACGACGGGCAGGGCGTCCCGCACGAGCGTGTCGTAGACCCGGGCCGGCGCGTAGCCGACGCTGACCTCGCCGACCACGTCCGACACGCCTCCGACGGAGGCCCCGGGCGCGTACACGGGCACCTTGGCCCGGGCCGAGTCGCCGAGCGTGCCACGCTCCCAGGCGACGACCTCCTCGCCCCGCAGGGCGGCGTCGGGGCTGGTGCTGACGCGCTCGCCGATGCGCGAGGGGTCCGGGTGCGCCAGCCGCACCCCGCGATCGTCGGTCACGACGACGAAGAGCGCCCCGGTGCGCTGCTGGGCCGCGACCGCGGTGCGTTGCAGGCCTCCTTGGGCCAGCGCCTCCTGGTCGATCTCGGTGCCGTCGACGCTCAACCGGGCGACCTGCTCGCGGACGTCGGCGTCGCTGGCGACGCTCTGCGCCACCGCGAGCGCCGTCGCCTCGGCCTCGCGGGCCAGCCGCTGGACGGCGATCGCCGCGAACACGGCGCTGGTCAGCAGCACGATGGCGGTGACGACGGCGAGCTGCAGCAGCAGCACCTCGGTGGCGAAACGACGCTTCCGGAGGCGCGGTGCCGCTCCCGGCCCCGCCTCGCGCCCCGCACCCGTCCGACGCCGCGCGGCCGTGCGGCGTCGCCGGGGTGAGCTGTCGTCGGTCACGCCCGCCAGGGTACCGGGCGCGTCCGACGCGACCCGCGCCTCCTCGGGTCCGGGTTCGCCTGCCGGCCGCGCGCCGATCGGCTCGATCCGCCGCCACCGCGCCGTGTTTCGTGCACCGCACCTCGTCTAGACGCGGTGTCGTGCACGGAACGCGGTGTCGTGGGCGGATCGGCCGGACGCTGCCTAGGCTCGGGCCATGCCGACCGAGCCGCAGCCGCAGCCGCAGCCGCAGCCGAAGCGGACCCGGGGCGGCCGGGTGAGACGTGTCGTCCCGCTGCGCACGGTGTTCCCGTGGTGGTTCCTGGCCGGCACGCTCGTCACGTTGGGCGTGGCGATCGTGCTCGAGACCGGCAGCGGCGGGGCGATCATGTGGGGGCCCGTCATCGGCCTCGAGATCCGGGACCGGTGGCAGCTCGCTGCCCGACGACAGGACGACGGCCTTCCGGTCGAGCGGCGTGACCTCGTCGGCCAGACCTGGTGGGAGCCGGTCATGGCCGTCGTCTTCACCATCGTCGCGGTCGGGCTCGGTCTGACACTCGCCCGGATCGTCTCGGGAGGCGCCCCGTGGATGCTCGTGGTCGGCCTGACGCTGCTGGCGATCGGCGCGGCCGCGTTCGGGGCCTATGCCCTCGTGGTGCGGCGGCTGGCCCGCCGGACCGCAGGGCCGCCCGCCGAGTGACGTCCCGCCACCACCGCACCGCGTTTCGTGCACCGCACCTCGTCTAGTCGCGGTGCGGTGCACGGAACGCGGTGTCGTGCCGGGGCCGGGTGCGTGTCGGCGGGTCGGGTCGGCAGGCGACGGACCAGGAGGCGCGGCTTCCCTGAGCAGAACGCGCAGAACGCCCCGAACGCGCGATAGTCGGCCAATGCGCACAAGCGCGACGGGGCTGCCCGGCCGCCGCTAGCGTGCCCGGACACACGAACTGGACGAAGGAGTCCTGATGCTCGTCATCCTCGGCTATCTGATGATCGCCACCTTCATGGTGCTGATCATGACCAAGCGGCTGTCGCCGATGCTCGCCCTGATCATGGTGCCGACCATCTTCGGCCTGTTCGCGGGGGCCGGTCTCGGCATCGGCGACATGGTGATCGAGGCGATCGGCGACCTGGCCCCGACTGCGGCGTTGCTGATGTTCGCGATCATGTACTTCGGCCTGATGATCGACGTCGGCCTCTTCGACCCGCTGGTGCGGTTCATCCTGCGCGTCACGGGCAACGACCCGGCGAAGATCGTGCTCGGCACGGCCCTGCTGGCCGGTGCGGTCTCGCTCGACGGCGACGGGTCGACCACCTTCATCGTGACGACCGCCGCCATGCTGCCGATCTACCTGAAGCTCGGCATGAGCCCGGTCGTGCTGACCTGCGTCGCCGGCCTGGCGAACGGCACGCTCAACATCGTGCCGTGGGGTGGGCCGACCGTCCGCGCCGCGGCCGCGCTGAACGTGGCGCCGTCCGACATCTTCGTGCCGCTGGTGCCGTCGCTGATCGTCGGCCTCGTCATCGTGTTCGCCTTCGCCTGGTTGATGGGCCTGCGCGAGCGTCGCCGCCTCGGCACCGTCGAGCTCGGCGGCTCGGTGCTCGCCGCGGCGGCCGAGAAGATGTCGCCCCTGTCGCGCGAGCTGGCCACGGCCGCCCGCGGCGGTGGCCCGGGCAAGGCGGGCGTCGGCGTCTCGATGTTCACCAGCCCCACGGTCGCGCTCGGCCTCCGCGGCGGTCGCGCCGACGGCAGCCGTGCCGACGCCCCCGGCGAGCGCGCGGTCGACAACCCCGGCACCGGCGGCAGCGAGAACGGCACCCCGATGACCGGCACGATGGCCGACACCATGCTCGACCCGTCGCGCGAGACGCTGCGACCGAAGCTGATCTGGTTCAACTTCGCGCTGACCGTCGTCGTGATGGTGCTGCTCGTGCTCGACCTCTTCCCGCTCGCCTACGTGTTCATGGTCGGCGTCGCGGTCGCCCTGCTGATCAACTTCCCGAAGGTGAAGCAGCAGTCGGCCGAGATCGTGGCCCACGCGCCGAGCATCGTCGGCGTCGTCTCGATGGTCTTCGCCGCCGGCGTGCTGATCGGCGTGCTCAACGGCACGGGCATGGTCGACGCGATGGCGCAGTGGCTCGTGCAGGTGATCCCGAACGAGATGGGCCCGTACCTGGCCGTGATCACCGGGCTGCTCAGCTTGCCGCTCACCTTCTTCATGAGCAACGACGCGTTCTACTTCGGCATCCTGCCCGTGCTCGCCCAGAGCGCGTCGGCGTTCGGCATCGACCCGGTCGAGATGGCCCGCGCCTCGGTGATCGGCCAGCCCGTGCACCTGCAGAGCCCGCTCGTGCCGGCGATCCTGCTGCTCGTCAGCCTGGCGAACGTCAACCTCGGCGACCACCACAAGAAGGTGCTCTGGCGGGCGGCCGTCGTCTCGGTCGTGATGCTCGTCGTGGCCGTCCTCGTCGGGGTCATCCCCTTCGGCTGAGGCTCCGGGCCGGCTCCGGCCGGGCCGGGCCGGCCGGGCCGGTCCGTGCTCGGTCTCAGCCGGTCGCGTCGAGGTAGACCGGGCGCGACGGCTCGTGCGACGCCTCGACCGAGCGCACGGCACCGAGGTGCTGCAGCACGGCGGCACGGGCGGCCTCGAGGCGGTCGAGCACGCCGCGCTGGCGCTCCGCCAACGAGGAGGCGCGGCTCGCGAGCTCGTGCGGCAGCGGACCCAGCCCGGTCGGGGGCGTCCAGCGTCGCGGTGTCGTCGACGTCGGCCCGGCCGCCGTCGCGGGGCCGCCTGCCGAAGGCGACACGTCCGCCTCGGCGACCAGCGCCTCCAGGTCGTCCAGGGCGGCGCGCCACGCGGCGTGTGTCTGCTCGGTCCTAGGCGACACCGAGGGCTCCGGTGGGGGCGACCGTCGAGGTCTGCAGCGAGGCGCCCGCCTCGTGCCACGCCTGGCGGAGCGGTTCGAGCAGGCCGACGACCTCGCGCGTGAGCGCCACGTCGCGGTGCACGTTCGCGTTGATCAGGGCGGTCGACGCGTAGCCGTACAGCGCCAGCAGGCCCTCGCCGCCGTCCCACACGTCGATCTTGAGCGACGACGACAACTCGGCGACGATCGCCTGCGCGTGCACGAGCTGCTCGCCGGCGACGAGCCACGAACCCGCGACCTGGGCGGCCTCGGCGCGCGACAGGTCGAGCATGAGGCGGTCGTAGAGCATCGTGACGAGCTGCACCGGCGTGGCCGAGAGCACGGCGTCCGAGGTGTACTGCGCCCGCTGGCGCTGGGCGGTGGCGGCGGGGCCGCTCGCCGCGGCGAAGGCGGCGAATCCTTGTGCGTTCATGGTCAGCTGCTCGTCGATGCGGTCAGGGAGGTGATCTGGCTGCTGAGCCAGGTCGACTGCGCCTGCAACGACTGCAGCTTGACCTCGAGGTTGTTGTAGGTGGTCTGGAGTGTCGCGCGCCTGGCGGTGAGACGGAGGTCCCAGTCGGCGATGCGGACGCCGAGGTCCTTCACGACCGACTGCTGTCCGGTGATCACCTGGGTCAACGTCCCGGTCGTCTTGTCCGAGGCAGTGGTCGCGGCCTTGGCCACCCGGTCCGCCAGCGTGCTCAGCATCGACTGCGTGCCGGCCGGGTCGGCGGCCAGGGCGGCCGAGAACTTGTCCGCGTCGTACGCGAAGGTGCCGTCCCGCGAGATGCTGACGCCGATGCTCGAAGGCGATCGGCCGTCGACCGGAGCCGACGCGGCCGCCTGCAGGGCGGTCTGGGCCGCACGAACCGACGAGTCGCCCGTGTAGGCGCCACCCTTCACCGTCGAGGTGCCGGTCGCGCTCGTGCTGGTCGTCGTGGCCTGCCCGGCCGTGATTGCCGAGAGCACCGCGTTGAGGCTCGAGACGAGGCCCGACGCCACCTTGCCGGCGGCGGCGGCGTCGCGCCCGACGGTCACGGAGACCGGCGTGGCCGACACGGCGGCGGTCGAGACGGTCACCGAGACTCCGGGCAACAGGTCGGCGAAGGTGTTCGACGAGCTGGTCACGACCTGCTCGGCGGTGGTGCCGGCGTAGAGGGTGAGTGACGCGTCGCGGGCGGTCTTGACGACGGCGGCACCCGGCTCGGTCAGCAGGTCGGGGGCGGTCCCGGCGTCGACCTCGGCGGCCGTGCCACGATGCACCGAGAAGTCGCCGGCCGCACCGGTCGCGGTCGAGGTGAGCTGCAGACGGTACTGCACGGCGCCCGAGGCGTCCTTGCCCGAGGCGACCTTGAGGGCGCTGACGCTGGCGCCCGAGGCGTTCACGGCGCTGACGACGTCGTCGAGCGAGCCGGACGCGGCGGTGACCTCGACGGCCTTGCCGGCGGCCGAGGTGAAGGTCAGGACGGCGGGTTCGGCGGGCCAGGCGGTCATCGCCGCGGTCACCGCGGTCTTCGCCTGCGCGGTGGCGCCGACGACGAACTCGATCGAGCCGGCGGCGGCCCTGGCCCCGGCCGACGCGCTGACGGAGGTGGCGCTGCTCGTCGCCGTGAAGGCCTGCAGCGAGGCGGGCTTCGCCGCGGTCTTCGCGGTGTCGGCGAGTGCCGAGACCTGGGCGTTCAACGTCTGCATGGACGTGATGAAGCTGGTGGCGGCGCTGACCTTGTTCTTCAGCAGGGTCTGGGGGGTGCCCTCGAGTTTGATCAGGTTGTTGATCAGGCTGGTGGTGTCGAGGCTGCTCGCGAGCCCGTCGATGCCGACGCTGGCCATGGGGTGCTCCTGTCGCAGGTCGAGGGTCGGGGGTCGGGGGTCGGGGGTCGGGGGTCGGGGGTCGGGGGCGTGGTCGAGGTGAGCGACGCGGCCGGCACGCGACGGCCGAGAGGATCAGCTCTCGACTCGCCGCGTGCCGGTCACGCGTCAGGCCCGGGTGTCGTCCGGCGACCGCTGGGAGCGGCCGTCGGGACGCTCTCCGACTAGCGGAGGAGCGACAGGACGCCCTGGGTGCTCTGGTTCGCCTGCGCGAGCATCGCGGTGCCGGCCTGGCTGAGGATGTTCGAGCGGGTGTACTTGACCATCTCCTGAGCCATGTCGGTGTCGCGGATGCGCGACTCGGCCGCCGTCAGGTTCTCCTTCGCCACGTTCGTCACGTTGATGGCGTGCTCGAAGCGGTTCTGCACGGCACCGAGGTTCGAACGAGCCGTCGACACGTTGGTGATCTGCTGGTCGATGACCTTGATCGCGTTCTGGGCCGCGGCAGCGGACTCGAACGAGATGCCCGTCGAGGTGGTGCCCGAGGCGTCACCGGCCGCGATGCCGTCGGCAGGAGCCGTGACGTCGACCGTTCCGCCGTTGAGGGCGGTGACCGCGATGCCGGTGGCAGCACCGTCGGCGTTGCGGACCGTCGTCGCCTTGAAGTTCGCCGAGAAGGTCGCGTCGCCGTTCAGGGCGGTCGCGTACTCGTCGACGCTCTTGAAGGCACCGGCGGTGCCCGAGCCCTTGAGCGCACCCGTGGTGATCTCCGAGACGTCGGCCGTTCCGACCGACGACTTGAAGGTCGCGGTCGCGCCGCCGACGAGGTCGGCGGTGGTGACGGCGAACGTCGTGCCCGAGGCGGTGGAGCCGGTGCCGAGGGCGGCGGTGATCTTGGTGACGTTCGCACCCGACAGGTCGACCGTGATCTGATCCTCGGTCGAACCGTTGGCACCGACCTGGAACTTGAGGCTCTGGTTGCTGTCCAGCAGGCTCGTGCCGTTGAACTTCGTCGAGGTCGAGATGCGGCTCAGCTCGTCGGTCAGCGCCGTGACCTCGGTGCTGATGGCCTTGCGCGACTCGGCGTTGTTCGAGTCGTTGCCGGCCTGGACGGCGAGGTCGCGGACACGCTGGAGGATCGAGTGCACCTCGGTGAGGCCACCTTCAGCGGTCTGGACGACCGAGATGCCGTCCTGGGCGTTGCGTGCGGCGACGGTCAGTCCGCCGACCTGCGAACGCAGGCCCTCGGAGATCGCGAGGCCGGCCGCGTCATCAGCGGCACGGTTGATGCGGAGGCCCGACGAGAGCTTCTCGAGGCTCTTCGACAGGTCGTTCTGCGTGGCGTTCAGGTTGCGGTACGTGTTGTTGGCCGCGAGGTTGGTGTTGATCTGCATACCCATGGTGTTCTCCTCCGTGACTGGGTGGTGTTCGTCTGCCCGTCCGTGGGCTGACACCGGCTACTGTCGGCCGGCCGACCGCGGCTGTTAGTCAGCCGCAGAAGTTTTTTCGGCGGTCTCAGACCGCGGTGGCGACGGTGGTCGCCTCGGGCTCGCGCATGGCCCGGGCGATGCCGACGGCAGCGTTGGTCGCGACGCGCGACAGGTAGGCGCTGCGACGGGCCGGGGCGGTCTTCGAGAGCGGCGCGAACTCGACGTCGGGGTCGTCGGCGTAGTGCGCCTCGAGGGCGTCGCGCAGCAGCCGGACGGCCTCGGTGCGCTGCTGCGAGACGGCGGAGTGGGTGATGCCCAGCTCGTCGGCGATCTCGGTGACGGTCCGGTCGCCGAAGTAGACGCCCTCGACGATGAGGCGCATGCGCTCGGGCAGGGCCTCGACGGCGGCGGCCACGTAGCGACTGCGCTCCGACACGAGCAGGTTCTCCTCGGGCAGGGGGATGTCGGCCGCGAGGTGGTCGGCGACGGTGTCGTCGAGTGCCGAGACGGTGCGGGCCGCGTCGGTCAGGGCGTTCGCCGCGGTCTGACGGTCCACGCCGAGGGCGCCGGCGACCTCGTCCACGCTGGGCGTGCGACCGAGCGAGGCGGTCAGCGCCTCCTGCACCGCGAGGGTCTCCTTGATGCGCTTGCGGGTGCCGCGGCTGGCCCAGTCGCCCGAGCGCATGTCGTCGGCGAAGGCGCCGACGATGCGGGTGCGGGCGTAGGCGCCGAACGGGATGCCCAGGGTGGGGTCGAAGGCGTCCGCGGCCTGGACGAGGGCGACGGCACCGACCGACGCGAGGTCGTCACGCGAGAGGTGGGTGGCGCGGGCGCAGACCTCGGAGACGAGGTAGCCCACCAGCGGCAGGTTCTCCACCACCATGGCGTTTCGTTCGGTGCGGTTCATCGCGACTCCCAGTGCGAAGGGGACCTCTCGGTCCGGTGATCGTGACTCCGGGCGCGACGAAGAGCCCTCTGATCAGGGCACGTCGACAGGGTTCGCCGAGGAGGCGCGGGTCACCGTCCGAGAAGACGGCGGGACCGCGTGTGGTGCTGCCGAGACCGGCCCGTCGGGGCCCGTCGCTGCTCTGCAACGCTACCGAGCGGGAGGGGGGCGGCGGCAGGGCGGGACTGCCCCCAGTGCGGGGGAACGGGCGTCATCCCTTCGGGGGACACACCCCGTGCCCTCACCCCCGTACTGGGTCGGAACGCCCCTTCCTTCGAGCGGTGGTTTAAGGCTAGGCGCCGCTGGGAGGACGCTCGGGTCGGCCACTAACGCACGCCGCGCCTCCGCCGATAGTGACCCGTGCAGAGGACGTCAGGCAGTCCTCGCCGACGACTTGCCGTACACAGACCACCCGATGCCCCGACCGAGGAGGCCCCCATGGGCGCGAACGAACTCTCCGCGCTGCTCTGGCGAGAGCGCGAGCTGCTCGAGCTGCTGACCTTCAAGCTCGAGGAGGAGCAGTTGCTGCTCACCGCGGGCCGCAGCCGCTGGGTCGACCACGCGACCCGCGAGGTCGAGCAGGTGCTGGGTCGCCTGCGCTCGGCGGGGCTCGAGCGCAGCGTCGAGGTCTCGGCCGTCGCCCGCGAATGGGGAACCGACGAGGAGGCCCCGCTGCGCGAGATCATCTCGGCGGCCCCGGCCGGCCCGTGGGGCGAGATCTTCACCGCCCACCTGCGCGCCATGACCGAACTGACCGGACGCATCGCGCAGCTGCGCGACGAGAACGAGCGGTTCCTCCGGGCCGCGGCCCGGGCCACGCAAGAGACGTTGGCGACCGCCTCGACCGGCCCCGCGACCGCGACGTACGACGCGACCGGCCGGACCGGCCACGTGAACTCGGCCAGCGCCTCCGGCGGTCATCTGTTCGACGGGCGGCTCTGAGATGGGCAGCACCTTCGGCGGGCTCAACACGGCCTACCGTGGCCTGACCGCGGCGCGCACGGGTCTCGACGTGGTCGGGCAGAACATCGCCAACGTCAACACCGACGGTTACACACGCCAGCGGGTGACCCAGTCCTCGATCGAGGCGGCGGCCCGCGTCGGCCTGTACTCGACCGGGGTGCAACCGGGCCAGGGCGCGTCGGTCGACGGCATCGCCCGCATCGGCGACCGGTTCGCGGACGCCCAGGTGCGCGGCGCCGCGGGCGCCGCGGGCTACCAGGGGGTCCGGGCCTCGGTGACCGCCGCCCTCGAGTCGTCGTTGGCCGAGCCGGGCACGACCGGGCTCTCGACGCAGCTCACGAAGTTCTGGTCGGCCTGGCAGGACGTCTCGAACAACCCGTCGGCCGCGGCCCCCGCCGCCGTCCTGCTCGGGCAGGCGCAGACCATCGCGGGCACGCTCGCGAGCGGCTACAAGGCGGTGGACGACCAGTGGACGGCCCAGCGCCAGCAGGTCGACGGCCTCGCCTCGCAGCTCAACACGGCCGCGACCCAGGTCGCCGACCTGAACGTGCGCATCCGCACCGCCCAGCAGCAGGGCGTCAGCACGAACGAGCTGGTCGACGCCCGCTCGGTGCTGACCGAGAAGATCGCCACGCTCGCCGGAGGCACGGTGCGCGACAACGCGGACGGCACGGTCGACGTCCTCGTCGGGGGCAACGCCCTCGTGTCGGGCGACTCGGCCCGGCAGGTGCGCGTGACCGGCGACTACACCCTGGCCACCGCCACGGCGGGGGTGTCGCTCGAGTGGACCCACCGTCCCGGCGACGCCGTCGCGCTGGACGGCGGCAGCATCGCCGGCTCGCTGTCGGTGCTCGCTCCGGCCGAGCCCGGCGGCGCCGGCGGGGTCCTCGCCGAGGCGGCCGCGAGCTACGACGCCCTCGCGACCCAGCTCGCGACCCAGGTCAACGCGGTGCACGCCACCGGGACCACGGCCGACGGCACCACCGGTCATGCGTTCTTCGCGTTCACGGCCGGCGTCCCCGCGGCCCGCGGCCTGACCGTCGTGCCGACGAGTGCCGCGACGATCGCCTCGGGCAACGGCACCGGCGGCGCCCTCGACGGCTCGGTCGCCCGCGCCATCGGCCAGATCGGCCTCTCGACCGGCTCGCCCGACCGCGCCTGGGGGACGATCGTCAGCACCATCGGCGCCGTCGCGCAGACCGAGTCCGACCGCTCGACGCTGACCGACCTCTCGGCCACGTCGGCGAAGAACCGGCAACTCTCGACGGCCGGGGTCAGCCTCGACGAGGAGAACGTCAACCTGCTCACCTATCAGCACGCCTACCAGGGCGCCGCCCGCGTCATGACCGCGATCGACGAGATGCTCGACACGTTGATCAACGGCATGGGACGGGTCGGGAGGTAACCGATGATCACCCGCACGACCAACCAGATGGCCGTACTGGACGCCCAGCGGCACCTGACCGTCAGCAAGGCCCGGGTGTCCGAGGCCCAGGAGCGCGCCTCGACCCTCGAGCGCATCTCGAAGCCGTCCGACGACCCGACCGGCACCGCCGAGGCCCTGCGGGTCAAGGCGGACCAGGCCGCGAACGCGCAGTGGAGCCGCAACGCCGGCGACGCGAACGCCTGGCTCTCGACCGCCGACTCGGCCCTCTCGGCCGCCGACGACGTGCTGAAGCGCGTGCGCGACCTCACGGTGCAGGGCGCCAACACGGGTGCCCAGTCGCAGACGTCCCTCGACGCCATCGCCACCGAGCTCGACGGCCTGAAGTCCGACCTGCTCACCCGGGCCAACACGACCTACGCGGGGCGCAGCGTCTTCGCCGGCACCTCGGACGCGGGCGTCGCCTTCCGGGCCGACTTCGGCTTCACCGGCACCCCCGGGTCCGCCGTCACCCGCCAGGTCGGCAGCGAGACGAGCGTCCGGGTCGACGCCGACGGGGCCGCGGCGTTCGGCACCGGCGACGACTCGGTGTTCAGCCTGCTCGACCGCATCACCACCGACCTCCGCGCCGGCGTCAACGTGGGCTCACGGCTCACCGAGGTCGACGCCCGACTGACGTCCCTGCGCGGCGTACAGTCCGACATCGGGGCACGACAGTCCCAGATCCTGAGAGCCGAGGACACCCTCTTGGACACCAAGACCACGCTCGAGGCGCATCGCGCCGGCATCATGGACCTCGATCTCGGCCAGGCCGTGCTCGACCTGCAGATGCAGAACACGTCGTACCAGGCGGCCCTCGCGGTCACCGCCAAGGTGCTGCAGCCCTCGCTGATGGACTTCCTCCGATGAGCGCGCAGGCAGCCCGCGAGGTCAGCGGCTCCGTCGTCTCGTTCACCGCGCCTCCGTTCGGTCTCGAACCGCTCGTCGACTTCGCCCTCGAACGCATCGAGGGTGCGACCGGCCTGTTCGCCCTGCGCGCCGCCGGCTCGGAGACGCGTCTCTTCGTGCTCGACGCGTCGGTGCACCTGCCCGACTACTCGCCGGTCGTGACCGACGAGCAGACCGACTCCCTCGACCTGCACGACCCCGCCGAGGCCCTGCTGCTCGTCGTCGCGACGCCCGCGGCGACCGGCATGACGGTCAACCTGTTGGCGCCGATCGTCGTCAACGTGCGGACCGGCGCCGGCGCCCAGCTGATCCTCGAGGGCCAGGACTGGCCGCTGCGCGCCGAGCTCAGCCCGCGCGCGTAGGCGGGTCGCCGGGCCAGGCCGCGCCGTCGGCCGGGTCATGCCGTCGACCGGGTCAGGCCGTCGGCCGGGCTGGGCACCGGCTGCGAAGCCGGTCACGGTGTGGTGACGACGGGTGCGGTCGCGCCGGTCGTCCGCTTGCCTTGACCGCAGGAGGCGCGATCATGATCACGACACCCCGCACCACACGGCACCGGCTCGCCGTCGGCACGATGGCGGCGGTCACCGCCGTCCTGCTCGTCGGTTGCACCGCCGGGGCCGACGCCCCCGGATCGGGTGGCCAGGCCGCCACCCGCCCGGCGTCCGAGACCCCGACCGATCCGACCGCCGTCGCGGGCCCCGCCCCGGTCGCGCCGACCACCGGCACGGCCGGCGTCACCGTCGCGGCCGACGCCGAGCCGACGGACGTCGCCACCGACCTGGCCGCGCCCTGGTCGGTCGTGCGACTCGACACCGGATCGTCGTTCGTCAGCCTGCGCGACACCGGCACGGTGCTCGAGCTGCTCGCCGACGGCAGCACGCGCGAGGCCGGCACGATCGACGGCGTCGTCCACGAGGGCGAGGGCGGGCTGCTCGGCCTCGCCGTCCTGCCCGGGTCGCCGTCGTACCTCTACGCCTACGCCACGACGTCGGACGACAACCGCGTGGTGCGGGCGCCGATCACGGGCGAGGCCGGCTCGTACGGCCTCGGCGAACAAGAGGCCGTGATCACGGGCATCCCCAAGGCCAGCAACCACGACGGCGGCCGCATCGCCTTCGGCCCCGACGGCCTGCTCTACGTGACGACGGGCGACGCGAACCAGCGGCCGAACGCCCAGGACCGCGGCTCGCTCGGCGGCAAGATCCTGCGGGCGACGCCGGTCGGCGGGGTGCCCGACGACAACCCGACCGCCGGGTCGCTCGTCTACACGCTCGGTCACCGCAACCCGCAGGGCATCGCCTGGGACGCCACCGGCGCGGCCTGGGCCGCCGAGTTCGGCCAGAACACCTACGACGAGCTGAACGCCCTCGAGGCCGGTGCGAACTACGGCTGGCCCGAGGTCGAGGGCCGGGGCGAGGTCGAGGGCTTCTCGAACCCCGTGCTGCAGTGGTCGACCGACGAGGCGAGCCCGAGCGGGCTGACCGCCGTCGGCACCACGCTCTACCTGGCCGGGCTCGGCGGCGAGAAGCTGTTCGAGATCCAGGCCGCCCCCGGCTCCGAGGCGCAGCCGGTCGAGCTGTTCACCGGCTCGGCCTCGCTCGGTCGCATCCGCGACGTCCTGCCCGGGCCCGACGGCACCCTCTGGCTCGTCACGAACAACACCGACGGGCGCGGAGCACCGGCCGCCGACGACGACCGCATCGTCAGCGTCCCGCTCACCCCGCTCCCGTAACGGCCCGTCCGACCCGAGGAGGCGCGGGTCGTGATCTGCACGCGACCCGAGGAGGCGCGGGTCGGGTCGCGCACATCGGCCCCGACACTCCCCCACACGCTGCGCGCCGCGCGGCCTGTTCGGGGGCCGGGCGGTTACCCTCGTACTCGATGAGCCAGCACGACCGACCCGACACGACAGCACCCGGCAGCGCCCGCCCCCAGACCGTGCCGCCGGGTCTCGCCGCGCCCGTCGTCCGGGGCATCGGGGGTGCCGGCGGATTCGACCCGATCAGCCTGCGCACGGCCGTCGACGTGCCGGCCGCCGAGGCCCGGCTGGCCGCCCTCGGCCAGAGCCGCAGCACGGACGCCCTCGGCGAGCGGGCCGACCTGCTGCGCCTGCTCGGCCGACTCGACGAGGCCCTGGCGATCGCCGAAGAGGCCTTCCGCCTGGCCCACTTCACCGGCGACCGCGCCGACTCGACGGCTGCCCGCATCCGCCGAGCGCACATCTTCCGCGAGCAGGGCAAGCTCGACCGGGCCCTGAACGACCTGCACACCAGCCGCATCACGTCCGCCACCGAAGAGTGGCGCGAGCTCGAGGCGGCCGCCGCCGAGCTCGAGGGCTACACGCTCTACGACCTCGGCCGCAACGAAGAGGCCCGCGAGACGCTCGCGAAGGCGCTCGAGGCGTACGAGGCCTCCGGCGCTCCGCGCGACCGCACCAACGGCCTACGGGTCGCGATCGAGGGCGTCATGCGCGCCTACCTCAGCGACACCGGCCCCCAGCCCCGCCTCGAGGCCCCGGCCGCGGGCGACACCAACCCGGTGCCGCTGCAGCCGCTCGCCCCCGCCTCGCCTGCCGCCCCCGCTCCCGCCCCCCGGGCGAACGCTGCCCAGGGGCGCGTGCAGGTGCCCCGCTTCGACGGCATCGCCGGGCTCTACGGAGGGTCGTCGGCCCCAGCCACGGCCTCCGACGTGTCGTCGGCGTCCGACGCCGACTCGGGCTCGAGCTCGAGCTCGGTCTCGGACTTCACGTCCACCTCCGCCTCCACCGACGACGGAGGCGCGGTGCCGGCCCGTCAGCCCATGGACGCCGCGCGCACGGCCGCGATCAGCTTCGACCCCGAGTCGATGCCCGACGAGGCCGCCGCGTCGCCCGTCGCCGAGGCCGCTGCCGCCCGGGCCGAGAAGGTCGCGGCGACGGCTCCCGCGGCTCCGCGGGACGGGGGGCTCTGGGGCAAGATCAGCCACCTCGCCGAGCGCGCCGCCGGCCACCGCGACCGCGACTCCGACGAGTTCGACGCCGAGCGCCGTGCCGCCCCGCGTCCCACCGACGGCGACGGGCGCCCGGCCGGCGACCGACCCCGCACCGGGGGCACCGGCGTGACCGGCGTGGTCGACGGCCTCCCGCGCGACGACGAGCCCACCACCTGGCCTTTCCCGCGTCGCTGACCCGCGCCTCCTGACCCCGACGTGGCCGACCTCGACCGGGTGCGGCGCTGGGCCGCCGCGCTCATCGACCTGCACCTCGACCCCTCCGTCTGGAGCTTCGGCTTCGACAACGCGAAGACCCGCGCGGGCCTGTGCAACTACACGACCAAGCGCATCACGGTCTCGCGGCACCTCGCGGGCCGCTACGACGACGACGAGATCCACCAGGTGCTGCTGCACGAGGTCGCCCACGCCCTCGCCGGGTCGCGCGCGGGGCACGGCCCGAAGTGGAAGGCCGTGGCGACCGACCTCGGCTACGTCGGTTCGCGCCTGCACGACGGAGCCATCGCCAGCGAACTCGCCCCGTGGGTCGGCGTCTGCCCCGCGGGGCACGAGCACTACCGGTACCGCCAGCCGGCCCGGCCGCTCGCCTGCGGCCGCTGCTCGCGGCGGTACGACCCCGCGCACCTGATCACCTGGACGAAGCGCGAGGTCTGACGCCGCGCCTCCCGGCACGTCGCCGTGCCGAGCCCTGGCGTGCCGTTCGATGGGGATGCGACAGGCAGGAGGCGCGTAACCGGTTAGGGTGGTCAGGTGCAGACCGGACAGTGGCTCAGATCCGACACCGACACCCGGTGGTTCTTCGACTCGGGGGCGCTCAGCCTCGACTTCGCGTACCTCGGCGGGTTCCGGGCCGGGTCGCGCTTCGGGCCGGAGTCCGGCCTCGACCTGCCCGCCGACGGGTCGACGCCGTGGGACGGCCTGCTGCTGCCGGCCGACCTCGACGACTGGACGCGCGAACGCTTCGACGGCATCGCCGGTTCGGCCGGCGACCGCGAGCTCGCCGACGCCCGGGGCCTGCGCGACGCGATCGCCCGGCTCGCCGTGGCCGCGGCCGACGGCACCTCGACCGACCCGGACGACGTCGACACGCTCAACCTGTTCGCCGCGCTGCCGGACGTCCCTCCGTCGCTCGAGGGCGGCCGCCGCCAAGCGGGGGCCGGGCGCCTGCGGCTCGGGCAGGCGATGGCGTCGGTGGCGCGCGACGCGGTGACCCTCTTCACGACCGTCGGGTTCGGTGGCGGACCGGACTCGCGCCTCCGTCGGTGCTCGAACGAGGCGTGCGGGCTCGTGTTCTTCGACGAGTCGCGGGCGGGCAGCCGCCGCTGGTGCTCGATGCAGCGGTGCGGCAACCGGGCGAAGGTGCGGGCGCACCGGGCACGGGCCGCACGGGGCTGAGGCGGCGTCGGCCACGACGGTCGGCGCCGACACCGGCTGGCCCGACCCGACCCGGCGCTGCCCAGCCCCGCCCTGCCCAGCCCTGCCCAGCCCTGCCCCGCCCTGCCCAGCCCTGCCCAGCCCTGCCCCGCCCTGCCCAGCCCTGCCCCACTGCGCTACGCCGCCACGAACTGAACACCCCGCCACGAGATGTCGTGGCGGGGTGTTCAGTTCGTGGCGCAGTGCGTCCGGCGACGAGCGTCGAGCGGCGTGCGTCCGGCGACGAGCGTCAGTCGACGACCGAGACGTCCTTCCAGAAGGCGACGTAGCCCGAGTAGTCCTTGCCGACGCGGTCGAACGAGGTCGGGATGGGCGTGGGGTAGCTCCAGGCGCGGTCCTGCAGCAGGTCGTCGCCCGACTTCACGCTGAAGTACTGGGTGTCGCCCTTCCACGGGCAGTGGTACTGCGTCGGGCTCTCGGTGAGCAGCTCGGTGTGGACGCTCGCGGGAGGGAAGTACCAGTTGCCCTCGATCGAGATCAGCTCGTCTTTCGCGGCCTCGGCGACGACGGTTCCGTCGGTGAGCACTGCCTTCATGGTTCCTCCTGCGGGTCGGGGCGACGTCAGGGTCGCTCTCGCTGCAACGCTACGCCGGCAGGGTTGATTCCTCGACGGAGCCTGCCCGGACGACCACGGCGACGCCCTCACCGGACGAGGAGGCGCGGGCCGCGTCGACCACGTCACCCCGGTCGGTCGCCACCAGCTCGGCGGCCGAGGCCGACGCCGTCAGCAGGTGCGACGAGGCCCGCCGCAGCGCCACGGCGGCGGCGCACGCGGCAGCCGCCTCGGGTGACGAGAAGTCGATGCCGACCGCGGCGAGCGCGTCGACGACCGTGCCGGCGGCGAGCTGGTCCTCGACGGCGGGCCGGAACCCGTCGGGCTCGACCGCCCCGGCGGCGACGATCGCGACGAGGGCCCGGTCGCCTCGACGGGCCTGGCGCTCGACCACGTGCCGGGCGACGTCGGCCGCCGCGTCCGCCGCGGTGACGAGCACGAGGTCGGCGTCGCGAGCGACGTCGGTGAGCTCGGCGACCGCCCGCACGGTCTCGTCACGGCTCAGCGTGCCGTGGCCGTCGAGCACGTCGACCACGACGACGACGTGAGCCCCGGGTGCGACGCGCGCCGCTCCGGCCACCCCGTGGTCGAACCTCACCTGGTACTTCTGCTGGCCGTGCGAACTCATCGGACCAGCCTAGGCAGCCGCTATGGGGCGTCGCCCGTGCGTGACGCGACATGACGGACCGGGCCGACGGCCGCGATCAGGCGGCGGGAGTTGGATCGGTGCATGCACGTGCAGCTCAAGCTCCGCCTCGCCTGTTCCGTCGACGTCGCGACCGACGCCCTGCGCGACCCCCGCGTGATGGTCGCGGTGACGAAGCCGCTCGTGGTCTACCGGTCCGAGTCGCCGTCGGGCTTCCCCGACCGCTGGACCGAGGAGGCGCACCCGGTGTCGGCGAGCATCCTCGGCGTCCTGCCGCTCGGCAGCACGCACGTCGACCTCGACTGGCACGAACGCGACGGGGCGTGGATCCAGCGCGACACGGGACGCGGGACGAGCGGCCAGTTCGCCCGCATGCGCATCAACCACCGGATGGCCGTCGTGCCGGACGGCGCGGGGCACACGCTGTTGCGCGACCGCCTCGAGTTCCACGCCGGTCCGCTCGGCGTGCTGCTCTGGCCCGGTCTCTGGGCGACCTGGCAGTGGCGGGCCCTGCGCATGAAGGCCCTCGCCCCCACCTGGCGCGGCGCCTCGACCCACCCCAAGCACGCCTGACCGTCGGTCGGCACCGACCCCCTCGAGCGGCGTCCAGCAATCCGCCTCGGCAGGGGGTCCGCGCAGAACGCGGGGGTCGCCCGCATATCGGCCGGCGTCAGCCCCAGAAGCCGGCGTGCACGGCGGACGCCTCGTCGAACAGGGCCGGGCCCGACACCGACACCGCGCCTCCGCCCCGGGCGAAGACCTCGCGGCAGGGCAGGTCGAGGGTCGACTCGCCTTCTTGCTCGGTCACCATGCCGAGCAACTGCTGCTCGGCGAGCGCGTAGACGACCCGGCCGATGCCGGCCCAGTGGATCGCGCCGGCGCACATCGCGCACGGCTCGGTGCTCGTGTAGAGCGTCGCGGCCTTCAGCGTCGGCTTGTCGAACCGCTGCGCCACGAGCCGGACGAGGTTCGTCTCGGCATGGCCGGTCGGGTCGCCTTCGGTGACGACGGTGTTCACGGCCTCGACGACGTCGCCACGAGCCGTGAGCAGCAGCGAGCCGAACGGGTGGTTGCCGTGGTCGCGGGCATCTCGTGCGACCTCGATCGCGCGGTGCAGCTGCACCAGGTCTGCCGGGGTGACGGTGGGATCGGTGGTCGTGGTGTCGGTCGTCATGGGGCGAGCGTAGCCACGGGGCGCCCGTGCCCGGGGCCACGAGGGTGGGCTGTGGACGGGTGCGCGACCTGTGAGGGAGCCACGGGCGCGGCGGTGACCGCCTGCGTACGGTGGCAGGGGTGACCGACCCGACCAGCGCCTCCTCGTCTCCCGCCGACACCGCCGCCGACACCGCCGCCGACACCTCGGCCGAGACCACCGCGCCGGCGCCCGCATCGACGCCCGCCCAGGGCGCCCTCGACATCGCGTCGTGGCGCCGGACGATCCACGGGCTCTACCGCGACGTGCGCGAGGCGACCGACCTGGCGGCGGCACACGACCTGTGGCGGCGCACCCGTGACGACCTGTTCTCGACGCACCCGTCGACCCCGCTGCTGCCCGAGGACCGCCCCGACTTCACCGGCCTGCCGACGAAGCCCTACGACCCGGCCTGGCGCTTCGAGGTCGCGGTCGAGCCCGCCGCGCCGCGCCGGATGGTCGTCGAGACCGGCACCGACGGCGACGTGCTGTTCGACCTGGTCGGCGTCGTCGACGTGCCCGGCGTCGGCAGCCTCGACGTGTGGAAGCTGGCGCAGTACGCGGGCGGCCTGTTCATCCCGGTCAAGGACGCCCTGGCCGGCAAGCCCGGCGGCACCTACGGCGGCGGACGGTACCTGATCGACTCGGTCAAGGGCGCCGACCTCGGGGCCGGCGGCGAGCCCGGCACGATCGTGCTCGACTTCAACTTCGCCTACAACCCGAGCTGCGCCTACGACCCCGCCTGGGCGTGCCCGCTCGCGCAGCCCGGCAACACGGTCGCGGTCGAGATCCCCGTCGGCGAACGGTACGGGCGCGCGCACTGACCCAGGCCGTCGAACCGGCCGACCCCGCCGGACCAGAACCCTCGACGCAGGAGGCGCGGTGCTGCCACCGGCCTCGACGGGCTTCCAGCCCCCCTCAGTTCGCCGGGCCCACGTACTCGCCGTCGGACGGGAGCTCCCACCCGGCGAACTCGTCGTCGGCGTGAGGGTCGAAACCGGGCGGTGGCGACGGCGGTGCCGTGGCTTCTTCGGAGGTACGTGTGTCGACCGGGTTCGGCCTGTCACCGGGCGCAGAGTGTGCTGCCTCGTCCCAGGGGCGGAAGAAGAGGAGCCGGGCAGTCGCGGTGAGGACCATGGCCGTGACGACGACCGACACGATCGGGCCGACACGTCGCGTCGATGAGCGCGTCACCGGATCTCGATCTTGTGGACCGTGGGCCCGAAGGAGAAGTGGTAGCACTGCGACCAGTTGCTGTGCCCTGAGCGCCAGACCGAGTTGTACATCGTGTTGTCCGCTTGGTACATCACCCGGCCGGTGTTGTTGCCGGGGCAGAGGCTGCGGACGTTCCAGATGTTGACGAAGCGGTTCCCCGCGTTGCTGAAGCAGTAGGTGTTGCCAGACCAGTCGATCACCCGGTACCAGTCGAGCCTCGTCCCGCACGGCGCGGGGACGGTCAGCAGATCGCTCTGCCGAGCCATGGCTTCCTTCAGTCGGGGAAGGTCACTCGCCGGGCCCACGTACTCGCCGTCCTCCAGGGCTTCGGCACCGTCCTGCGCGGACTCCTCCGCTGCTGCGATGGCATCGATCGAATCCGTCGACCGTCCGGCGACGGGAAGCGACGTCGGAGCCGGCTCGGGCGTGAAGTCGCCGGCAGCCGCCGTGAGCGGCGCCCCCAGGACGAAGAAGACGATCGCCGCGAGTCCGGCCAGGGGTCGGGTGGCAGTCATGTGGTCCTTCCGTTCTTCGGTGCGGACGGTTGTGCACCTGGTATTCATACCGCATGACTGGCATGCTTTCTAGATGTTTCGGACAGAACTTTCACGGCGCCAGGCTCTGAGCGTGGCAGCCGTAGCCATCGGCGCCCCTCTGCTGGCCATCCCCTTCACCGCCCGCCCTGCGGCGGCTTCCGAACAGGACGACGAACCAGCCGGCGGCCAGTTCTTCCTGACAGGCGACGCCACCCACGAGATCGGTGTCCTCGAGCAGGGTTTCGCCGCCGAGCACCTCGTCCAGGTGGCCCTGTCGGCCGCGGTGACCGGAGCCGCAGGGGAGCCGTTCTCGCTCAGCCTCGAGTTCGATCCGCGGCTGTACGACACCAGCGACGGGCTCATCGTCGAGCGGGGCACGAACCTGACCTTCGTGGCGCTGTCCGAACCGTCCCTGCTTTCTCCGACTCGGACCATCGTGACCGCCGACGTCCCGGCCCTCGAAGGGTCCGAGCGAACTCCTCCAGCCGAGGCAGCCCTCTCGCTACCCCTCCGACCAGCCGAGCGGTATCCGGACGACGACATCGGCCCCGTGACCGACACCGCCCTGACCGTGACGCTCACCGACGGCCGTTCGGCTCGCACCACCTGGGGCACGACCGCCACGACCCCGCTGGCCGCGGTCTGGGGTGTCGAGCTCTCGGCGGGCTGGTCGGACCTCGCAGTGACACAGGAGGGCGACTTGCGTCAGTACCGTGTCCCCACCACGGTCCGGTGCGCGAGCGTCGGCCCCGGCAGCGTCCCGGGCGGTGCCGTGCTGACCGTCACCCTCGACGGGACGCTGACCACGCCGCCCTCTCTCACCTCCGCACTGATCGACGACGCCGAGAGCGATGTCTCGCGCTTCACGGTGACCGACGAGAGCGTCGACGGCACACGCTTGCTGCACGTGGCCTTGCCGGACGCGCTCCCCGCCGGAACGACGGTCACGCTCCTCTTCGAACCGGCACCCGTCACCGCTCGATCCCGCCCGAAGGTCACGTCGATCCACGTCGCCACCGTCACGCTCGCCGCACCCGATCAGCCGACAGCCCGCCGCCGCACGACGGGTGCCGACGTGGCGGTCGACATCAGCCCCTCGGGCACTCCCCTGACCACCGACGCCGCCACCGGCACGATCTGAAGGGCAACCGATGACGAGAGATCCATGGGTCGAGAAGTCCCAGAAGCACCTCAACGACACGTACGGCAGCCACTCGTGGTTCACCCGCCTCGCCGTCGACGGGCAGAGTGGCTGGTCGACCATGTTCGCCCTCACGCGCGCCCTGCAACACGAGCTGGGCATCTCGGCCAAGTCGGACTCGTTCGGGCCGACGACCATGTCGACCCTGACCTCCAAGGTCGGATCGCTCTCGGCCGGCAACGCCGCGGCGCACCGGGCGATCACCGCGTTGGCCCAATGCGGGCTCTGGTGCAAGGGCTACCAAGGAGGCGCGACCTTCGGTTCGTTCACCGCCGACGTCGGCGCCGGCATCGTGTCGATGCGCGGCGACATGGGCCTGTCACCTGATCCTTCACTCACGCCCAAGGCGTTCAAGAGCCTCTTCACGATGGACGCCTACGTCCGGATCGGTGCCGGCACGAATGCCGTCCGTGCCGTCCAGAAGTGGATGAACTCGAGGTACCACTCTCGGCAGGACTACTTCATCGTCCCGTGCGACGGCATCTTCTCGCGCGACGTGCAGCGGGGGCTCATGCTGGCCCTTCAGTACGAGATCGGCATGGCGGACGGTGTGGCCAACGGAAACTTCGGCCCCGGCACCCAGGCGGGCATCAAGAGCAGCGCTCTGGTTTCCACAGGCTCGCGAGACAGCGGCAAGGCGTTCGTCCGCCTCTTCCGGGCGGCCCTGACCTTCAACGGCTACGAGGCGCCCTTCGACGGTGTCTTCGGCGCGAGCACAGCCACGGTCGTGCGCGCGTTCCAGTCCTTCGCCGAGCTGGGCGGCAACGGTTCGGGCGATTACCGGACGTGGGCCTCCCTCCTGGTGAGCACGGGTGATCCGACGCGCCCGGGCACCGCGGCGGACGCGTCGACTGTCCTGACGCCCGAGACCGCGGCCTTGCTCACGGCCCACGGCTACACGGCCGTCGGGCGCTATCTGTCCGTGGCCGCCAAACGGCTGGCACCGGGCGAGCTGGACGTCATCTTCGACGCGGGGCTCAAGGTGTTCCCGATCTTCCAGGAGTGGAACAACGCGCCTGGCTACTTCACCGAGGCGGCCGGCTACGGTCAGGCCGTCGCCGCGGCGAAACGGGCTCGCAACCTCGGCTTCACGGCGGGGACGACGATCTTCTTCGCGGTCGACTACGACGCCACTGCGGCCGAGATCCCCGCGCTGATCATCCCGTATTTCCGGGGCATCGCCCGGGGCATCGCCTCGTCGCGCCTGGTGCAGTACAAGGTCGGCATCTACGGCACGCGCAACGTCTGCGCGAAGGTGTCGGAGGCGGGCCTCGCCACCAGCTCGTTCGTGAGTGGCATGTCGACCGGTTACAGCGGCAACCTCGGCTTCCCCCTGCCGAAGAACTGGGCCTACGACCAGGTGCTCGAGTACAAGCTCTCGGCGGGCGGCACTTCCCTCGAGCTCGACAAGGACATCGCCTCGAGCCGGGCCGACCCGGTCGGGCGGGGGCAGGTGCTGCCGGTTCCCGTTCTCGATCGCTCGAGCTCACCGAGGTACGACGAGGCTTTCTCCTGGATCTTCACCGAGTGGAATGTCAGGGCAGAATCTGTCGGGGCGAGCGGAATCAGCGCATGGGAGTACAACGACATTGTTCTGCAGCGCATGCAGAAGCCTGAATACTGGACCCAGGACACGAAGTGGCAGGTGTTCACGCCCCCTATCGAAGGCGACGATCCATCCAGCTCACACCTGAAATCCCTCGCACAGGTACGAGCGCGGTTCGAGACAGTCGACGTTCCGACCAGACCCGGCACCGACTGGTATGACGTCGCTCACTTCGCGGCCACAGCTCGGAGCTACATGCGCTTCGGCGTGCCGGAGGCCACCCCTGAGGCATCGGTGGGCGACTTGGGAGGATGGGCTCTCGACCTTGTCACGTGTTGGCGAGACTACGTAAGCGAATGCCGTGAAGGTACCTTCCGGCATGGCGTCCGTCAATGGATGCGTGAGCGCGTCGGCGGACAGGGCGGTTCCTTCTCACGCGAGGACTTGGTCGCTGACGTCGATGCCTATCTTGCTGCCCGGTGGATGTTGGCCGACAAGGACCGGACCTTGAGCGATGTCGTTCGGGAGATGCGCCTTAAGGAAACGAGCGACTCCCGGTGGCGCGCTAGTCAGTTCTATGCTCGCCGTTTCGGGTCAACGACGACCACCGTTGAATCCGCCGCTAGGAGCATGTTCGTCAGAGGTTGGTGGGTTGACTTGAGATTGCAAGCGCCTGCGGCGCTTCTCCTCCTTGGCTCAAGACTGCCTGGCGAGAGCAACGATGCTCGCGACCCCGACGGGACCGAACTGGCGGGCGAACTGCACGAGCTAGGTGTCGGTTTCCGCGAACGTGTCCAGGATCTTGTTCGCGAAGGGCTGTGATGACCTGGAAGAGAGCATCGTGGGTGGGACTCGGGGCCCTGGGGGCGCCGCTTTACCCGTTCCTCGTCCTCCAACTCTTCTATGAAGCCTCCTTGAGGCCATGGTCTCCTGTCCTGCTGCTGCTGACTCTGACGGCCACCACGCCACTGGTCATCTCGACACGAGCCCTGTCCCCGGCGAAACAAGACGATTTCCAGTCCGGAAGGCCAATTCGCGTTGCTCACCTCGCCTGCTCTCTCGCCGGATCGTGCCTTCTTTTGATACAGGGCCTGATTATCACCGCCGATCCGAACCTGTCGCACGTAGTTCTGGGCTTGGCGCCGATTGCGATGTTCCTCTGTCTGCTAGTCGGGCCATCGCTGGTGAGTCTCGTGCGCTTCGACGTCCAACAGGCCCCGAGCGTTCCAGCGAAGCAACGAGCGCTTCACATCGCCGGGTTGGCTGCCGCATTCATAGCAGCTGCATTCGTCGCGTCCCTCGCATCTCTGCCACCTGCTCACTAGGCCGCAACCGCGCTCGACCAGGCCGAGCCGAATTCAGCGTCGTGACTGATGCACCTTGCGGCTCGACAGCACTGAGGCAGTCACGCCATGGTGGTGAAGGGGTTGCAACGGTCACGACCCAGCCAAGGAGGGTGTCTCGTCGGAATCAACGACCGAGCTTGGTTATGACTGCTGCGACTCGGGCTGGGCATGACGAGCTCGACGCGGGTGGAATGCCGAAGACACATGCGGCTGGCCCGGCAGTTCGCCCTAGGCATCTTGTGGCTGCCTCCGGGGGTGTGGGCTTCGGTGCTCTTGGCAAACCACGTGTTCGCGCTGCAGGGATGCGCCACGGCCAATGCCCCGAACCGGTCACGCCCTCCGAGAGGGCGACAGCGGCCCTCGCGCCCACGCTGTTGACCTTGACGTCGGTGAGCGTGTGCCGTCGGGAGGAAGACCCCTGGCCGAGAACGGAGTGGCCAATCATCTTGGCGGCCATCGTCACCGGAGCCGTCTCGTTGCTCTCCGGACTACTTGCTGTCGTTCTTGCGACGGATGTCTCGCTCCCCAACTCCCCTGACGAGTCCATTCCGGAAGGCGTCGTCGTCATCACCATCTGCCTCCAATCGCTGATGGCCGTCCTGATCGGTTCCGTCACGGCACTCCGGCTGTTCACCTGGCGCTCGACCGTGAGAAGACGCCTCACCGAGGCAACTGTTCTGCTCGTCCTGGTCGGGGCTGCGCTCGTGGGACTCTCCGTCATCGGGAGCCAACTGCTCTGCGCGTGACGGAGCCCTCGAGACGCGACACGCGCCTCCTCGGCTCGTCCGCAACACGGGCGTGACGCGCGCTGCACACCCGTGCAGACCACACCCGTCGCGTTTTCGGGCCCCAGCCGCTAGGCTGGGGTCACTTGCGAGCCGGTCCGATCGGCTCCCTGCGTCGTAGCACGCCCCTCACCGCCTCTCCGTCCTGGCACACACCCAGGCAGAACAGCAGGCGCGCGAAGCTCACTCTGCGGCGAAACGATCGTGCACACCTGCACCGTCGCCACACCTCGAGCCCGGCTACGACAGCCGTTCTCCCGGCACTGCCCCGCCCTCGTGCGAGCACGTCCCCGACGTGCCCTCGCACCAGCAGGTGGTCAGGCAGCCTCGGCCCGGCTCGACACCGATGCCCCGAAAGGTGCACCACATGTCAACGAACACCCTCGACCAGGCGAACACCGCCGCCGAGAACACCGACGCCACGACCGTCGACGAGACGGCCGACGCCGTCACCTTCAGCTCGCTGGGCGTGCCCGCCCCGATCGTGAAGTCCCTCGCCGCCGAAGGCAAGACCACCGCGTTCCCGATCCAGGTCGACACGCTGCCCGACACCCTCGGCGGCCGCGACGTGCTCGGCCGCGGCAAGACCGGCTCGGGCAAGACCCTCGCCTTCTCCATCCCCATGGCCGCCCGCCTCGGCGGCAAGCTCGCCGGCGGCAACCGCCGCGCCGGGCGCCCCCTCGGCCTCGTGCTCGCCCCGACCCGCGAGCTCGCCACCCAGATCGACGCCGTGCTCGCCCCGCTCGCCGAGGCCTACGGCATGCGCACCACCACGATCTTCGGCGGCGTCTCGCAGAACCGTCAGGTGCAGGCCCTCAAGGCCGGCGTCGACATCATCATCGCCTGCCCCGGCCGCCTCGAAGACCTCATGAAGCAGGGCTTCGTCAAGCTCGACGCCATCGAGATCACCGTGCTCGACGAGGCCGACCACATGGCCGACCTGGGCTTCCTGCCCGGCGTCACGCGCATCCTCAAGGCCACCCCGAACGACGGCCAGCGCCTGCTCTTCAGCGCCACCCTCGACAACGGCGTGGACAAGCTGGTCAAGCAGTTCCTCCACAACGAGGTGCTGCACTCGGTCGACGAGGCCAACTCGCCCGTCGCCAAGATGACCCACCACGTCTTCGAGACGCCCGACGTCGACAGCAAGAACGCGCTGATCCAGAAGCTCGCGAGCGGCCAGGGCCGCCGCATCCTCTTCATGCGCACCAAGCACCACGCGAAGAAGCTCGCCAAGAAGCTCACCGAGTCGGGCATCCCCTCGGTCGACCTGCACGGCAACCTTTCCCAGCCGCAGCGTGACCGCAACCTCGCCGCCTTCCAAGACGGCAGCGCCCGCGTCCTCGTCGCCACCGACGTCGCCGCCCGTGGCGTGCACGTCGACGACATCGAGCTGGTCATCCACGTCGACCCGCCGACCGAGCACAAGGCGTACCTGCACCGCTCGGGCCGCACCGCCCGCGCCGGGGCCGAGGGCGACGTCGTCACCCTCGTCATCCCCAGCCAGAAGCGCGACGTCGCCCAGCTGATGAAGAAGGCCGACATCCGCCCGACCATCACCGCCGTGACGCCGAACTCGCCCGAGGTCGACGCCCTCGTCGGCCAGGTCGCCGCCTACGTCAAGCCCTCGCCCAAGGCTGCCGTCCAGCAGCAGCAGGGTGGTGGTGGACGCTCGCAGGGCGCCAACGCCCAGCGCAAGCGCGCCGCCCGTCAAGACAGCACCGGTGCCCCGATCGCCCGCAAGGACCGTTCGGGTCGTCCCAGCCAAGGAGGCGCGGGTCGCGGCTCCGAGGCCGGTCGCGCCGGTGCCGGTGCCGGTCGCTCGGCCGGCTCGCGTGACGGCGGCCGCCAGGGTGGCCGCGACGGCGCGCGTCGCGACGCCGCCCCGCGCGGTGGCGCCTCGACCTTCTACTCGACCGAGTCCGGCCGCGGCGCCGTGACCCCGGTCGCCGACGACGCCCGGGGTGGCCGCGACGGAGCTCGCGACGAGACCCGTGGCACCCGCCAGACCGGTCGCCGCGCCCAGAGCAGCGGCACCCAGAGCGACGGCGGCCAGAGCCGCACCAACGCCGTCCGCAACGACCAGGCCGAGTTCGCCGCGTCGCTCGGCGGCTCGCGCGACGGTGGCGGCTCGCGCGACGGTGGCGGTCAGCGCTCCGGCGGACGCCGCGCCTCCTCCGAGGGCGGCCGTCCCGGCTCGCTCAAGGTCGGCGGCCTCGTCGGCGGCAAGGCCCGCACCGGCGGCGGCCAGCGCGGCGGTCGCTGAGGCGACCACGCCGGTGGGGTGGGTCGTCCTGACGGGACGACCCGCGCCTCCTGAGCTCTGACACACGGACCGACCCCGGTCCGGACGACGCACCCGAAGGCTTGGGTCGCGTCGGCCGGCCCGGGGTCGTTCGTTTCGCGGCCACGGGGCCACGGGGCCTCGGCGGCTAGTGCAGGGCGCCGACGGAGGCGAGGGCGCTGCGGAGCAGGGAGCCGCGGCCGCCCTCCATCTCGGCGGCGACCTCGTCGGAGGCGGCCTGGTGCGGGGTCAGCCAGGTCAGCTCGAGGGCGTCCTGCCGCGGGTCGCAGGTGCCGGTGACGGGCACGACGTAGGCGAGCGACACCGCGTGCTGGCGCGGGTCGGTGTAGACCGACGAGCCGGGCAACGGGAAGTACTCCGCCACCTGGAACGGCACGGGCGACGCCGGCAGCTGTGGGAACGCCATCGGCCCGAGGTCCTTCTCGAGGTGGCGGAAGAGCGCGGTGCGCAGGCTCTCGCCGTACATCACGCGGCCCGAGACGAGCATGCGCGAGATCGACCCCTCGTCGGAGGCGCGGAGCAGCACCCCGACCTCGGTCACGACCCCCATGCCGTCGGTCCGCACGGGCACGGCCTCGACGTACAGGATCGGCAGGTGCTGCCGCGCGTGGAAGAGCTCGTCCTCCGAGAGCCAGCCGGGATTGGGGTCGGGGTCGGGTGTCCGCACGGAACTCATGCGCCATTCTTACCGGTCCGGCAGCGCGATCGCGGCGCGTGACGCTACGGGCGAACAGCACCGGCCCCGATGTCGTCACCCGTCGCTAGGCTCGGCCCATGGTGCAGATCGACCCGTCCCTCGTCCAGTGGTCCGCCGTCGAGGCCGAGCGTGAGGGGCGTCCGTTGCTCGTGCTGCTGCACGGCGTGGGCTCGCACGAGGGCGACCTGATCGGCCTCACCCCGTACCTGCCGCAGCAGTTCGTGGCCGCCTCGCTGCGGGCACCGCTGCCGCACGGCGACGGCTTCTCGTGGTACCCGCTCTCGACGCCCGGCGCACCCGACCCCGGCGCCGTCGACGACGCGGCCGAAGCCGTCCTCGCCTGGCTCGACACCCTGCCCGACGTCCACCCGAGCGTCAGCCTGCTCGGCTTCTCGCAGGGCGGCTCGCTGTCGTTGCAGCTGCTGCGGCACGCGCCCGAGCGGTTCGCCTTCGCCGCCGTGCTGGCCGGCTTCGTGGTCCCCGCCGCGGGTGACGACGACACGCTCGAGCGTGCTGGCGCGCGCGACGAGGCCCTGGCCGCCGCGCGACCCGCGGTGTTCTACGGTCGTGGCGACGTCGACCAGGTCATTCCCGTCGAGGCGGTCGAGCGCACCCAAGCCTGGCTCGACGAGCACGCCGACGCCGAGCAGACCGTCTACCCCGGGCTCGCGCACGGCGTCTCGCAAGAAGAACTCGACGACCTCAACGCGTTCATCGGTCGCGTCACGGCGACACCGATCACCGAGGCCGGCACCCCGGTGGCGACGGCCGACCCGGTCGGGTGAACCGCCGGGCGTGCGCCGGGCCGGCCGCCCACGGCCGCCGACGCACCTCCTGACAGACCCTGCAGCACCCGTCGAGACGAAGGAGGCGCGCGATGGCGACGCTCTCGGTGTCCGGTTCCGCCACCCACCGCCACCGTGCCGAGCGCGGTGTCGTCCACCTCAGCGTGGGCTTCGAGGGCGACGACCGCGAGAAGGTCGTGCGCGACACCGCCGCGGTGCACGTCCGCCTCACCGAACAGGCCACCGCCTGGCGCCGACAGGAGGCCGCCACCTGGTGGAGCGCCCAGAGCGTCACCGTCGGGGTCGTGACCGAGGCGGTGACCGACCGCAGCGACGGCGCCGACGCGAGCCGTGCCTCCTCGGTCGTGAGATTCCGCACGCGGGCGGCCGTCGACGTCCGGTTCAGCGACTTCGACGCGTTGGCGTCGTGGGTGGGCGACGTCGCCGTCGAGCCCGGGGTGACCATCGAGTGGATCGAGTGGTCGCTGAGCCACGCCCGACGCCCCGAGGTCGAGAAGGCCGTGCGGGTCGCCGCGATCGCCGACGCGGTCGGCCGGGCCGGCGACTACGCCGAGGCCCTCGGGCTCGGGCAGCCGACGCTGCAGTCGGTCTTCGAGCCGGGGCTGCGGCCGGGGGCGTCGGGTGGTGGCAGCCCGTTCGGCCTCGCCCGCGCCGCCGCGACGTTCTCGACGGGCGGCCCCACCACGTTCGACCTGCACCCCGACGACATCGAGGTCACCGCCGAGGTGAGCGCCGACTTCGTCGCCTGACCCGGCCGGGCCGCCCGGGGCGGCACGCCTCGGCACCGTCCGCCGGTCGGGGTCGGCACGCGCCTCACAGCAGCCGGTGCCAGACCCCCTCGACGCCGACCGGCACGAACCCGACGGCTTCGTTGACCGCGAGCATCGGGCGGTTCTCCTCGGCGTTGAAGGTCAGCACGGCCGACCGCCCCGGGCGTTCGACGGCGAGCTGGTCGAGGTTCGCGACCTTCACCAGCCAGCCGAGCCGGTGCCCGCGGTGGTCCCGCCGCACGAGGGTCATCTGCTGCATCACCGGGCGGGAGGCGTCGTCGGGCACCGCGAGATCGGAGCACGCCACGAGTCGGCCCGACGGCACGTGCTCCGCCGCGGCGGTCAGCGACGCCCGTCCGGTCGAGGCACGTCGCCGTTCCGCCTCGACGAGTCGTTCGACGGTCCAGACGTCCTCGGGTTCGGGCACGTCGCCCGTCGGCGCGTCGGTGCTCAACGCGGTCGCCATCGCCGCGACGTCGGACCGCCACGGCCGGGGCGTGGGGCCCGACCAGGTGTGGACGCGGTACTCGTCGCCCGCCGCGGCCAGCGCCTCGGAGCGGATCGCGGCCAGCGCCTCCCCGTCCACCGGCAGCGCGAGTCGGCTGATGCGCTCGACCTGGCCGAGCGCGTAGCCGCGCGCGAGCGCGAAGCGGACCTCCGAGGAGGCGCGGGGCACCCAGCCGTGACCGGTCGAGGCCTCGAGGCGGTCGGCCGGGGCGACGCCCCGGGCCGCGGCGACGCCCTGGGTCGAGGCGACGAAGGAGATGGCGTCGGTGCGACCGGCGGCCCGGGCGACGGCCTCGACGTGGTCGAGCAGGGCCGTGCCGACGCCGCGACGACGGTGCTCGCGGGCGACGGCGACCCCGAGCCAGCACGTCGTCACCGCCGGCTCGGCGAGGGTCTCGTACGTCGCCTGCCCGACGATGCGGCCCCCGGACCGGACGACGAAGAGCCGCCGAGGCGAGAAGGGGTCGTGCCACTGCGGGAGTTGTTCGGCGGGGCCGAAGTCGAGGTCGCCGAAGCCGAGCACCTCGGCCTGCACGGCGTTCTCGAGGGCGACGGCCTCGACGTAGTCCGCGACACGGTCGGCGTGCCCGCCGGGCTCGAGGGTGGTGGGGACGACGAGTTCGTCGATGACGAGGTCGGTCACGGGGTCTCCCGGGCTGGAGGTGGTCGGCGGCCACGCGCCTGCCACCCGGTCGGGCAGCCCGCCAGCCTAGCGCCGGGGGCCGTCGTCACGCGAGCACCTGCGGTGGGGGCGCGGCGTAGAACGGGCTCATGGACGATCCCTTCGACCTGCAGCGCTTCGTCGACGCCCAGGACGCCGCCGCCACGCACGAGAGAGCACTCGGCGAGCTGCGCCGGGGACGCAAGTCGTCGCACTGGATGTGGTTCGTCCTGCCCCAGATCGCCGGTCTCGGCCACAGCGGCATGGACCGCACCTACTCGATCCGGTCGCTCGACGAGGCGAGGGCCTACCTCACGCACCCCGTGCTCGGCGCCCGGCTGCGCGAGGCGGCCGGCGTCGTCGCCGAGGCACCCGCCTCGAGCGCGGACGACCTGATGGGCGGCGTCGACGCCGTCAAGCTGCGCTCGTCGATGACGCTGTTCGGGCGGGCCGACCCGTCCGAGCCGGTGTTCCGCGCCGTGCTCGACCGCTGGTTCGACGGCGACGAGGACGACCTGACGCTCGCCCGCCTCTGAGCCCCGCGACCGTCCGGCACGGGTCACCTCGTCCCCAGCCGAGGAGGCGCGGGTCACCACCCACAGGCCCGTCACCTCGCCGTCCGGCGTCGGTACCCCCGGCTACGCTCGTCGACATGCCTCCGCTCTACCCCGAGATCGAACCGTACGACTCCGGCCTGCTCGACGTCGGCGACGGCCAGCACGTCTGGTGGGAAGAATGCGGCGCTCCCGACGGCAAGCCCGTGGTGTTCTTGCACGGCGGGCCCGGCAGCGGCTCGTCACCCGCCCACCGTCGGCTGTTCGACCCGGCGCGGTACCGGATCGTGCTGCTCGACCAGCGCGGGGCGGGCCGCAGCACGCCGCACGCGGGCACGTACGGCACCGACCTCTCGACGAACACGACGCAGCACCTCGTCGCCGACCTCGAGGTGCTGCGCGAGCACCTCGGCATCGAGCGGTGGCAGGTCTTCGGCGGCTCGTGGGGCTCGGCGCTGGCCCTCGCCTACGCCGAGAGCCACCCCGACCGGGTCACCGAGCTCGTGTTGCGAGGCGTCTTCACGCTGCGCCAGAGCGAGCTCGACTGGTTCTACGAGGGTGCCGCCTCGAACGTGCTGCCCGACCGGTGGCAGGGGTACCTCGCCCCCGTGCCGGTGCGAGAACGTCGGCCGGGCGGACTGATCGAGGCCTACTCGCGCCTGCTGGCCGACCCCGATCCGGCCGTGCACGGGCCCGCCGCCGTGGCCTGGTCGACGTGGGAGGCCTCGGCGATCACGCTGCTGCCCCGACCCGACCTCGTCGAGCGCTACTCCGACCCGGCGTTCGCCCTCGCCTTCGCCCGCATCGAGAACCACTACTTCGTCAACCGCGGCTTCGTCGACGAGGGGCAGCTGATCCGTGACGCGCACCTCGTGGCGCACATCCCCACGGTGATCGTGCAGGGCCGCTACGACCTGTGCACCCCGGCGACCACGGCCTTCGACCTGCATGCCGCCCTGCCCGACGCCGAGTTCGTCCTGGTCGACGACGCGGGGCACGCGTTCGACGAGCCGGGCATCCTCGACGCGCTGATCGCGGCGACCGACCGGTTCGTCGGCTCCGCCGACGAGGCGGGCAGTGGTGCGTCGGCTGCGACTCCTGCGTCCGCTTCCGCATCCGGCGAGGCCTCGCGATGACGGTCGTGCTGGCCGGCTGCGGCGACCTCGGCACCGAGGCCGCGCTCCGGTTCAGGGCGCTCGGGCACCGCGTGATCGGGCTCCGGCGGTCCGCCGACGTGGTGCCCGACGCGATCGAGGGCGTGTCGGTCGACCTGAGCACGACCCGCCCGACGCTCCCGGCCGACACCGAGGTCGTCGTCGTCGCCCTCTCGGCAGGGTCGCGCGACGTCGACACCTACCGGGCGTCGTACGTCGACGGTCTGCGGAACGTCCTCGACGCCCTCGACCAAGCGGGGGCCGCCGACGCCCGGGTGCTCTTCGTCTCGTCCACCGCCGTGTACGACGTCGACGACGGCGCCCTCGTCGACGAATCGACCCCGGCGACCGGAGCCTCACCCACGGCCGAGGTGATCCTCGAGGCCGAGGCGTTGCTGCACGAGCGCCGACCCGACGGCATCGTGTTCCGGCTCGGCGGCATCTACGGCCCCGGCCGTGAGCGACTGATCGAGCAGGTGCGAGGGGGCGAGGCCCGGTTGGCCGAGCCGGCCGGCAGCTCGCCGCACACCAACCGCATCCACCGCGACGACGCGGCCGCCGCGATCGTCCACCTCACGACGACCCCGGGCGTGACCGACGACCTGTACGTCGGGGTCGACGACGAGCCGTCGAGGCTCGACGACGTGCTGACGTTCGTGGCCGGCGAACTGGGGGTGCCCGGGCCGCCGAGCGCGCCTCCTCGGGGTCGCCAGGCCGGGGGCGACAAGAGGCTGTCGAACGCCCGCCTGCGCGGCACCGGGTTCGCCTTCACGTACCCGACCTACCGTGAGGGGTACCGTGCCGTGATCGCCGGCGAGGGCGTTCGGCACCCCTGATCCGGGCCCGCGTGGGGCCGGCTCGGTGCGGCCCGGCTCGGCTCGGTGCGGCCCGGCTCGGCCCGGCCCGGCGCGACCCGGCCCGACCCGGCGCGGCACGCCCCGAATCAGAACACCGTCGAGTGGACGAAGCACCGCGGTGTTCAGCGGTGCCTCGTCCACTCGACGGTGTCCTCGTAGGCTGAGTGACCTAGTGGATCGGCGTGCCACCCGTGACGGCGATGGTCTCGCCGCTGATGTAGCTCGACTCCTGGCTGGCCAAGAAGACGAACGACGGGGCGAGCTCGACGGCCTGGCCGGGTCGACCGTAGGCGGCCTCCGAACCGAAGCTCTCGATCTTCTCGTTCGGCACGAAGGCCGGCTGCAGCGGCGTCCAGACCGGGCCGGGTGCGACGCCGTTGACGCGGATGCCGCGCTCGGCGAGCTGCTGGGCCATGGCACGGGTCCAGTTGGCGATGCCGGCCTTCGACACGGCGTACTCGGCGAGGTCGGGCGACGGCTGGAAGCCCTGGATCGACGACGTGGTGATGATCGACGCGCCCGGCTTCAGGTGGGGCGACGCCGCCTTGGTCAGCCAGAAGAGCGGGTAGATGTTGGCCTTCAGCACGTGGTCGAGGGTCTCGGTCTCGAAGTCGTCGATGCTGCTGACGGTCGGCATGACGCCGGCGATGATCGCGAGGATGTCGAGCCCGCCGAGTTCGGCGACCGTCTTCTCGACGACGTCGACGTTGGTCTGCTCGACCTGCAGGTCGCCCGGCAGCAGGACGGCCGTGCGACCGGCCTCGCGGACGAGGGCGGCGACCTCCTCGGCCTGCGACTGCTCGTCGGCGAGGTAGCTCAGCGCGACGTCGGCGCCCTCACGGGCGAAGGCGATGGCGGTGGCGCGACCGATGCCGCTGTCGGCACCGGTGACCAGGGCCTTGCGGCCGGCCAGGCGGCCGCTGCCGACGTAGCTGGTCTCGCCGTGGTCGGGCTCGGGCTTCATGGCGTGGACGTCGCCGGGGGCGCTCTGCTGCTGGTGCTCGAACGGCGGCTGCGGGTACTGGGTGACGGGGTTCTGGGGCGTGTACATGTTGTCGGCCATGTCCCCGGTGTACGCGGCGGCCGTCGCGGACCGGCCAGCTTGTACCCCTCGGCTCGGCCGCCGCCTCGCGCGTCCACCCCCAGGAGGCGCGGGCACGGTCCCCGAGGAAAGATACGGTGGACCGGTGCCCCTGCTTCCCCTCCCCTCCGAGACGCCCCGCCAGGTCCTGCCCGCCTGGGTGCTGCGTGCCGACCGTCGGGCCGCGAAGCGCATCAACGCGGTCCGCGGCGTGCCCGTCGTCGACCGGAACCTCAGCCGCCTCAGCCACTTCGCCGACCACGGGTTGCTGTGGGCCGCCGTGGCCACGGGCCTGGCCCTCGTCGGCCAGCGTCGGGCCGCCGTCCGCGGCGCGCTGTCGCTCGGCTTCGCCAGCGCCATGGCGAACATCGTGGGCAAGCGCATCTTCGGCGGCAACCGCCCGCTGATCGACGACGTCCCGATCGAGCGACGGCTGCGCAGCCAGCCGCTCTCGGCGTCGTTCCCCTCCGGCCACGCGGCGTGTGCCGCCGGCTTCGTCACCGGCGTCGCGATCGAGTCGCCCGGTGCCGCGGCAGCCCTCGTGCCGTTGGCCGGCGCGGTCTCGTGGTCGCGCCTCCACGTGGGGGCCCACTGGACGTCCGACGTCGTCGGCGGGCTGATCATCGGCTCGGGCGTGGCGTTGATCGGCCGCCTCGTGGCGACCCCGGGCCCGCGCTGACCCGACCCGTCACGCGGTGCCCGGCGTCGTGCCGGGGCTACCAGCGACCGTGCACGGCCTCTCGGAAGTACTGGTCGTAGATGCGGACGACCTCGCTGTCGAGCCCGTCGTCGAGCTCGCCCACGCTGCCCGCCGCCGCGTTCGCCGTGGCCTGGGCCACGTTGCGTGCGCCGGGGATCACCGTGCTGACGCCCGGCTGCTCGACGATCCAGGCGAGGGCCGCCTGCGGCACGGTGACGCCGTCGGGGACGGCTGCGGCGAACTCCTGCGCCGCGGCGACGCCCTGCTCGAAGTCGACGCCGCTGAAGGTCTCGCCCTGGTCGAACGCCTCGCCGTGACGGTTGTAGCTGCGGTGGTCGTTCTCGGCGAACGTCGTCTCGGTCGTGTACTTGCCCGACAGCAGGCCGCTGGCCAGGGGCACGCGGGCGATGATGCCGACCCCGGCGCGCTGCGCGGCGGGCAGCACCTCGTCGAGCGGCTTGAGCCGGAAGGCGTTGAGGATGATCTGCACGGTCGCGAGGTTCGGCCGCGCGATGGCGGTCAGGGCCTGGGCGGTCTCCTCGACGCTGACGCCGTAGGCGCGGATCGCCCCGGCCTCGACCAGCTCGTCGAGCGCGTCGTAGACGGCGTCGCTCTCGAACACGGCGGTCGGCGGGCAGTGCAGCTGCACCAGGTCGAGCGTGTCGACGCCGAGGTTGCGACGCGAACGGTCGGTCCAGGCGACGAAGTTCTCCTTGACGTAGTTCGACGGCACCTGCTCGAGACGACGACCCATCTTGGTCGCGACGGTCAGCGGCACGTCGGGGTTCGACGCACGGAAGCGCCCGATGATCTGCTCGCTCCGGCCGTCGCCGTAGACGTCGGCGGTGTCGAAGAAGGTCACCCCCGACTCGACGGAGGCGCCCAGCACGTCGAGCGCGTCGCTCTCGGAGACGTCGCCCCAGTCGGCTCCGAGCTGCCAGGTGCCGAGGCCGACGACCGAGACGGGTCGGTCGGCGAGGAAGGATGAACGGGTTCCGAGGGTGCGGCTCTGCATGCCGCCGAGCCTAGCGACGCCGGTCGTCGCCCCGCCCAGGCGGCGCGTCGGGACGAGGCTGCCCGTCGGGACGAGGCCGCCCGTCGGGACGTCGCTGCCCGTCGGGACGGCGCTGCCCGTCGGTCCGACTCCGGGACGCGTTGACGCTGCGGACGAGCGCGTACGACACGACGACCGAGACGAACGCGGCGAACAGGAAGGCGGCGCCGAACCCGGCTTGCCCCTGCAGCAGCCGCACGAGCCCGATGATGGCGAGGGCCGCGGACAGCATGCCGAAGACCCGAGCGACGACGGACTTCACGCGACGCGCGGCACCGGCCCGGCGACCGCCCCGGGGACGCGACGACACGGTCAGCCGAGGCGACGGGCCGAGGCGACCGCCGCCTCCTTCGCCTCGCCGAGCTCGCGGACGGCACGCTCGCGCGCCTCGTCGGGCATGGGCAGGCGATCGCTCAGCGTGAGGTTCGTGGTGATGGTCTCGACGCGCATGCCGAGGGTCGCGCCGAGGACGATCTCGAGCACCGGGACGGCGTGGTCCCAGCCCGCCGTGGGCGTGCCGGGGTCGTAGGAGCCGCCACGGCTGGTCACGACGACCGCGGTGCGTCCGAGCATCGGCTGCTGGTCGTCGCCGTCGAAGGGTGCGGTGACGCCGGGAAGGTGGATGTTGTCGACCCAGGCCTTCAGCGTCGACGGCAGCGAGTAGTTGTACAGCGGGGCGCCGATCAGCACGACGTCGGCGGCCACGAGCTCGGCGACGAGCGCCTGTTGCAGGGCCTCGTGCGCGGGGTCGGGGGCGTCGCCCGCCCGCCGCAACCGCGGGGGCCAGTGCAACGCGCTGTCGCTCAGG
Source organism: Frigoribacterium sp. VKM Ac-1396 (assembly GCF_015350895.1). Lineage (NCBI taxonomy): Bacteria > Bacillati > Actinomycetota > Actinomycetes > Micrococcales > Microbacteriaceae > Frigoribacterium > Frigoribacterium sp. VKM Ac-1396. The sequence goes on along the minus strand of NZ_JADKSD010000002.1, from coordinate 142,940 downwards.
TGCGGCAGGGGGTCGACGTGCAGGTCGCGACGGGTGACGGCGTGGTCGTCGCCGAGGGCGCGCCAGGCGTCGGCGAACGCCGCGGTGATCGCGCGCGAACGGCTCGTCGTGAGGTCGGCGGACGAGTCGAGGTGCAACAGGTTCGGCATGCGCCCACCGTAGCCGGGGCCGCCGACGCCGTCGGCCGGTTGCGCCGTCGCGGAGAGCGCCGTAACCTCGCGGTGGCGTTTTGTGAGATCGATGCACAGCTCATAAAATGCTCCGGTCCCGTTCTGACTTGCGAGGTGACGTGTCGACACCCTGGCCACCGATCGGTCACGAGAAGGTCGACTGGGTCCCGTCCGGGCGACCGACGGCGGGCCTCCGTGCCGAGCCGCTCCGGGCGGTCGTCTTCGAGGCAGCGGTGCCTCCTCTCATCCGCGACTCGAGTCCCGCCCCGTCACCCGAGGTCGCCGCCCTGGCCGAGGACGCGTCACTCGAACTGACGCGGTTCGACGCCACCCTCGGTGGCGAAGTGGCCGCTTTCGCGCCACTCCTGCTGCGAAGCGAGGCCGTGGCCTCGTCCCGCATCGAGAACCTGACCGCGACCGCGCGCTCCGTGTTCACAGCCGAGCTCGGGGACGAGCGCAAGCGCAACGCCACCCTGATCGCCGCGAACACGCGGGCCATGGCGGCAGCGATCGACCTGGCCGACGACCTGACCCGCGCCTCCGTGCTCACGATGCACGCCACGCTGATGGCCTCGGACGCACGCCACACGCCAGGGGCCCTCCGCGACGAACAGGTCTGGATCGGTCGCAGCAGTTCCAGCCCGGTCGGCGCCGAGTTCGTCGCGCCGGTCAGCGGCCGGGTCCCGGCCCTGCTGGACGACTGTCTGGCGTTCGCGCGGCGCGACGATCTGCCGGTCCTCGTCCAGACGGCCGTGACCCACGCCCAGTTCGAGACGATCCACCCCTTCACGGACGGCAACGGCAGGACGGGGCGATCGTTGACCCAGGCGATGCTGCGCTCCAAGGGGGTCACGCGATCCGTGACCGTGCCGGTCTCGGCCGGCCTCTTGACCGACGTCGACGCCTACCACCGGGCCCTGACCGCCTACCGAGCAGGCGAGCTGGACCCGATCGTGCGGTTGACGGCCGAGGCGTCCCTGCGGGCGGTCGCGAACGCCCGCAGGCTCGTGGACGACCTCCACGACGTGAGGGCATCGTGGACGACCCGGGTGACTGCACGGAGCGATTCGTCGGTCTGGCGCCTGCTCGACCTGCTCGTCCACCAGCCCGTCGTCGACGCCGCGACGGCCGCCAGCCGTCTGTCGCTCGCCCCGAGCAACGTCTACCCGCTGCTCCGTCGGCTGGTCGAGTCGGGCGTCCTCAAGCAGAAGGCCGAGTACAAGTTGGGCACGATCTGGCGAGCCGACGAGGTCCTCTCGGCGCTCGACGCCTTCGCGGCACGCTCCGGACGCCGGGGCGAGGCCACCGCGCTCAGCTGAACCCCCGGCGGAATGTCGGTGGTGCAGAGCAGGATGGCACCGATGACCGACGTGCTCGACCGCTTCTCCCCCGCGACCCGCGAGTGGTTCCGGGGGGCCTTCGCCGCGCCGACGCGGGCACAAGAGGGCGCCTGGACGGCCATCAGCCAGGGCGACCACGCCCTCGTCATCGCGCCCACCGGCTCGGGCAAGACGCTCGCGTCGTTCCTGTGGTCGATCGACTCGCTGGCCTCGTCGCCCCCACCCGACGAGAAGCTGCACCGCACCCGCGTGCTCTACATCTCGCCCCTCAAGGCGCTCGGCGTCGACGTCGAGCGCAACCTCCGCTCGCCGCTCGTGGGCATCACCCAGACCGCCCGGCGGCTGGGCACCGAGGCTCCCGACATCACGGTCGGCGTCCGGTCGGGCGACACCAGCTCGAGCGACCGGGGTCGCCTCGCCCGCACCCCCACCGACATCCTCATCACGACGCCCGAGTCGCTCTACCTGATGCTCACGTCCCAGGCACGCGAGACCCTCAAGGGCGTGCAGACCGTCATCATCGACGAGGTGCACGCCGTCGCGTCCACCAAGCGCGGTGCCCACCTGGCCCTCTCGCTCGAACGACTCGACGCCCTGCTCGAGAAGCCCGCCCAGCGCATCGGCCTCAGCGCCACCGTGCGACCGCCCGAAGAGGTCGCGCGGTTCCTCGCCGGGCCGGCACCGGTCACGATCGTCAACCCGCGCGCCGACAAGAAGTTCGACCTGCGGGTCGTGGTGCCCGTCGACGACATGACCGAGCTCGGCACCGCCGCTCCGCTCGAGGGCTCGGCGGCCGGCGCGGCACCGCAGGGCTCGATCTGGCCGCACGTCGAAGAGGGCATCGTCGACCTGATCGCCGCGCACCGGTCGACCATCGTCTTCTCGAACTCGCGCCGCCTGGCCGAACGCCTCACCGCCCGGCTCAACGACATCTGGATCGAACGTCAGGGCGGCGACCTCGAGGCCGCCGAGCGCGCGACCGAGAACGCGCGGTCCGGTGCCTCCGCGACCCGCGCCTCCTCGACGGACGGCGACGACGACGACCAGGAGGCGCGGGGCGAGCTGGTCGCGGCCGGTCGCGTCGGCGACGGCGCGGCCGGTGACACCGTCGACCCGTTCGCCCCGGCCCCCGCGTCGCAGCGCAACCCGTCCGTCGGCGGCGGCGCCCCCGCCCAGCTGATGGGCGGCTCGGGCCAGACCGCGGGCAGCGACCCCCTGCTCGCCCGGGCCCACCACGGGTCGGTGTCGAAAGACCAGCGGGCCCTCATCGAGGACGACCTCAAGAGCGGCCGCCTGCGCTGCGTCGTCGCGACGAGCTCGCTCGAGCTCGGCATCGACATGGGCGCCGTCGACCTGGTGATCCAGGTCGAGTCGCCGCCCTCGGTCGCCAGCGGCCTGCAGCGCGTCGGGCGGGCCGGGCACCAGGTCGGCGAGACCTCGCGCGGCGTGCTGTTCCCGAAGCACCGCGCCGACCTGATCCACTCCGCCGTGGCGGCCGAGCGGATGGTCGCCGGGCTCATCGAAGAGTTGCGCGTGCCGACCAACCCCCTCGACGTGCTGGCCCAGCAGACCGTCGCGGCCGTGGCCCTCGACGAGCTCGACGCCGACGACTGGTTCGACACCGTGCGGCGCAGTGCGCCCTTCGCGACGCTGCCCCGGTCGGCCTTCGACGCCACCCTCGACCTGCTCAGCGGCAAGTACCCGTCCGACGAGTTCGCCGAGCTGCGACCCCGCATCGTATGGGACCGCGTCCACGGCACGCTGACCGGTCGACCCGGCGCCCAGCGCCTCGCCGTCACGAGCGGCGGCACCATCCCCGACCGGGGCCTGTTCGGGGTCTTCATGGTCGGCGAGAAGGCCGCCCGCGTCGGCGAGCTCGACGAAGAGATGGTCTACGAGTCGCGGGTCGGCGACGTCTTCGCCCTCGGGGCGACCAGCTGGCGGATCGAAGACATCACCCACGACCGCGTGCTCGTGTCGCCCGCGTACGGCCAGCCCGGCCGCGTCCCCTTCTGGAAGGGCGACGGCATCGGGCGGCCCGCCGAGCTCGGCAAGGCGATCGGCGGCTACGTCCGCGAGTTGTCGAACTCGAACGAGGTCGACGCCACGACCCGTGTCGCGGCCGGTGGCCTCGACGAGCGCGCCGCCCGCAACCTGATCGCGTTCCTCGCCGAGCAGAAGGCCGCCACCTCGTACGTGCCGACCGACACCACCCTCGTCGTCGAACGCTTCCGAGACGAGCTCGGCGACTGGCGGCTCATCCTGCACTCGCCGTACGGCATGCAGGTCCACGCCCCCTGGGCCCTGGCCGTCTCGGCCCGCATCCGCGACCAGCTCGGGGTCGACGGCGGAGCGATGGCGGCCGACGACGGCATCGTCGTGCGCATCCCCGACACCGACGCCGAGCCTCCCGGGGCCGAACTGTTCTCGTTCGAGCTCGACGACCTCGACGAGATCGTCACCGAAGAGGTCGGCGGCTCGGCGCTCTTCTCGTCGCGCTTCCGCGAGTGCGCCGCCCGGGCCCTGCTGCTGCCGCGCTACAACCCGGGCAAGCGGTCCCCGCTCTGGCAGCAGCGCCAACGGTCGTCGCAACTGCTCGACGTCGCCCGCAAGTACCCGCAGTTCCCGATCGTGCTCGAGGCCGTGCGCGAGGTGCTGCAAGACGTCTACGACCTGCCGGCCCTCATGAGCCTCACCCGCGACCTCGCCAGCCGCACCGTGCGCATCGTCGAGACCGAGACCGAGGTGCCGTCGCCCTTCGCCCGCTCGCTGCTGTTCGGCTACGTCGCCGCCTTCATGTACGAGGGCGACTCGCCGCTGGCCGAACGCCGGGCCGCCGCCCTCTCCCTCGACTCGAGCCTGCTGCAAGAGCTGCTCGGCCGGGCCGAGCTGCGCGAGCTGCTCGACGCCGACGTCATCGACCAGCACGAACTCGAACTGCAGCGCCTCGCGCCCGACCGTCGGGCCCGCGACATCGAGGGCGTCGTCGACCTGCTGCGTCTGCTCGGCCCGCTGACGACCGACGAGATCATCGACCGCAGCTGGCTGGCCGCCACCCTGGTCACGGGCGACGTCGCCGCACGCGACGACGCCCACCGGTCACTCGAGACCGCCCTGACCGACCTCGCCTGGTCCAACCGGGTGCTGCGCTTCACCCACGCCGGCACCGTGCGCTGGGCCGGCATCGAAGACGCCTCGCGCCTGCGCGACGCCCTCGGGGTCGCCCTGCCCATCGGCGTGCCCACCGCGTTCGTCGAGCCCGTCGACGACCCGCTGGGCGACCTGATCGGTCGGTTCGCCCGCACCCACGGGCCGTTCACCCCCGCGATGGTGGCCGACCGGTTGGGCCTCGGCACCGCCGTCGTCCTGGACACCCTGCGCAAGCTCGCCACCCAGCGTCGCGTCGTCGAGGGCGAGTTCCGACCCCGGCAGCAGGGCAGCGAGTGGTGCGACTCCGAGGTCTTGCGTCGGCTGCGCGGCAAGTCGCTCGCCGCGCTGCGGCACGAGGTCGAACCCGTCGCACCCGAGACCCTCGGTCGCTTCCTGCCCGCCTGGCAGCACGTCGCCACCGGGCTCAAGGGCTCGGGCCTGCGCGGGCTCGACGGCGTCGTCCAGGTCGTCGACCAGCTGAGCGGCGTCTCGCTGCCCGCCTCGGCGTGGGAGTCCCTGATCTTGCCCGCCCGCGTGACCGACTACAACCCCTCGATGCTCGACGAGCTCACCGCGACCGGAGACGTCATCTGGTCGGGCACGGGCACCCTGCCCGGTCACGACGGCTGGGTCAGCCTGCACCTCGCCGACGGCGCCCAGGTCACCCTGCCCGAACCGTCCGGCGCCGAGACCGACGACCTGCAGCGCGAGGTGCTCGCCGCCCTCGCCGGTGGTGGCGCCTACTTTTTCCGGCAGCTCTCCGACGCCGTCGGCAGCACCGACGACGACTCGTTGGTCACCGCGATCTGGCAACTCGTCTGGGCGGGCCAGATCACCAACGACACGTTCGCCCCGCTGCGCACCCAGGTCGGCGGCGGACGCACGTCGAAGCCGCGCACGCCCACCCGGTCCCGCTCGTCGTACCGCAGCCGCGGTCGCGTGGCCATGCCACGCCAGGCCGGCCCACCGACCGTCGGCGGGCGGTGGTCGCTGCTGCCCCTCGCCGAACCCGACGGCACGGTGCGCGCCGCGGCGACCGCCGAGATCCTGCTCGAACGCCACGGCGTCGTCACGCGGGGCGCGGTCGTCAACGAGGGCGTCCGCGGCGGCTTCTCGACGGCCTACAAGGTGCTGAGCGGCTTCGAAGAGACCGGGCGTGCTCGTCGCGGCTACTTCGTCGAGGGGCTCGGCGCCGCACAGTTCGCGACCGGGCCGACCGTCGACCGCCTGCGCTCGTTCGTCCGCGACGAGGGCGACCGACGCGACGACGACGCCCTGGTCGCCGCAGGCCGTCAGCGCGACGTGCCCGTGGTCACGCTCGCCGCGACCGACCCGGCCAACCCCTACGGCGCCGCCCTGCCGTGGCCCGGCCAGACGCTCGACGGCGCGTCCGCCGACGAGGCCGCGGCCGTGGCGAGCGCGGCGGCACGAGCCGCCACCTCGGCGGCGGCGACCACGGCGACCGGGGCCGGGACGCGCGACGACGCGGACTCCACGGCGGGCACGACCCGCGCCTCCTCGGGGTCCGGCCGCGCCGACACGGCCGACGCCGCAGGGGGCGGCAAGAAGAAGTCCGGGCACCGGCCGGGCCGCAAGGCCGGGTCGCTCGTCGTGCTCGTCGACGGCCGACTCGTCGTCTACGTCGAGCGCGGCGGCAAGACCGTCCTCACCTTCGGCGAACCCGACGAACGAGAGCTCGCCCTCGCGGCCGCGTCGCTCGCGGCCACCGTCCGCACGCGCCTCGGCAAGCTGGCCGTCGAACGGGTCGACGGCGAGTTCGTGCTGGGCACCCCGCTCGGCGACGCCCTGCGCGACGCCGGCTTCGCGCCCACGCCGAGCGGCATCCGGTTGAGGTCCTGACCGATGCCCGAGGGAGACACCGTCTACCGCGCCGCGAAGAACCTCGACGCGGTGCTGCACGGCCAGACGCTCACGGCCAGCGACTTCCGTGTGCCGGCGTTCGCCACGGTCGACCTGACCGGCGAGGTCGTCGACGACGTCATCGCCCGCGGCAAGCACCTGCTGCACCACATCGGCGACCTGACCTTGCACACGCACCTCAAGATGGAGGGGTCGTGGCACGTCTACCGGCACGGCACCAACTGGAAGCGCCCGGCCTACCAGGCCCGCGTCGTGCTCGAGACCGCCGAGTGGGTGGCCGTCGGCTTCGACCTGGGCATCGTCGAGCTGGTGGCCCGCGACGACGACGACAGCGTCGTCTCGTACCTCGGCCCCGACCTGCTCGGCCCCGACTGGGACGCCGCCCGGGCCCTCGCGAACCTCGAGGCCGACCCGACCCGCGAGGTCGGGCTCGCCCTGCTCGACCAGCGGGTGCTCGCCGGGGTCGGCAACGTGTACCGCAACGAGCTCTGCTTCTTGCGGGGCGTGCTGCCCACGCGGCCCGTCGGCGAGGTCGAGAACCGGCCGAAGATGATCGACCTGGCCCACCGGCTGATCCAGGCCAACAAGGAGCGCGTCGACCGCACCACCACGGGCAACCTGCGGGGCACGACCGACTGGGTCTACGGCCGGGCGGGCAAGCCCTGCCTGCGCTGCGGCACGAAGATCGTCCGTGGCGAACTCGGCGAGAGCGAGCTCGAGCTGCGCGACACGTACTGGTGCCCGCACTGCCAGAGCTGAGCAGGGCCAGGGCTGATGACCGGCGGAGCTGATCACTGCCGGAGCTGAACACCGGCGGAGCTGATCACCGGCCGCGCCCGCACCCATGTGTGACGCTCCGTGACGACGTCCCAGCTCGGCCTGGTGCGACGTGCCTACGATCGGCGGCATCCGACGGCCGTACCCGGCGAGCCCGTCACCGCGAGAGGACGACCATGTCGAACGCCAGCAACCCCACCCCCGACCGCCGCATCGCCGACCAGGTCGCCGAGTTCGACGAGGGCTTCAGCGCCCAGATCGGCCCCGACTTCTCAAAGGTGTTCGCCGACGAGCAGAGCGCCCTGCGCGAGGCCGGCGTGCCCGACGACGCGGTGGAGCCCGGCGACACCCTCGTCGAGGCGACGCTGCTCACGCCCCAGGGCGACGAGGTCTCGCTGGCCGAGACGGTCGGTGAGGGCCCGGCCGTGCTGGTGTTCTACCGGGGCGCCTGGTGCCCGTACTGCAACCTCACCCTCAAGACGTACCAGGCCGAGCTGCTGCCCCGGCTCCGCGAGCGGGGCGTCGCGCTCGTCGCCATCAGCCCCCAGACGCCCGAGGGCTCCGAGGCGTCCGTGACGAACGGCGCGCTCGAGTTCCCCGTGCTGTCCGACCCGGGCAACGTGCTGACCGACGCCCTGGGCATCCGCACCGAGCCCAGCGCCGACGCGCGGGCCGTGCACACGCAGCTCGGCTTCGACGTCGCCGACAGCAACGCCGACGCGACCGGCGACATCCCCTTCCCGACCGTGCTCGTGATCGACCGTGACGGCACGGTCGTCTTCGCCGACGTCCACACCGACTACACCACCCGCACCGAGGTCGACGAGATCGTCGCCGCCCTCGACCTGCTGGAGGCGCGGGCGGCCTGACCACGCAGGCGGGCGGCCCTGCGGCAACCACAGCGCGAGCGACCTGACCACGGCGGCGAGCGGCCCGACGGCGATGGCAGGCGGTGCGACGGCAGCACCGACGGCGAGCCGCCCGTCCGACTCGACCGCGGGGCCCGGGGCCCGGGCCCGGGGACGAATGCGAACGGCGCCCGGTGCGGGACGGACGACACCGGTCGCACCGTCTACGATCGACCCCGGCGACCGGACGTGACCCCACGTCCCCACTTGCGCCGCGCCTCCCGGGCTCGACGCCGCAGGCCGGTCGCCGAGGGCACGCACCCGACGAGCCACCGCCCCGCCGAGAGGACCACATGTCGACCCACGACGCCAGCGCCGCGAGTTCCATCGCCGACCAGGTGAGCGAGTTCACCGAGGGGTTCAACGCCCGGATCGGTGCCGACGCCACCAAGGTCTTCGACGACGAGCAGTCCGGCCTGCGCGACGCGGGCGTCCCCGCCTCGGCCGTGCGACTCGGCGACACGATCGTCGACGCCACCCTGGTCGACACGGCAGGCGACGAGGTGTCGCTGTCCGAGACGGTGGGCGAGACGGCTGCCGTTCTCGTCTTCTACCGCGGCGCCTGGTGCCCGTACTGCAACCTGACCCTCAAGACCTACCAGGCCGACCTGCTGCCCCTCCTGCGCGAGCGCGGCGTCGCCCTGGTCGCCATCAGCCCCCAGACGCCCGAGGGCAGCGAACGATCGGTCGTGAACGGCGGCCTCGAGTTCCCCGTGCTGTCCGACCCGGGCAACGTGCTCGTGCGGGCGCTGGGCATCCAGACCGAACCGGCCGCCGAGGCCCGTGCGGTGCACTCCGGCCTCGGCTTCGACGTCGCCGACAGCAACGCCGACGCCACCGCCGACGTGCCGTTCCCGACCGTGCTGGTCGTCGACCGCGACGGCAAGGTCGTCTTCGCCGACGTCCACGTCGACTACACGACGCGCACCGAGGTCGACGACGTCGTGGCCGCGGTGGACGCGCTCGACGCGCCCCGCCCCTCCTGACCCTCGCGCGCCTCCCGACCCCCGCGCGCCTTCCGACCCCGAGGAGGCGCGCTCGGCCCGGCCGCGTCGGTCACCACTGCGCCGGTCATCCTCTGCGCCGGCCAGGCCCCTGCGCCGTTCATGCCCAGGCACACCGCGAAGAACCCCGTTCACGTCGATGAACCCCGAACAGTCGGGGTTCATCGTCGCGAACGGGGTTCTCCGTCGATCGGCGGTGCGACTCAGCGCGGCCGGCCACCCGCGTCGACGGCCGGAGCGGGCGCCGCGGCGTCCTCACCGAGCCCGACCCGCGAGTGCCGACGCCCGTAGGCGAAGTACACGATCACGCCGATGACGAGCCACACCGCGAACCGCGCCCAGGTGAGCGTCGTCAGGTTGAACATCAGCCAGACGCAGAGCACGGCCGAGAGGATCGGCAGCACGGGCGACAGCGGGACGCGGAAGGCGCGCGGCAGGTCGGGGCGCGTCCGGCGCAGCACGATCACGCCGATGCTGACCAGCACGAAGGCCGACAGGGTGCCGATGTTGATCATCTCTTCGAGGACGCCGACGTCGGTGAACCCGGCGATGAGGGCGACGAGCACGCCGGCGATGACCTGCACGCGCACGGGCGTCTTGCGGACGGCCGAGGTCTTCGCGAGCCAGCGGGGCAGGAGGCCGTCACGGGCCATCGAGAAGACGATGCGGGCGAGACCGAGCAGCAGCACCATGATGACCGTGGTCAGGCCGATCAGGGCGCCGATCGCGATCACCTGGGCGGCCCAGCCCACGCCGACCAGGTCGAACGCGGTCGCCAGGGTGGGTGCCTCGACGGAGGCGAGGTCACGGTACGACACCATGCCGGTCAGCACGATCGAGACGAGGACGTAGAGCACCGTGACGATGGCGAGTCCGAGGAAGATGCCGCGCGGCATGGTCTTCTGCGGGTTCTTGACCTCTTCGGCGCTGGTGGCGACGACGTCGAAGCCGATGAAGGCGAAGAAGACGAGCGAGGCACCGGCGAGCAGGCCGAAGACACCGTACTGCGCCGGCTCGGCACCCGAGACGAACGAGAAGAGGGACTGCGTCCAGACGTCGCCCTCACCGGCCGGGCGGGGCTGCGACTCGGGCACGAACGGCGTGTAGTTCGACGCCTTGACGAAGAAGAAGCCGACGACGATGACGAACAGGACGATCGCGACCTTGACGACGGTGAAGATGCTGCCGACGCGCGAACTGAGCTGCGTGCCGAGCACGAGCAGCACGGTGAAGAACGCGACGATGACGAACGGTGCCCAGCTGAGCTCGAGCGGCCCGATCGACAGGGTGGCGGGCACGTCGAGGCCGAAGCCCTCGAACACCGTGCTGAGGTAGATGCCCCAGTACTTGGCGAGCACCGCGGCGCCGGTGAGGGTCTCGAGGATGAGGTCCCACCCGATGATCCAGGCCAGGAACTCGCCGAGGGTGGCGTAGGTGAAGGTGTACGCGCTGCCGGCGACGGGGATCGTCGAGGCGAACTCGGCGTAGCACATGATCGCCAGGCCGCAGGTGACCGCGGCCAGCAGGAACGACAACGTGACGCCCGGCCCCGCGAAGTTCGCGGCAGCGTTGGCGCCGACCGAGAAGATGCCGGCCCCGACGGCGACGGCGATGCCCATCAGGGTCAGGTCGGTGACTCCGAGCGAGCGCTTCAGCCCGTTCTCGGGCCCGGTCGAGTCGGCGAGCGACGACTCGACCGACTTGGTGCGCCACAGGGTGCCGAGACCCCGGGCCTTGGGGACGGTGCTCATGCTGCCTCCTGGGTGGTGCGGGCTGGTCGGTGCGGCGGGGTGGTGCGGCGGAGTGGTGCGGGCCTGGTGGTGCGGGCCGGTCGTGGCCCCCTGCTCGGGGGACGACGCGCCAGCATACCGGTGGACCGGCCCGGTCTCGTAGCATGGCGACCGGAGGGGGTCGGCATGAGCGAACGGTCGTGGCAGCCGGTGCGTCCCGTGCGCCCGCCGGCAGCCTGGGAGGCGCGGGCCGGCTCATCGACGACGCCCGCCTCCGCGTCCGGTCACCTCGGCGACCGCGCGGCCGCCCTCGGCGGTCATGACGACGTCGACGACCACGACGACCACGACGACCACGACGGCGGGGAGGCGACCGGAGCAGCCCGGCGCGGGCGGCGGTCACCGCGGCAGACGCCGGGCAGCCGTGCGCCGGGTGCGGTGCGTCGGTTCTGGACCCGCGCCTCCCGGGCTCGACGCCTGGGCCTGACGATCGCCGCCGTCGCCGCCGTGACCGCGGTCGTCGCCGGGGCGGGGCTCGCGGTGCAACCGCGGTACGACGAGCCGGCGCGGCCCGCGATGCTGGTCGACGACCTGCGGGGCGAGCCGACCACGACGGTCTGGCGCACCGACCTGACCGACGAGCTGACGCCGGGCACGCCCGACGGCTGCGCCTACTACCTGCGGGTCGGCGGGGTGGACGACGACGCGATCATGGCGGCGCAGTCGGCCGAGCTCTCCGACCGGTGCGGCGGGGCGGGCGGGCGACTGGCACGGGTCGACGGCGAGACCGGCGAGGTGGCCTGGAGCGCGAACGTGGCGACGGCCCTCGGCCGGGCGGTGCGCTCGGTGTCGGTCACGCCCGACGACGACGGCCGGGCGGCCACCCTGACCGTCGAGGTCGAGACCGGCTCGACCCTCGCACGGCTCGACCTCGTGACGGGTGAGGTCACCGACCGGTCCGCGGCCGTCGAGTCGACCGACGCCGACCAGGTCACGCGCATCGAGGGCGTCTCGTCGTCGAGCGTCCTGGTCTCGCACCAGCCGCGGTCGCGGTTCGGGGCCGACGGCACGGGCCCGACGACGAACGACGGCGACCGGACGGCGTTCGAACTGCACCCCCTCGACGATCTGGACGCCGTGACCTGGCGCGGAGACGAGCCGGCGCAGGCGACCGTGACCCTGTTCGACGACGAGCTCTACGTGCTGACGACGGCGGGCGAGGGGCCGCGGGTGATCGACGCCGCAACCGGTGCCGAGCACCCCGTGGCGATCGACGACGAGACCTCGGGCTGGCCCGAGCAGGCCGGCGACCACGTGCTCGTGGCGTTCGCGGCGAACGACGGCCAGCGCCTCGTCGCGTTCTCGCAGGACGACCCCGGCGCGATCGGCTGGTCGGCCGACCTGCCGGGCGACGCCTCGCTGATCGTCTCGGACCGCTGCGTCACCGTCACGGCCACCGTCGTCAGCGGCGACCCCGTCGTCGAGGGCCCGAGGGGCGGCGGCGGCGCCGGCGACGGGGACGACGCGGACGCCCCCGTAGGACGAGTCTCGGTGACCTGCCTGTCGCCCTCGACCGGCGAGACCCGGTGGACGACGACCGTCCCGGTCCGCAGCGGGCAGACCGTGCAGTCGGGCTGGAACCCCCTGCCCGACTCGGCGTTCGACCAGGTACAGGTGTCCGTCTCGCCCTCGAGCAGCTTCGGCGACGAGACGTCGACCGTCACGACCTTCGACGCCGACGACGGGCACGTGGCCTTCGAGGCGACGCTGCCGGGCTATTCGGCGCCTCTGGCCCAGGGCCGCACGACCACCTACCAGCTCGCCTTCGGCGTCGACGGCCGGTCGTCCGTCGTCGCCTTCGACGGGCACAGCCACCGCGAGCTCTGGCGGACCTCGCTCGGCGACGCGATCGACGTCGGCTTCTGGGGTCCGCACCTGGTGGTCACGGGGCAGGACGGCGTCGTCCGCCGCCTCGACGACCCGACGGCGGTGGCCGACCGCGGGTGACGGCGCGGTGCCGATCGGGCACGACACCACGAGATGGGCACAGCACCACGACTAGTCGTGGTGCTGTGCCCAGGACGTGGCGCTGTGGGCGGGCGGGGCTCACAGCAGGCCGGTCAGCACCCCGCCGTCGGCTCGCAGCGCGGCGCCGTTCGTCGCCGACGCCAGGGGGCTCGCGAGGTAGGCGACGAGCGAGGAGATCTCGTCGGGGTCGATGAAGCGCTGCAGCAGGGACGTCCCTCGCCGGGCGACCAGCGCCTCCTTCAGCTGGTCGACGGAGACACCCTGGGCGGCCGCGACGCCGGCGACCGCGGTGGCGACGCCGTCCGACCAGGTCGGGCCGCCGAGGACGGTGTTGACCGTGACGCCCGTGCCGCGCGTGAGCTTGGCCAGCCCGGCGCCGAGCGCGATCGTCGCCGACTTGGTGACGCCGTAGGGGATCATGTCGCCCGGCACGTCGACCCCCGACTCGCTGCCGACGAAGACGATGCGACCCCTGCCGCGCTCGAGCATGCCGCCGAGCAGGTGCCTCGAGAGGCGGACGCCGCTCATCAGGTTGACGTCGAGGTAGCGCGCCCAGACATCGTCACCCGCCGAGGTGAACTCGTCCAGGCCGAAGAGGCCCACGTTGTTCACCAGGACGTCGACGCCGCCTCGGTCGTCGAGCGCGACGAGCAGGCGGGCGGTGTCGGCGGCGTCGGCGAGGTCGGCGGGGACGCCCTCGACGGACGCACCCGGGTGGGCCGCCCGCAGGGCCTCGACGGTGGAGGCGACCCTGGCCTCGTCCCGGCCGTTCACGATCACCGCCGCTCCCTCGGCGGCGAGCCGGTCGGCGACGGCACGGCCGATGCCCTGGGTCGAGCCGGTGACGAGGGCGGTCGTGCCGTCGAGTCGTAGATCCATGGTTCCTCCTGGTGCTGGTGCGGTGGCTGTCGCTGTGGCTGTCGCCCGCCGGGTGCTGGCTTGCTCAGGCAAGTCAATCTAGGCGTCAGCGCTTGCCTGGGCAAGTCGCCGTCCGCCCGGCCGTGCCGTACCCTCGAGGCGTGCCGACGCCTCCCCCGCCCCGCGCCCTGACGAACGAGCAACTCGACGTCTGGGCGGCGGTCGCGACCCTGCTCGAGCGGCTGCCCGCCGCCCTCGACGCCCAACTGCTGCGCGACAGCGGGGTCACGCACTTCGAGCACGGCCTCATGACCGCACTCGACGGCGCCCCCGAGCGGACCCTGCGCCTCAGCACCCTCGCCGGCTACGCGAGCTGCACCCTGTCGCGGTTGTCCCGTGCGGTGACGCGGCTCGAGGGCAAGGGCTGGGTGCGTCGCCTCGTCGACCCGTCCGACGGCCGGTTCACCCTGGCCGTGCTGACCGACGACGGCCACGAGCAGGTCGGGCAGGCGACCCCGGGGCACCAGGCCCTCGTCGGCCGACTCGTCTTCGACAGCCTGACCGCGGCCCAGGCACGACAGCTCGGCGCCACCGCCCGACGCGTCGCCGAGGCCGTCGACCCCACGCCCGTCTGGCGTCCAGGGGCGCAGCGCTGACCGGAGGCGCTCGCACCCGGACCGGTCAGAGCACCCGCTCGAACCGCTGCGTGGGCCGCTTCAGCAGGGAGTGCTCGAAAGGCGTGCCCGCGGCCACCCACCCCTCGGACTCGTAGAGCCGGACGGCCCCGACGTTGTCGAGGAGCACGTGCAGCACGACGCGCTCGTGACCGCGAGCCGCGAGCTCTCGCGTCGCCGCCCTCAGCAGGGAGCGCCCGAGCCCCCGGGCCTGGGCGCCGGGGTTCGTCGCCAGCAGGCCGAGGACCGGTGCGTCGACGGGATCGCCGGGCAGACCGCTGCCGGGACGCGTCGCGAGCACGAAGCCGTCGATGCCGTCGGAACCGTCCGAGCCGTCGATGCCGTCCGAGCCGTCGACGACCAGCCAGACGAGGGCCGCGTCGAACTTCGGCCGGGCCCTCTCGGCGACCCCGTCGACGGCGCGCCCGTCGCGGGCCGCGCACGCCGCGACCCACACCGCCACGCACGCCTCGACGTCGGCCGCCTCACCGGGGCGCATCTCGCCGGTCCCCCTGCTCGAATCGATGTCGGACATGGTCGCAAAGCTAAGGCCTACGAGCTAGGATCGAAGCAATCGACCCCCTCCCAAGCCTCTCCACGATGCTCACATGGGAGGGGCCTTTTTCGTTCTGGAACACGTCATGAAGCCGAACCTCTCCCTCGAACAGCAGACGGACCTGCTCAGATCGCGCGGCCTGATCGTCGCCGACGAGACAGAATGCCGGTCGTTCCTCTCGACCCACAACTACTACCGCCTGTCCGGTTGGGCGAGGTACTTCCAGACCGCGCCGCACGAGGGTGACGACTCCTTCCGACCGGGTACCAGCTTCGACGACATCCGACGCGTCTACGAAGCGGACGAAACCCTTCGAGCACGCCTCGTGGCCCCGCTGGCGCGGGCCGAGCTGGTCCTCCGAACGCACGTGGCCAGGGTGATCAGCGACAGGCACGGCCCTCGTGGGCGTTACCTGGAGCAGAGTTTCTACACCGACGTCGGCGATGCCGAACCCACCGTCACGGCGTGCCTACGGGATGTCGGCCGCAGCAAGGAGCGGCACATCCTCCACTTCAAGACCGATGACGGGACTGGCGCCCCGTTCGCTGACCTACCGATCTGGTCGGCGGTCGAGGCCTTCTCGTTCGGAACGCTGTCCCGGTGCATCGAGCGAGGGGCTGGGGGCACACTCGCTGCTGAGGTGGCGAGCAGCGTCGGGGTCGCCACGGCAGGTTTCGCGTACCGCGTGAGGGCCTTGGTCTACCTGCGGAACCGCTGCGCCCACCACAGCCGACTCTGGCATCACTCCATCATCGACGCCGGCCCGACACCCAACAACGTCCGAGCCAAGGCGAAGAGGCTGGTGGGCCAGTTCGGACCACGTTCGGTTCTCGACGTCGTCGCCTCCCTGGACGACGTCCTGGTCCGCAGTGGGGCTTCTGAGGCCACGCTTCCCGACCTCGTTCTCGATCGGACCGGAGGCGAGGACTTCTGGCCCGGCATCGCGGCCCCTCGGGTGCCGATCGACCACCGGCCCTGATCGGTCACTGCCCGAAGGCCGCTACCCCCGCACGAGCAGCGGGAACACGAACACCGCGAAGAGGAAGAACGCTGCCATCACGCCGAACACGACGTAGGTGCCGCGGCCGACGACGCGCTGCCCCGAGGCCTCACGGCGCTGCAGCACACGACGGCGGTAGATCACCTGGATCACCACGAGCACGACGATCGCCAGGGCGAGGATCGAGATGACGACGGCTTCGATGGCGCGGCTCCTTCGGGCGGGGTCGGGCGTGGCGGGCGGGGCGGGCGTGTGAGGGTCGGGCATGGGCGCTCCCGGTGCGCCCGGACGGCCCGCACCAGCCTAACGGGCGACCCCGAGGGCCCGGGAGGCGCGGGTCGAGCCCCCGGGCGAGGTCACGGCCCGTGCGCGCACCCGACTCGTAGCATGGCCGGGTGACGGACCAGGCCTCGCCGAGCGACCAGCCGCTCGCGCGCGCCCGTCGGCGCTCCGGGGCCGCCTGGCACCGCGCCTCCCGCGCTCGTCGCCTCGCCCTCGTCACCGCCGCGGTCGTCGTGATCGCGGCCCTGGTCACCACCGTCGGCCTGGTCGAGGCTCCCCGGTACTCGTCGGCCGACGCGCTCGACGGCGTCGACGGCGACGACCTGCGACACGAGCCCGTCGCCGCGTCGTGGACCCTCACCCCCGCCGACGTCGGGGTGCCCGACGACCGGGCCGAGTGCCTGCTCTGGCAGGCCGAGCCCGGGGTGGGCACCGGCGGGCTCGACGGCGACGTGCTGGTCAGCGCGAGCGGCGACGGCACGGACGACGGCGCCGCCACGAGCGCCGCGAGCGACACCGGGTGCAGCTTCGACGGGGGCTTCGGCGGCACGGCGCAGACCTCCAGCCGGCTGGCGCGCGTCGACCCCGTCGACGGCACGGTCCGCTGGTGGGTCGACCTCGGCACCGAGCTCGACGCGGGCAGCGGGTTCGTCCAGGTCTGGCCGGCCGACGAGGCCACGGGCACGGCGCTCGTCTCGTCGCTCGGCTTCGGCGACGACGGCTTCGCCTCGGCCTACGGCCGCCTCGACCTCGCGACGGGTGAGCTGACCGACGTGACCACCTCGCCGAACGGACGCGCCCGCCTGACCGACGCCACCGCCTCCTGGGTGCTCGTCTCGAGCGACCCCGAGTTCTCGTACCAGGACTCGGCCGTCTACTACGACTCCGAGCCCGGCACGGGCGAGTTCTCGCTCTACCGCGCCGACGACCTCGACACCCCGGTCTGGACGGGCGAGACGACGGGCCGGCAGGACGAGGCGCTCACGCCCGACGGCCTGCTCGTCCTCGACGACGGCGTGATCACCGCGGTCGACGGGCGGACCGGCGACACCACCCCGTGGGGCCCCGACCTGCCCACGGCCACGACGCTCACCGTCGACGGCGACCTCGTCGTGGTCGGCCTCGACCCCGCGATCCCCACCTCGACCGGCGACACGGACGGCACGGTGGTCGCCCTCTCGCTCGACGGCACCGAGCGGTGGCGACACGGCTACCGCCAGGACCGCGGCGTGCAGCCGACCGACGACTGCCTCGTCTTCTCGACCACACCCGGGGTCGTCTGCGTCGACCGACGCACCGGCGCCGAGCTCTGGACCACCCCGCCGCGCGACCGCCGCCACGGCCTCGCCCGCGTGACGACCGACCCGGCCGGCGGCCGCGGCTCGCTCGTCTTCGCCCAGACCTTCGAACCGGGAGGCGCGGCGGCGGCCTCGGGCGACCTCACGTCGGACCAGGCGGACGAACGCACCGTCCGGCTGCTGGACGCGACGACCGGTGACGAGGTCGCCCGCGCCGCCGTGCCGGGCGAGTCCGAGATCGCCCTCGTCGGCCGGACGACCGGGTACGCCACGACCTCGCCGTCGGGCGGTCGCACCTCCGTCGTCACGGCGTTCGACCTCGCCGACGGCCACCGCCTCTGGCAGCTCGACAGCGACGGCGACCAGCTCGGCTTCTGGGGCGGCGCGCTCGTCGCGAACCGGCCCGACGGCAGCGTGCACCGCCTGGTCGACCCGGTGCGGCTGGTCGACCCGGTGCGCGAGGTCGGCTGAGGCCGCACGCTGCTCCGACGCCGCGGAGTGGACAGGGCACCGCCGCATGCCGCGGTGCGTCGTCCACTCGGCGGTGTCTCGTGACCGGACCCGCGCCTCCTGCGCCCCGCGCCCGCTCCTGCGCCCTGCGCCCCGCGCCCGCACCCCGCGCCCGCGCCAGCGCGCCGGGCCCTGCGCCTACCGGGCCCCGGCGCTCATGACGTACGCCATCGCGTAGGCCCGAGAGTTGCCGTCGTCGATGCCCGACTCGGGCAGGTCGGCCAGCGTCGACAGGGCCTGGGCGGCCTGGTCGGGCCCCTGCAGGGCCGAGTACATCAGCACGTAGTCGCCGAGGGGCGCGTCGAAGCCCGAGGCCGCGGCCTCGTCGACCACGCGGGCGATCTGCTCGGCACCGCCGGCCGCCGACGACGTCAGGTACGACACCGAGCTCGGGGCGAGCGGGATCAGCTGGATGCCCGCTATCGCGGACGGCTCGGCCGAGAACCAGGTGCCGTAGTCGCGCTTGCCACCCCAGGTCAGCGAGACGATCGCGTGGTCGTACCCGTCCGCGGTCGGGCCGCTCAGGTCGGGGTTCAGCCAGTAGGCCAGCGCCGACGACGCCTCGCTGCTGAGCATCCACGACGCCTCGCCGCCGAGAGCGTCGTCGCCCGTCGCGGCGGCCCAGAGCGACAGCCCGGCGTAGGCGGTGACCGCCTCGGACGACGACTCCTGGTTGTTGCCGTCCGCGAACGGCGCGTAGCCCGAGGCCCAGCTGTGCGACCAGTACGGGTCGAACGCCCGCTGGTCGGGGAACGAGCCGTTGCCCGAGCCCGAGGCGATGTCGGCCGCGAGCAGGTCCATCACGGGCTGCCACCGCTCGGCCAGCTCGGGGTCGTCGGCCGCGACCACGCCGGCGGCGTAGAGGAAGTACCCGTAGTGGAAGTAGTGGTCGTTGAACTCGTCCGACCCGAACGACGCCACCTTGCCGACGACGCCCTTCACGGCGGGGTCGTAGACGAAGCACTCCTGCTCGCGCGTCTCGCAGCCCGAGGGGTCGGTCCAGGTGTCGAGCCGGTCGACGATCGACGTGCGCAGGGTGTCGGCCGAGGCGTCGTCGCCGAGCTGCTCGGCGAGCTGCATCAGCATCACCGACCGGTACAGCGCCTTGCCGCCGAAGTAGGTGTCGGCCGCGGGCGCCGTCGTCGAGGCGACGTCGGCCCGCACCTGGTCGCCGAGCTGCTGCCGCTGGTCGTCGCTCAGGCCCGAGAGGTCGAGTTCGGCCGAGGCCGTCGTGACGGGCGCGTCGAAGGAGAGTGACGAGCCGACCGCCAGCGGCACGGTGCCGTAGATCGTCTCGTAGCTCAGCCCGGTGTCACCACCCGTCGCCGAGCCGCCCATGTGCGGCGCCGACACCAGCAGGGTGTCGCCGCCGGGCGCGGTCTCGTAGCCGAGCTCGGTGGTCGAGATCGCCGACGACCCGGACCCGGAGGCGCGGTGCCCGGTGGTCACCGACACCAGCGGCGAGGCGGCCGCGTCGAGCACCGTCCCCACCTGGTCGTCGGTGGCGCCGTCCGGCACCGGCACGAGCACGACCGAGCCGCCCTCGTCGAGCCGGACGGACGTGCCGTCGAGGTCACCGCCCGTGACGACGACGCCCCACGTGGTGGCGCCGACGGTCAGCGTGCCGCGTCCGTCGCCGGTGCTCGTCACGGCGGTGCCGAGGGTGTCGGTCTGCGCCGAGGCGGCGGTGTACGAGACGAGCGGTGAGCCCTCGGCGACGGTCGTGTGACCGAGCACCGTGTCGCCGTCGAGGTGCGCGACCGTCACCGAGACCTTGTCGTAGGCGCTGACCTCGGTCGCGGTGGCACCGACGTCGAGGGTGACGTCGGGCAGGGCGGGCCCGACGATCGCCTTCTCGGAGGCCACGGGCATGGGCAGCCCCGCGGCGAAGCCGTCGTCGGTCAGCTGGAACGAGACCGGGAACGGGAACACCGGCTGAGGCTGGTCGCCGAACACGAGGCCCGAGAACCAGGCGTTGGTCGGCGGGACGAGCCCGTCGGCGAGGCGCATGGCCGGCACGGCGCCGACCGACTCCTGCGGCAGGGCGGCGACGAGGGGGTCGACCTGCGAGGCCGGCAGCACGTCGCCCGTGGCGTCGGGGCGCCCGGTCGTGTCGCCGTCGCCGTCCGTGCCCGAACCGCCGGTGCAGCCGGCCAGCACGAGCGCGCCGGCGGTGCCGAGGGCGACGCCGGTGACCAGGCGGCGGAGGGCCGGGAGGCGCGGGGCGCGTCGGGTCTCGACCCGCGCCTCCCGGGGGTGACGGGCCGGCCCGGCGTCGATCGGTGATCCCGAACGATCCCGTCGGTCGGACCGACCCGTCGTCTCTCTCGCTGCGCCGCGGATCGTCAGACCCCGATCTGGCGCAGGAAGTCCTGCATGGTGTCCACCGGACCGGCGAGGATGCCGTCGTCGCGCAGGTGCATGGTCGCCTCGACCGGCGTGCCGCTCGCCACCAGGCCGTTGTAGGCACCCTCGGTCAGCTGGTCGCTGACGACGCGGACCGTGGCCGCGGCCGCGCCGTCCTTCGTCTGGACGCTGACCAGGTCGACGCTGCCCTCGACCACGACCTGGTTCGGCAGCATGACGTCGACGGTGGCGCCGTCCTGGATGCGCTCGTAGTCGCGAGGCGTCAGGGTGAAGTCGGCGTCCACGAAGAGCGTGCCGGCCTTCTCGATGGTCGCGACGGACGTGCCCGACCCGAGGAACCCGCCCTCACGGACGTCGAGGCGCGACAAGGTGCCGTCGACGGTGGCCATGAAGGTGATCGTGCCGTCGTCCGCCACGGTGTACGCCTCGGTGTCGGGGACGACCACGTCGTCGGCGAGGTCCTTCTGCAGCGAGGGGCTCTGCAGCGAGAACAGCACGTCGCCCTTCTTCACGACGTCGCCCACCTCGGCGTCGGTCGAGGTGACCGTGCCGCTGTAGTCGGTGCCGACCGGGAAGTCCTGGCTCGCGATGGCGGCGCTCGTGCTGATGACCTGCGCCTGACGCTGCGTGAAGATCACGGTGAAGACGGCCACGAGGGCGATCACCACGAGGATGCCCACGGTCATCTTGATCCTGTTGCCCCAGGTCATGAGACCACCTTCTCTCGGTCGTTCGTGTCGTGTCGGTCGGGTCGGGGGGTGCCGGGCTCGTGCTCGGCCTCGTCGGCGTGGTGCTCGTCGACGATCGCCAGCTCGGCCTCGAGCAGGTGGCGGCGTTCGTCGTCGCGGCGCAGCTGCTCGGATCGCTGCTCGGCCGACAGCTCGAGGAACTCGTCGTGGCTGCGCGGCAACGGCCGGGCGACCTGGGTGCGGAGCGTGCGGTCGGGCTCGGGCTGCGTGCCGATCGGGTGCGCCATCGTCGTGCGGGCACTCGAGCCCGTGCGAGCCGCACGCTTGATGGAGCGGGCCTCGCGCAGCGCCGCCAGCAGGAACGCCGACAGCACCGCGGTGTTGATGAGGTTCCAGACCGTGGCCAGGGTGAGCACGCGGTTGTCCCAGTCGCGCCAGATGGCGACGAGCGAGGTCAGCGTGAGGAACAGCCAGAACAGCACCTGCGGCACGAGCACGTTGAACGGACTCGCCGCCTTGCCTCCGCCGGTCACGTGCCAGGCGGTGTCCTTGCCGCTCAGCACGTTCCAGAGCGCCTTGACGTAGATCGGGAACGACACGGACGCCAGCATCAGCACCTCCCACCGGAACGACCCGAGCGTGAAGAAGGCCAGGGCGATCTGCAGCAGGTAGAAGCCCGAGTAGAAGAGCAGCCACTGCAGCACCGAGATGTGCAGGTTCATCGGGCGCAGGTCGAAGAAGATCTCCATCGGCGGCACCATGATCAGCAGCAGCGGGGCGATGCCCGTCAGGTAGTGCGTCGCCGTCAGCGTGTACTGGAACCGCTGGTCCATCGTGAGGGTGCGACGGGGGCTCAGCGGGTTGTGGCGGAAGAGGATCTCGAAGCCGCCGGTCGCCCAGCGCAGCTGCTGCTTGCTGTAGGCCTCGATGGTCTCGGGGGCGTCGCCGATCGCGAGCGTCATCGGGATGTAGATCGAGCGCCAGCCGGCCTCGTGCAAGAAGAGGCTGGTCCAGACGTCCTCGGACTTCGAGTCGGTGTCGATGCCGCCGACCTCGTCGATCGCCGCTCGGCGGAAGATCACGTTGGTGCCGACGCAGAACGCCGCGTTGAAGCGGTTGCGACCCGGCTGGATGTACCGGTAGAAGACGGCCTGCATGTAGCCGGCGCCGCGGCTGACGATGCTCACGAGGTTGCCGTACGACTGCGGGGTCTGCACGAAGGCGACCTTCTCGTCGATGAAGAACGGCACGGTCTCGTGCAAGAACATCGGCTTGGGCACGAAGTCCGCGTCGAAGATGGCGAAGTAGTCGCCCTTCGCCACCGACAGGGCGTAGTTGACGTTGCCGGCCTTGGCCCCGTTGCTCGTCAACCGACGGATGTACCGGGCGCCGAGGGTCGCCGCGAGGTCCTTGACCTCGTCGCTGCGACCGTCGTCGAGCACCCAGGTGCGGTGCTCGCCCTGCATCGCGAGCGCTGCCTGCACGGTCATCGCGATCTTCGACAGCTCCTCGCCGTAGACGGTGACGAAGACGTCGACCACCACGGTCTTGCCGTCGACGACGATCGGCCACAGGTGCGGCTGGTCGCGCACGCCGAGGCGGTCGATGGCCTCTTCGTCGTAGAGCGTGTCCTGCGTCGAGTGGAAGTCGAAGTCGCGGGGGTTCTGGCCCCCCGAGAGGATCGTCCACATGGCCAGCAGCGCCTGCAGGACCAGGACTGCCTCGGCGATGATCACGGCAACGTAGGGCAGCAGGTCGCCGCGGTTCGCCGGGTTCAGCAAGAACTGCCCGTAGAGCAGGATGCCCATGGTGCAGGCGAGCACCAGCAGCACCATGAACGGCGAGTGGGCACGCCCCTCGGTCCGCGAGACGACCGACGCGTGGTGGTCGCTCGTGATGCGGCTCGAGGGTCGCGCACGCGCCCCTCGCTCCTCGTCGCGCTGTGCCAGGCGCCTCAGCTCGCCCCGCGAGCGGGGTGCCGCGTCGAGGGCGGGGCCGGTGTCGGGTGCACCGGTGGTGGGTCGGTTCTCGGCGTCGCTGTCGCTGACGCGCATGGTTCGGGACATGCGTGTTCTCTCCGGGTTCGGGTCTGAGAGACGACCGGACGCCGGCAGGCGGTGAGAGCTGCCGTCGGACGTCCGGAGGGGCGTCGGCGACAGCGGCGACTCGAGTGACTCGCCGGGGTGGGCGGCGGTCGGGTGGGAGCTAGGGACTCCCGATTCGGGTCCGTCGACTGCGAGAGGGGTCAGTCGTCTCGATCGACGGGCTCGTCTCCGGTGTGGGCCTTTCGGGGGACCGTTCCGGGGACGTGACGAAACAGTACAGGGTCGATCCGGCTCCGACGCGACACCCGTTCGGGGGGCACGCCCCCTCGAACGGGTCACAGCCCGCCAGGTCAGCGGGTGGGTGACACCCGTCCGCGACCCAGACTCACCCACCTCACCCGTCCGGGGGCACGCCGACGCGGCTCGACGCGCCGGACGAGGAGGCGCGGGTCGGGCGCGTCGCATCGACCCGCGACCCCGGGCGGTCGGGTCGTCCGGCGGGCCCGGGTGCCGGGCGCGTCGGCCGGCCCGGGGCGCGTCGGCCGGTCCGGGCTCCGGGCGTGTCGGCCGGCCCGGGCTCCGGGCGCGTCGGGCGGCTGGTCTAGGCGCTCAGGTCGGCCAGCCACGCGGCGAGGAACTCGGCACCGGCCTCGTCGTGGATCGCGCCCGTGGCGCTCGTCAACACGGGGTAGGGCGTCGCCGGGACGCCGTCGGCGGGTCGGACGTCGACGTGGGCGACCGCGTGCCCCTGGGCGTGCAGCCAGTCGGCCATGGCGTAGTCGCTGCGCGAGTCGCCGACCGTGCGCCAGGCGAGTGGGGGCTCGCCGTCGGCCGCCAGCAGCTCGAGGGCCCGCTCGGCGCCGAGGTCTTTGCCGAGCCGCACCGACTCGACGTCGGTCGAGATGATCGTGGGGTCGACGCGCCACTGCACCCCGCCGGACGCGTCGGGCCGGACGTCGTCGAGCCGTCGGACGCCGAAGCCGCGCCGGACGAGCGCCGCCATGGCCCGCTCGTCGAGGGCGCGCTGCCGGGCCAGGTAGGTCGACGACTCGACGCTGGTGAGCTGCTCGATCGAGACCATGGCGTGCTTCGTGGTGTCGTAGAAGACCAGGTCGGCGTACTCGTCCGCGACCAGCGCCTGCATCTCGTCGCCGAAGTCCGCGGGCATGGCGAGAGACGGGTCGACCTCGATCGGGCCGATGCCGTCGGCACCGTGCTCGGGGCCGATCGTGAACCAGACGGCGCCCTTCTCGCAGACGCCGTGCACGCGCGACCCCTCGGGCAGGCCGGCGGCGAGCAACGGGCCGACGACCTCGTCGCGGATGAACGCGTCCGACCGGCCGGTGTTGAAGACGATCGGGACGCCGAGGGCGGCGAGCGCCACGAGGTCGCGGGTGATCTCGGGCAGCGCGATGCTGCGGGTCACGGGGCTGGCGATCGGGCCGTCGACGTCGAGCAGCAGGCCGAGGCGGGGTGCGGTGGAGGAGGTCACGGGTCCATCCTCGCAGTCGGACCGACTACGGCGCCGTCGGCAGCGAGGGCATCGTCTGCACGAACTCGGCGAACGCCGAGATGAACACCACGAACGCGACGACGATGGTCACCACGTAGGCGGCGACGAAGACCCACAGCGGGGCGAGGCCGCCTCCGGTCCGGCGCTTCACGACGACCGAGCGGCCGATGACGTAGACGATGCTGAGGAACGCCCAGGGCCACGGGAACGGCCGGACGAGGCCGCGCGCGGTCAGGGCGCGGTGGTCGAGCCAGGCGAAGACGACCGTCAGGGCGTAGACCGCGAACGAGTAGCCCATGTAGGCCGCGTAGCCGGGGGTGAAGGGCGACTGGTAGACGCCGGGGGTGATCGTGGCCATGCGCTCGAGGTAGTCCCCGAGGTCGAAGAACGTGAGGCCGATGAGGCTCAACAGCGGGGCGAGGGCGATCACCCAGATGAACGGGGTCGACGTGCCGAGGCCCGGGTTGGTGTTCTTGAGGGGGTCGGAGCGCCCGCCGGGGCCGGGGTAGGGCTGCTGGCCGTGCTGCGTGTAGGGCGGCTGGCCCTGCTGCGGGTGGGGGTGCTGGGGGTTCTGCGGCTGCTGGCCGGGGGCGTCGCTCACGGTGTCTCCGTCGTCGTCGTGGTGGGGGTCGGTCGGGGTCGGGGTGGCGCGCGTCGCGCGGCTCCCAGGCAGCGTAGTGCGGCGGCTCCACCCGACGCCCGCTCGGGTTTCCGCCTGTGGACGGACCAGCGAGGGCACCCCGGGTGGGAGGATGGTCGGAACCGCTCGACAGGAGAACCCCCGTGGCGTCGCTCCCCCCTTCCGTGATCACCGCACTCGAGGCCTTCGCCGCGCCCGATCGCAAGCAGTCCGTGCACGAGCTCGCGGTCGACCCGTCCGGCCCGGCCGAGGTGACCCTCGCCGACCTGACCGGCTCGGTCGAGTGGGTCGACATGGCCGTGGCCCACCCGCTCGGCCCCGACCGCAGCGACCCCGAGGGCATGCGCCGGCTGCTGCAGGCGATGGGCGCCGAGGGCCGCTGCGCCGTCCTGTCGGCCGCGGGTTCCGAAGACGACCGCGACCTCGGCGGCGCGCTCGACGGCGTGCTGCACCAGGACGGCGGCGCGCTCGTCGTCTGCCGGCCGGGTCCCCTCGCGCTGCTCATCACCGGCCGCGGCGAGCACTGGCTGCTCAGCGACCGCGACATCCCGCAGCTGACCGGCCCGATCGGCGTCGTCCAGCCGTAGCCTCGCCCCGCCCCTCGCACCCGCCCCGCCCGCAGCCGCACCCGGCCCGCCCGCCTCTGCACTGCGTTTCGTGCAGCGCGCCGCGACTAGTCGGGTCGCGGTGCACGAATCGCGGTGCGATGCGTGGCGGCGGGCGAGCCGTCGCCCCCGGGCCACTCCGTGGCGTCAGCCGCGGCGGATCGGGTCGCCCGTCGTCAGCTGCCAGATCGCGACGCCGTGCAGTCCCTTCGACGCGGCCAGCTCGGCGCGGGCCGTGATCGACCGGCCGTCCGACCACCAGAGGGTCGACCCGTCGCCGGGTGACGCCGTGTACTCGGCCTGGTCGGCGTCCCACGAACCCGTGGACCGCGCGGCGGTGCGTGCCTCGGCGACCGACACCGCGCCTCCTGCGGTGCCCTCGCCGGTCCAGCGGTAGCCGTAGCCGGCGACGCCGAGGTCGAGGCGGTCGGCCGGGACGAGCCCGAGCGCGGCGTCGAGCACCTCGCCGACCCACGGCAGCCCGCCGACGGGCCCGGGGTCGCTGAAGCCGGCGCCGTGCTGGTCGTACGCCATGAGCACGAATCGGTCGACCGGGTCGGCGAGTGCGGCGAGGTCGTAGCCGAGGTCGAGGTACCCGGCCTCGTCGGTGCTCGGCTGCACGGCCATCGAGATCGTGGCGTCGTCGGGCAGGGCGTCGCGCAGCTCGACGGCGAAGTCGACCAGGCCCGGGGCGTCGTCGGCCGAGAGCGACTCGAAGTCGATCTGGACGCCGTCCCAACCGCCGTTGACGACCTCGCCGGTCAGGCCCGACACGACGAACTCCCGGTTGGCCCGGCTCGACAGCAGCTGCGTCGCGAGCTCGCCGCTGAAGCCGTCCTGCCCGGCGTTGACGACGAGCAGCTCGGCCTGCTTGCCCGCCGACTGGGCGGCCTCTCGCAGCGCGTTGGCCGACTCGTCACTCGGGGCGACCCCGGCCCCGCCGGTCGTGATCGCGACGCCCGAGACGCCGACGGTGTCGACGGCGTCGTCGCTGCGGTCGAGCGCGTCGACGGCCGCGGTGGTCGCGTCGGGCGAGGCGATGGCGTAGCCCTCGACGGCCAGCCCGGCGGGGATCTTCGCCTGCGGGGCCACCGTCGGGTTGGTGCCGTCGGCCGAGCACGAGGTCAGCGTGACGGCGAGCGAGGTGGCGAGCAGCAGGGCGGCGGTGCCGGCGGTCAGGGTGCGCACCGTGCCATCTTCGCCGATCCGGGCGGGCCGTGGTGCCGAGGCGACGCGCTGCAGGACGCGCCGGGCGCGACGCCGCGACCCGCGCCTCCCGGGCTCGGCGACGGCGGGCGTGCTTGGCTCGGTCCATGGCAGACGACCGGCAGCAGACCTGGGACGAGTTCCACGACGACGTGAACATGACGGCCTCGACGCTCCGCGACTGGCTCGACACCGACGAGTCGCGCGAGGTGGGGCAGAAGGACGGCGGCGAGTCCGTCGGGCACGAGAGCGGCCGGCACATCGTGCGCATCCTCGAGAAGAAGAAGGCCGACCTGACCGACGCCGACTGGCAGCACATGGAGAAGGTGCACGGCTACGTCGCGCGCCACTCGAAGCAACGCCCCTCGGGCGACGTCACCGACACGAAGTGGCGCTGGTCGCTGATGAACTGGGGCCACGACCCGCTGGCCTGACGGCGCCCGTCGACCGGCAGACTGGGGCGATGAAGACCGCACTCGTCACCGGGGGCTCGCGGGGCATCGGCCTCGCCGTCGTCCGCGACCTCGCCCGCACGCACCACGTGATCGTCCACGGCCGGGACGAGGAGGCGCTGCGGGCGATCACCGCGGGCCTCCCGTCCGCGACGGTGTGGGCCGCCGACCTCTCGGGCCCGGCCCTCACGGTGCCCCACCTCGACGAACTCGACGTGCTGGTGCACGCCGCCGGGGTGATCGGCGGCCGGGCCGTCGCCGACACCGACCGCGACGCCTGGCGGCGGGTCTTCGAGGTCAACGTGTTCGCCGTGGCCGAGGTGACGCGTCAGCTGCTGCCGGCGCTGCGAGCCGCACAGGGCACCGTCGTCGCGATCAACAGCGGCTCGGGCTTCACCGCCGGGCCGAACGGCAGCACCTACGCGGCGAGCAAGTTCGCCCTGCGGGCCCTGACCGACGCCCTGCGCGAGGAGGAACGCCCGAACGGCGTCCGCGTCAGCTCGGTGCACCCGGGTCGCGTCGACACCGACATGCAGCACGAGCTGGTCACCGCCGAGGGCGGCGCCTACGACGCCTCGCTCTACCTCGAGCCGGAGTCGGTCGCGGACGCCGTGCGCCTCGTGGTCGACCTGCCGCACGGCGCGACGGCCGAGGTCGTCTCGGTGCGCCCCACCCGCCGGGCCTGACCTGCGGCGCCCTGCCGGGCGCACCGGGCGGCGCCAGCCGGTCAGGAGGCGCGGGTCAGGTCAGGCGGCGCGGGCCGAGTCAGACAGGGCCGGCCGGGTCAGCTGTAGTCGTGGCCCGAGACGCCGAGCGAGCGGTAGACGTGCTCGCCGCCCTCGCCGGCGTCGTCGTCGAGCTCCCACATGAGGTCCTCGCCGTCCGAGGCCCCGGGGCGGGTGACGCTCTTCTGCGGCAGGCCGTCGATGAGGGTGAGTTCTTCGGTGGTGGTCTCGTCGTGGCCGACGAAGCGGGCGGTGTAGGTCTGGTCGCTCATGGCGTGGACGCTACGCCGCACCGGCCCCGGCGGTGTGCGCCGACCCCCGGGCACGCCAGGACCCGAACCACTACCGTGCACGGCATGACGGCGAAGAAGGCTCCCGAGCCCGCGACCCTGTTGATCCTCGGGGCGAGCGGAGACCTCGCCGCGCGCCTCCTGATGCCCGGCCTCGGCGGCCTGCTGGCGCTCGAGCCGAAGCGCCGCGTCCAGCTGATCGGCGCCGGCGTCGAGGAGTACACCGACGCCGAGTGGAAGCAGCGCGTGAAGACGTCCTTCGACAGCGTCCACGCGAGCGGCCCCGCCGTCGACGCGCTGCTCGAGTCGACGACGTACATCACCGCCGACGTGACCGGGGTGGACGGCCTCCGCAGCCTCGTCGAGGCCTGTGACGCGCCTCCGTCGATCTACTTCGCCCTGCCACCCGCCATCACCGAGAAGGCCTGTGCCGCCCTGCGGAAGGTCGACCTGCCCGAGGGCACCGCGCTCGCCCTCGAGAAGCCGTTCGGCACCGACCTGGCCAGCGCGAAGAAGCTGAACCACGAGGTGCTGAAGCTCGTGCCCGAGGACCAGGTGCACCGCGTCGACCACTTCCTCGGCCGGTCGACCGTGCTGAACCTGCTCGGCCTGCGGTTCGCGAACCGCCTGATCGAGCCGATGCTCAACAACCAACACGTCGAGAGCATCGAGATCGTCTACGACGAGGAGCTCGGCCTCGAGAACCGCGCCCGCTACTACGACCACGCGGGTGCCATGGTCGACATGATCCAGAGCCACCTGCTGCAGGTCATGGCCGTGCTGACGATGAACGCCCCCGCGACGCTCGGACCCGCCGACCTGCGCGACGAGAAAGAACTCGTGCTGCGCGCCACCCACGTCTGGGACGACGACGCGGTCGCCAACACCCGTCGCGCCCGCTACGCGAAGGGCGAGGTCGACGGCCGCACCCTGCCCGCCTACGTCGACGAGGACGGCGTCGACCCGTCGCTCGAGACCGAGACCCTGGCCGAGGTCGTCGTCGAGGTGGCGAACTGGCGCTGGGCCGGGGTGCCCATCCTGCTGCGGTCGGGCAAGGCGCTCGCCTCACGTCGGCGCGAGATCGTCATCACCTTCCGCCCGCCGACCCACGTGCCGAAGGAGTTCGTCGGCGGCGGCACCCCCGACCGCCTGCGCATCGCGATCTCGCCCGATGAGATGTCGCTCGAGCTGAACGTCAACGGGCCGGGCGACTCGTACGACCTGTCGCGCGCCTCCCTGCACGCCGACTTCGGCGCGTCCGACCTGACGGCGTACGGCGAGGTGCTCGAGGGCATCCTCGACGACGACCCGACGCTGTCGGTGCGCGGCGACTCGGCGGAAGAGGGGTGGCGCATCGTCGCCCCCGTCGTCAAGGCCTGGAACTCGGGCGACGTCGCCATCGACGAGTACCCGGCCGGGTCGGCCGGGCCGACGTCGTGGCCGGCCGGCGTGCACCAGAACGAACCGGCCGTGCGGGCCCGCGAGGGCGCGAAGCTGGCGCACCGCGAGGACTGAGGCGCGCCGCCAGGCCGCCAGGCCGCCACGAAGTAAACAGCCCGCCACGCGATCACGTGGCGGGCTGTTTACTTCGTGGCGGGATCGGCGGTGTCGCCGGGCCGGCGGGCCGGCGGGCCGGCGGGGCGGCGGGGTCGGCGGAGCGCGGATCGGCGAGCGCAGGAGGCGCGGTGCCGGCGGGCGCTCAGCCCAGGCTGACGAAGGTGGTCACGTCGTCGCGCGGCAGCACGTCGGCGACGGCGCCGACCTGCATGCCCGCGACGGTGACGCGGCCGCCGTGGCTCGACAGGAACGCGGTGTCGGAGGCGTCCCGCCCGGTCGCGATGCGCAGCAGCGTCTGGCGCGGGGCCAGCCCGGTGGCGTCGACCACGTGCCAGGCACCGTCGACGAAGGCCTCGGCCACGGCGTGGAAGTCCATCGGCGACAGCCCCGGCGCGTAGACGCTGACGAGCCGGGCGGGCACGTCGAGCCCGCGCAGCAGGGCGATCACGAGGTGGGCGTAGTCGCGGCAGACGCCCTGCCGGTCGAGCAGGGTCTGCACGGCGCCGTCGGTCGGCGCGCTCGCCCCGGGCACGTAGGCGAGGTGCGAGCCGACCCAGGTCGCGACCGCCGCCAGCAGCTCGCGCCCCTCGAGGCCGCCGAACTCGGCTCGGGCGGTCGGGCTCAGGGTGTCGGACTCGCAGTAGCGGCTCGGTCGTCGGTAGCGGACCAGGTCCAGCTCGTCGACGGGCGGCTCGTCGAGACGGCCCTCGACGACCACCCGGTAGTCGACGGTGACGCGGCCGGCCCCGACCTCGCACAGGTGGAGGAGGGTGCCGTGGTGGTCGTGCACCTCGCGGACCTCGAGGGGTGCGCCGTGCTGGGTCACGGCCAGCGCCTCCTCGGTGATGCGGACGGCGCCGGGGGCGGCGGCGTCCGTGCCGGGGGCGACGGTGTCCGTGCCGGGGGCGTCGGGCGCGGCCGCGTAGGCGCGCGAGGCGGCGACCGACAGGACGAACTCGGCGGGGCCGTCGACGTCGAACTCGAGCCGGGCGGACGCGGTGCGCTTCATGACGAGAGGGTGGCACACCCGTGCGTCGGGCGTGTTTCGTCGGCGAGGCGCCACGGGGTCGAGACGGCGGTCGGGGTGCGGGTCGGCATCGTGATCGGGGCGCGGGCCGTCGGGCGGCCGGTCGGGTTCGGGATGCGCCGTGAAGCGGCTGCGACCCTGCTGGGACGACCACGCGATGTCGGTGGCGCCGGGTTGGATGAGCGCATGCCCTCGTACCGCGTCACGCTCACCGTCGGCACCCTGCGGCCGGGGGTGCGGCCCGACTCCGTGCTGCCGGCGGCGGCCGCGAGCGCCGCGGGCCTGACCACGGTCGAGGCGAGCGACGTCACGCTCGTCCGCGGCGAGCCGCGCCTGGTGGTGCGTTACGAGTGCCCGGCAGACGAGCCCGCACACCGCATCGGCGCCGTCGTCGAGGCTGCCGTCGGCGAGCTGGCCGACATCGTCCAGGGCCGCGTGACGCGTCGCGACGGCGGGGCGTGGACACTGGTGGGCGCCGTCTGATGTTTTTCATGACGCGGTTCACACTTTAATGCTTTCCTGGACGGGTCGGGCGGCTGCTTGATCCTTCCCACTCCGGGCCGAGTCGACTTCGCGTACTACCGCATCACGAGCTGATCCACGTGGTGCATCACGTCGTGGCGTGACGCACCACTGATCCCGACTCCGTCCGACCTCTCGTCAGGAGGCCCCCGATGCATGCCATCCTCCGAACGGCCGTCGTCCTCGTCGCGGTGGCCTCGACCCTGGCCGCACACCTCGTCGCCGAGAGGATCGAAGAACTCTTTCCCCTCTCGGCCCCGGCCCAGATCCACATCACGTCGGGCCCGGGCGGACCGGCCGAACCGGCGGCCGTGATCGCGGACCTCGAGGGGAACGACGTCGCCGCAGCGCTCGTGACCTTCGACGCCACCCCCGCCGGCGTTCGACGCGTCCTCGTCCTCTCTCCCGGTTTCGCGCGACAGCCCGGGGCCCCCGACGCCGTGGCTCCCGGCGAGGACGTCCACGCCTTCGGCACCCGTCTGGCGTCGACGCAGACCCGCGTGCTCGACACGGACGCGGACACGGTCTACGGCCAGTGGACGGTCTTCGGTTCCGACCACGACATCGCGGGCGCAGCCGAGGCCCTCCGTCGTGACGGCTTCACGGCAGAGGTCGTGTGGAACGACGCAGCGGCAGCGGCAGCGCAAGCCGTCACCGTGACCCCACCCCTCCTCGTGCTCACGGTCGCCTTCTTCCTCTTCGCGACGTCGTCGGCCGCGTGGGCCCTGACCGCCGACTCACGGAGGGTCCGTCGGGTCCACGGCCTCTCTCGCTGCCGGGTGTCCGGCGGCGACCTGACCAAGACGGCAGGATTCGTCGTGGTCGCCTGGGCGACGACCTGGCTCGGCTGGTTGGTGACGGCCACGGTCCTGTGGGGCACCGCTCCGGCCTTCGGCCCCACGGGTCTCCTCGTCGCGCGGATCTCGGCTCTGTGTGGCGGGGGGACGGTCGCCGTCGTCGCTCTCGCGGCCGTGGTGACGCACGGTGCGTCGCGTCCCGGGCCGCGATCTCGCGACCGTCGAACGACGACCGTCGTCGGGGTGGCCGCGGGGATGACCCTCCTGGGGATCGGATCGTCCCTGTCCGTCGCCTCGTACACGCTCGAACAGGCTGACCACGGCCTCCGCGCCGCCGTGGCGAAACACGACTCCTGGCACGGCCGATCGGCTCGCATCATCTCGCTGCGCGCGACGGAGGAGTCCGTCGTGGAGCGTGAATCACCGGGCTGGTCCCGTCTCGTCGCCAGTGAAGAGGCTGCCGGGCACCTCCTGCTCGACCAACTCGACCCCGGGTGTCAGGGACTCTCGCTGCCGGTCGACTGCGTGGTGGTCAGCAGCACCTATCTGCAGCAGGTGGCATCTTCGGGCACGAACGGGATCGACGGGCTCGTCCACGACGCCGACGATCGTGTGCGAGTCCTCGTGCCCCGCAGTTCGGCGATCGAGACCAGAGCCCTGAGGTCCGCCGTCGAGGAGTTCGTCGCGTTCCAACGCGAGGTCGAGACGCGGTTCGCCTGCCCCGACGACGACTGCCTCGACGACGTCCCCGTCGCGGCGGTGACCGTCCAGACGTACTCCTCCCGACTCGAGCTCCCTCTGCTGACGGCCTACCCGCGCACCGACTCGGGCGGGGACGTGCTCGTCGACCCCGTGCTGGTCGTCGTTCCTCCGGCACGTCGAGTGCTCAGCGTGGACTATCACCTGGCGGCCCTGAGCACGGGCGACGAGCTGTACACCGGCTCGGAGGTCGAGCTCGAGGCAGCCCTCGACGAACACGGTGTCCGCGATCTCGTCTTCGCCGACACCGATGTCCTGGACGAGACCGGTTCGCTCGTCCCCCAGTGGCGCGCGTGGAGGTCCCAGACCGTCGTCACGCTGTGGTTCTCGGCCCTCCTGGCAGCCGCGATGATCTGCCTCCTCGTCTGGTCGTCCGTCCGATCGCGCGCCCGCTCGCTGGCGGTGCACCGTGCCCACGGCTTCTCACCGTTCCGTCGTCACGACCGGCTGCTGGCCGTCGTCGCAGCGCTCGGTGGCACGGCGCCCCTCATCGCGTTCTTCGGTCCCCACCCGATAGCCGTGTCCGACATCCCCCTCGTGCGAGCGATCACCACCGGCCTGGCACTCGCTGCGGCCTTCGCCCTGCTGGCCTGGCCGACGGCCGTCTGGTGCGAGCATCGTCCGGGCGCGCGGGCCAGGTGGGCCGGTGGCTCGACCGTCCGGCACCGACTCGAAGGAGACGTCCATGGCGCGTCCTGACGCCCCGACCACGATCCGCCGCACGGCGGCACCAGCCGGGCCCCGCCCACGCCTGGTCGTCTCGGACCTGTCCGCGCTCCGTTCGGGACGTGAGCTCTGGAAGGACGTGTCCGCCGCGTTCGACGCCGGGACGACGACGTCGATCTGGGGCCCCAGCGGGGTGGGGAAGTCCACCCTGTTGGCGTGTCTGGGACTGCTCGACACGGTGACGTCCGGGTCGATCACGCTCGACGGCGACGAACTCACGCGCACCCGAGGTCGCACGCGCCGACGCTTGCATCGAGACGTGTTCGGGTTCCTCTTCCAGGACCACGGCCTCGTCGACGACTGGACCGTCGCGAAGAACCTCGACGTCGCCCTCGTCGCTCGGCGGGCCCCTCGTCGCCAGCGGGCCGGGCGACGCTCCGCAGCCCTCCGGCGCGTGGGGCTGGACGGCGTGGAGGCGACGAAGGTGTCCCGGCTGAGTGGTGGCGAGCGGCAACGGGTCGCCCTGGCGCGCCTCCTGCTGCACGAGCCACGGGTGGTCCTGGCTGACGAACCCACCGCGTCGCTCGACGCCGCGAACGCCGAGATGGTCGTCGACGTGTTGCGCACGTTCGCCGAGGACGGCGCCGTCGTGGTCGTCGCGACGCATGACGAACGGGTGATCGCCGCGAGCGATCAGGTGCTCGAGCTCGCCGGGACGGGGCTGAACCGAGCGCGGTGACGCCCCGAGGAGGCGCGGGTCCGGCCGACGGGTCCATGGCCCATTCTGCGCACGGTCGCCTCCGCGGCGTCCGGCACCGCGCCTCCTGGGTCGTGGAGTCGTCGCCGGCTTCATCCGGTGCGTACCGGATCGTGTGGCCGGCGGACCCGTGGGCCCGTCGGCTTCATCCGACACGAACCGGATCGACCGCGCGGCGGCAGCACCACGGGGCCGCGCGCCGGCCACGCGTAGGCTCTCGCCATGGGGACGACGACGCGGACGGTGCTGGCGACGACCTCGCGGGCGGTGGCGGTCGCCGCGACGGCGGCGCTCACGCTCGGGGTGCTGACGGCCTGCGGCGGTGACGACGACGACCCCGTCGTGACGGTGAGCCCGAGCGTGAGCCCGTCGGCGACCCCCGAGAGCCCGACGCCGGCCCCGGCGCCTCCCACCGACGGCGTCGTCACGCCCGCACCCTCACCGATCACCCCGAGCCCCACCCCGAGCCCCACGCCCGTGACGACCGACAAGCCGACCGACCGGCAGACCATCCCCCCGCAGAACTAGCAGCACGCAGAACTAGCAGCACGCAGAACCAGCCGCACGCCACGGACGGGGCGCCGCACCACCGACCAGCGTGGTGCGACGTCCCGTCCGCGAGGTGACGCTCAGTCGGCGCTGCCGGCCTCGATCACCGCCTCGTTCGCCGCCCGGACCGCGTCACGGTCCATCTTCTCGATGCGTCGGTCGTAGGTGTAGAACCCGTTGACCTCGCCCTCGACGTCGGTCAGCTGCGTGTAGACCGACCCCGAGAGGTAGTCCGACGCGGGGCCGACCAGGGCGTCCGTGTTCTCGACGTACGCCTCGGTCAGGGCCTGGGGCGAGTCGACCTCGCCGTAGGGGTTGACCGAGCCGCCGGGCCACACGTGACCGGGGGCCGAGTACGAGAACCCGCCGTGCTCGCCGTCCATGGCGGCACGACGTCCGTCCGGTCGCGGCAGTGCCGGGCCGGTGTACTGGTGCCAGTCGATCACGTCGCCGCGGCCGCTGTCGCCCTTCGAGTTGCAGCAGTTGACGCCGCTGTGGGCGTCGACCAGTCGCGAGGGGTCCTGGGCCTTGACGCCGTCGGCGATCTCGCCGGTCACGTCACGGTTCCACTCGCCCCAGCCCTCGTTGAACGGCACCCAGCCGATGATCGACGTGAACGAGTCGTGCTGGTCGATCATCGTCTTCACCTGCGACCGGAAGACGTCCTGCGTGGCCCGGTCGGCGTTGCCGCCGTTGTTGGCCGGCATGTCCTGCCAGACGAGCATGCCGAGCTGGTCGGCGTGGTAGTACCAGCGGGCCGGTTCGACCTTGATGTGCTTGCGGATCGTGTTGAACCCGAGGTCCTTCGTGGTCGAGACGTCCCAGGCGAGCGCCTCGTCGGTCGGCGCGGTGTAGACGCCGTCCGGCCAGTAGCCCTGGTCGAGCGTCGACAGCAAGAAGGTCTCCTTGCCGTTCAGCAGGATCTTCTGCTGACCGCCGACCGACCCGATCGAGATCGACCGCATGCCCTGGTAGCTGCCGACGGCGTCCTTCGACCCGCCGCCGCTCATCGTCGCCTGGACGTCGTACAGGTACGGGTCGTCCGGGCTCCACAGGTGCAGCTCGTCGATCTTCACCGACAGCTGCTGGTTGGCGACTCCGCGGGCCGAGCCGACGATGACGCCGTCGTGGTCGCGGACGAGCACCTCGACCTTCGACTTCGAGGAGGCGCTCGCCGACACCGCGGTCACCTTCAGCGACCCCGTGGCCAGGTCGGGCGTCATCTTGAGGCGGTCGACGTGCGCCGCCTGGACGGGCTCGAGCCACACGGTCTGCCAGATGCCGGACGCGGGCGTGTAGAAGATGCCGCTCGGGTTCGGGTCCTGCTTGCCGCGCGGCTGGTTGCCGGTGGTGTCGTCGACGCGCACGACGATCTCGTTCGCGCCCTTCTTGTTGAGGGCGTCGGTGACGTCCGCGCTGAAGGCGTCGTAGCCGCCGGTGTGCGTCACGACCTTGCGGGCGTTGACGTACACGGTCGCCTGGTAGTCGACCGCACCGAAGTTCAACACGACGCGGTTCTTGTCGTTCTTCTTCCAGTCCTTCGGCGTCTCGAACGTGCGGCGGTAGACCATCGAGTCCTCGTGGCGTTCGACGCCGCTCAGCTGCGACTCGATCGGGTACGGCACGACGACCTGTTCGGCGAGGTCCTTGCCGAACGGCAGTCGGTCGCCCGACTTCCAGGCCGCGAACTGCCACTGGCCGTTGAGGTTCTGCCAGCGGTCGCGCGTCAGCTGCGGGCGCGGGTACTCGGGCAGCGGGTTCGTCGGGTCGACGTCGGCCGCCCACGGGGTGGTCAGCACGTAGGTCGACAGGTTCGTCGCGGGCTGGTCGAAGGCGGGCACGGCGACGCCGTCGACGGTCAGTCCGCCGAGGCCGTCGTAGGCCACGCGCACGGTCGTGCCCTTCTGCAGCGGTCCGCCGGGGGTCACCACGAGGCCCCGGCCGTCGGCGGCCACCGTGACGGCCTCGACCGGGAACCCGCTCTGGTCGACCGAGAGCGTGAGGTGCTCGGCGAGCTGATCCGCGCCTCCCACCGTCCCGGGCAGGACGACGTCGACGACGTCACCGGCCTCGGGCACGGTCGCCTCGACCGGGTAGACGGCGAAGTCCGCAGGAGGCGCGAACGCCTCGAGCGGGACGATCGACTTCTCGACGCCGGGGCCGGCCCAGCTGAGGTGCATGTTCGCCCCGCCGGTCGCCTGGAACATGTCGAAGCGGAACGGCACGGCCTCGCCGGCGGTCAGCGTGACGGGGGTGCCGACCTGCTCGACCTCCCAGTCGTTGACCCAGTGATCGATGACCTTGCTGCCGTCGATCCAGAGGCGCATGCCGTTGTCGCCCTTGGCCGAGAAGGTGTATTCGCCGGTCGCGGGGGCGGTGACGGTGCCCGTCCAGCTCACGCCGGCGAACTCGCCCTGGCCGGTGCGTTCGGCGAAGACCGGCACGAGGTTGCCGTAGTCGATCTGCGTGTCCAGCACGCTCACGGTCGGCGGCTGCTGCAGCTCGAAGGTCGGCTCGGGGCCGAGCGTCGAGTAGTCGCCGCGGAGGCCGTGCGTCGCGACCGCGGCCGGGGCCGCCGTGGGCGCCGGGCTCGCGGTGGCGGTCGGGCTCGCGGTCGGCTCGGGCGTCGCGGTCGGCGTGGCCGAGGCCGAAGGTGATGCGGTGGGCGTCGCCGTGCCCGAAGGCGTCGGCGTCGCGGAGGTGCCGGGGGTGGGCGTGGGGCTCGCGCCGCCGACGGCGGACGCCGTCTGGCCGAGGCCCAGCGTCGCGGCCATGACCGCCGCGAGGACGAGCGCCGTGGTGGCACCGCCTCGCTTCAGCCGACCACTCCGTCGTGGTTCTGACATGGGACTGACCTTCCTGTCGGTGATCTCGATGGGGTGATGCAGTCGGCGCGGGGGTTCAGTCGTCACCGCTTCGCGAGCGCGCCTGGATGCGGGACAGCTGCACCTGTCCCACGGCGACGGCGACCAGGAGGACGCCGTTCACCACGGCCTGCCAGTTCGAGTTGGTCAGGCCGAGTCTGTTGATGAGGTTCGCGACGACCTGCAGCAGCACGATGCCGACCAGCGAGCCGAACACGGTGCCGGCCCCTCCGGTCAGCAGGGTGCCGCCGAGCACGACGGCGCTGATCGCCGTGAGCTCGAGGCCGACGCCGAGCGTGGTGACGCCCGAGGCCGTGTACGACGCGGTCAGTGCCCCGGCCAGGCCGGCGAGCAGGCCCGAGACCGCGTAGACGAGCACCTTCGACCGGCGCACCGGCAGGCCCATCAGCTCGGCCGCGTCCTCCTGCCCGCCGACGGCGAGCAGGGTCGACCCGTAGGAGGTGCGGCGCAGCACCACGACGCCGGTCGCGAACAGCACGACGGTGATCCACACCGGCCAGCCGAGACCGAGGAACGTGCCGCGGGCGAGCCCGAGGAACGCGCTGTCGGCGGGCACCTTGTAGGTCTGTGCCCCCTCGTCGGTCAGGATCAGCAGCAGGCCCCGGGCGAACAGCAACCCGGCCAACGTCACGATGAACGCGGGGATGCGCGTGCGCGAGATGATCGAGCCCTGGACGACCCCCATCAGCCCGCAGCCGACCAGCGGCAGCAGCAGGGCGACGGCCACGCCGTACTGCGAGCCCCAGGCGGCGAGGACGCCGCCGAGGGCGTAGACCGACCCGACGCTCAGGTCGATGCCGCCGGTGAAGATGACGAAGGTCATGCCGAGCGCGATCGGCGCGAAGAACGACGCCTGGACGGCGATCTGCCCGAGGTTGCCGGTCGTGGCGAACGACGGGAAGGCCACGGCCATCACGACGACGAGCACGACCAGGGTGGCGAGGGCGCCGTTGCGCTGCGCGAGCCGGGCGATCAGCTCACCGCGCGACCGGCTTGTGCGGACGACGCGGGTCGAGTCGGCGGCCGACTCGACGACCGTGCCCGTGGCGGGATCGGGGCTCATGCTCTCTTCCTTCCGAGCTGCACGTAGACGGCGACCACGATGACCGCGGCCTGGATCATCTGGGCGACCGAGTCGGGGACGTCGTGGGCGACGAGGGTCGAGACGAGCACCTGCATGAGCAGCGCTCCGGCCACGGTGCCGACGACCCTCACCTTGCCGCCGGTCAGCGGCGTGCCGCCGATCACGACCGCGGCGATGGCGTTGAGCTCCATCAGCAGCCCGAGGGTGCGGGGGTCGCTGGCCTGCGAGCGGGCCGCGGCCAGCACGCCGGCGAGGGCGGCGAGCACGCCGCAGACGACGTAGACGATCAGCAGGATGCGCTTCAGCCGCAGGCCGGCCAGTTCGGCGGCCCGCGGGTTGCCGCCGATCGCCTCGACCCCGCGACCGAACGTGGTGCGCCGCACGACGAACCAGACCACGACGAAGACCAGGGCGGCGATCAGCACCGTGTAGGGGATGCCGACGACCGAGCCGCTGCCGAGGGTGACGAGGCCGGGGTCGGTGAGGTTCTTGATCTGACCGCCGATGACGTTGGCCAGGCCCCGGCCGCCGACGAAGATCGCCAACGTGGCGACGATGGGCTGGAGGCCCAGGCGCGAGACGAGGGTGCCGGCGACGAAGCCGGTGACGAGCCCGGCGGCGACCCCGATCAGGATGGCCGGCAGCGTGCCGTAGCCGATGTAGAGCGGCATGATCGCGGCGCTGAGGGCCATGACCGACCCCACGCTGAGGTCGATGCCCTTCGTGCCGATCACCAGCGACATGCCCAGCGCGACGATGATCACGGGCGCGGCCTGGATCAGCTGCAGCCGGAGGTTCGACCCGCTGACGAAGTACGGCGTGATGACGACGTTCACCAGGACGAGCACGACCAGGGCGAGGTAGACGCCGTTGCGCGCGACCCAGGCGGCGTCGAGGCGGCGACGCGGTCTCGCGGTCTGGACCCGCGCCTCCGGTGCCTTCGTGTCGGTGCTCATGCCGCGCCTCCCGTACCCTGCGGGGCGGACTCGCCGACGAGCGCGGCGAGCAGGCGCGAGTTCGTGACCTCGTCGCCGGTCAGTTCGTCGGACACCCGGCCGTCGCGCAGCACGACGACGCGGTCCGAGCCCTCGACGAGCTCGTCGGTCTCGCTCGAGATGAGCACGACGCCGAGGCCGCGGGCAGCGAGCTCGTCGATGAGCCCCTGCACCTCTCGCTTGGCGCCGACGTCGATGCCGCGGGTCGGCTCGTCGAGCAGGAACACCCGGGGCTCGGTGCACAACCACCGGGCGATCAGCACCTTCTGCTGGTTGCCTCCGCTGAGCTGTGAAACGAGCTGGCGGGGGCTCGAGACCTTGATGCCGAGCCGCTCGACGAACGTGTCGACGAGCGCGTCGACCTTCGCGTCGCTGATCACGCCGAAGGTCGAGACCCGGTCGAGCACGGCCAGCACGATGTTGTCGCGGACGCTCAGTTCGGGGATGATGCCCTCGGCCTTGCGGTCCTCGCTGAGCAGGGCGACGCCGGCCGCCAGCGACGACCGGATCGAGTTGCGCCGCAGCGGACGGCCGGCGACCCGCACCGTGCCGTCGGTGGTGGCGAGGGCGCCGTAGACCGCCTTGACGGTCTCGCTGCGTCCCGATCCGAGCAGCCCGGCGAGGCCCAGCACCTCGCCCGGCCGCACCTCGAGCGAGATGTCGTGCAGGGCGGCGCGGGCGTCGAGCCGGTCGACGCTCAGGATCGGCTCGGTGCCGAGCGCGGGGGTCGCGGTGGTCTCGCCGACGCCGCTGCCGCCGAGGACGCCGCCGTCGACCGGGTCGGCGGACTCGCCGAAGCTCGTCGCCCCGTGGGCGGCGACGTCGTCGATGTCGCGGCCGAGCATGTGCGAGATGAGCTCGCGACGGTCGAGCGCCGCCATCTCGCCGGTGTGGACGACCCGGCCGTCGCGCAACACGGTGACCGCGTCGCAGAGCTGCCACAGCTCGTCGAGCCGGTGCGACACGAACACGATGCCCGCGCCCGCGTCGCGCAGCCGACGGGCGACCGTGAAGAGCGTCTCGACCTCGCGCAGTTCGAGCGACGAGGTCGGCTCGTCCATGATGACCACCTTCGCGTCGATGGTCACGGCCCGCGCGAGGGCGATCATCTGCTGGATGCCGAGGCCGAGCAGCCCCAGGTCGCCGGTCACGTCGACGTCGATGCCGAGGTCGCGGGTCAGCGCCTGCGCCTCGCGGTTCATGCGGCGCAGGTCGATCAGGCCGAGGCGGGTGCGCGGCTCGCGGCCGAGGTAGATGTTGCGGGCGACGCTGAGCAGCGGCACCAGGTTGACCTCTTGGTAGACGGTGCTGATGCCGGCGTCCTGGGCGTCGGCCGCCCGCCCGAACGCGGTCTCGGTGCCCTGGTAGAGCAGCCGTCCCTCGTCGGGTCGGTGCACCCCGGTGAGCACCTTGATCAGCGTCGACTTGCCCGCGCCGTTCTCACCGACCAACGCGTGGATCGAGCGCGAGGCGACGCTGAACGAGACGCCGTCCAGGGCCGTGACGCCGGCGAAGCGCTTCGTCACGTGGTCGGCCTGCAGGGCCGGGCCCGGGGCGACGGACGCCGCCGGGGCTGGGGATGTGGTCGTCATCGACCGTCCTTCGTGTGGGATGCGGGCGTGCGGGGGACGCGAGGAGGCGCGGGTGCGGTCACCGCGCCTCCTGCGGTGTCGTGCTCGTCGGGCCGACGACGGCCGGGCGACGGGCGACCCGGGACCGCGACCGCCGGGGCCGCGGCCGCCGGATCAGAAGGCGTTGCCGAGGTCTTTCTCGGCGTTGTCCTTCGTGTACTCGCCGTCCTTGATGATGACGTCCTCGGGGATGGCGTCGCCGGCGTAGAACGCGTCGAGCGTCGAGAAGACGAGCGGACCGAACCGCGGGTTCGACTCGATGACGGCGTTGTACGAGCCGTCCACGATCGCCTGGACGGCGTTGCGCGTGCCGTCGATCGACACGATCTTGACGTCGTCGCCGGGCTTCTTGCCCGCGTCGCTGATGGCCGTCATGGCGCCGAGGCCCTCTTCGTCGTTGAAGGCGTAGACGGCGTCGATCTCGGGGTTCGACTGCAGCAGCTGCGCGGTGACGTCCTGCCCCTCGGACCGGCTGGCGTTCGCCGTCTGTTGCGCGACGATCGTGATGTCGGGGTACTTCGCGGCGACCTGGTCGACGAAGCCCTTCTGGCGGCCGTCGGTCACGTTGTTGCCCGACGGGCCGAGCAGGACGGCGACGTTCGCCGTGCCGTCGGTCACCTCGGCGAGCGCGTCGGCGGCACGCGCGCCCTGGTCGACGAAGTCGCTGCCGAGGAAGGTCAGGTAGTCCTCGCACGCCGTGTTCGTCACCTTGCGGTCGATCGTCACGACCGGCACGCCCGCGGCCTTCGCGGCGCTGAGCGCCGGGTCGAGGCCGTCGCTGTTCACCGGGGCGACGACGAGGATCTGCACGCCCTGGTTCAGCAGGTCCTGGATGTCGCTGATCTGCTTCGGCAGCTCGTTGTTGGCGTTCGTCACGACCAACTCGGCACCGGCGTCGGCGGCGGCGTCCTTGAGGGACTGCGTCTCGGCGGCGCGGAAGCTCGCCGAGTCGGGCTCGGACTGCGAGAAGCCGATCTTCGCGCCCTCGATGTCGACCTTCTCGACGCCGCTGCCGCCGTAGGTCTGCATCGTGCAGCCGTCGGCACTCGTCGCCGAGGGGTCGGCGGCCTCGGCGGCAGGTCCGCCCGAGCCGGCCGACGTGGCGGCGCCCTCGTTGGTGCATGCGGTCAGCGCGAGGCCGGCGACCGCGACGAGGACGGTGCTGCGCAGCCAGGCGCGACGGATGGTTGACGTGGGCATGCGTTCTCCTTCGAACGGACGCGGGCGTCGTCGTCGACGCCCACCGCTGCTGTCGTGCTCTGAGGTGACATCGATGTCACCATCTGCGACAGAAGCTATCAGAAACGAAACAAAGAGGACAAGACTCTTTCGCGAACGAAAGGGAGGCGGGTACAACGACATCCCTTGAGCGTCAAGGAACAAGCACTCTTGAGGACCGTTCGGGGTACGAACGACGGCTCAGAACGCGACAGAAACGATCAGACGACGTGCACGTCGACGCCCGCCGACCGCAGGGCGTCGAGCTCGTGCGGCGACGACGCCCGGTCGGTCACGAGGTGCGCGATGTCGGCGGTCGGCACGGTGCGGGCGGCCGTGCGCACCCCGACCTTTGTGTGGTCGACCAGCACCACCACCTGGTACGACGCGGCCGCCATCACGCGGTCGACGTCGGCGACGGCCAACGCGGGCGTGGTCAGCCCGACGTCGGCGGCCAGCCCGTTGCCCGAGAGGAAGGTCGTGTCGGCGTGGACGCCCCGCAGCATGCTGACGGTGGCGTCACCCGTCATGCAGCGGATGGAGGCGCGGAGCGAGCCGCCGGTCACGATCACCTCGTTGTCGGGTGCCGCCACGAAGGCCTCGGCCACGGGCAGCGAGTTCGTGATGACCGTCAGGCCCGTGCGGTCGAGCAGGGACAGGGCCAGCGCCTCGGTCGTCGTGCCCGCACCGATGACGAGCGTGTCGCCGTCGTTGACGAGGGTCGCGGCGAAACGCCCCATCGCCGCCTTCTCGTGGGCCGACTGCTCGACCTTGTCGACGT
Source organism: Frigoribacterium sp. VKM Ac-1396 (assembly GCF_015350895.1). Lineage (NCBI taxonomy): Bacteria > Bacillati > Actinomycetota > Actinomycetes > Micrococcales > Microbacteriaceae > Frigoribacterium > Frigoribacterium sp. VKM Ac-1396. Next base: position 99,014 of record NZ_JADKSD010000002.1, on the reverse strand, counting down.
AGGGGGTCTCGCGCGAGTCGCCGTGCGCGACGGCCCCGCCGTGCGTGCGGGTGACCAGGCCGAGCGACGCCATCTGGTCGAGGTCGCGTCGCACGGTGACCGCCGAGGTCTCGAGTCGCTCGGCAGCTCGCGCGATCGAGACGGCACCGTCGACGCGGATCATCTCGAGGATCAGGTTGCGGCGTTGGACGGCGAGCACGGGGTCAGCCTACGGCGGGCCCGCCCGGTGACCGGTGGGCGAAGGCCGGCCCGGCGACCGATGATCGCCGGGCCGGGCCGCCGACCGGTGGATGGGGTCGGGGCGGTCGATCAGTACCAGTTGACGGACTGCGAGTGCGACCAGGCGCCGCACGGGCTGCCGTAGACCGACTTGATGTAGCCGAGGCCCCAGGTGATCTGCGTCTTGGCGCTCGTGGCCCAGTCGCTGCCGGCCGAGGCCATCTTGCTGCCGGGCAGCGCCTGCGGGATGCCCGTCGCCCCGCTGGGGTTGTAGGCCTTGTAGTTCCAGCCGGACTCCTTCGTCCAGAGCGAGACGAGGCACGAGAACTGGTCGCTGCCCCAGCCGTACTGCGACGACGCGAGCGACTGGGCGGTCGCCTTGGCGCCGGCGACCGAGTTGTCGGAGGCGGCGCGGGCGGCCTCGGCGGCAGCGGCGGCCTCGGCGGCGGCCTGCGCCTCGGCGGCGGCCTGGGCGTCGGCGGCAGCCTGCGCGGCTGCGGCGGCCGCTGCGGCAGCGGCCGCGGCCTGGCGGTCGGCCTCGGCGGCGGCGGCCTGCACGGTCTGCGCCGAGAGGGCGGTCTTCTCGACGCGGGCGTTCAGGGTGGACGCGTCGAGCTTCTCGTAGTCGGCGAGCGACGCGACCTGGGTCTGCAGGTCGCTCGCGTCGGTCCGGCTCGACGTCGAGGCCACGACCTGGTTCGCGATCTGGATGGTCGACTTCGCCTTGGCCTGGGCCAGCGAGGTCGCGATGTCGGCCTCCTGCTGCTTCACGTCGGCGGCGTGCTGCTCGGCCGAGATCGTGGTGTCGGCTCCGGCGGCCGTCATCGAGGTGACGGCGAAGCCCGTGCCGGCGACGAGGGCGACGGCGGCCACGCCCCCGATCAGCGACAGTCGGCGACGAGCGGCGCGGCGGCGGCTCGCGGCGAGCGAACGGCGGGTGACGGGTGCCTCGACGGGCGTCGTGGTCGACGCGTCCCCGTCGGGGGCAGGGGTGTTCTCGGGTGACATGTGGTCCTCGTGCTCGGCCGACCCGCGCCGCCGGTCGGGCGGGGCGCACACGGCCGCACCGCACCGGGCGCTCGAGGCACGCGGGGCGGCCGGGTTCCACGCAACGGGGGCGAGGGGCCGTGACAGGTCGGTGTCGGTCTCGCGGGGCCGTGGGGCCCCGACTCGTCCGCCGCTGCTGCTCGGCCGAGCGGGACTCGGTCGGGAGGGGCGCACGCGCCCGGGCGAAGTGACGAGTATGCAGAGACTTCCTGAGTAGGAGCACACAATCCGGTGTCGAACCACACAGTCCGGCGCATCAGCCCAGCGGATGACATCGACCCGCGCCTCCCTCATCCGAGCGAAGGAGGCGCGGGTCGCGCCGGTCAGCCGCCCGCGATCATGCCGTCCCCGACGCCCCCGCGGCGACGTCGTCCGCGACCCGGGTGCGACGCCACGCACCGGTCGCGACGTACTTCACCATCACGTTGAGCACGGCCACCGTCGGCACCGCGAACAGCGCGCCGGGGATGCCTGCGACGTACGATCCGCCCGCCACCGCGAAGACCACCGCGAGCGGGTGGACGCGCACCGCCGAGCCCATCACGAGCGGCTGCAGCACGTGCGCCTCGAGCAGGTGGACGACGAGCACGCCGGCCAGCATGATGACGGCTTGCAACGGCCCGGCGAAGACCAGGGCGACGACGACGGCGAGGGCGCCGGTGACGATGGCACCCACCACCGGGATGAACGACGCCAAGAACACCAGGATCGCGATCGGCACGGCGAGCGGCAGGCCGAGGAAGAACGCGATCAGGCCGATGCCGACGGCGTTGACGGCGGCGACGACGATCTGCACGCGCACGAACGAGGTCAGCGTGTGCCAGCCCGCCTGGCCTGCCCCGTCGACCGCCGGTCGGGCCGCCTTCGGGAAGAGCCGGACGGTCCAGGCCCAGACCCCGCGGCCGTCGATCATCAGGAAGATCGTGGCGAACAGGGTCAGCAGGCCACCGGCGAGCAGGTGCCCGGCGGCCGTCCCGATCGACAGCACGCCGCTGAGGATCGCCTTGCTCTCGGTCTGCAACGCGTTCTGGGCGTCCTTCAGATAGCCGTCGACGTCGGCGTTCGTCAACTGGAAGGGCGGCCCCTGCAGCAGCGTCGTCAGCTGGTCGTACTGAGCGACCGACTGCTTCTCGATCTGCGGCAGGCCGGCACGGATCTGGGTCACCGCGAGCAGCACGAGCCCGCCCACGACGACGACCCCGGCCAGCAACGCCGCCACGATCGCCAGCCAGCGCGGCCACCGGTGCCGGTGCAGGAACCCGGCGACCGGCACGAGGAACGCCGACACGAGGATCGCGATCAGCAGCGGGACGACGATCTCCTCGAGCGTCGCGATCAGCCAGAACAGCACGGCGAGTGCCGCCGCCACCGCGAGCAGCCGCCAGGCCCAGGCGCCCGCGACGATCATGCCGGGGGGCAAGGAGGCGCGAGCCGGGTCGGCGGGGACGGCACCGGTCGTGGCGGGGGCGGGGGCGGTGGGGGCGGCCGCGGTGGGCGCGGTGTGGTCGGGGGTGCGGGTCGCGTCGTCCGTGGCGCTCCCGTCTGTGGCTGCACCCTGGGTGCGCTGGGAGCGACGTGAGAACTTCATGAGCCGAGTGTCCGGCCGCGCGGCTATCAACCGGCTGTGACTTCGCTGACCTGCGTCGCGCCTCCTGAGGTCGGGGGTCCGGGCCGGACGCCCGACGGTCGCGGCCCGGCGTGCGAGCCGGCGTGCGGACCGGCCGGAGTCAGGCCTCGGGCGCGAACCTCGGGCCGTCGTACCCGTCACGGGTGACCCGTTCGGACCACGCGGCGAGCGGACGCACCCAGAGGCCCTGCTCGCCGTACAGGGCGCGGTAGACGACGAGCGGCTCGTCGGTCTCGCTGTGGCGGGCGGTGCCGAGCACCTCGTAGCGACCGCCCTTGAAATGGCGGTACGGCCCGGGGGCGGGAGGGGTGTCGGCGCTCATGCCGCGAGCCTAGACGGGCGACGCGGGCCACGATGGGTCGGGTGACCCAGGACGCTCCCCGCTCGACCGCCAGCACCCCGACCACCCCGGGCGAGCCCGTCGTCGACACCGACGAGCGTGCCGCACGCCGCGAGTTCGACACCCCGTCCGGCCGCGTCGTCGGCCGGGTCGACGGCGACGTCGTGCGCGTGCTGGGCGTGCCCTACGCGGATGCGGGCCGGTTCGAGCCGCCGCGGCCGGTCGCCCCGTGGTCGTCGCCGCTGCTCGCGTTCGACCGGGCGCCCGCGTCACCGCAGCTGCCCGCCCCGGGGCTCGAGGCCCTGATCGAGGGCGCCGCGGCCGACATGGTCGACGACGAGCACTGCCAGCGCCTCTCGATCACCCTGCCCGCCGACCTGGCGGCCGACGAGCGCGTGCCGGTGATGGTGTGGATCCACGGCGGCTCGTACGTCTCGGGGGCGGGCGACCTGCGGGTCTACGACCCCCGGGCGCTCGTCGCCGAACAGCGCGTGGTCGTCGTGACCGTGACCTACCGGCTGGGCATGCTCGGCTTCTTCGGTGACGGCGACGCGGTGCCCGCCAACCTCGGCCTGCTCGACCAGCTCGCGGCCGTGCGCTGGGTGCACGACACGATCGAGGCGTTCGGCGGGGACTCCTCGCGCATCACCCTGTTCGGTCAGTCGGCGGGCGGCGACGCGATCGCCCACCTCATGATCAGCGAGGGCGCCAGGGGCCTGTTCGCCCGGGCCATCGTGCAGAGCGCCCCGCTCGGCATCGTGCGCGGACGCACCCGGATGATCGCGGCCATGACGGAGGCGGTGGGGACGCCCCGCACGGACGCCCCGATCGACGAGGTGCTCGCCGGGCAGCCCGTGGCCGAACGAGCGGCCAAGCGCTTCGGCCTGCGCGGCGGCATGGCCTTCGGCGTCCAGTACGGACGGGCTCCCCTGCCGGCCGAGTCGGACGCCGACGACGCGTGGCGCGAGGTCGCGCCCGAGATCGACCTCCTGATCGGCTCGACCACCGACGAGACGGCGGTGTTCGCCGAGTTCTCGACCCCGCTGCAGCGGGTGTTCTCCTTGCCCCTGGTCGGCCGCGCGATCCGCCGCGTGCTGATCGACGCGACGACGAAGGCCGTCTACCACCGGGCAGGCCGCGCCTTCGCCGAGCGGCACCGGGCCGCCGGCGGCCGCGTCTCGACGTTCCGGTTCACCTGGGAGCCCGAGGGCACGGCCTTCGGCGCCGCCCACATCACCGAACTGCCGCTGTTGCTCGGCGGCCGCGAGGCCTGGGGGCACACCCGCTTGATCGGCACCACCGACTGGGCGGACGTCGAGCGCCGCGGCCGCAAGGTGCGCCAGGTCTGGGCGGACTTCGCCCGCACCGGAACGGTCGCCACCGACGCGACGGCCGGGCTCGCCGACACCCTCGTCGTCGACCGCCGCCCGTCCTGACGCCCCGCGCCGCGCCTCCTTCCCTCCACACCCTCGGCACGGTGTTCGCGCCGGGGGGTGCCGCGACCATACGATCGACGGCAGACCAGACACGCCGACGCCGCCGTGGTCGCCCTCCCCGCCGTGCCTGCCGCGGCGCCGAGCACCAGAGGACCCTTGTGAAGAAGTTCCGCCGCGACCAGGCGCGCATGCACCTCGTGATGATGCTGACGCTGACGTTCACGACCGGCATCATCGACGCCGTCGGCTACCTCGGCCTCGACCGGGTGTTCACCGCCAACATGACCGGCAACGTGGTCATCCTCGGCATGGCCATCGCGCAGGCCGACGGGCTTCCCATCGTCGGTCCGATCGTCGCCCTCGCCGCCTTCTTGCTCGGCGCCGCGATCGGCGGGCGGGTGCTGCGCGGCGGCCGGGCCGGCTGGTCGGGCCGCAGCACGACCTCGTTCGGCGTGACCGGCGGCGTGCTGCTGGGGCTCGGCGTCTCGACCTTCTTCTTCGTGCCCGAAGAGAACACGCCCTGGGCGTTCACGATCACCGGCCTGCTCGGGGCGGCCATGGGCCTGCAGGCGGCCGCGGCCCGCAAGATCGCCGTCGCCGACGTCACGACCGTCGTGGTCACGTCGACGATCGTCGGCCTGGCATCCGAGTCGAAGCTCGCCGGGGGCACGGGCAAGAACTTCCCGCGGAGGGTGCTCGCCGTGGTGCTGATCCTCGCCGGCGCAGGCGTCGGAGCGCTGCTGCTGCAGGTGCACATCGGCGTCGGCATGGGCGTCGCCGGCGGTCTGACGCTGCTGGTCGCCCTCACCGGCCACCTGCTGCGCGAGCGGCGGAAAGAGCTCGAGGCCCGCGAGGCGGCAGCAGCCGCAGCGGACGCCGAGACCCGGGAGGCGCGCCCGGCGACCAGCGAGGCGAACGGTGCCGCTCGTGGCTGACGGCACGCGAGCGGATCTCGTCGTCCGGGCCCGCCGTGCACTCGTCGACGGCGGGTGGCGCGAGGCGAGCGTCGTCGTCCGTGACGGCCGGGTCGTGTCGATCGGTGACCTCGGCGACGACGTCTCCGCGACCGTCGACGTGACCCTGCCCGACGACCAGGTGCTGCTGCCGGGCGTCGTCGACAGCCACGTGCACGTCAACGAACCCGGCCGCACCGAGTGGGAGGGCTTCGCCACCGCGACCCGAGCCGCTGCCGCCGGCGGGGTGACGACCATCGTCGACATGCCGCTCAACAGCATCCCGCCGACGACGACGGTCGACGCCCTCGAGCAGAAGCGGTCCGCCGCCGGCCCGCAGTCGGTCGTCGACGTCGGGTTCTGGGGCGGGGCGATCCCGGCCAACCTCGGCACGGGCGACCTGCGGGCGCTGCACGAGGCCGGGGTCTTCGGCTTCAAGGCCTTCCTGTCGCCGTCCGGCGTCGACGAGTTCCCCCACCTCACGACTGCACAGCTGCACGAGGCGATGGCCGAGCTGGCCGAGTTCGACGGCCTGCTGATCGTGCACGCCGAAGACCCCGACGGGCTCGACGCCGCGGCCGGCGACGCATCGTCCGGAGCACCCACCGGAGGCGCGGCGTACGACGCCTTCGTCCGCTCGCGCCCCGACGTGGTCGAGCGCACCGCGATCGAACACGTGGTCGACGCCCTGCGCGCGACCGGCGGGCGGGCACACGTGCTGCACCTGTCGTCGGCGACCGCCCTCGACACCATCCGGGCCGCGAAGGCCGAAGGGCTGCGGCTGACGGTCGAGACCTGCCCGCACTACCTGACCTTCGACGCCGAACACATCGGCGACGGGGCCACCCAGTTCAAGTGCTGCCCGCCGATCCGGGGCGAGGCCAACCGCGAACTGCTCTGGCAGGCGCTGGTCGACGGCACGATCGACGTCGTGGCGAGTGACCACTCCCCCTCGACCCGCGAGCTCAAGTTCGCCGGCGGCGCGGACGGCGCACACGGCGACTTCGACGTCGCCTGGGGCGGCATCTCGGGCCTCGAGCTGAGCTTCCGCGCGGTCTGGACCGGGGCACGGCAGCGGGGCATCGCCCTCGAGACGGTCGTCGGCTGGATGTCGCGGGGCACGGCCGCCCTCGTCGGGCTGCCCGCCAAGGGCCGCATCGCCGTCGGGGCCGACGCCGACCTCGTGGCGTTCGCCCCCGAGACGCCGGTGACGATCGACGTCGACGACCTCTCGCACCGCAACCCCGTGACCGCGTACGACGACGCCCGTCTGTTCGGCGAGGTCGCGGCGACCTGGGTGGGCGGCCGGCTGGCGGGGCCGAGCGCGCCTCCTGCCCGACTGCTCGTGCGCCCCGACGCCGGGGTGGCGTCGTGATCGGCACCGTCGACGGGGTCGCACCGTGGGGCGCGTGACCGTCGCGCCGGTCGAGGTCGCGCCCGGGGTGCACTTCGTCGAGGGGCCCGCGTCGAACTGGACGATCCTGTCGGGCGACGGCACGCTCACGCTGGTCGACGCGGGGTACCCGGCCGACCTCGAGCTGGTCGAGGCGTCGCTGCGCTCCGTGGCGGCGGGCTCGGGCCTCGAGCTCCCCCGTCTGACGTCGGTGCTGGTGACGCACGGTCACAGCGACCACATCGGAACGGTTACGGCCCTGCGTCGGCGCCACGAGTTCGACGTCCTCGCCGCTCCGGCCGAGGTGCCGAACGTGACGCGTGACGAGCTGCACCAGGTCACGGTCGGTGACGTGCTGCCGCACCTGTACAAACCGCGTTTCGCCCGGTGGGTGCTGCACGCGGTGCGGGCCGGTGGCCTGGGTGACGTCGGCGTGGCCGACGTCGTGCCGCTCGTCCCGGGCACGCCACGGACCTTCAGCGGCCACCGGGTGGTGCCCACCGCAGCCGTCGGCCACACCCCCGGGCACACCGTCTTCTCCCTGCCCGACGACGACGTGCTGATCACCGGCGACGCCCTCGTGACCGGCCACCCGACCTCACGGCTCGACGGCGTCCAGATGCTGCACCCGATCTTCCACGACGACCTCGCCGAAGCCGGCCGCACCTACGGCCGCCTCGTCGAGCACCGCGCGCGGGTCGTCCTGCCCGGCCACGGCCCGGCGCTGCTGCGCTGACGTCCGGCGGCGCACGGCGGACCACCGAACGAGAGGGTGCCGGTCGGTCGCGCCACCGGTGACGGATGCGGAACGGAAGCGCCAGAGATGCATGATCAGGCGGACCTGATTACACTGGTCCCGAGTGTTCAGCTCGGGATGCGTGTGCGCATCCCTGGTCTTCTACTCGGAGGCCGGCCGAAGCCCGCGACTGTTGCTGCAGTCGCGGGCTTCACTCGTTCCGCAGGCCTGGCGACCGGCGGTCGAAGCCGACCCGGGGCCACCACCCGGCGGTGTGTCGGCCCGTGAGGTCGAGCCTAGATGAGATCGGCCGTCGTCACATGTGACACATCGGCCGGTCGCACGTCGCCCTGTGACCTACTCGAGCTCGCTCAGCTCGGCGTAGAGCTCGGTAACCTCGGCCACGCGACTGCGGCCCCCCTCTGGCCGACCCGCCCGGACGGTCTCGGTCAGCACCGCCCCGGCCAGCAGGGCGGCCAGGCTCATCGCGCTGGCGTAGCTGTCGAACGGGGCCGGCGTCTCGACGGGGCAGTCGAGCCGCACGGTCACGTCGACGCCACGCAGCGACGGATCGGCGACGAGCACCACCGGGACCCCCCGGGCGGCCAGCGACGACAGCACGCCGGCGAACCCGGCCGGCCGACGTCGGAAGCCCACGAGCACGACGACGTCGCCCGAGCCCAGACCGACCAGCTCTTCACCGATGGACTGCCCAGGTTGCGGCGCGACCCGCACGTCGTCGCGTGCCTGGACGAGCTGCTGCCGCAGGTGCAGGGCGACCGGGTAGCTGTTGCGGAACCCGGCGACGACGACCCGGTCGGCCGCCGCCACGAGTGACGCCGCACGCTCGAGGCGACCGTCGGCGAGCCCCGCGAGCATGACGTCGAGGTTGCGCCGTTCGGCCTCGGCGTGCTCGGCGAGCCCGCCGGAGGCGCGGGTCGGCCCGACCGGCACCCCTCGGCTGCGAGACGCCCGCGCCTGGTCGCGCACCTCTTGGGCGTCGCTGAAGCCGAGCCGCCGGAACAGCCGCGAGACCGTCGCCTTCGACACGCCGCTCTGCTCGGCGATCTCGGTCGCCGTGTAGACGGCGAGGTCGTCGAGGTGGTCGAGGATGAAGTCGGCCGCGCGCTGCTCCTGCGGCGAGAGCCGGCCGTAGCCCGAGTCGATGCGGTCGCGGATGCCGGCCCCCTCGACCGCACCCGAGCCTCCTGCCCCGACCTCGTCGACGAGGTCGTCGCCGGCCGGCACGATCGGATCGCTCACGCCGAGGCCCGTGTCGCGACCGGGTGCCCCGCGGCGACCGCGTGGACCGCGGCCTCGAAGGCGTCGAGCGCGACGGCCACGTCGGCGAGGGTGACGATCTCGTCGGGGTGGTGGCTGATGCCGCCGTTGCCGCAGCGGACGAACAGCATGGCCCACCCGGTCAGCTCGGCGACGGCCATGGCGTCGTGCCCGGCCTTCGAGAACAGGACCATCGGGTCGGTGTCTCCGGTGGCGACGACGCCCTCGCGGACGAAACCACGGAGGCGCGGCGAGGCCACCACGGCCGGGGCCCGGTGGGTCTCGTCGACGGCGAAGGTCAGGCCACGACGCTCGCCGACCTCGGCGGCGACGGCCTGGATGCCGGCCCAGACCTCGTCTCGACGGTCGTCGTGCTCACCGCGGAGGTCGAGGCTGAACTCGACGAGCCCGGGGATGACGTTGACCCCGCCGGGGAACGCCTGCAGTCGGCCGACGGTCGCGACGCAGTCGGCCTCGCGGGCCAGGCGCTCGACGGCGAGGACGATCTCGCTCGCCCCGGCGAGGGCGTCGTGCCTCCGGTGGAAGGGCACTCCGCCGGCGTGACCGGCCACACCGGTCAGCGTCAGCTCGAAGCGGCGAGCGCCGGCGATCGACGAGACGACGGCGAGGGCGCGGTCGGCCTCTTCGAGGTACGGACCCTGCTCGATGTGCGTCTCGAGGTAGCCCACGACGTCGGACGGGTCGTACGCGGCGTCGGTCACCCGGTCGGGGTCGAGGCCGAACGCGTGGAAGGCGTCGCGCAACGTCGTGCCGCCGGCGTCGACCAGGGACCACCACTCGGGCAGCCAGGTGCCGGCCACCGCACGCGAACCGAGCAGGGCGGTGCCGAACCGGGTGCCCTCTTCGTCGCCGAACGCCAGCACCTCGATCGCGAACGGCAGGCGGGTGCCGGCGGCGTGGAGACGGCCGACCAGGGCGATGCCGAGCAGCACGCCGAGGATGCCGTCGTAGCGACCGGCGTCGGGCACCGTGTCGAGGTGCGAGCCGAGCAGCAGGGCGGGCTGCCCCGGCTCGGTGCCCTCGTAGCGACCCCGTTGGTTGCCGGCGGCGTCCTGCCAGGTCGTCATGCCGGCCTGCTGCATCCACTCGGCGGCCATCGCGTTCACCCGGGCGTGCTCGGGCGAGAGATAGACGCGCTCGATGCCGGTCGCACTGCTCGAGACCGCCGCGAGGGCGTCGCAACGCTCGAGAACGAGACGGGCCTCGGAGCTCACGCCGCGCCTCCGTCGCGATCGACGTCGACGTCGTGGTCGACGTAGAGGCCGCGATCGACGTCGAGGTAGACGTCGTACGCCGCGCCGACGCCGCCTCCGCCGGTGATCGGGGCGCCCTCGCGCCGCAGGACGGCCTCGAGCGCGGCCAGCGTCGTGAGCACGGTGTCACGCCGTGCGTTGTAGCCCATCGTGCCGATGCGCCACACCTTGCCGTGCAGCGGGCCGAACGAGGTGCCGATCTCGATGCCGAAGTCGGCGAGCATCGCCCCGCGCACCCGGTCGCCGTCGACCCCGTCGGGGATCACCACGGCGACCACGTTGTTCATCTTGTGCTCGAGGTCGCCGAAGGTCTCGAGCCCGAGCCCCTGCACGCCGGCGAGCATCGCCCGGCCGTGCAGCTCGTGCCGGGCGACCGCGGCGTCGAGGCCCTCGTCGACCACGACGCGGGCGCACTCCCGGGCGCCCCAGAGCATGGTGGTCGCCTCGGTGTGGTGGTTGAGGCGTTGCGGGCCCCAGTAGTCGAAGATCATCGCGAGGTCGAAGTAGTTCGACGCGATGCGGTGTGCGCTGGTCGTGTCGCCGTCGCCGCGGATGCCGGCCTCGATCGACGTGCGGGCCCGGATGACCTCGACGGCCCGCTCGCTGTAGGTGACCGGCGACGAGCCCGAGGGGCCGCCGAGGCACTTCTGCAGTCCGGCGCTGACGGCGTCGAGACCGAGCTCGTCGGTGCGGAACGCGTTGCCGACGATCGAGGCGGTGACGTCGGTGTAGAACAGCACGCCGTGGCGGGCGCAGACCTCGCCCAGGCCCTCGAGCGGCTGGGCGACGGTGGTCGAGGTGTCGCCGTGCACGACCGCGAGCAGCTTGGGCTGCACCTGTTCGATCGCACGGGTGATGGTCTCGAGCGCGAAGACCTGGCCCCACGGCACCTCGATGACGTGGACCTCGGCGCCGCAGCGTTCGGCGATCTCGCGCAGCAGATGGCCGAACCGCCCGAAGACCGGCACGAGCACCTTGTCGCCGGGCTCGATCAGCGACACGAGCGACGCCTCGATGCCGGCACGCGAGGTGCCGTCGACGAGCAGCGTCTGCTGGTTCGTGGTCTGGAACACCTCGCGGTAGAGCGCCTGCGTCTCGTCCATGTAGGCGGTCATGGCGGGGTCGTACTGCCCGACGAGCTGAGCCGACATCGCTCGCAGCACCCGCGGATCGGCGTTGATCGGGCCGGGGCCCATCAGCAGGCGGGCGGGCGGATCGATCGGCTGGAAGACTCGTTTCACCTGACCCACCCTACGCAACCCGTGTTTCAGGCAGGTGAACGAGTCGACTCGTCGACCGGGCTGCGCCCGTGGCCGAGGAGGCGCGGGTCACGTCGCCCACGACGCCGCCAGACCCAGCAGTCCCAGGTCGGTGCCCCTCGGCCCCACGAGGCAGAGCCCGACGGGTGCGCGGCGCCCGGAGGCGAGCGGCACCTCGAGCACGGGAGCCGAGACGGCAGGAGCACCGAGGACTCCCGCGATGCACGTCAGGCCGAGCGTCGCCGAGCGGACGGCGTCGACCTCGGCCGCGGTCGCGCCGAGCGACGGTGCAGCCGACGACGCGCTCGGCAGCAGCAGCACCCGCCCGTCGAGGAGGGCCTCGAGACGGCGACGCTCGTGCCCCAGTGCCACCCGCGCCTCGTCGGCCTGCTGCGACGTGATCGTCGAACCGAACGCGAACCGGGACGCCACGTCGGGGGCCAGTTCGCCCGGATGCGCGGTGATCCAGTCACCGTCGGACTGCCAGGCCTCGAACGCCTGCAGTACGCGGAACAGCTCGAACAGCTGCGCGACGTCGCCCAGCTGCACCTGACCGGGACGCTCGACGCGGCCCGCCGCGGTCGCCTCGTCGAGTGCCCGCCCGAACTCGACCCGCACCTCGGGGGCGACCGAGGCGAGCAGGGTCGGGTCGACCACGTACGACGGCTCGACCGACACCTGCTCCGCCGCGGGCAGCGACGCCGCCGCCGCCCGACGGAGGGTGTCGACGTCTCGGGTCAGCCAGCCGACCGTGTCGAAGGTCGGAGCGAGGGGCAGCAGCCCGGTGCGGTCGACGGCCCCGTGGGTCGTGCGGATGCCCCAGAGGCCCTGGTACGACGCCGGCACCCGGAGCGACCCGCCGGTGTCGGTGCCGAGGCCGATGCTCACCTGCCCGAGGGCGACCGCCGTCGCCGGGCCGCTGGTCGAGCCCCCCGAGATCGCCCCGGGCACGGCCGGGTTGGGCGGGGTGCCGAAGGCGGAGTTGCGACCGGCGATGCTGTAGGCGAATTCGTCGGTCTGGGCGATGCCGCGGAGGTCGGCCCCCGCGTCGACCAGGTGCTGCACCGCGGCCGCGTGGCGGGCCTCGACCGGGGCGTTGTGCAGCCGAGCGGGCACCCCGGCACCGATCGCGTGCCCCGCGACGGCGAAGAGGTCCTTCACGGCGACGGTCTCACCCGCGAGCGTGCCGACGGACGGCGCCTCCTCGGCTCGGCCGCCGTCAGAGCCCCCGGTCGCCCCGGTCGCCCCGGTCGCCCCGGACGGCCCGGCGGGCGCGGCGGGCCCGGGCCCCGACCCCGACCCCGCAGGAGGCGCGGCGAGGGTCGCCCCCGCCTCTCGCCGCCCGGCGACCAGCGGCTCACCCACGACCCGCCACACCCGGCGGTCGACGGCCGGCGGTGGTGCCTGCACCTGCGCGGAGGCGACGCGCCACGGCCGAGCACCCCCTGAGCCGCCGCCCGGTGCGCGCCGCCAGAGCTGGGTGACGACCCCTCGCCCACCACCGGCGGGAGCGTTGACGGACACGATCAGGGCCGTGTCGGCGTCGACCACCCGGACGTGCCGTTCGACCACGCGCCGGACGGGCCCGGAGCCGCGTCTGCCGCGGAACGCCGTGATCGCCTCGTGCCCGACCAGGAGGCCCCCGGCGTCGGCACGCAGGACGGTGGCGGTCGGCTCGAAGGCTGCGGCGAGCGCCGCCTGGTCGTCTGCGGCGAGCGCGCGCTCGTAGGCGTCGAACGCGGCGAGCAGGCCGTCGGGCAGGTCACCCTCGACGGACGTGGGGACGGTGCCCGGAGCGACCCGCGCCTCCTCGGGGCCGTTCGCCTCAGCCACCGAAGTCCGCCTTGCGGATTCGGGCGTGCACGCCCTTGACGAGGTCGACGACCTGCGAGATGTCGAAGTCGGTCGCGGCCGAGAGGTAGGCGTAGGCGAGGCTGCGGTCCATGCCGTAGCGGGCCTCGAGCAGGTCGATGGCCGCCCGCACGCAGGCCCGCACCGCCTCGTCGAGGTCTTCGTCGAGACCGGTCGGCACGAGCAGGTCGGCGGTCTCGGCGAGCGGCCCGGCGATCTCGCCGAACATCGCGACGGCCTCGGCGCGGGGCACCAGGTCGAAGCGGACCGTGACGCGGAGGCTGGCCTCCATCGCGGTGAGGGCGACCTCGCCGTCGCCCTGGGCGAAGTGCGGATCGCCGACGTAGGCCAGGGCGCCGGGCACCTGGACGGGCAGGTGCAGAGATGCCCCCTCGGTCAGCAGGGCGATGTCGACGTTGCCGCCGTGCGACCCCGGCGGCACCGAGTGCGGGCGCTCGTCGCCCGCGACGGCGACGCCCATGATGCCGAGGAAGGGGTGCAGGGGGAACCTCACCGTGTGGTCGCCACCCGGCACGAGCGGCAGGGTGCCGACCAGCGAGCCGTCGGGGTCGTGGTCGACGGCGGCGAACACGCTGACCGGGCCCGCCTCGAGCGGGTACTCGCCGGCCAGGGCGCCGCGGCCGTGACGGTTCGAGATGACGCCGTAGGGCACGCGCGGCGTGGCGTCGAGCAGCGTCATCGTGATCAGGTCGCCGGGCTGCGCCCCGCGGACGGCGATGGGCCCCGTGACGACGTGGGGGCCGTCGGCCGTCGCGTCGCGACCGTGCGCCGCGTCACTCGCCGCGGCCAGCTCGACGGCGTCGTCGAGCACGTGCTCGGCGGGCACCCCGTGGCGGGCGAAGAAGGCCCGCGGATCACGCCCCTGGTCGTCGAGGACGCCCTCGTGGCTGAGGGTGTCGATGACGACGGCGGTGCCCGGTTCGATCGTCAGCACGGGCTCGTCGCCGGCACACGGGAGGCGCCCCCAGAAGGTCGTGTCGAGTGTCGCCGGCAGGTAGGGGACACCCCCGTCACCCTCGTTGCGGCCGTCGCCGCCGCCGTCGCCCGAGGGCAGCGGTTGCAGGATCGGGGTCGCGGGAACGGGGCCCGACGGGGGTGCGGAGGTCGCCTCGGAGATCGCCATGCCCAGCACAGTAGCGAGTGGACGTCTCGTCCCGATAAGCCTTCTGAAACGAGTTGTTCACAAATGGTCGATCGTGAAACAAGTCGTTCACACGGTTGTGTGATCATCGCGGCATGGCGATCATCCTCGGCGACAACCAGTACGGCAAGGCGGAATCACGACTCGTGCGCTTCTCCCGCGACGGGCCGCGGCACGAGATCCGCGACGTCAACGTCACGACCGCGCTGCGCGGCCCGTTCGACGCGGCGTACCTCCACGGCGACCAGAGCGCCGTGCTGCCCACCGACACCCAGAAGAACACCGCGTTCGCGTTCGCCAAGTCGAAGGGGGTCGAGGCCGTCGAGGCCTTCGGGCTCGAGTTGGCCCGGCACTTCGTGCACGACGTCGAGCCGGTGACGGGCGCCCGCATCGAGATCGAGCAGTTCGGCTGGCAGCGGGCCGTGGTCGACGGCACCGAGCACGACCACACCTGGCTGCGGTCGGGTCAAGAGGTGCGCACGGCGGCCGTCACGGTCGACGACAGCGGCGAGCACGTCGTGGGCGGGCTGAAAGACCTCGTGCTGCTCAAGTCGACCGGCTCCGAGTTCGCGGGCTTCTTGACCGACGAGTTCACGACGCTGCCCGAGACGCACGACCGCGTCATGGCGACGGCGCTCGACGCGAAGTGGCGGTTCGCCACCACCGACGTCGACTGGGACGCCACCTACGCCGAGGTCAAGCGCCTGATGGTCCGCGAGTTCGCCACCCTGCAGTCGCTGGCCCTGCAGCAGACCCTGTGGCACATGGGCACCGCCGTCCTCGAGGCCGTCCCCTCGATCGTCGAGGTGCGGCTCAAGGCACCGAACAAGCACCACTTCGCCTACGACCTGTCCCCGTTCGGCCTCGAGAACCCCGGCGAGGTCTTCTGGGCGGCCGACCGGCCCTACGGGCTGATCGAGGCGACGGTGCTGCGAGACGACGCCCCGCCGGCCCACGACGCCTGGCGCGCCTCGGCAGGTCTCGCATGAGCCTCGTCGAGTCGACCGACCCCACGCCCGCCGCACCTCGAGGAGACACCGTGACCGACGCCGACGACGCCCGCTGGCTGGCCCGCACCATCGAGCTGGCCGTCGAGAACGTCGCGAACGGGGGCGGGCCGTTCGGGGCCGTCGTCGTCCGCGGCGACGAGCTGGTGGCCGAGGGGCAGAACCGGGTCACGGCGAACCTCGACCCCACCGCCCACGCCGAGGTCACGGCCATCCGCGCGGCCTGCCAGGCCGTCGGCGACTTCTCCCTGGCCGGCACGACCCTCTACACCTCGTGCGAACCGTGCCCGCTGTGCCTCTCGGCCTCGCTCTGGGCGCGGGTCGACCGGGTCGTCTACGCGGCCGACCGGCACGACGCCGCACGGGGTGGCTTCGACGACCTCGAGTTCTACGAGCTGTTCGCGCGCGACCGATCGACCTGGGACCTCCCCGTCGACGAGGTCCGCCCGTCGAACGCACCGGCCCCGTTCGAGGCATGGGCCACTCACGACCACCGCACCGACTACTAAGCCGATCGATGTCCCCGGGTCACCCCGCTCGCGAGCTCGACGGGCGGGTCGCGAAGTCAGCTGCCGCGGTAGGTCGAGTACGCGAACGGGCTCAGCAGCACGGGCACGTGATAGTGGCTCGACTCGTCGGCGAGGGTGAAGTCGATCGTGACCCGCGGGTAGAACGTGTCGCGCCGAGCCGCCGCGAAGTAGACGGCGGTCTCGAACACGAGCCGGTAGTCACCCGACGGCAGGGCGTCCGGGCCGAGCTCGGGCACCCGACCGTCGCCGTTCGTCACCCCGGTCGCGAGCTCGTGGCCGTGCGCGTCGAGGAGGGCGACGGCGATGCCGGACGCCGGGCGACCCAGGGCGGCGTCGAGGACGTGCGTCGTCACGTGGCTCATGCGCGGGCCTCGGCGTGGCCCCCGGCTGCCTCGGGCTCGGGCGCGGGCTCGGCCTCGGCCGCGGCCCCATCGGCCGCGGGCTCGGCCTCGGCCGCGGCCCCATCGGCCGCGGGCTCGGCGAAGGTCGACTGCAGCCGCAACAGCGCGATGTCGCGCAACTCGGCGCCGACGATGCGCGACTCGGTCTCGTCGTCGAGTCGCAGCCGCCTGTGCAGCTCGCCGACGATCTCGGCCCGGCTCCGACCGGCGGCACGGATCAAAAACACACGGTCGAAACGCTCCTCGTACGCGGCGTTGCCCTCGGCCAGCAGCTGCGCGAGGTCAGCGTCGTCGGCGTCGGCGGCCGACGCCTGCTCGCGTCGACTGAACTGCTGCGCCGCCCCCTCGCCGATCGGCTTCTCGCCGATGCGGGGGTGGTGCGACATCGCCTCGTCGATCTCCGTCGGGCTCAGCGGAGTGGCGGCGGCAGCGGCGACCGTGATCAGGGCGTCGGTGTCGGCGAACGGAGCCTGGGCGGCGACGTCGTCGGCCCACCGCTCGACGTTCAGGGCGGCCAGCAGGTGCGAGCGCAGGTCGGCTCGGTCGAGGTCGATCATGACGCACACCCTAGCGACGTGGCTCCGGGGCGCGGGGCGCGGCCGGCCGACCCGCGCCTCCTCGGCTCCGGGTGACGCGGTGCCCGTCCGCCTCGTGGCGGGTGGCGGACGCAGCGGTCGTTCGACGCCGAGCGAGCCGACACATGCTCGAAACCCCGGTCGTGCAGAGTGGGGGCTCCCATGGACCTGACCACCGTTCGCGAGATCCGCACCCCGTCGCGCCGCGACGAGGTCGTGTTCGCCCCCGGCGAGCGCCCCCTGGGCGGTGGCACCTGGCTGTTCTCCGAGCGGCAACCCGGGCTGACCGGCCTCGTCGACCTGACCTCTCTCGGCTGGGCTCCGATCGAGCGAGCCGCCGACGTCGTCTCCGTCGCCGCGACCTGCACCATCGCCGAGCTGCTGCGCCTGCCCTCGGACGACGACTGGGCAGGCCACCCCCTGATCGCCCAGTGCGCCGACTCGCTGCTCGCCTCGTTCAAGATCTGGAACGTCGCCACGGTCGGCGGCAACGTCGCCCTCGGTTTGCCGGCCGGTGCGATGACGTCGTTGATGGCCACGTTCGACGCCACCGCCGTCGTCTGGACCACCGACGGCGGCGAGCGCCACGTGCCCGTCTCGACCTTCGTCACCGGGGTGGTGCAGAACGCGCTCGAGCCGGGTGAGGTGCTGCGGTCGCTCGAGGTGCCGATCGACTCGTTGCGGTCACGGACCGGGTTCCGTCGCATCTCGTTGAGCCCGCTGGGTCGTTCGGGCACCCTGGTCACGGCGCGACTCGGTCTCGACGGCGAGTTCGTCGTGACGGTGACGGCGGGCACGACCCGTCCGGTCCAGTTGCGCTTCGACGAGGTGCCCGGCGAACGATCGCTCGCCGACGCCTTGGCCGACGTCGACTGCTGGTACTCCGACCCACACGGCGACCCCGACTGGCGCCGCGCGATGAGCACCCGCTTCGCCGACGAACTGCGCGTCGAGCTCGGCCGGCCCGCCACCGGCGGCAGCGGCCGCGGCGGCCGCATCGGCGGCGCCGGCACCGGCGTGCGCCCTCTGCGTGAGCCGACCCACGACCCCCGCAGCGCCACCGCCCGGGCGAGATCGACGCCCCGCACCGGCACGACCCCAGGAGGCGCGCGATGAGCCAGAGGCACGTCACGTTCGAGGTCGACGGCCTCCCCCTCGAGACCGACGTCGCCCCGGGGCAGGTGTTGCGCACGCTGCTGCGGGAGCACGGCGTGCACTCGGTCAAGAAGGGGTGTGACGCGGGCGACTGCGGCGCCTGCTCGGTGCTGGTCGACGGCGAGCCGGTGCATTCGTGCATCTACCCGGCACACCGCCTCCAGGGCCGCGCCGTGACGACGGCGGCCGGGCTCGGCACACCCGACCACCCGCACCCCGTGCAGCAGGCGTTCGCCGACGCGGCCGGGTTCCAGTGCGGCTTCTGCACGGCGGGCATGGTGGTGACGGCCTCGACGTTCACCGAGGCCGACCGCGACGACCTCCCGCGCCTCCTGAAGGGCAACCTCTGCCGGTGCACGGGGTACCGGGCGATCGGCGACGCGATCTGCGGCGTGCAGAACACCGTGGCGCCGGCCGACGGCGAGGCGGCCGGCCGGTCGGTGGCGGCCCCGGCGGCGATGCGCGTGGTGTCGGGCTCCGAGCCGTACACGCTCGACTTCCGCAGCACGACGAAGCTGCTGCACCTGGCCGTGCTCGGCAGCCCGCACGCCCACGCGCGCATCACGTCGATCGACACGACCGCCGCCGAGGCGATGCCGGGCGTGCACCTGGTGCTGACGCACCGCGACTCCCCCGCGACGCTGTTCTCGACCGGGCGGCACGAGGACCGCGAGGACGACCCCGACGACGGCCTCGTGCTCGACCCCGTGCTGAGGTTCCGCGGCCAGCGGGTCGCCGCGGTCGTCGCCGACGACGTGCGCACCGCGACGAACGCCCTGGCGGCCGTCGTGGTCGAGTACGAGCCGCTGCCCGCGGTGTTCGACCCCGAGACCGCTCGCTCGTCCGGGGCCCCGCTGCTGCACGGCGAGAAGACCACCGAGGTCTCGCGCATCGCCTACCCCGAGCGCAACACCGTCGCCGCGATGCACGACGAGACGGGTGACGTCGAGGCCGGCCTGGCCGCCGCGGACGCCGTCGTCGAGGGCACCTGGCGGACGCAACGCGTCTCGCACGGAGCCCTCGAGACGCACGCCTCACGGGGCTGGCTCGACGACGACGGTCGCCTCGTGATCCGCACGGCGAGCCAGGTGCCGTTCCTCGTGCGCGACGAGCTGGCGCACGTCTTCGACCTGCCGCCCGAACAGGTGCGCGTGTTCGCCGCCCGCGTCGGCGGCGGCTTCGGCGGCAAGCAAGAGCTGATCACCGAAGACCTGGTCGCCCTCGCCGTACTGCGCACCGGGCAGCCCGTGCAGTACGAGTTCACCCGCGAGGACGAGTTCACGATCGCGCCGACCCGCCACCCGATGCGGGTGCGCGTCCGGGTCGGGGCGACGAGCGACGGCGTGCTGACCGCCCTGCACGTCGACCAGCTGATGGACACGGGCGCGTACGGCAACCACGGCGTCGGCGTCATGTACCACTCGGTCCACGAGTCGACCAGCGTCTACCGCTGCCCCAACAAACGCGTCGACGCCGAGTCGGTCTACACGAACAACCTGCCGTCGGGGGCGTTCCGCGGCTACGGACTCGGCCAGGTCGTGTTCGCCGTCGAGTCTGCGATGGACGAACTCGCCCGTGAGCTCGGCATCGACCCGTTCGAGCTGCGCCGCCGCAACGTGATCGTCCCCGGCGACCCGATGGTGGTCACCGACCCCGACGAAGAGAGCGACCTGCTGATCGGCAGCTACGGGCTCGACCAGTGCCTCGACCTGGTCGAGCAGGCGCTTCGGTCCCCTGCCCCCGCGGGCGCGCCTCCTGCCCCCGTCGGCCCGACCTGGTCGACCGGACGCGGCATGGCCCTGGCCATGATCGCGACGATCCCCCCGCGCGGGCACTTCGCCGACACCTCGATCGAGCTCTTGCCCGACGGCCGCTACGACATCGGCGTGGGCACCGCCGAGTTCGGCAACGGCACGACGACCGTGCACACCCAGCTCGTCGCCTCGGCGCTCGGCACGACGCCCGACCGGGTCGTCGTCCGGCAGTCCGACACCGACGTCGCCCGCTACGACACGGGCGCCTACGGCTCGGCCGGCGTCGTGGTCGCCGGCAAGGCCCTGCTCGCCGCGTCGCACAAGCTGCGGGCGGCGATGGTCGACCGTGCCCTGACGGTCGCAGGAGGCGCGGGTCACGCCGTCGAGACCGGCACCGCCCCCGAGGTGGTCGCCGGCGGCGTCGTGGTGCGGGTGGGCCCGGGCGCCGACGCCACCGTGCTCGTGTCCGCCGAACGGCTGCTGGCCGACGGTCCGCTCGCCGCCGACGGTGCCCACGACGGCACGCCGCGCTCGGTGGCGTTCAACGTGCACGGCTTCGAGGTGGCGGTCGACCGGGCGAGCGGCGAGGTGCGACTGCTGCGCTCGGTGCAGGCCGCGGACGCCGGCGTCGTGCTGAACCCCGAACAGCTGCGCGGGCAGGTCGAGGGCGGCACGGCCCAGGCGATCGGCACGGCGCTCTACGAAGAGATGATGCTCGACGACGAGGGCCGCGTGCTGACGACGGCGTTCCGCAACTACCGGATGCCCAAGTTCGGCGACGTGCCGCAGACCGAGGTGCACTTCGCGACCACTCACGACGGCCTCGGGCCACTCGGCGCCAAGTCGATGAGCGAGGCGCCCTACAACCCGGTCGCCCCGGCCCTCGCGAACGCGATCCGCGACGCGCTCGGGGTGCGGCCGCACGAGCTGCCGATGTCACGCGACCGCCTCTGGCGCCTGGCCGGCGGACGCTGAGCCGGCGGACGTCGAACCGGCGAGTCGTCGGGGCCGGCGGACACTGGGCCGCGGGCGCTGGGCCGCGGGCGCTGGGCCGCGGGCGCTGAGCCGCGGGCGCTGGGCCGTCGGGTCGCCGGGCCGGCGAGCTCGGACCCGGCGGCACGATCGGGTCGGCACGGCCGCTGCCGCCGGGAACGGCACCGGTGTCGGGGCCTCGCGCCGCGCCTCCTTCGCTCGAGGCGTGATCCGTCACGTACCGGATCGACGTCGCACCGTCAGATGAGCGTCGCACCGCCGAATGTGGCGGTGCGACGCTCAGACGGCGGTGCGACGTGCTACTCGGGGCTCGCGGCGTCAGCCCGCGTGCCCGGGTCAGCCCTCGTGCGCAGCCGGTGCGGCCGGCCCGCGGACGGCGTCGTGCGCCGACACGTCGCGGTCGGCCCCGCCGTCCCGCGCCTGCACCCGGGGTGAGTTGAGCAGCAGGTTGAGCAGCACGGCCACGATCGCCCCGGCGCTGATGCCCGAGTCGAACACGATGGTGAACCAGGTCGGGAACTGCGCGTAGATCTCGGGGCTGATGGTCGGCAGCAGGCTCACGCCCAGGGCGATCGCCACGATCAAGATGTTCGAGTTCGTGAACCGCACCTTCGACAGCGTCCGGATGCCGCTCGCCGCCACCATGCCGAACAGCGCCACGCCGGCTCCACCGAGCACGGCGACCGGCACGCCCTCGACCACCGCGCCGAGCGCCGGCACCAGCCCGAGCACCACGAGGATGCCTCCGGCCAGCGTCGCGACGTACCGGGACTTCACGCCGGTGATGCTGACCAGCCCGACGTTCTGGGCGAAGGCCGTGTACGGGAACGTGTTGAAGACGCCACCGATGACGGTGGACAGGCCGTCGGCGCGCAGGCCGTCGGCGAGGCGGCGCGGCGTCACCGGCCGGTCGACGATCTCGCCCACGGCGATGATGTCGCCGGTGGTCTCGGTCATGATCACGAGGCCGACGATGCACATCGACACGATCGCGCTCACGGGGAAGGTCGGCAGCCCGAAGTGGAACGGCAGGGCGAGGCCGAACCAGCTGCTCTCGACCACGCCGCTCCAGTCGGTCAGCCCGAAGGGCCAGGCCACCAGGGTGCCGACCACGAGCCCCAGCAAGATCGACAGGCGACGGAGGCCAGGAGGCGCGAACCGCTCGATCAGGACGATCAGCAGCAGGGTGCCGGCGGCGAAGGCGACGTCGAGCGGGCGTCCGAAGTCGTCGGAACCCGCGCCTCCTCCGACCCAGCCCGCGGCGACGTCCATCAGCGAGACGCCGATGATCAGGATCACGGTGCCGGTCACGATCGGCGGGAAGAACCGCACGAGCTTCGAGAAGAACGGTGCGAGCAGCATCATGAACACCCCGCTCGCGATGACCGACCCGTAGATCGCGGTGATGCCGTACTCGCCGCCGATCACGATCATCGGCCCGACCGCCGCGAAGGTGCAGCCCTGCATCAGCGGCAGCCGCACGCCGAACCGCCAGAAGCCGACCGACTGCACGATGGTCGCGATGCCGGCCACGAACAGGTCCGCGCTGATCAGGTACGCGATGTCGCCCGGCTCGAGCTGGCCCATGCCGACCAGCGCACCGCCCACGATCAGCGGGACGGCGACCGCCCCGGCGTACATCGCGAGCACGTGCTGCAGGCCGAGCGGGAAGAGCCTCCGCAACGGCGGGACGCGGTCGACGGGGTGCGTCGTCTCGACGGGTGCGGCGCCGGTGGGCGTGGACTGTGACATCGGAACTCCTGAACGTGGGGATGTCGGGTGGTCGTCGCCAGCGTACGAAACGCGCGTTTCGTCGCGGCGGCACGCGTGTTTCAGGCTCGTGTCGTCTCGCGGGATCGCGTAGATGAACCCCGTTCGCGAAGAAGAACCCCGTTTTGTCGGGGTTCTTCTTCGTGAACGGGGTTCGAGGCGCAGGACGGGCAGGAGGCGCGGTGCGAGCGGGCGGGAGGGCCGGGCTCAGCCGGCGGCCGGGGTCAGCCGGCGGCGATGGCGCGGACGAGGTGCATCGTGACGTCCGCCGACCGACCCGCCGTGAGGGCGAGGTTCTCGTCGTGCACGTCGTGGGCGTCCGGCCCCGCGAGGTCGCTGATGCCGCGCACCGAGACGAACGGCACGTGGTGGACGTGGCAGGTCTGGGCGATGGCCATCGACTCCATGTCGACGGCGTCGACGTCGACCACGTCGGCGAAGGCGCTGCGCACGCCGATGACGCGCTCGGCCGTCATGAACGCGTCACTCGAGGCGATCAGCCCCGGGCGCACGGCCCAGTCGCGGTGCGCTGCGGCGGTTTCGGACGAGACCGACGTGTCGTAGGCGACCGCCGCCTCCATCAGTCCGTGGTCGGCGTGGAAGCTGGCGGGCATGCCGGGCACCTGCCCGAGCCGGTAGCCGAAGACGCGGGCGTCCGCGTCGAGGTTGACGTACTCCGACCCCGCGACGACGTCGCCGATCTCGATGCCGGCACCCATGCCCGCGGCGGTGCCCGCGCTGATCACGGTCGGCACGACGCCCTCGAGCGACCCCGACCGCACGATGGCGGACGTCGCCGCCCCCGCCGCGTTGACGAAGCCGATGCCGCTCTGGACGAGCAGCAGCTCGACCCCGTCGATTTCGAGCACACGCTGCAAGGAGCCGCCGACCGCGACCGGGTCGTCGACCCGCGAGGCACGCGAGACGAAGGGCTCGGCCTCGTCGGCCATCGCCACGACGACGATGATCGACGGCACGGCGAGCGCCGCGACCCCGTCGGCAGGAGGCGCGGCGTGCGTCCCGGTCATCGGGTGACGGTCGACCACTCGTCGCGGGCCGCGAGGAAGTCGCGCGCGACCTCTTGTGCGCCCTCGAGCGAGTGGTTGGCACCCCAACCGCACTGGACCTCGTTGGCCGCGGGGACCTCGGTGGCGGTGGTGATGTCGGTGAGGGTGCCCTCGATGAGCGACAGGACGTCGTCCATCGCGGGGTCGCCCTGCAGGATCAGGTAGAAGCCGGTCTGGCAGCCCATCGGCGAGAAGTCGATCACGTCACCGGAGCGGTTGCGCGAGTGCTCGGCGAAGAGGTGCTCGAGCGAGTGGACCGACTTCATGTCGAGGTGGCCCTCGTTCGGCTGCGCGAACCGGACGTCGAACTTGGTGATGACGTCGCCGTGCGGCAGCGTCTTCTGGTCGGCGACGCGCACGTAGGGCGCGGCCACGGTGCGGTGGTCGAGGTTGAACGACTCGACGTTCATCTTGGGCTGGGTCACGATGGTCCCTTCGGGGTGCGGGCGGGGCGCGGAGGTCGCGTCGGCGCTGCACCGGTCTGTGCGTCCCAACGCCGTGTCGACCCTAGGACATTCCCCCGACGGCGGCCGCTGCATGACCTGCCGCGACCGCGTGCCTCCTGCCGACCTGCCGGCCGGTCTGCCGGTCTGCCGATCTGCCGGCCTGCCATCCGGCCGGCCTGCCTGCCATCCGGCCGGCCTGCCTGCCACCCCGCCACGCCACGCCACGCCACGCCACGCCACGATGTAAACACCACGCCACGAAAAAGGATGGCGGGTTGTTTACATCGTGGCGGGATGCCGGGATGCGGGGTGGCGGGTGCGGGGTGCCAGCCCGTGGCGGGTGCGAGGTGCCGCCTGCGGCGCCCGGCCCGCTACGGCAGCGTGTGACCGGCGGCCGTGAAGAGCCGGTACCACTCGGGGCGGGTGAGCGGCACGTCCGAGCCCGCGGCGCTGTCGCGGAGGTGCGCGACGCTCGTGGTGCCGAGCACGACCTGCATCTCGGCCGGGTGCCGGGTAATCCAGGCGACCGGGATCGCCGACGGCGGCACGTCGTACTTCGCCGCCAGCTCGTCGATCACGTCGTTGAGCTCGGGGTAGCCCTCGCGGTCGCCGAGGAACACCCCGTCGAAGAACCCCTTCTGGAACGGCGACCAGGCCTGCAGCGTCATGTCGTTCAGGCGGCTGTAGTCGAGGATGCCGTTGTCGCGGTCGACCGACTGGTCGAGCCCGGCCATGTTGGCGGCGACCCCGGCGGCGATCAGCGGCGCGTGGGTGATGCTGAGCTGCACCTGGTTGACGATCAGCGGCTGCTCGACGCTGCGCTTCAGCAGTTCGACCTGGGCCGGGGTGTGGTTCGAGACGCCGAAGTGACGCACCTTGCCGCTCGTGTGCAGCTGGTCGAAGGCAGCCGCGACCTCGTCGGGCACGACGAGGGCGTCGGGGCGGTGCAGCAGCAGCACGTCGAGGCGGTCGGTGCGCAGCGCGGCGAGCGAGGCGTCGACCGACTCGAGGATGTGCTCGGTCGAGAAGTCCCAGAAGCCGTCGCGGATGCCGACCTTGCTCTGCAGCTGCACGGCGTCGCGCTCGGACGAGCTCATCGACACGGCGTCGCCGAAGCGTTGCTCGCAGTGGTGCGGGTGGTCGCCGTACACGTCGGCGTGGTCGAAGAAGTCGATGTCGAGGTCTCGGGCCTCGGCCACGAGTTCTCGGATCGCGTCGTCGGTCATGCCCGAGATGCGCATCAGCCCGAGGACGATGGTCGAGGTCGGGCGGTCGGTCGTGGGTAACGTCGTCGTCTTCACGCGGCCAGTCTGCCCCGTCCGCCGCCTCGCGGTGTCGACCCGCGCCTCCTCGGTGGACGCAGAGGAGGCGCGGGCGGGCTGGGGACGAGACGTCCCGTCGTTCGCGCCCTCGGTTCCGAACACCTCGGCATGACCGTCACCGCGAGTGCGAGCACCGCCCGCGTCGTCGCCGCCGCGCTCGAGCGCACGTGGCGCGTCGCGACGCCGTTGACCCCCGTCGGGTTCTACCCGAGGGCGGGCGTCATCCCGGCCGTCGTGGCCGTGCACGACCAGACCGGGCCGTGGGACGCCGTCGGCCGGACCCGGCGGCTCGAGCTGTCGGACGGCAGCAGCGTCGTCGAGAGCCTCGTGCGCGTCGAGCCCGACGGGGTCTTCGTCTACGAGCTGAGCCGCTTCACCGGACTGCTCGGTCGCCTCGTGACGGGCGGGCGCGCCGACTGGAGCTACTCGTCGACGCCGAACGGACGCACCCGCGTCGACTGGACCTACTCGTTCTTCGCCCGCCCGGGGCGTGGCCTGATCGTCCGCGGCATCGTGCGGTTCGCCTGGGCGCCGTACATGCGTCGCGTCCTCGTCGGCATCGCCCGCGAGGTCGAACGCGTCGGTCAGCCCTCCGCCTAGGCCGCCCGGCCGCCTAGGTCACCCGGCCGCCGTCCGACCAGCCCGCCCGGCCGTCGTCCGAGCCCGGCCGGCCGCTCAGGCCGTCGGGGCGCCGCCCTGCTCGTCCGGCTCGCCCGGGGCAGCGGCCTCGGGGTGCGACGGAGGCGGCGTGACCCGGACCGTCGCGATGCGGTAGCCGTCGGTCTCGACGACCTCGAGCGTGTGCTCGTCGACCGACACCGAGTCGCCGACCACCGCGAGCCTCCCGAGCCGATCGAGGATGTACCCGCCGACCGTCTCGTACCGTCCGTCGGGCAGCGTCAACCCGAGCATCTCGTCGAGCTCTTCGACGATCAGGCCGCCCTCGACGTCGCGCGTGCCGCCCGGCTCGAAGCCGACCTCGGTCGCGGCGCCCGCGTCGTACTCGTCGTAGATCTCGCCGACGAGCTCTTCGAGCAGGTCTTCGAGGGTGATGATGCCGTCGGTGCCGCCGTACTCGTCGATCACGACGGCGATCTGGTGGCCGTCCTGGCGCATCGTCGTGAGGGCCGCCAGCACCTTCGTCGTGCCGGGCAGCGCGAGGATCGGGCGCACGATGTCGGCGATCGTGGGCTCGTCGGGCCCGCTCTCGCGGCGTGCGGCCGGCACCGCGGCCATGAGGTCGCGCACGTGCACGAAGCCGAGCACGTCGTCGACGTCGCGACCCGTGACGGGGTAGCGCGAGTGCGGCAGGTCGAGCACCTCGTGGTACCCCTCGGAGGCGCGGGTCGCCCCGGTGAGGAACGCCACGTCGTGCCGCGGCCGCATCGCCTCGGCCACGCGTCGGTCGTCGGCCCGGAACACGTCGGTCAAGATGGTCCGGCTCTGCTCGTGGATGTCGCGGTTGCTCGAGATGAGGTCGCGCACCTCGTCGGCCGAGACCTCGTCGCCGCGCTCCTTCGGGTCGAGCCCGAGCAGGCGCACGACGCCGTTGGTCGACACCGACAGCAGCCAGATGAGCGGACGCATCAGCGTCGCGAGCCCGTTCAGCGGAGGCGCGAGCACCTTGGTGAAGGCGACCGACTTCTGCATCGCGATGCGCTTGGGCACGAGCTCGCCGAACACCAGCGACAGGTAGGCGATGACCACGGTCATGCCGATGACCGAGACCGTCGAGGCGGCGCCCGGCGAGAGGCCGAGCGCCTCGAGCCCGGGCACCAGGTCGGGCGCGATTGTCGAGGCGCCGTAGGCCGACGAGAAGAAGCCCGCCAGCGTCACGCCGATCTGCACCGCCGACAAGAACGTGTTGGGGTTGCGGACGAGGGCGGCCGTCCGGCGTCCGCGCTCGCCCTGGGCCTCGATGGCCCGCACCTGGCTCTCGCGCAGGGTGACGATGGCCATCTCGGTACCCGCGAACACCCCGCCGATCAGCACGAAGACCACGACGAGGCCGATGTTCACGAGGGTGTCGACGTCCATGCCACGACGCTATCGATGAACCAGCCGTGAGGGTGCCGGGCATCAGCCGTGCGTCCGCCGGGGGCTCCGTGCGGACCACCCACACAGTGGACCCGCGGTCGTCGGTCAGCCAGCTCACAGGTCGGCCGGGCGGCGGGACGCATACCGTCCAGGGCATGTCGACGCCTCCTGATCGCGGACTGCCCGCCTACGTCCTCTCCGGCCTCGTGCTCGGGCTGCTCGCCGGGGTCGTCCTCGCGCTCGTGCTCGGGTGGTCCGTCGGGCTCGCGATCGGGTTCGGCATGGCCGGCGGCATCGCGGTCGGCGCCGTGCTCTGGCTCGTGGTGCGCCCCGACAAGCGCCGCCGCTGACGACCGCGCCCGCGCCTCCTCGCAACGCGCCCGCGCCTCCTCGCCCACCGCGCCCGCGCCTCCCCGGCGCCCGGCACCCCACGGCGACGCGCGTCACCGCTACCCTCGGGACATGAAGGACGCCACGATCTACGACGTGGCGAAGCGCGCGGGCGTCTCGCACCAGACCGTCAGCCGGTTCTTGCGGGGGTTCGAGGGCATCCGCCCCGCGACGCGCGAGAAGGTCGAGCAGGCGCTCACCGAGCTCGCGTACCGCCCGAACTCGGCCGCCCGGTACCTGCGGCTGCAGCGCACCAACCGCATCGGACTGCTCGCCGACAACATGCACCAGTCGGGTCCGGCCCGCACCATCGCCGGCGCGACCGAGGCCGCCCGCTCGCTCGGCTACGTCACCGACATCGTGACGATGGACGGCGGCGACCAACGCTCGGTCGACGACGCACTCGACCTGATGCTCGGCCAGCAGATCGCGGGCATCGTCGTCACGGCGCAGACCGCGGTGGCCCGCTCCGCCCTCGAACGGCGGGCGATCACCGTGCCCGTCGCGCGCGACTTCGGGTTGATCCTCGAGGGCACGACCGAGTCGATCAACGAACACGCCGGCCGGGTCGCGGCCGAGCACCTCGTCTCGCTGGGCCACCGCCGGGTCGCCTACGTGGCCGGGCCCGAGCAGTGGCTGGCCGCCCGCGAGCGCGCCGACGGGTTCCGTCAGGTGATCGCCGCGTCAGGAGGCGCGGTGACCGTCACCGACGTCGGCGACTGGTCCGCGGCGGCCGGCTACGACATCGGGCTGCGACTCGCCGCCCGGACCGACGACTTCACGGCCGTCGCCGTCGCCAACGACGCGATGGCGATGGGGCTGCTCGCCGCCCTCGCCGCCGAGGGCGTCTCGGTGCCGCACGAGGTCAGCGTGGTCGGCAACGACGACGCCCCGGAGGCGCGGTTCATGGTTCCCTCGCTCTCGACGGTGGCCCTGGACTTCGGCTTCGAGGGGGCCCACGTCGTCACGTCGCTGATCGCCCGCATCGAGGGGCGCAGCCCCGACACGGCCGCCCGCCTGCCGGTGCCGACGCTCGTCGCCCGGGCCTCGACGGCTCCCGCGCGCGGCTGAGGGCCGGAGCGCCGGCCGACCCGCGCCTCCCGGGCCCCGTGCCGTCCGGCGCACCCCCTCGCCCGGCGCGCCCCCTCGTCCGGCGCGCCCCCTCATCCGGCGCAGAACCCCTGCCTAGGCGCGTGTCCCACGCCGGAGCGCGGGGTCCGCACGAAACGACCCGCGCCTCCTGGTCCGACAGAGGAGGCGCGCGGACCGCCGTCGAAAGTGGGTCTTGCGCGGGTGGCAGGGCGTGGGTTAGTTTCTCCGCAGACACCGATGTTATCGACAACATCCAGGGACGCCACAGCCGACGCCATGGTCGGCACGACCCCGGCACCACCCCCCGGCACCGCCCTGGCACCACCCCCAGCACCACGCCGGAGCCACCCCGGCATCCCGTCGACATCGACCGTCGCCACCGCAGCCGACACACACGAACGGGTCAACGATGACTTCTGCTCCACGCCACTCCGGGGTGCTCTTCGGAGCCGCCTACTACGCCGAGTACCAGCAGGCCGGCACCCTCGACCGCGACCTCGACCTGATGGTCGAGGCGGGCTTCACGGTGATCCGGGTGGGCGAGTCGGTCTGGTCGACGTGGGAGCCGCGCGAGGGCGAGTTCGACCTCGACTGGCTGCAGCCCGTGCTCGACGGGGCCCACGCCCGCGGCATCGATGTCGTGCTCGGCACGCCCACCTACGCCGTGCCGCCGTGGCTGCAGGTGCGTCACCCCGAGATCGCGGCCGAGCGCACGACCGGCGTCCGCGCCGGCTGGGGCGCCCGGCAGGAGATGGACCAGAGCCACCCCGCCTACCGCTTCTACGCCGAGCGCGTCGTGCGGAAGGTCGTCGAGCGCTACGCGCAGCACCCGGCCGTGATCGGCTGGCAGGTCGACAACGAGCCCGGCAACGAGCGCCCGCGCAACGACCAGGTGTTCGACCGCTTCGTGGCCTGGCTGCAGCGGAAGTACGGCACGGTCGAGCGCCTGAACGAGGAGTGGGGCCTGGTCTACTGGTCGCACCGCCTGACCGAGTGGTCGCAGCTCTGGCGCCCCGACGGCAACGTGCAGCCGCAGTACGACCTCGAGTGGCGCCGGTTCCAGGGCGAGCTGGCCGACGAGCTGATCGCCTGGCAGGCCGCGGTCGTCCGCGAGTACGCCCGCGACGACCAGTTCGTCACCACCTGCATCTCGTACTCCCGGCCGCAGGTCGCCGACGACCGCCTGGTCGAGAGCCTCGACGTCACCGCCGGCAACCCGTACTACAAGATGCAGGACGGCCTGACCGTCGGCGTCGAGATCCCCCGCGAGGCCGGCTGGTGGCACACCGGCGTCTGGGCCCTGCAGCAGTGGGGCGACCGGGCCTTCTCGTCGGCGCAGGCGCCGTTCCTCGTCACCGAGACCAACGCGCAGTCGATCGGCGGCCCCTGGCAGAACCACCCGCCGTTCGACGGTCAGATCAAGCAGGCCGCGCTGGCGCTCGTCGCTCGCGGTGCCCGCATGGTCGAGTACTGGCACTGGCACACGCTGCACTTCGGCGTCGAGACCTACTGGGGCGGCGTGCTGCCGCACAGCCAGCGTCCCGGCCGCATCTACCGCGAGGTCGCCGCGCTCGGGGCCACGCTCAAGGCCGTCGGCGGGGCGATCGACGGGCTCGAACCCGACGCCGACGTGCTGATGCTCTGGTCGACCGACACGAAGTGGTCGTTCGAGACCTACCCGCCGCTGGCCCGGGCCGACGGCACCCCCGACCCCGAGTCGTACCTGCACCTCTTCGACGCGCACTACCGCGGGCTCGCCGAGGTGGGGGCCCAGGTGCGCATCCAGCACGTGGCGCAGTTCGTCGCCGCCGACCCGGTCGAGCTTTCCGCGCGGTACCCGGTGCTCGTCGTGCCCGCGCTCTACGTCGTCGACGACGCCACCCTCGCCGCGCTCACCGCCTACGCCGAGGCCGGCGGGCACCTCGTGGTCGGCATCCGCACGGCCTACGGCGACGAGCTCGCCCGGGCCCGCCGCGACCCCGCGCCCGCCCGCCTCTCGGGCCCCGCGGGCGTCCGGTACGAGGAGTACACGAACCTCGACGAGCCCCTCGCCGTCCACGTCGAGGGCGCCGACGCCCCGACCGCAGGAGGCGCGGGCACCGTCGCCGACGTCCCCTTCGTCCTCGAGCCCGGCTCGGCCGGCACCCGCTGGGCCGACGTCCTGCAGGTCGACGACGCCACGGTCGTGCTGCGGGCCGCACCGACCGAGATCGGGGCCGACGCGCTGTTGACGACCCGCGCCTCCGGAGCCGGCCGCGTCAGCTACGTCGCGACGGTGCCGAACCCCGAGCTGTCGCGCTCGATCGCCCGCTGGCTCGTGCCCGCGACGGCGGCAGGCGACTGGGCGGCGACCGAGACGGTCACCGTCACCACCGGTTCACGGACCGACGCCGCCGGGCTCGCGTTCGTGTCGAACTGGTCGGCCCACGAGGCCGCCGTCACCACCCCCGCGGCCGTGTGCGACCTCGAGACCCACGAGGTCGTCGCCGCGGGCACCACCCTCACGCTCGCCCCGCGCTCGGCCCACGTCTACGAGCTCGTCGACGCGGCCGACCAGGACGAGGCGCCCGACACCACGGCGTAGGCGACCCGACCCGCACCACCCACCCCGCACCACCTTCCCTGCACCACCACTCCCGCTCCCCACCCCCTCGAGGAAGAACCACCATGAAGAGAAAGACCACAGCAAAGGCGCTCGTGTCACTCGCCGTCGTGTCGGCGTTCGTGCTGACCGGCTGCGCGCCGTCCGGCGGATCGGGCGGCGGGTCGACCACCGCCCCCGTGTCGCAGGCAGACATCGACAAGGCCATGGACACCGACACCACCCTCACCTTCTGGACCTGGGTGCCCGACATCCAGCAAGAGGTCGACCTCTTCGAGGCGAAGTACCCGAAGATCAAGGTCGACGTCGTGAACGTCGGCACGGGCACCGCGCAGTACCCGAAGCTGCGCACGGCGCTCAAGGCCGGCAAGGGCGCGCCCGACGTCGCCCAGATCGAGTACCAGTACATCCCGTCGTTCCGTCAGACCGGCAGCCTCGTCGACCTGACCCCCTACGGAGGCGCGGACCTCGAGTCGAAGTACGTCCCGTGGGTCTGGAACCAGGTCGCGGACGACACCGGCGTCTGGTCGGTGCCGCAGGACTCCGGCCCGCTCGGCAACCTCTACCGCTCGGACATCTACGCGCAGGCCGGACTGACCGAGGCGCCCGAGACCTGGGCCGACTTCGCCTCGGACGCCCAGACGATCAAGGACAAGACCGGCTCGTACATCTCGAACCTGCCGGGCAACGACCCCGGCCAGGTCGTCGGGCTGTTCTGGCAGGCCGGCGCCAAGCCGTTCTCGTACGACGGTGACAAGACCGTCGGCATCGACCTCGACTCGACCGAGACGCAGAAGGTCGTGACCTTCTGGCAGGACCTCATCGACAAGGACCTCGTCTCGACCGACGCCGACTTCAACGACGCCTGGTACCAGGGCTTCTCGTCGGGCAAGTACGCCAGCTGGCAGACCGCCGCCTGGGGCCCCGTGTTCTTGCAGGGCACCGCCGCCAACACGAGCGGCAAGTGGACCGCCGCGAAGATCCCGCAGTGGAAGGCCGGCGACGACGTCTCGGGCAACTGGGGCGGGTCGAGCGACGCCGTCATCACGGGCACGCAGAACCCGATCGCCGCGGCCGAGTTCAGCAAGTTCTTGAACAGCGACCCCGAGTCGACCCTCGCGTTCGCGAACGAGCAGTTCTTGTTCCCGACGACGACCGACACCCTGTCGAGCAGCGACTTCACCGACACCGCCTCGGACTTCTACGGCGGCCAGAAGGTCAACGAGCTCTTCGCCGGCGTCTCGGACACGGTCAGCACCGACTTCCAGTGGCTGCCGTTCATGGACTACGTCTACTCGAGCTTCAACGACACGCTCGGCAAGGCGATCGCCGACCACTCCGACCTGTCCGCGGCGCTGACGGCGTGGCAGGACGACGTCACCACCTACGCGAAGCAGCAGGGCTTCACCGTCAAGTAGTGCTCACGGGGGTGCCGCCCGCCCGCGGGCGGCACCCCCACCAGCCCGGCAAGGAGCCCCATGTCCACCTCCGTCACCCCTCGTCGAGACGCGACCAGCGCCTCCTCGTCCCGTCAGCCCGCCACCCCGCGGCGCACGAGCTCGCTGCACCGTCCGCAGCTCGTCGCGGCCTGGGCGCTGGCGATCCCGTTCTTGATCGTGTTCGCCGCCATGTTCCTCGTGCCGCTCGGCTACGCGGGGTACCTCAGCACCTTCACCTCGCAGCTGGTCGGCGGGCAGGTCTTCTCGGGCCTGGCCAACTACAGCCGCGCCCTGAGCGACCCCAGCTTCTGGGCCGGCCTCGGCCGCGTCGCGCTCTTCCTCTTCGTGCAGGTGCCGATCATGCTCGTGATCGCCCTGTTCGTCGCCCTCGCCCTCGACACGGGTCGGGTGGCCGGCAGCAAGTTCGTCCGCCTGGCGATCTTCGTGCCCTACGCCGTGCCCGGCGTCGTCGCGACGCTGATGTGGGGCTACCTCTACGGCCGCGAGTCGGGCCTGATCGCCCAGGTGATCAGCGGTCTCGGGCTCACCCCGCCCGACCTGCTCTCGCCGCAGAACGTGCTCGGCAGCACGATGAACATCGTCAGCTGGGAGTTCATCGGCTACAACATGATCGTGCTCTACGCCGCGCTGCGCAGCGTGCCGACCGAGATGTACGAGGCGGCCGAGATCGACGGCGCCGGGCCCTTCCGGGTGGCGTGGAGCATCAAGATCCCGGCGATCCGCTCGGCGATCCTGCTGACCGTGATCTTCTCGGTGATCGGCTCGTTCCAGCTGTTCAACGAGCCCAACCTGCTCTACAGCATCGCGCCCAACGCGATCGGGTCGGACTTCACCCCGAACCTCTACGCGTACAACGTCGCGTTCAAGAACCAGGACGTCAACTACGCCGCGGCCATCGCCTTCTTGCTCGGGTTCCTCATCATGATCATCAGCTACGTGGTGCAGCTCGCCACCTCACGCAAGGAGCGACTGTCGTGACGATCGCACCCGCACCCGTCGACACCGCCGGCGCCACCTCGGTCGACCGCCCCGCCCGCCGCCTCGACGCCTCGGGAGGCGCGGGTCGGCGACGCCCGAGACGTCGCGTCGAGCGCTCGAAGCGCAAGACGCCGATCCTCACCGTGATCCTCTGGATCACGCTGGCGTACTTCTTGCTGCCGCTCGTCTGGCTGGCGATCCAGGCGACCAAGACGAACGGCGACATCTTCTCGACGTTCGGCCTGGCCTTCGGCCGCACCTTCGCCCTCGGCGACAACCTGGCGCAGCTGTTCACGTTCCAGGACGGCATCTTCGTGCAGTGGATGGGCAACACGGTGCTCTACGCCGTCGTCAGCTCGGTCGGTGCGGCGGTGCTCGCGACGATGTGCGGCTACTCGCTGGCGAAGTACGTCTTCAAGGGCAAGTCGTTCGTCTTCGGGCTGATCCTCGGCGCGGTCATGGTGCCGCTGACGGCCCTGGCGATCCCGACCTACCTGCTGTTCAGCGCGGCCAACCTGGTCGACACCCCGTGGGCGATCATCCTGCCGTCGCTGGTCAGCCCGTTCGGCGTCTACCTGATGCGCGTCTACGCGAGCGAGGCGGTCGACGACAGCCTGCTCGAGGCGGCCCGCATCGACGGGGCGGGCGAGCTGCGCATCTTCTTGACGATCGCGTCGCGGCTGCTCGCGCCGGGCATCGTCACCGTGCTGCTGTTCGCGCTCGTCTCGACCTGGAACAACTACTTCCTGCCGCTGATCATGCTGAACGACCCGTCGCTCTTCCCCGCGACGGTCGGCCTGGCGCAGTGGCAGCAGGCGGCGACCGGCGGCGGCGGCGCCCAGGTGCTGTTCTCGACGGTGCTGACCGGGTCGTTCGTGTCGATCCTGCCGCTCGTCGTGGCGTTCTTGTTCCTGCAGCGCTTCTGGCAGTCCGGCCTCAGCGCCGGCGGCGTGAAGGGCTAGCGGGCAGGCTCCCGCCCGACCGCCGGTTCACGGTGGAGGTCGGCGCGGGTGGGCCGTGGCCGTGGCAGCGGCGGCCCGGGAGGCGGTGGTGACGTTGAGAGGTCACCACCGCCTCCGTTCGTCGGGGGGCGTCAGAGGCGGGCGTGCAGGTCGGCGACGCGGGCGCGGATGTCGTCGCGGACGAGGCGCATGCGCTCCATGCCCTCGATGCCGCGCTCCGAGGGTTCGTCGGTGACCCACGTCTCGAACCGGGTGCCGGGCACCTCGTCGACCCGCGCCTCCTGACCGAGGACGACGACCACGTCGGCGTCGCGCACCATCTGCTCGGTGAGCGCCTTGGGGTGCTCGTCGCCGAGGTCGACGCCCAGCTCGGCGAGCGAGGCGACCGACTGGGCGTTGAGGGCGGCGCCGGGCGCCGTGCCGGCCGACACGACCGTCACCTCGTCGCCGGCGAGGTCGCGCATCAGGCCGGCGGCCATCTGCGACTTGCCCCCGTTCTTCTGGCAGACGAACAGGACGGAGGCGCGGGGCGAGGTCATGCGCGCACCCTACCGACCTCGGGTGACCGGGCCCCTGACCGTCGTGCCGGGGCCGTCGTGACCGGCCGTCCGCCGACCCGTCCGACGTCCCGTGTCAGGTTCGTCCGTTCCGCGACACTCCTCTAGTGAAGGGGGTGGACGTGGATCACGACACGGAGGGCGACGACGAGCTCGTCAGGCGCACGGTCGGGGGTGACCAGCGCGCGTTGTCGGCGCTGTTCGACCGGCACGCGGCGACGGTGACCCGGTACGCCTGGGCGCTGGCCGAGACGCGCATGGACGTCGAGGAGATCGTGCAGGACACCTTCGTCACCCTCTGGAAGAAGGTCGACCAGATCGACCTGCCCGACGACTCGTTGCTGCCCTGGCTGCTGGTCGTCTGTCGCAACCACGCCGCGAACCTGCGCCGCAAGCAGGCCCGCGCCGCCACCGACGTGCTCCCCGACGAGCTGGTCGCCCCCGACGACGGCCAGGAGGCGCGGGACCGGCTGAGGTGGGTCCGCGACGAGATCGACGCCCTCGGCCCGGTCGACCGGCAGATCGTCGAGCTGTGCCTGATCGAGGGGCGTCCCTACGGCGAGGCCGCGGCCCAGGTCGGCCTGAGCCTCGGCGCCGTCACCCAACGCGTGTCGCGCACCCGATCGCGACTGAAGAAGAAGGCGGTGATGAACGATGAACTCTGAGCCCCCCACCGGAGACGAGCTGGCCCGCCTGCTCGTCACGATGAAGCAGAACGTCCTCGAACGCACCACGGAGTCCCCGCGCCGGAAGCGCCACCGCAACCTCGGCCTCGGTCTCGGCCTCGCCGCGCTGCTGGCGATCGGCGGCGGCTCGGGAGCCCTCGCCCTCGGCATGCTGCCCTCGCCGTTCCCGGCGTCGGCCCCGGCCGCGCCGACCAGCACGCCCACCCCGACGCCGACGGCCACGCGCACCGCGACGCCTCGGCCGACGCCGACCGTTGCGCCGGTGCTCGTGCCGCAACCCGCCCTGCCGATCGACTGCGCGACGCTCGCGAGCGGCGTGCGGATGGACCTGTTCATCCCGTCGGCCGTGCAGGGGCGGGTCGACCTGCTCAACCCGATCGACGCCTCCCTCGTCGAGGCCGGGGTGCGCAGCTGCGAGTGGGGCTCGGGCGAGCAGCCGTACTCGATCGGCACCGTCAAGGTGTCGCCCGATCGCGAGAGGGGGCTCGGAGCCGTCGGCGCCATGCTCGCCAGCGGGGCCCGGCAGGGTGGTGCGGGCGAGGCCTCGGCGATGACCTGCACGGCTCAGGGGTGCGAGGCGACGGTCGTGTCGGGCACCTGGTGGCTCGAGTTCTTCACGTTCGACGTCGACGCCACCGACGAGACGGTGTCGGTCGAGACGCGAGCGGCGAACGCGTCCGCGGCGCTGAGCAGCATGGCCGGGCAGCTCGACGGGGTGTCACCGGCACGCGGCTGGACCCGGCCGGCGTCCTCGTGGAGCAGCGTCGACGCCTGCTCCGCGCTGGCCCCGGCCGTCCCCCTGGCCGACGTCCTCCAGTCCCCCGGCCTCGAGGGTCCGCGAGAACTGCAGGTCGAGTACCCGAGCGCCATCACCAGGGCCGCCGATCGGACGGTGCAGTGCGACTGGTACGCAGCACCGTCGGAGGGTGCCACGAACCCGCCGATCACCGGCGTGACCGCGATGGTGTCGTCGGGCAGCGGCTGGGCGGTGGACCAGGTGGACTCGATGGCCCAGCTCGAACGGTCCCCCGTGACCGTGGCCGGGGCGGACGAAGCCGAGTACGTCTGCGTGTACGGCGAGGGCAGCAGCTGCTTCGTCAACGTCCTGACCGACGACTCGTGGTTGCAGGTCGGCGCGGGCAACGTCTACGGCGAGTCCCTCGAAGGGCAACTCGTCGCGGTCGCGGAGGCGATCGTGGCGACGCGCCCCGCGAACTGACCCGCGCCTCCTGCGCTGCCGTGACAGAGGCACGCGAGGGCAGGAGGCGCGGGTCGGCCCCCGCAGGACGGCCGGTGCCGGCGGGTGGGGGCCCGTCGGCACCGCCGAGGGTCAGGCCTCGGCGCCCTCGCGCCGCCGTCCGCGCACGGCGAGGATCGTGCCGCCGATCAGCGCCGAGACGAGCGAGCCGACGAGGACGCCGACCTTGACGACGTCGTCCTGTTCGCTGCCGGCTCCGTAGGCGAGCTCGCCGACGAGCAGCGACACGGTGAACCCGATGCCGGCCACGAACGAGAGGCCGACGACGTCCCCCCAGCGCAGGGTCGGGTCGAGTCGGATGCCGGGCAGCCTCGTCACCAGCAGCGACGCCCCCGTGATGCCGATCGACTTGCCGAGCACGAGCGCGACGACGATGCCGAACGCGACGCTGTCACCGAGCGACTCGACCAGGCCCGAGAAGCCGCCGACGGTGACGCCGGCCGAGAAGAACGCGAAGATCGGCACGGCGACGCCCGACGAGACCGGGCTCCAGCGTTCGGCGAAGTGGTGCGTCAGCGGGTGCCGCTCTTCGTGGCCGTCGGCGCCGACGTGCGTGACGCCAGCCCGCGCCGTGGCCACCGCGGGCACGAGCAGCCCCAGCACGACACCGGCGATCGTGGCGTGCACCCCCGAGGCGTGCACCAACGCCCAGGCGACGACCCCGAGCGGGATCAGCAGCCACCACGACCGCACCCCGCGGCGCACCAGCACCGCGAAGGCGGCCAGCGGCAGCAGCGCGAGCAGCAGCGGCACGAAGGCGATGCCCGCCGTGTAGAACACCGCGATGATCGTGATGGCGATGAGGTCGTCGACCACGGCCAGGGTCAGCAAGAAGGTGCGCAGGGCGGGCGGCAGGCGCTTGCCGACGACGGCGATCACGGCGACGGCGAACGCGATGTCGGTCGCGGCCGGGATCGCCCAGCCCTGCAGTGCATCGGGCCCGGCACCGAGGTTGACCAGCGTGAAGATCAGCGCCGGCAGCGCGACCCCGCCGACCGCCGCCGCGACGGGCAGCACGGCGACCCGGGGGTCGCGCAGCGAGCCGGCGACGAACTCTTGCTTCAGTTCGAGGCCGACCACGAAGAAGAAGATCGCGAGCAGGCCGTCGGCCGCCCACGAGCCGACGCTGAGGTTCAGGTGCAGCGCCTCGGGGCCGAACGAGACGTCGCGCACCTGCGCGTAGAACGAGCCGGCCGGGCTGTTGGCCAGGACGAGGGCGAGCACGGTCGCCCCGAGCAGCAGCAGGCCGCCGGTCGTGTCGCGGCTGAGGAACCGCGAGAGGCGGGCGGCCCGACCGTCGGCGTGCGGGGCGTGGGCCGGGGCGGGCGGTGTGGCCGTCGGGTCGCCAGGGGTGGGCTGGGTCATGGTCGTCGTCTTTCGAGAGCATCGGTGAGCAGGGCGGCACGACCGCTCGACCCGTCGACGACGAGGAGCGGCGTCACGCCACGGGCGGCGGGCACCCCGCGATCTCGCCGTGGGCGTTGCTGCCCCACAGGCTCATCCAGCCGTTCGTGCCGCAGGTGCGCTTCGTCAGCACGAACCGCTTCGGGAACGCCTGCTGCGCCGTGCGCACCCGGCGCGGGGCGCGGCTCTGGCAGGCGGGTGACGACATGACCCCAGGGTACCGCCGGGCTCCGCGGGCGGGCCGACCCGCGCCTCCTGCGCCTCGCGCGCCTCCTGCACCGCGCGCGCCTCCTGCCTCGACCGCGCCGAGGTCGCACCACGTTCGCGTCGTCGAACCACGCTCGGGGGTGGTTCGACGACGCGACGGTGGTGCGACCCGGCCGAGCGGCCGGGCGCGGCGCACGTCAGCAGACGCGGCGCCGGTCAGGAGGCGCCGCGCCCGTCAGGAGGCGCGGCTCCCGTCAGGAGGCGCGACGCACGTTCTCGACGAAGCCCGCCGCCCGCACGCGCAGGCTGGCGATGCGCTCGAGCCGGGCCGCCTCGACGTCGAACCCGAGGTAGGCCTCGGGCGGCGCGACGTGGACGTTGTCCGAGCACTCGAACCCGCCGCAGACGAGCGTGCCCACGGTGTCGCCGTTGCGTCCGGCTGCTCCTGCACGCTTGGCGGAGTAGAACAGCACGTCGGCCGGCAGCCGGACGTCCTGGCACCAGGTGCACTGCGCCCGCTGGCGGGGCGAGGCCTCGGCCTGGCGCAGCACGACGCCGGCGACCGCGGGGCCCGGCCGGCCGTCCGCGTCGAGCGTCGGCACGACGACGTAGGCCCGGCGCGCGAGCTTGGGGTCGCGCCAGCCGAGGTACTCGAGGTCGGTCCAGTCGAGGTCGGCGAGGAGGGCGGGCAGGGTCAGGTCGGACGTCTCTTTGCGGCTCGCGTTGACGAACGAGGCGCGGACGGTCTTCTCGGTCAGGGGGATCATGGGGTTCTCCGGTCGTCGGGCCCGGGGCAGCGGCGACGTCGGCGCGCACGCGCGGTCGGCGACCGCGCGCAGCCCGCCGTCGACGCGTCGGCCGACCCGGGTGTTCTCGTGGGACCGTGCCGGGGCTCGAGCCCGCGCGGCACGGGTGCGCGGTGCGACCTCGTCGGCCGATCCGCTGCGGACCCGACTACCTGCAGCCGGCGCACGCGGCGCCGACGACCCCCTCACGCCCGACGGGCGTCGCAGGTGCGGACGAGATGATCACCGGGCCACCCTACGACGGTGAGGTGTCGTCGGCAACGGCACCCGCGCCTCCTCGGCCCGGTGGCCCGACCCGGGCCCGACCCGGGCCCGACCCGGGCCCGACCCGTCGGCACGAGGTCGCACCACGCTCGCGTCGTCGAACCGCGCCCGAGGGTGGTGCGACGACGCGGCGGTGGTGCGACCTCGGTCAGGAGGCGCGGGTGGCGCTCCGAAGGCCGGTGCCGGTGCCGGTCGCACTCGGCGGTGCAACGTGCGGGGTCAGCCGGCGTGACGCCCGTGGTGGTCGGGGTCGCTGCCGTCGGGCACCGCGTCGACGGGGACGGTCGGGTCGACGTGCGAGACGTGTCCGCCCGAGCCGGCGCTGCCGTCCGAGCCCGCGCTGCCGTCCGAGCCGGCACTGCCGTCCGAGCCCGCGCTGCCGTCCGAGCCCGCGCTGCCGGTCGAGCCGGAGCCCGAGCCGGCGTCCGCGGCCGAGGCGTGCGGCCGCGACCGCTCGAGGGAGGCGCCCTCGACGTCGACGTCCGGCAAGATGCGGTCGAGCCACTTGGGCAGCCACCACGCGGCGTCGCCGAGCAGGTGCATCACGGCCGGGATCAGCAGCAGGCGGACGACGAACGCGTCGACGAGCACGCCCAACGCCAGGCCCAGGCCGATCGACTGGATCATCACCGAGTTCGAGAACACGAAGCCCGAGAACACCGCCGTCATGATCAGCGCCGCGGCCGTGACCACGGTGCGCCCGGCGTGGACGCCTCGTTGCACCGCGAGGCGGGCCGGCGAGCCGTGGGCGTACGCCTCACGCATGCCGCTGACCAAGAACAACTGGTAGTCCATCGCGAGCCCGAAGAGCACGCCGACCATCAGGATCGGCAGGAAGCTCAGGATAGGCCCCGGGTCGTGCACGCCGAAGACCGGGCCGAGCCAGCCCCACTGGAAGACCGCGGTGACGCCGCCGAACGCGGCGAACAGCGACAGCACGAAGCCGATGGTGGCGGTGATCGGCACGAGGATCGACCGGAACACGAAGATCAGGATGATCAGCGACAACCCGACGACGACGAGCAGGTAGAGCGGCAGGGCACCCGCCAGCTTCTCGCTCACGTCGATGTTGCCCGAGGCGTTGCCCGCGACGCCGAGCGACGAGACGTCGTCGATGTCGAGACCGCGCAGGTCGCGCACGAGCTGCTCGGTCGACTCGGCGGTCGGTCCGCCCTTCGGCACGACCTGGAAGGCCAGCAGCGTGTCGTCGTCCGAGGCGCCGATCGGGGCGATCGCGGCGACGTCGTCCTGGCCTCTCAAGATGGTGCCGATGCGGACCTGCTCCGAGACGAGGTCGTCGTCCGAGATCGCGGTCGGCAGGTCGGCGACGACGACCAGGGGGCCGTTGACGCCGGCGCCGAACTTCTCGTCGATCAGCTTGTAGGCCTTGTACGCGCTCGAGTCGACCGGCTCGGACGACCCGGCGGGCAGGCCGAGGCGCATCGACAGCGCGGGGATCGCGATGATCAGCAGCACGGCGACGCCGCCCACGAGGGTCAGCACGGCCCGGACGGTGCTCATCGGCTTCGTCGGGACGCGCACGGCACCGGTGTGGCCGACGGCCTTCCGCGCCTTCTTGGTCAGGATGCGCAGGCCGACGAGGCGCAGCAGCGCCGGCGTGAGCGTGATGGCGATCAAGATCGCCACGAACACGCAGACGGCGCCGACCGTGCCCATCAGGCCGAGGAAGGGGATGCCGGTCAGGTTGAGCGCGAGCAGGGCGATCAGCACCGTCGAGCCCGCGAACACCACGGCGTTGCCGGACGTGCCGTTGGCCAGGCCGATCGACTCGTGCAGCGGGACCCCCTCTTTCAGCTGGGTGCGGTGCCGGTTGAGGATGAACAGCGAGTAGTCGATGCCGACCGCGAGCCCGAGCATGACGCCGAGCACGGGGGTGACCGACAGCATCTCGACGGCGCCCGACAGCGACAGCGAGGCGAGCACGCCGACGCCGACGCCGATCAGGGCGTTGATCAAGGGCAGGCCCGCACCGATCAGGGTGCCGAGCATGACGAACAGCACGATGGCGGCGATGACCACGCCGGCCACCTCGCCCGGGCCGAGGATCTCGGGGATGCTGGCGGCGATGTCGTTCGACACCTCGACCTCGACGCCGTCGATCGTCGCGTCGTTCATCGCGTCGACGACGGCCTCTTTGTTCTCGCTGGTGACGAGGTTGAGCGACTTGTCGAACTGGATGCTGGCGACGGCCGTCGTGCCGTCGGTCGACACCTGGCGGATGCCGTCGGTCAGCTCGAGCAGCTTCGCGCCCTCTTCGAGCGTGGCGCTCTGCGTCTCGAGCTCGGCCTTGCTCGCGTCGAGGGTGGCCTGCTGCGTGGCGATCTGCTGAGTGCCCGCGTCGAGCTGGGCCTGCTGCGCCTCGAGCTGGGGCGTGGCGGCGGCGAGCGCGGCCTCGCCGGCGGCCTGCGCCTGGGCCTTGGCGCCGTCGAGCTGCTGCTGGCCGGCGCTGATCTGGGCCGTCGCGGCGTCGATCTGCTGCTGGCCCGAGGTCAGCTGCGCCTCACCGGCGGTGATCTGGGCGCGGCCGTCGGTGATCTTCTGC
The DNA here is from genome assembly GCF_015350895.1 of Frigoribacterium sp. VKM Ac-1396. Lineage (NCBI taxonomy): Bacteria > Bacillati > Actinomycetota > Actinomycetes > Micrococcales > Microbacteriaceae > Frigoribacterium > Frigoribacterium sp. VKM Ac-1396. Next base: position 56,150 of record NZ_JADKSD010000002.1, on the reverse strand, counting down.
GCCTGGTCGTCGATCTGCTGCTGGGTGGCGAAGGGGTCGGTGGTGCCCTTGACGTCGTCCAGCCCTTCGGCATCGGTCAGCAGGGCCGCGATGTCGGACTTCTGCTGGTCGGTGAAGGCGGAGTCGTCGGTCGTCGTGAAGACGACCGTGCCGGTGCCGCCGCTGGCCTGGGGGAACTTCTCGGCGAGCTCGTCGCTGACCTTCTGGGTCGCCGTGCCGGGGATGCTGACGGCGGTGGTGAGCGTGCCGCCGAACAGCGCGAAGGCGCCGCCGGCGAGGCCGAGCACGACCAGCCAGGCCACGATGACGAGCCAGGCCCGCCGGGCCGAGAACCGGCCGAGTCGATAGAGCAGGGATGCCATGGGTGTCTGTTCCTCCAGGGTGGTGCGGGGTGATGCGGGTTGCGGGGGTGGGCCTCACGTCGCGTCGTCGAGAAGGAGGTGCGGGTCGGCCGGGTGCACCGGCCGACGGGTCAGGGGGTGGTCGGTTCGGGCCCGTAGCCGGTGCGGATGCTCGTCACCATGCGGTCGAGCAGGTCGGCCCAGACCGCGCGGCTGTCGTCGTCGACGACGGCCCCGGTGCGGACGATCCAGTGCCGGGCGACGACGGCGATGCCGTTCATCAGCGAGCTGACGAGCACCTCGGCCTCGAGCGGGTCGGTGGCGGGGCTGCGCTCGGCCGTCTCGATCGAGAGCTGCTCGGTGACGCGGGTGAAGACGTCCTGGATCAGGCTGTGCGACCGAGGGTCGCTGCCGTCGTCGCCGAGCACGCCCCAGAGGTACGAGACGACAGCCGGCAGGTCGATGACCTGCATGGCCTGGATGATCTCGGCGAACAAGGAGGCGCGGCTGCCGTCCCCGACGGGCGCCGCGGCGGTCGCGGCCCGGAACTCGTCGACCGCGCCGGTGAGCACGCGGGTGCACGCCGTCATGACGACCTCGTCGAGCGACGAGAAGTGGTTGAAGACCGTGCGGCGCGAGACGTCGGCGCGTTCGGCGAGCTCGTCGACGCTGAACCGGGGTGCGCCGCGCTCGGCGATGAGCGCGTCGGCGGCGTCGACGATGTCCTGGCGGTGCTTCGCCTTGAGGGCGGCACGGCGGTCGGGCACCAGGCTCTTGACGGTCACCTGCCTACACTAAGTGCAGCGACGCACTCGGTGCACCCAGTGCGGCTGGGCAGTCGCTGGGTCTTGGGCGGCCGTGAGGCGGCGTCCGTACCCCGCCCGTCCCGCGCCTCCTCGTCCCCGCCCTCGACCACGTCCTCGCCCCGTCCCCGCCCTGGCCTTGTCCCCGCCCTCGCCCTCGCCCCGGGCGGTCAAGTGGTCTCGAAACGTCCTTCATTCTTCGTCGAAGGACGTTTCGCGACCACTCGATCAGCCGAGGGGAGGTCGAGACCGGGCGCGGAACCGGGTCAGATCGTCTCGTCGAGGTCGAGCAGGCGGGCGCTCTCGTCCCACAGTCGGCGGGCGAGGTCGGCGTCGTTCGCCTGGCGCGCCACGCGGCCAGGCGCCTTGAGCCGGTCGAAGTAGTTGCCGCTGGGTGCCGGCACGGTCGTCGCCCCGGCGAGGCGGATCAGGGGCTCGGCGCCGTCCTCGGTCGAGACGGCGAGGCGCTTGGCGGCCGTCATGAACGCGCCGGTGCCGCCGAAGCCCGAGGCGACGAACCCGGGGTGGAACGCGTATGCGTCGACCCCGCCGCCGGCGCGCGGCAGGCGTCGGGCCAGCTCGCGCGTGAACAGCACGTTGAGCAGCTTCGAGGTGCCGTAGGCACGGAAGCCGCCGGCCCACGGCCCCGCCGAGTTGTCCAGGTCGTCGAGGTCGACCTTGCCGAAGAGGTTGCCGGCGCTCGAGGTCTGGACGATGCGGACCGAGCCGGGCCGCGCGTCCTTCGCGGTCTCGAGGAGGCGCGGCGTCAGCAGGGCGGTCAACAGGAACGGCGCGAGGTGGTTGCCCTGGAACGTCGTCTCGTGGCCGTCGACGGTCGTCGACCGCTCGGGGATGGTCGCCCCGGCGTTGTTCGCGAGGACGTGGATGCGCGGCAGCTCGGCGAGCAGCTGCTCGGCGAGCTCGCGGACGCTCGAGAGGTCGGAGAAGTCGGCGAGGTAGGCCCGACCACCGACGTCGTGCGCGACGGTGCGGGTGCGGTCGGGGTTGCGGCCCACGACGGCGACGGTGGCTCCGAGCCGGGCGAGTTCGTGGGCGGCGGCGCGGCCGATGCCCGAGCTGGCCCCGGTGACGACGACGGTCTGGTCGTCGAGGCGGGCGGCGGGCGGCAGGGTGACGGTCATGCAGGGGACGCTAGGCGGGATGCCCGGTGGCCGGGCGGCGGTCGGCGATCTCTCGGCGGGCACTCAGCCGGACGGACCCCGTGCCGCGGTACCGTCTCGATGCGAGACAACCTGTCTCGTAATGACTTTCCCCGCTCAGAGAAGAGACGACATGTCCGACGCCACCGCCCCCCTGACCGGCTCCAGCACCGTCGGCACCTGGCTCGACCACCCCGAGGGCGGCCCCGCGATCCGCGCCGCCCTCGGTCAGGGAGGCGCGTTCGACGAGAGCGCGCTGACCCCGGTCCGCGGCCTGCCGCTCCAACAGCTCGTCGTGATGAGCCAGGGCCAGGTGCCGCAGGAGCTCGTCGACGGACTGGTGCTGCAGGTCAACGGAGGGGTCGTGCCCGACGAGGCGGACGACGCCGACGGCCCGTGGCGCGAGACCGTCACGCCCGGGCGCTTCGCGGGCAGGACGGTGGTCGTCACGGGTGCCGCGTCGGGCATCGGCCGCGCGACGGCGTCACGCGTGGCCCGCGAGGGCGGTCGCGTCGTCGCCGTCGACCTCTTCGCCGACAAGCTGGAGGCGCTGGTCGCCTCCCTGCCCGACGCCGACCTGGTCACCGTGGTCGGCGACATCACGAAGCAGGACGACGTCGACGCCGTGGTCGCGGCCGCCGGCGACCGCATCGACGCCCTCGCCAACATCGCGGGCGTCAACGACGACTTCTCGCCGCTGCACGAGACCAGCGACGCGATGTGGGACCGCGTGATCGGCATCAACCTGACCGGCGCGTTCAAGCTGTCGCGTGCCGTGATCCCCGTCATGCTCGCGGCCGGGCGCGGCTCGGTGGTGAACGTCGCCTCCGAGGCGGGGCTGCGCGGCAACGCGTCGGGCAACGCCTACACGGTGTCGAAGCACGGCGTGGTCGGGCTGACGAAGTCCGCGGCGTTCATGTACGCGACGCAGGGCATCCGGGTGAACGCGGTCGCCCCCGGCGGCGTCGCGACGGGCATCCCCTTCCCGGCGAACGTGTCCGAGGCGGGGTCGGCGCGGCTGCGGCCCTTCCAGGCGGCGATCCCGACGATCGCGACCGCCGAGGAGCTCGCCGCGTCGATCACCTTCCTGCTGAGCGACGACGCCGTCAACGTCAATGGCGCGATCCTCGCCAGCGACGGCGGCTGGTCGGTGCAGTAGCGGCCGGCCCGCGGCGGTCCGCGGTCGGCGGCGGCGAGATCGGACGGGCGCCGGCCGCGAGACCGGGCGGGCGCAACACGGGGCGAGGGGTGCACGAGGATGGACCGATGACCACCGCACGCCCCGCCCGCCCCGGCCGCGCCCGCAGCGAGGCCGCCCGTCTGGCGATCCTCGAGGCGACCCGCGACGAGCTGGCCGAGCGCGGCTACGACAAGCTGTCGCTCGACCGCATCGCGGCGGCGGCCGGGGTCGGCAAGGCGACGATCTACCGCTGGTACCCGGCCAAGGCGGCACTCGTGGCCGAGGGCATGCTCACGGGACACCTGCTGCCCCACCTCGAGGTGCCCGACACGGGCGACGTGCGTCGGGACGTGCTCGACTGGCTCCGCGCCTCCTTCGAGGCCTTCGCCTCGCCGGCGGCGGGCGGGCTGGTCCGGGCGTCGATCGCGGCGACCGCCGAGGACGCCGCCGTCGCCGAGCAGTACGACGACCGGGTCACCTCGGTCACGAGGGCCGCGTTGCTCGCCCGTCTCGAGACCGGGAGGCGCGCGCGGCAGCTCCGGGACGACGCGCCGCTCGACGCCCTGGTCGAGTCGCTGATCGGCACCGTGCTGCTGCACGTCGTGACCCGCCGCGACCCCGGGCCGGCCGCGCTCGAGGCGACCGTCGGGCTGCTCTTCGACGGCGTCGCGGCCCGCCCGGCCTGAGTCACGGCCGGACGGGCCCGGTCACGGCCGGACGGGCTCGGTCACGGCCGGACGGGCTCGGTCACGGCCGGACGGAGCGCGGCGGCGTCACCACCAGAACGGCGCCTGCGGGCGGTAGGGCTCCTCGAGGCGGCGCACGTCGTCGTCGGTCAGCTCGACGTCGAGGGCGGCGACCGCGTCGGCGAGGTGGTGCGGCTTCGTCGCCCCGACGATCGGGGCCGACACGACGGGGTTGCGCAGCACCCACGCCACCGCGACCTGCGCCATCGACACCCCGTGCTCACCGGCGACCTGCTCGACGGCGTCGACGATCGGGCCGTCGTCGTCGCTGTCGAAGGCCTTGGCGACCTCGTCGACCGCCGAGCGGTCGGTGGTCGCCCCGCGCGGTCGGGTGAGCCGCCCCTTGCCCTGCGGCGAGTACGGCACGAGCCCCACCCCGAGGTCGGCGCAGAGCGGGATCATCTCGCGCTCCTCTTCTCGCTTGAGCAGGTTGTACTGGTCCTGCATCGTGGCGAAGGGCGTCCAGCCGTTGACCACGGCGGCGGTCTGCATCTTCGCGAACTGCCAGGCGTACATGCTCGACGCGCCCGTGTACCGGACCTTGCCCGCCCTCACCAGGTCGTGGAGCGCCTCCATGGTCTCTTCGACCGGGGTCTCGGGGTCGAACCGGTGGATCTCGTAGAGGTCGACGTGGTCGGTGCCGAGGCGCGTCAGCGAAGCGTCGACCTGCTCGAGGATCGCCGCGCGCGACAGGCCCGAGCCGCCCGGGCCGTCGTGCATCCGGCCGCTGACCTTGGTCGCCAGCACGACGTCCTCGCGCCTCGTGTACTCGCGGATCGCCCGGCCGACGAACTCCTCGCCGGTGCCCTCTTGGTAGACGTTCGCGGTGTCCCAGAACGTCACCCCGAGCTCGACGGCCTGGCGGAAGAACGGCGCCGAGGCCTCCTCGTCGAGCGTCCACGAGTGCAGGCCGCGGGTGGGGTCGCCGTAGCTCATGCAGCCGAGCCCGATGCGGCTGACCTGCAGGCCTGTGGTGCCGAGGCGCGTGTACTTCACGAGCGCGCCTCCTCGGCCTGCGGGGACGAGGCGGACCCGGAGGCGCGCGTCGCGTCGACGGCCTCGGCGGCCGACCCGGGCGCGGCCGGGGCGGCGGCCTGCGGTGCGGCCCAGCTGGCGAGCAGGCGGAGGCGGTCCTCGGTGGGCGACCCCGGCTCGGCGCTGTAGACCAAGAAGTTGAGGCCCGGGCGGCCCATCGGCTCCATCGCCTCGTAGACCATGTCGAGGTCGCCGACCACGGGGTGGTGGAAGAGCTTCTGGCCCGAGGCGTGGTGGCGCACCTCGTGGGCGCCCCAGCGGGTGCGGAACTCGTCGCTGCGGGTCGAGAGCTCGCCGACCAGGTCGTGCAGAGCCCGATCGTGCGGGTCGCGGCCCGCCTCGGTGCGCAGGATGGCCACGTTGATGTCGGCCGCGACCGACCACGACGGGTAGAAGGCCTCGGCGAGCTCCCGGTGCAAGAAGACGAAGCGGGCGAGGTTCACCGGCCGCTCGTCGAGCGCGTAGAGGTCGGAGTACAGGGCGCGGAACAGGGCGTTCTCGGCCAGCACGTCCATCCGGCCGTTGCGGACGAACGCGGGCCCGGCCGTCACCGCGTCGAGCACGAGCTGCATGCTGCGCGAGACGCTCTCGGGCGCGCGGCGACGGCGCCGGGCGCGCACGGGCGACTCGTTCGCGGTGCGGGCGAGGTCGGCGAGGTGCTCGCGCTCGGCGTCGTCGAGCAACAGGGCGGTCGCGAGCGAGTCGAGCACGGCTTCCGACACCCCGCCGAGGCGCCCGCGTTCGAGCCGCGTGTAGTACTCGACGCTGACGCCGGCCAGCAGCGCCACCTCGCTCCGCCGCAGCCCGGGCACGCGGCGCCCGGGCCCACCCGGCAGCTCGACCTGCTCGGGCCGCACCCGCGCCCGTCGACTGGTCAGGAAGTCACGGATCTCGCTCTCGGTGTCCATGCCCACACGGTACGACGCGGGCGGGGCCCGGTGGGATGCCCTGGCGGTGACCCCTTCGGCCGCCCTGTCGACGTGGGTGGACCAGGCGTCAGCCGACCGCGTCGCGCAAGGCCCCCAGCCCGGCCTCGAACGTGTCGGCGAATCGGGCCGTCTCGGCCGCGCGGACGCCGTTCCGCCTCGCGACGTCTCGCCACCGGCCCAGGGCGTCGACCGTGGTCCGCAGTTCCGACCGGACGTCGGCTCCCGTCAACCGGCAGCTCTCACCGAGCAGCGCCAGGGCGGCCGCTCCGTCCCCGGACGCCGTCCGCACCGGCGAGGGACGTCTGTCGCACCCCCGGGTCGGGTCGTACTGGAACGTCGTCGCCGAAAGTGAACCGCGGTTGCGGTGGAACTGCGCCCGCCCGGCGAGGACCGTCGCCCCTCCGATCTCGACGTGGACCTCGAGCGCATCGTGCCTGCTCATCGCACCCGCTTCCGCAGCAGGAGGTCGGCACGAGCACGCCCCAGGTCGGTGCGCAGCGGATCGAGAGCCTCGGTCAGGGTGGCGAGCACTCCGAGCGCGCGTGCCACGCGCAGCACGACGTGGAAGCCGACGGTCGGATCACCGTGTTCGAGTTTGCGGAGCGTCTCGCGGGTGATGTCGGCTCGATCGGCCACCTGCTCGGCAGTCAACCCGAGGATCTTGCGCCACCCGGCGAAGTCGTCACCGATCTCATGTGCCGAGCGTGCGATCGTCGGAGGCAGCGGTCCGGCCATGGCGGTCTTCCTCTCGTAATGACTACCGAACTATCCCCTACGCGCTCTTACGCAAAGGAAAATGGTCATTACACGTGCGGTGTCGAACGCCCGGAGCTCGACATCCTCCTCAGCTGCCACCCGCTCGGTAAGATCCGCACGTGCCCTCGACCCTCTACGAGCAGATCGCCGACGACCTGCGTCGACGCATTCTGAGCGGCGACCTCGCGGTCGGCGACGACGTGCCGAGCGAGGGCGAGCTGGCCGAGCAGTGGCGGACCTCGCGCGGGCCGATCCGCAACGCACTGGCCGCCCTGCGCTCCGAGGGGTTGGTCGAGACCCGACGCGGTCGTCCGGCACGGGTCGTCGCCCGCAAGGCGCACCACCCGGTCGACGTGTCGATCCCGTTCACGAAGTGGGTGCGCGACGTCGGGGGCGAGCCCGGGGCCCGCACGCAAGAGATCTCGTTGCGCCGCGCCGACGACGACAAGGCCCGTTCGCTCGGCATCGAGCCCGGTGACCTCGTGGTCGACGTCGTCCGCCTGCGACTCGTGGACGGTCGCCCCACGATGCTCGAGCGGCTGACCTTCATCGAGGAGGTCGGACGCGTGCTGCTCGACGTCGACCTCGACACGGTGTCGATCACCGAGTACCTCGACTCCCGCGGCTACGGCTACGCCGACATCGACCACGAGATCGACGCGGTCGCCGCCGACGACCTCGACGCCGAGCTCTTGGGGGTCGAGCCGGGCACGCCGATCCTGCGCCTGCACCGGGTCACGCGCGGCGCCGACGGTCGCACCTTCGAGGCCTCGGACGATCGCTACCGCAGCGACATCGTCCGCTTCACCGTCTCGGCCTCGGGCCGCGCCCGGGCCGGCGACCACTTCATCCGCGCGATCGGCCCCTGACCCGCCCCTGCCGGACGACGTCCGGCGACCGGTCGCGCGCGACCGACACCGTGACGACACCCCGGGAGGCGCGGCGCGGCGCCCGCAGACCGCCTCGGCCCCCGGTCACTCCGGCCGGACCCCCACCCGCACCGAGCCGCCGGCCGCGGCCGACACGATGCCCGCGTCCAGGTCGCGGAGCGCGACGACCTCGCCGACGAGGGCCCCGAGCGGCCAGGCACCGTGGCGCCGCTCGACGAAGCGGGCCGCCGTGACGAGGTGCCGGGGCGCGTAGTTGTGCACGCCCCGGACGGTCACGAGCCGCCGCACGAGCGCCTCGGCGTCGAGCGGCACTGCCGGTGCCGGGAACACGCTGCCGACGAGCACGGCCACGCCACCGACCCCGAGCTCGGCGAGCGCCGAGGCCACGGCGTGCGGCGAGCCCGAGGCCTCGACGGCGACGAGCGGTGGGCCGCCCGCGGCGGCGAACGCGGTGGCGAGGCCGGCGTCCGACCCGGGCTCGGCCGTCGGGTCGGCCGTCGCGACCGCTCCGAAGCGGGTGGCGAGTCGTCGGCGCGCGGGGTCGGGGTCGACGACGACCACCCGGGCCCCGGCGTCGGTGGCCAGGGCGGTCGCGGTGAGGCCGATCAGGCCGGCTCCGGTCACGAGCACCACGGCACCGTCGAGCGGCACGATCGTCGACGCGGCGTCGAGCGCGGCGACGGCGGTCGCCGTGCCGCACGAGACCGGGGCGAGCAGCTCGGCGGGCAGGTCGGCGTCGACCGGCACGACCGCCGTGCCCGCCCGCACGTGGACGTGCGTGGCGAAGCCGCCGCTGAGCTCCCAGCCGGTGACGAGTCGTTCGTGGCCGTACTTCCGCACCGTCTCGCACTTCTGCGGCAGGCCCCGTCGGCAGGTCGCACAGGCGCCGCACGAGACGGTCAACGACCAGACGACGCGCTGGCCGACGGCGAGGGGCGTGCCGTCGACGGCCCGCGCGTCGGGGCCGAGGGCGACCACGCGGCCGACCTGCTCGTGGCCCAGCACGAGCGGGGCCGGTGCGCCACGGTCGCCGCGGGTGGTGTGGACGTCCGATCCGCAGACGGTAGCCAGCTCGACCTCGACGAGCAGGTCACCGGGCGCGAGGACGACCGAGGGCACCGCGACGGCCTCGTGCGGGCGCCACGGCTCGAGCCACACCATGGCCGTCGGGGCCGGGTCGAGGCGCCGGGCCGAGGCGGCCGGGGCGTCCGTCGGGGAGGCGACCCGCGCCTCCTGGTCCGCGGTGCGCGGCAGGGCGGTCGTCACGCGACCGCGGACGTCGAGGCCCCGCCGACCGACGCGGCGCCGACCGACGCGTCGGCTGCCGAGACGCCGACGACCGACGCGAAGGCCGGCAGCCCCACGAGGTCGCGGACGCCGTCGAGCACGACGTCGGCCCCGGCGGCGAGCAGCTGCTCGCGGGTGTGCGCGCCGGTGGTGACGCCGACGACGAGGCCGGCCCCCGCCGACCGGCCCGAGAGCACGTCGCTGACGGTGTCGCCGACGACGGCGACGGCGGCGACCGACGAGGCCCGCGTGCGCAGCAGGGCGGTCAGCACGAGGTCGGGGGCCGGGCGTCCGCGGCCGGCGTCGACCGGCGAGAGGGCGGCGTCGACGGTCCAGCCCAGCGAGTCGAGCAGGCGGTCGCGCGTGACGGGCGAGAAGCCCGTGGTCAGCACGACCGAGACCCCGGAGGCGCGGAGGGCGTCGATCACGCCGCCCGCGCCCTCGATCGGCTCGACCCCCGACTCGTCGACGAGTTCGCCATAGGCGACCTCGAACTGCTCGTTCGCGCGCTGCGCGAGCTGCTCGTCGCCTCCGGTCAGGTGCCGGAACACCTCGATCTTCGACCGGCCCATCGTGTCGCGGACGTACTGCAGCGCCTCGTCACGGGTGAGGGTCGGGCCGAGGTCGACGCGGTCGGCGACGCGGGCGAAGGCCTGCTCGACGACCCCGTCGTCCACGACGGTGGTGCCGGCCATGTCGAGCACGACGAGCTCGATCGGGGTCGCCGGGTCGGGCGTGGGGACGGTCGTGGTCGTGGTGGTCATGCGCTGAGGCTCTCTGTGAGGGGCGAGGTGAGGGGCGAGGTGGCGGGCGAGGTGACGGGCGAGGTGGGTCTCGGCGGGGGCGTCGCGGGCAGGGCCGAGGGGGCAGCCGACGTGGGGGTCGGGCCGTCGAGCGCGCGGTCGCGGCCGCCGTCGAGGTGCGCCCCGACGACGTGCTCGGCGAGCCCGAGGCCGGTCGTCATGCCGATGCCGGTCGAGACGACCGTGACGAGCACGCCGGGGGCGACCTCGTCGACGACGAACTCGTCGCGGCCCGAGGCGTACACGCCCTGCCACCGTTCGGTGACGACCGGCTCGGCACCGAAGAGCGCCCGGAACTCGGCGAGGAACGCGTCGGCGACGCGCTCGTCCTGGAACGGAGCGATCGCCGGACCCTTCTGATGGCTGTCGCCGACGATCACCGAGCCGTCGGGCAGCTGCGTGTACATCTGGTTGAGGTCCATGGCGGCGAGGTCGGGCCGCTCGGCGTGCAGCCGCGACCGGACCGCGTCGGCCGCGGCCGTGCCGGCGAAGGCGCTGTAGCGGATCAGTGACCAGCCGGTCAGCAGGGGCGCCGTGAGCGGCCGCGGCAGGTCGGCCCGCACCCGCAGCATGTCGAGGCCGCAGCGCTCGAGGGCGTGCCGGTCGGCGAGGTCGGGCAGCAACTGGTCGAGGTCGTGGTTGGTCGCGACGACGACCGTCCCGGCCTCGATCGGGCCGCGACTCGTCTCGACCCGCCCCGACGAGACCGACCCCACGGAGGTGCGGGTCGCGAAGTGCACCCCCTGCGTCTCGAGGTGCCGACGGATCGCGTCGGCGGCCCGGCGGGGGTCGACCTGCAGGTCGTACGGCAGCAGGGCGCCGCCCACGACCGCGCCGGGGGCGACCGGGGCCAGGGAGGCCAGCGCGGCGACGTCGAGCCGCTCGATCTCGGGACGGTCGCCGAGCACCCGGTCGGTGCGGGCGAGGGCCAGCTCGTCGAGCAGGGCGAGCTCGTCGGCGTGCCGGGCGGCGACGAGCGTGCCGCGCTGCGACAGCCAGAAGCCGGCGTCGCGGGCCAGCCGCTGCCAGAGCTCGCGGGCGGCGAGGGCGTGGCGGCGGGCCTCGCCGCTCTGCGGGGTCAGGCAGAGGTGGCCGAAGTTGCGCACCGTCGACCCGCCGATCACCGACGAGCGGTCGACCACCAGCACCGAGAGCCCCCGGTCGACGGCCGCGAGCGCGGCCCCCAGGCCGACGATGCCCGACCCGACCACGACGACGTCGTGCGGTGCGGCGGCGGGGTGCGGTGCGGCGGCGGCGTGCGGTGCCGCGGCGTGCCCGGCCGGCACGGGCCGGCCGGCATCGTGTGTCGTCGTCATCGGAAGACCCTCCGCATCCAGATCGCGAGCCCCTCGACGGCCAGCACCGTGACGAGGATCATCAGCACGATCGCCGTGACCGTCCCGTAGTTCGAGCCCTGGCTGGCGTTGAGCAGGTAGTAGCCGACTCCCCCGGCCCCGACGATGCCGAGCAGCGTCGCGGCGCGCAGGTTGGTGTCGAGCATGTAGAAGGTGTGGCCGATCAAGGCCCGGGTGCCCTGCGGCAGGGTCGCCCCGGCGTAGATCTGCACGCGGCTGGCCCCGGTGGCCGAGAGGGCGCGCTCGGGGCCCGGCGAGACCTCCTCGAACGAGTCGGCGAGCAGCTTGCCGAGCAGCCCGACGCCGCCCAGGGCGAGAGCGAGGGTGCCGGCCTGGGTGCCGAGCCCGGTCACGACGATCAGCACGATGGCGAGGATGACCTCGGGCACGCCGCGGATGCCGACCAGCAGCAGGCGCATGCCGCTGCGCACCCCGCGGCTCGGGGCGACGTTGCGGGCCGCGAGCGATCCGATCACGATCGAGGCGACGAGGGTCAGCACGGTCGCGGCGAGCGCGACGGCGATCGTCTCGCCCAGGGCGGCGACCATCGTCGACGCCTCGTAGCTGCCGAACGACGGCGGCCAGAACTGCGTGGCGACGGCGGGCACCTTCGCCCAGACGGTGACGAGGTCCGACCAGGCGATGTCGCAGACGACGACGCTCGCGACGACCACGGCGACGGCGAGCCAGCCCCACGAGACGTTGCGGCGACGGGTGCGGTCCCACGGGCGGCGGAGGGCCGCCTCGACGCGGGAGGCGCGGGTCGCGTCGGTCGACGCGGTCGCGGCCCGGACGGTGGGCCGTGCGGCGGGGCCGACCGCCTCGGGGCGCGAGGTGGCGGCGAGACCGGCACCGCGCCTCCTCGTGGCCCGACGGACGACGCGGTCGCCGAGGCCGCGACCGGTCGGAGCGACGCCGAGCATGGCGGCGCGGACGCTGCTCGAGACGACCTCCATCACGACGCAGAGCACGAAGATGACGAGCGCGTAGCCGAGCCCGAGGCCGTAGTCGAGCGACTTGAAGGCGAACGACATCTCCATGCCGAGGCCGACCACGCCGACGTAGCCGAGGATCACGCTGCCGCGCAGGTTGATGTCGTTGCGGTGCAGCACGGTCGCGACCCACGAGGGCAGCACCTGCGGCAGCACGCCCGCGGTGAACTGCTGCAGCCGGGTGCCTCCGGCGGCGCGGATCGCCGTGCGCGGGCCCTCGTCGATCTGCTCGATCGCGTCGGCGAACAGCTTCGAGATCATGCCGACCGAGTGCAGGCCGATGGCGAGGATGCCCGGCAGCGTGCCGAGCGAGAACAGCAGCACGAAGACCATGGCGAGCACGACGTCGGGCACGGCCCGGGCGAGCACGGTGACGAAGCGGGCGCCGGCACGCCAGGCCGGGCCGGGGGTCGTGTTCGAGGCGGCCAGCACGGCGACCGGCACCGACAGCACGGCGGCGAGCAGGGTGCCGCAGACGACGAGCCCGAGCGTGAGGGCGGTCAGCTGCAGCAGCTCGCCCGCGGGCGGGAACTCGATCGCGCCCACCCGGCCGAAGAACCGTTCGGCGTTGGACCAGCTCTGCAGCATGCGGGCGGGGTCGACGTCGACGCTCCGCAGGGCGATGAGGCTCACGATCAGCAGGGCCAGCAGCGTGAGGCCGGCCGCGACGCGCTCGGGCGAGACCCGACGACGAGGAGGCGCGGTGACAGGGGCCGGCACGCGCTCGCTCGTGCGCGGGCGCTCGGTGACGGCGGTCATCGGATGGCGTCCCCGGAGACCGACGACGCGCCTCCTGCCGGTGCCGCGCCGGCCGCGGAGGCCGCGGCCCCGACGGTCCCCGTCGCGCCCGGCGCACCCGCCGCGCCCGCCGCGCTCAGCTCGAGCTCGATGGCCTCGAACTGGTCGGTGCTCGTGGCGACGCGGCCGTAGATCTCCATCACCTGGGCCTTGCCGAGCCCCTCGGTCTCGGTGTCGAGCACGACCTGACCGTGGCGGAGGCCGACGATGCGGTCCGCCCACGAGAGGGCGAGGTCGACCTGGTGCAGGCTGCAGATCACGGTGAGCCCCTCGTCGGCGGCGATCTCGCGGATCAGCGCCATCACCTGGTCGCTCGACTCGGGGTCGAGCGACGCGACCGGCTCGTCGGCGAGCAGCACCTGCGGGCGCTGCATCAGGGCGCGGGCGATCGCGACTCGTTGCTGCTGACCGCCCGACAGGGTGTCGGCCCGCTGGTAGGCGCGGTCGAGCAGGCCGACGCGCTCGAGCCGGGCCAGCGCCTCGACCTTGGCCGGCCGCCCGTACGACCAGAGCCCGAGCCGGGGCCCGCGGACGCTCGCGAGCGACCCGGTCAGCACGTTCTCGAGCACCGTCAGCGACGGCACGAGCTCGAACTGCTGGAAGATGAAGCCGACCTCGCGGCGCAGCTGCCGCAGGGCCCGGCCGGTGAGGCCGGTGACCTCGCGGCCGAGCACCGTGACGCGGCCGTCGGTGGGCCGTTCGAGGCCGTCGACGTGCCGCAGCAGGGTGGACTTGCCCGAGCCCGAGAGCCCCAGCAGCACGACGACCTCGCCACGGCGGACGTCGAGCGAGGCGCCGTCGAGCGCGACGGTGTCGCCGAAGCGCTTGGTGATGCCGGCGAGCGAGACGACGGTCTCGGCGGGGGCGGTGTGCGGGTTCATGTTCGTCTCCGGTTCGTTCTGCTCGGACCCCAGGAAGTCGCCGAGACCCCGACGCGCGCGGGAGGGTCTGGGCGAGTTCCTGGGGTGTGGAGCGACTACGTCGTGCGGGTCAGGCCTGGCACTGCGAGGCGTCGGTCTTCTCGCAGATGTCGCGGATCTGGTCGTAGTACGCGTCGTCGACCGGCGTGGTCTGGAAGAACACGGCGCGGAACCCGTCGCTGTCGGCGCCCTCGATGCCGGCGGCGGCGATCTGGTCGGCGGTGACGTTCGAGAGGATGTCCTTCAGCTGGGCCTTGACGTCGTCGGGCAGCGAGTCCGACTCGACGATCGGGGCGCCGGGCACCATCTGCTGGTCGATCACGTCGACGGCGTCGCTCTTGGCGACCTCGCTGTCCTCGGCGAAGCCGGCGTCGCACTCGGTGCCCTCGCCGACCTTCTGCACGCTGACGTCGTGCTTGCCGGCGAAGACCGGCGTGATGTCGTCCTCGGGGTCGATGCCCGCCTCGAGCAGCGCGTAGCTCGGGAACAGGTAGCCCGAGGTCGACGACGGGTCGACGAAGCAGATCTTCTTGCCCTTCATGTCGGCGATCGACGTGATGTCGCTGCCCTTGGGCACGATGGCCTGCGAGTAGTAGCCGGGCTCCTGGCCCTCGGCCGTCGTGATCGACGAGATCGGAGTCAGCTCGGCGCCGTTGTTCGTGGCCGTGACGTAGGTGAAGCCCGAGAACGACGCGACGTCGATCTGGCCGGCGATGCTCGCCTCGATGAGGGCCGCGTAGTCGGTGGACTCGTGGTACTCGACGGTCTTGCCGGTCTCTTCCGCGATGTAGTCCATCAGCGGCTGGTAGTTGGTCTCGGTGTCGACCGAGTCGGGCACGACGCCGAAGACGAGGGTGCTGTCGTCGACCGCGTAGCCGTCCGACCCCGCGGCCGAGCCGGTGGCCGAGGAGGCGGGGGTCGAGCAGGCGGACAGCGTGACGGCGAGCAGGGCGGCGCCGACGAGGGCGGTCGCGGCGCGGGGGCGGCGGAGGGTCATGACGGCCTTTCGGGTGGGAGCAGGACGACACGATGGTGACACGCAGGTCGCCGACGTAGGAACCTAACTCCGCCCTCGTTCAACGAGAGTTCATCTCTTGTCTGCCTAGGCGGCCGGGCCGGGCGGGCCGGTGTCGCCGTCCCGGGCGGGCCGGGTGCGGGCCCGTGGCGCGTCCAGGCGACGCGGTCTAGCCTCAGACGACGACCCGCCCCGCCCCGCGACGAAGGCATCCACCCATGCGACACGACGACGGCACCCCCGACCCGTCCGGCGACGACCTCGCGACCTGGTCGGACGAGGCCCACCGCGAACTCGAGCTGCTCGTCGCCCGCGATCGCGAGGTCGAGGCGGCCCGACGACACGAGATCGAGCGCCGCGCACTGGCCGACCAGGCCGAGCGGGCCGCGACCCTCGACCGGGAGCGTCGTCGGCGCGAGGCCGAACTGCCGCCCGAGCTGCGCGACACCGACGACGAGCCCTACGACGGCGGCCCCCGGCGGCGACTCGTCATGGGGTCGTCGAAGGTGCTGGCGGCGGTGGCGCTGCTCGCCGCGATCGCCGTCGCGGTGACCGGGTTCCTGTAGGCCGACCCGCGCCTCCTCGGCTCGTGCGTCCGTGAACCCGGTTTCGAACGATGCACCCGGAAGAGTCTGGGTTCATGGTTCGACACCGGGTTCACGGGTGGCCGACGGCGCGGGCGACGCCCGTCAGAGCGCGAGCAGGGCGATGCCGCCGAGCACGACGACCGAGGCCGCGAGCCGCTTGACGAGCGACCCCTCGCGCAGCACGAGCGCCCCGAACACGGCGACCATCACCACGCTCGTCTCGCGGGCCGGGGCGACGAGTGCGACCGGCGCCGTCTGGATGGCCGTCAGTACGAGGATGTACGACAGCGGCGACAGCACGCCGAACGCCAGCACACGCGGCCAGTGCGCTCGGGCGACGGCCGCGACCTCGCCGCGGCGTCGGCCGAGGGTCGCGCTGTAGAAGGCGATCTCGGCGAGCGTCACGCCGACCATGAACGACACGGGCGAGAGGCCCCAGGTGCGCAGGGCGTGGGCGTCCCAGATCGTGTAGCTCGCGATGGCGAGGCCGGTGAGCAGCCCCCAGGCGATGCCGGGGTCGAGGCGACGGCGCGACCGGACCGGGGCGGCCGGCTCGACGGCGCCCGGGAGGCGCGGCGACGGTGACGCGCTCGGGCGGCGGTCGATCAGCCCGGTCGCCACCACCCCCGCGACCACCACGGCGATGCCGACGACCGCCGTCGCCGAGAGCTGCTCGCCGAGCAGCAGGACGGCGAGGCCGGCGCTGACGGCGGGGCCGCTGCCGCGCGCCGTGGCGTAGACGGTCGACAGGGTGCCGACCGCGTAGCCGCGCTGCAGCACCGTCATGTAGACGACGTGCAGCACGGCCGAGACGCCGGCACCGACCGCGAGTCCGCCGACGCTCGCGCCGAGCCCGCCGGTGAACGGCACGACGGGCAGCCAGAGCACCGTGCTGGCGACGGCACCCCACCAGAGGAAGGGTGCGCCGAGGCGGCTGACGCCGTGGGCGACGACGTTCCAGCCCGCGTGGCAGACGGCCGCGGCGAGGACGAGCAGGAGGGCGGTGGTGGACATGCGAGGACCCATCGGCCCGGCGCGGGGCGCGCCGAACGGGTCCTCCAGGCTTTTGTCCGTTCAGATGACGGCCCGGCGATGGCGCCCGACCGTGGCGCCGCTCGGACCAGGCGGGTCGTGGGACCCCGGAACCCTAGGCGCTGTCGAGATGAGCCTAGGGGCGGCGGGTGTCCGGCGGGTGAACTCGCGCCGGCGGCGAACCCCGTTCACGAAGACGAACCCCGTTCAAACGGGGTTCGTCTTCGTGAACGGGGTTCATGGTTCGAAACCGGGCGCGACAGTTGAGCCGCCTAGAGCTGGGCCGTGGGCCCTCGCCGACCGCACCGCACCGCGTTTCGTGCACCGCACCGCGACTAGTCCGGGTGCGGTGCACGAAACGCGGTGCCGTGCGCCGGGGCCGACCCCGCGACACGACGAACGCCCCCGCACTCTCGGTGCGGGGGCGTCCGGCGGAACGGGTTCGGATCAGGCGAAGGTCGCCGCGTCGATCACGAAGCGGTAGCGCACGTCAGACTTCAGGACGCGGTCGTAGGCCTCGTTGATCTGCTCGGCGTCGATCAGCTCGGTCTCGGGCACGATGCCGTGCTCGGCGCAGAAGTCGAGCATCTCCTGCGTCTCGCGGATGCCGCCGATGGCCGAGCCGGCCCAGCTGCGACGGGCGGGGATCAGCGCGAACGCGGGCACCTCGAGCGGCTCGGAGGGCGCACCGACGTTGACCAGCGTGCCGTCGACGGCGAGCAGGCCGAGGTAGGCGCCCATGTCGATCTTGGCCGAGACGGTGTTGACGATCAGGTCGAACGAGTTGGCCAGGTCCGTGAAGGTCTGCTCGTCGCTGGTGGCGTAGTGCGCCTTGGCGCCGAAGCGCAGCGAGTCGTCCTTCTTCGAGGTGGTCTGCGACAGCACCGTGACGTCGGCGCCGAGGGCCGCGGCGATCTTCACGCCCATGTGGCCGAGGCCGCCCATGCCGACGATCGCGACCTTGGTGCCCTCGGTGACGCCCCAGTGGTGCAGCGGCGAGTACAGCGTGATGCCGGCGCAGAGCAGCGGGGCGACGGCGGCGTAGTCGAGCGACTCGGGCACGCGCAGCACGAAGTCCTCGGTGACGACGACGGCCTGCGAGTAACCGCCCTGCGTGATGGTGCCGTCGATCGGGTCGACGCTCGTGTAGGTGCCGGTGTTGCCCTTGGCGCAGTACTGCTCGTCGCCGCGCGTGCAGTACTCGCACTCGCCGCACGAGTTGACCATGCAGCCGACGCCGACGCGGTCGCCGACCTTGTGCTTGGTCACCTCGGAGCCGACCTCGGCGACGGTGCCGACGATCTCGTGACCGACGACCTGCGGGTACTGGATCTCGCCCCACTCGCCGCGGACGGTGTGGATGTCGCTGTGGCAGATGCCGGCGTAGGCGATGTCGATCATGACGTCCTTGGGGCCGACGTCGCGACGCTCGACGGTCGTCTTGACGAGGGGCTCGGTGGCGGACGGTGCCGCGTAGGCGTTGACGGTGCGCATGGGTCTCCTGGGGGTGTGTTCGGTTCGGGGATCGAGGGGCGGGTCGGAACGGTGCTCGACGACGAGCGCCCCCTGACCTCGACGCTACGCTCCCGCGCCGACGGTGGGAGGCCCTGACAGGGACCCCGAGGCGACGCCGGGCACGAGGCGCGGTGCGACGGCCCGCAGGAGGCGCGGTGCGCGTCCGACCGGAACCGCGCCTCCTGCAGGTGGTCACCTCGGTCGCCGCGACCGTCGCAGCCGTCGCCGTCAGGGAGAGACACGCCTCTGGGTGGGAAAGTGCCCTGACTCGCGACACGGCTCGCGCGGTGCGCGGCGTAGCAAGGAGCGAGACGCAGCACCGGGTGGTCCGGTGCCGGACGAAGGAGTCGACATGGCAAGCGGAGTGGCAACAGTGTGGGTGCCCGTGACCGACATGGGGCGGGCGACGGCGTTCTACCGTGACGCGCTCGGCCTCACGGTGAAGAACGAGAGCGACGACTGGACCGAGATCGACGCCGGCGGCCTGATGATCGGCCTCAACGGTCGCGAGGAGGCCTCGGCGTCGAGCGAGGGGGGAGCGGTCATCACGTTCCAGCCCGACGGCACCCTCGAGGACGCGCTGGCCGACCTGCAGTCGCGCAGCGCCGACGTGACCGGCACGATCAGCGAGCACCCGTGGGGCCGCATCCTGCCCTTCAAGGACTCCGAGGGCAACGACCTGCAGTTCTACACGCCCCCGACCGACTGACGTCGAGGGCCCCGAGGAGGCGCGGTGTCGGTCCGACCGGCACCGCGCCTCCTCTACGTGGTCGCGACCGCGGGGTCGCACCGTGCCGCGGGGTACGCGCCGGGTCGGCCGTCACGCGGACTGGGGTCGGGACTTCCGGCCGCCGGTCGGGCAGGGTGGTGACCGACCTCGTGTCCTGCGCATCCGTGACGAACGGCGACCCCGCCTCGTCCTGAAAGAGTGGCCTCGTCTCACCAGCGTGCCGCGCCGGACGCGAGGAGGACGGGAGACCACCATGACCAGCACGTACACGACCCAGGGCCTCGACCCGACGACCTCACGCAGTCCGGCCGACCCGGCGCGCGGCGGGCACGAGCGCGACGACGCGCTCGACCTCGCGCGCGACCTCGACGCCGGCCTCGCCGCCGGCCTCGCCGGGCCGACGCCGGCGCCCGCACCGCCGCTGCCCCCGATCGACGAGTTCCACCGCGACGCCTGGTCGGCCACCGACGTCGAGGAGGCGCGGGCGCAGCTCGAGGTGGCGCTCGGCGGCCGGCGGTTCCGGGCACGCCCGGGCGCGGAGCCGTTCTCGTTCCGCTACGCGACCGCGGGCGACCGGCGGCTGAGCCTGCAGACCGGCACCTTCACCGGGCACCTGCAGGGCATCATCCCCTGGTCGCGGGACTACGTCGTCTCGTGGTTCCCGACCGGCTCGGTGACGATCGACTACCCGAAGGGGCACCTCGCGAGCGTCGGCGGCCGGCCCTTCCTGACGCCGACCGAGACCTCGTACTCGTTCGCGATGACACCGCACCGGCACAGCATCGTGCAGCTCGACGCGGGGTTCCTCGAAGACGTCGCCGCCACCCGCCACGGCGGTCCGCCCCAGCGTGTCGACTTCGACCACGCGGCGGTCCCGACCGACGACGCCCTCGCCGCCTGGCGCGGAGTCCTGGCCGAGGTGACGCCCGTCGTCGTCTCGCCCGAGACGGGTGCGTCCGACCGCCTGCTCGCGCAGACCGCGCTGGCCGAGGCGCTGCTCGACCTCTTCCCGTGGCGGCCGGTCGCCGTGCCCGCCGAGCTGCGGACCGAGCGCACCCGTCGGCTCCGGCTCGCGGCCGAGTACGTGCACGCGTACGTCGACCGGGCGATCAGCTCGAGCGACATCGCGGCCGCGGTCGACATGCACCCGCGCACCCTGCAGCAGCAGATGCAGGAGTACCTCGGCGCCAGCCCTACCCGCTTCGTCCGCGGCGTCCGCCTCGACCGGGTGCGGCTCGACCTGCTGCACGGCGACCCACGCACCACGCTCGTGTCCGAGGTCGCGACGCGCTGGGGCTTCGTGCACCTCGGCCGCTTCTCGGCCGCCTACGTCGCCCGCTTCGGCGAGTACCCCCGCGACACCCTCGCCCGCTGACCGCCGCCGCGGCCGCAGCCGCAGCCGCGCCCCCTGCGGCCACGGCTGCATCGCACCGCCACCTGAACGTCGCACCGGCACCGCACCGCCACGTGGACGTCGCACCGCCGAATGTGACGGTGCCACGTCCACTCGGCGGTGCGACACCGGCACCGCCGTGCGAGTTCCCCGGTGGCCGACGCCACGCCCCGAGGAGGCGCGGTGCCAGGCCGACCGGCACCGCGCCTCCCGGGGCGGTCGCGTCGCGACCTAGCGAACGCCTCCTGTCTGACGCTCGCGCTCGAGCTTGCGAGCGGCGAGGGCACGCTCGTCGCGACCCACGATCGAGAGCAGCACGATGGCCACGACGACGCAGGCGAGGATCAGCACGAACGTGACGTCCCAGCCGAAGGCGTGCACGGCGAGGCCGATGCCGGTCGAGGCGAGGGTAGCTCCGAGCACGTAGCCGAAGAGGCCGGTGAAGCCGGCCGCGGTGCCGGCGACCGAACGCGGGCTGAGGTCGAGCGCCTGCAGGCCGATCAGCATGACGGGCCCGTAGATCAGGCCGCCGATCAGGACGAGCATCGCCAGCGAGATCCACAGGGGACCCTCGACCGGCGACAGCCAGTAGACGGCGACGGCGACGCCCACGGCCGACATGAACAGGATTCCCGTCGGCGAACGCCTGCCTTTGAACACCCTGTCGCTGATGTACCCGCAGAGCAGGGTGCCAGGGATGCCCGCCAGCTCGAACAGCGAGAAGCCGGCGATGCCCTCGCCCAGGCTCGCGCCGCGCACCTCGGCCAGGTACACCGGCGCCCAGACCAGCACGCCGTATCGCAGCGTGTAGACGAAGACGTTCGCCAGGGCCAGGTTCACCATCGTGCGGTTCGTGATGACGTAGCGGCGGATGGTGGTCCAGGTCGACGCGCCCTCGTCGGCGGCGTCGGTCTCGACGGGTGCCGGGTCGTTGCGGAACTCCTCGATCGGGGGCAGGCCCTCGGACTCCGGGGTGTCGCGCAGCAGCACGAGCGCGACGACCGCGATGACGAGACAGACGACGGCCGGGAACCAGAACACGCTCTGCCAGCCGCCGAACCAGGCGAGGGCGAGACCGGCCAGACCGCCGGCGCCCGCGCCTCCGACGTTGTGGGCGACGTTCCAGATCGCGGTCTTGCCACCGCGCTCCGAGGTCGAGAACCAGTGCACGAGGGTGCGGCCGCTGGGCGGCCAGCCCATGCCCTGGAAGAATCCGTTGAAGATCATGACCACCGCGAAGAACGCCACGGAAGCGCCCACCGCCGGGACGAAGGCGATGAACAGGTTGGCGAAGGCGGACAAGGCCAACCCGATCGGCAGGAAGAACCTGGCGCTGCTCTTGTCGCTGACGATCGCGCTCAAGAACTTGCTGAAGCCGTAGGCGAGCAGGACGCCGTTGGTGATGACGCCCAACCCGACGGTGCTGAAGCCGTTCTCGTCCTTGAGGATCGTGGCGACGAGCGGGACGTTGTTCCGGATGAGGTAGTAGGCCGCGTAGCCGATGAAGATGCCGACGAAGACCTGGAGCCGCAGACGCGGGTAGCGCCGGGCCACGGTGGCCGGGTCGAGCCGAGGCGCGGGCGGCGGCGCGGCGAGGAACGCGGTGAGGCCCTTGCGAGCCGGCGCACCGGTGCGGGTTTCGCTGCTGGTCATGTGGTCCTGTTCTGCCGGTGAGGCGGTGGGGTGATCGGTCAGTGGGTGGCGAGGAGGGTGTCGTCCGAGGCACCCTTCGGCAGGAGCCAGCCGCGGTCCGGGGCGATGCTGACGCGGACGCAGTCCATGGGCCTCAGGATGTCGTCGACCGAGGGGTCCGAGACGCTGGCGACGATCGTGCCCGAGTCGGTCTCGATCTCGTACTCGACGCTGTCGCCGTGGAAGATCGTGTTGAGCACGCGGCCGACGTCGTCGTGGACGTCCCCGGCGTCGACCCGGCTCGACAGGCGCACGGACTCGGGTCGGATCATCAACAGGGCCTCGGTGTCGAGGGTGACGTCGTCGTGCGATGCGGTCTCGAACTCGACGCCCAGCGCGACGATGCGGGCACGACCGTCACTCGGGCGCGCCACGATGGTGGCGTCGAGGAAGGTCGCCCGTCCGATGAAGTCGGCGACGAAGACCGACGCGGGTCGGCGGTAGACGACGTCGGGCACGTCGACCTGCTCGATGCGGCCCTTGTTCATCACGACGATGCGGTCGGACAACGTCATGGCCTCGTCCTGGTCGTGGGTCACGAAGATGCTCGTGATGCCCAGGCGGCGCTGCAGGCGGCGGATCTCGTTTCTCATCTGCACGCGCAGCTTCGCATCGAGGTTCGACAGCGGCTCGTCGAACAGCAACACCTTCGGCCGCATGACCAGGGCGCGGGCCAGAGCGACGCGCTGCTGTTGGCCACCCGAGAGCTGGTGCGGGGCCCGGTCGGCGAACGCCATGAGGTTCATGATCGTCAGCACGGTGTCGACCTCCTCGCGGAGCCTGGCGCCGGGCACCTTCTTCAGCTTGAGACCGTACGAGACGTTCTCGCGCACGGAGAGGTGCGGGAAGAGCGCGTACGACTGGAACACCATCGACATGGGTCGCTGGTTCGGCGCCACGTGGACCATGTCCGAACCGTCGAGTTCGAGCGAGCCGTAGGTGGGCACCTCGAAACCGGCGATCATGCGCAGGGTCGAGGTCTTGCCGCAACCCGACGGGCCGAGGAGGGTGATGAACTCGCCCGGCTCGATGACGAGGTCGACCGAGTCGACGGCGAGCGGATCGTCGGGCCGGCTGCCGTAGCGCTTGCTGAGACCCGTCAGGGTGATGCGCCCGGAGGCGGTGGGGAC
Organism: Frigoribacterium sp. VKM Ac-1396; assembly: GCF_015350895.1. NCBI lineage: Bacteria > Bacillati > Actinomycetota > Actinomycetes > Micrococcales > Microbacteriaceae > Frigoribacterium > Frigoribacterium sp. VKM Ac-1396. Next base: position 33,061 of record NZ_JADKSD010000002.1, on the reverse strand, counting down.
GTCGAGCCCGACGGCTTCGGCGAGGGCGTCGGGATCGTCAACGACTGTGAGTGCGACCACGGAAGATCACCTTTCGGACGAGGAGGTTGATGACGAGGATGAGCGAGAGGACGATGATCATCAGCACCGTGCAGTATGCGAAGGCGTTGCCGAAGCGGCCGGAGTCGACCTCGGCGAGGATCTGCGAGGTCATGATCTTGATGCCGGGCGTCGTCAGGAAGACGATGGGCGACAGCGTCGTCATCGACCGGGCGAAGGCGAAGGTCAGGCCCGACACGAGTGCTGACTGGATGAGGGGCAGCGTCACCTTGCGGAAGGTCGTGCCCGAGGCGGCGCCGAGCGAGGTGGACGCCTCCTCGATCGCGGGGTGGATCTGGTTCAGCGAGGCGATGCCCGCTCGTTGGCCGGAGGGCAGGGAGCGCGTGATGTAGACCATCACGATGGCGATTCCGCCCGAGAAGGCAGCCGTGCCACCGGCGAGCGCCGGCAGCACCTGCACGCCGAAGACCGTCGTCGGGGTGATGTAGCTGAGGGCGTAGCCGATGCCGAGCACGGTGCCGGGCACGGCGAGGCCGAGCATGCCCACGAAATCGAGCAGGGCCGCCGTGCGGCGCAGCTTCCGGACGACGAGCCAGGCGATGAGCATGCCCATGACGCCCGCGACGGGCGCGGCGATCAGGGCGAGGGTCGCGGTGTCGCTCATGGCCTTCGAACCGAGGCCGGTCAGGACGAAACGGAAGTGGTCGAGCGTGAACTCGTCGTTGACGCCCGGCACCTTCATGAATCCGCCGGTCAGCACGGTCAGGTAGATCGTCACGATGAGGGCGCCGATCGCACCGACGAGCACGAGCACCGGCACCCGGATGCTCGCCGCACGGATCGGCTCGCTGTGTCCCGTGGGCTTCCCCGTCACCGTGACGACGCTGCGCCTCGAGACCCAGTAGCGCTGCACGAGGAACACCAGCAGCGCGGGCACCAGGATCGTCAGCGAGTACGCCGCACCCGCGCTGGTGTTGTAGTCGCCGGTGACCGCCAGGTAAGCGCGGCTGGCCAACACGGTGTAGTCGCCGCCCAGCACCAGCGGGTTCGCGAGGTCGGCGATGGCCTCGACGAACAGCAGGAGGAACGATCCGGCGAACCCCGGGACGAGCATGGGGATCGTGACGGAGAAGAACACCCTGAGTTTGCTCGCTCCCAGCCCCGAAGCCGCCTCGTCGAGCGACGGATCGAGCGACTGCAACATGCCCCGGAAGTTCATGTACGCCACCGGGAAGAACGACAGCGAGAGCACGAGCACGAGCCCCGGCAGCCCGTAGACGTCACCCTTGATGCCGAAGAGCCCGTTGCTGATGGCACCGTTGCGACCGAAGAGCGTGATGACGGCGGTGGCGACGGCGAACGGCGGCGCCACGATCGGCATCATGGCGAGCAGGTGCAAGGCCCGCTTGCCCCGGAACGCCACGCGCACCTGGGCGAAGGCGAAGAGGAAGCCGATCAGGGTGCCGACGGCACCGACGACCAGGCCCAGCACGAGGGTGTTGAGCACGATGCGGTGGTTGGTGGGTTCGGTGACGATGCGTCCGAGGACGGCTAACCCGTCGGGGGCGAATGCCGCCGAGAACAGGCTGAGCACCGGGTAACCGATCAGGAAGGCCATCACCACCGCGACCGCGAGGCCGAGGGTGACGACCCCGGGGTCGGCTCGCGATCGGGTCCGGGCCGGCGGCCGCCGGCCCGGTGGCGGGGGAGGTGCGGCGGCGGTCTGGGCGCCCGCGGCTGCGTCGAGTGTCGTGGTCATGGCGTCTGGGCACCTACTCCTTGGGAGCAGGAGCCACCTCGGTGTCGAAACGGGCCACGAGCTCGGTGCGCGCCGCACCGGCGTCGTCGATGTCGACCGGTTCGAGCGTCACCTCGTCGAGGTCGATCATGTCGTCGGTCAGCGTCGCGTCGGGGTTCGTCGGGACGCTGTAGCTGCCCACGGTGGCCGCGAGATCCTGCGCCTCGGCGGTCAGGGTCCAGTCGATGAACGCCTTGGCCCCCTCGGGGTTCCGGGCGTTGGCGAGCAGCGAGACGGCGCCGACCTCGTACCCGGTGCCCTCCTCGGGGAACGTGGTCGTCAGGTTCGTGAAGCCCTCGTTGATGAACTTCTGGCAGTCCTGGGCGAAGATCACACCCGTGGCGACCTCGCCGCGACCAGCCATCTGACCGGGTGCGCTGCCGCTCTTCGAGTACTGCAGGATGTTCGAGTGCAGCTTGGTGAAGTAGGCCAGCGCCGCGTCCTGGTCTCCGTCGTTCAGGTCGACCTCGGTCCAGAGCGCCTGGTAGGCCGTGCCCGAGGTGCCCGGGTGTGCCATGGCGACGTTGGCCTTGAACTTCGGGTCGAGCAGGTCCCGCCACGAGGTGGGTGCCTTCGCCCCGATCTCGTCGAGCACGTCGGTGTTCGAACAGAAGCTCAGGGCACCGACGTAGACACCGGTCCATCGGCCGTCGGGGTCCTTGTACTCGTCGGCGATCTGCTCGGCGTTCGGGGACGTGTAGGGCTCGATGAAGCCGGCCTCGTCGGCTGCGAGGTGTCCTTCGGCCCCGCCGCCGAACCAGGCGTCGAACTCGGGCGAGTCACCCGTCGCGCTCAGCCGCGCGACGGCCTCGCCACCGCTGAGGCGCACGTAGTCGGCCCGGATGCCGGTGGCCGAGGTGAACTCCGACGCCACGAGCTGGCACCAGTCCTCTTGCGGGGTGCAGATGAACGTGACGGGATCGCTCGACCCCTCCGCGCCTCCTGAACCGTTCCCTCCAGCGGCGCAGCCGGCCAGGACGGCCACGACGGCGGCGGCGGCGAGGGACGTGGGGACCGTGCGACGGTGCATGGGTGAACTCCTTCGTTCGTGTGGTCGCGTCGGGAGGCGGGCGGACCCGACGCGGATGTCTCGGGCGAGCGCGGGAAGCTCGCCCTCCGAGGCTAGGCAGCGAGTCGACCCGGGCTCGTCACAAGTCGGTGACGAACGGTGACGAGCTCGTCACCGTTGCCCGCCGGCGGGGCCCCACGGCCGTGGGGCCGCAGTCGCGTCCGCGTCGTGTGCGGCCCCGGGCGTCAGGGCAACGGGCGGAGCAGGTAGCCGGTGCCGCGGATGCTCTCGATGACGGCAGAGCTGCCTGGTGCGACGGCGTCGAGCTTGTGACGCATGCGGTAGATCGCGGCCTTGATCATGTCGCGGTCACCGAGTCGGTCGGACTCGCCCCATCCGAGCAGCAACAGTTCGGTGAAGCTGACGGGCACCCCGGGACGAGCCATGAGTGCGGCCAGCAGGCGGAACTCGTTGGTGGTCAGGGCGACCCGTTCCGAGCCGACGACGACCTCGTGGCCGACGGCGTCGAGCTCGAGGCCCCCGGCCGACGTTACGGCCTCGCGCGCCACCTCGGGGCGCCGGACGAGTCGTTGGGCGCGCAACGCGAGTTCTCGCGGGTGGAACGGCTTCGCCATGTAGTCGTCGGCGCGGGCCTCGAGACCGGCGATGCGGTCGGGGGTCTCGCCCTTGGCGGTGACGAGCATGACGGGCACGTCCCACCGGCCCTTGATGCGGGTGCAGAGGGTCATGCCCGAGACCCCGGGCAGCATGACGTCGAGCACCACCAGGTCGGGTCTCGAGCGGAGCAGCTCGGGCCAGACCGCCTCGGCCGACTTGAACGACCTCGTCTCGAAGCCCTGGGTCTCGAGGGCGAAGGTGACGATGTCGAGCATGGCGGGCTCGTCGTCGACCACGAAGGCGAGCGGCGCGTGGTCGGTCATCGGCGCAGCTCCCGTCGTGCCCGGCGGGCAGCCGGACCGCCACGGCGGCCAGGGGGTGTCAGGGGCAGGGTGAACATCATCGTCGTGCCCTTTCCCGAGATCGTGTCGACGTAGATGCGGCCGCCGTGCAGCTGGACGAACTGCTGCGAGATGAACAGTCCGATGCCCGTGCCGTTGCCGAGTGGCCGACCGCTCGAGAACCGCCGGAAGAGCTTCTCACGCTGCTCGTCGGTCATGCCCGTCCCCCCGTCGCTGACCGAGATCGAGACTTCGTCGTCGCCCGGGACGATGCGCACCTCGACCCGGTCGTCGGCCGACTCGAGCTGCACCGCGTTGTCGACCAGGTTGACGAGCACCTGTCGGATCAACTGCGGGTCGATGTACGCCCTCACCGGCGCACCGGGAGCGTCGAGGACGATGATGGTGTCGGTGACCTGGCTGAGATCGTCCACCACGCTGCGGAAGAGCGACCGGAGGTCGACGACCGTCCGATCGAGCGAGAAGAGGCCGGCTTCGAGTCGAGCCCTGGTCAGCAGCTGCTCCGAGAACGTGTGCATGCGGACCGCGTTGTCGACGATGCGATCGACGAAGACCGACTGCTGGGCCGTCAGCGGGCCGGCGTCCTGTTCGGCGAGCAGTTCTCCCGCGCCCTGGATGACGGCGAGTGGAGTCCGGATCTCGTGGCTGAGGACGGCTGCCTGGTCGGCCCGGCGCGAGGCGAGCTCGGCCAGGTCGACGAGCCGGTCACGATCGGCCGCCTGGCGACGGATGGCCAGCCAGAGGCTGAGGCTCGAGACCACCGCGGCTGCCGCACACAGGGCGAAGGAGAGAGGCACGTGCCCGACGACCAGGGCGACGGCGCTGCCTGCGGCCGACGCCCCGGCGACGGCGAGGCCGACGTGGAGCTGCGTCGGGAACGCGTTCATCCGACGAGGCTAACTTCTCCGAGCCGTGGCGGTTGATCGACACCGGCCGACGTCCGCCCCGGGGCGGTCGCGAACCCACGCCCCGAGGAGGCGAGGTGCCAGACCGGCGGGCACCGCGCCTCCCGGGGCGGTCGCGTCGCGCGTCGCACCGCCATCTGGACGTCGCACCGCCGAATGCCGCGGTGCGACGTCCACTCGGCGGTGCGACACCGACGCCGACCGTAGCCCGCCGACCGCCCACCGCCCACCGCCCACCGCCCACCGCAGCACCGCAGCACGCCCGCACGCCGGCGGCGGCGCCCCTCAGGCGTCGAAGTCGGTGGCGCGGCTGCGCTCCGCCCAGGCGTCGATGTCGCCCCGCAGGTCGTCGAGCGCGCGCGTGACGATGTCGACGGCGTCCGACCCGAGCAGCAGCAGGTAGGGCGACGAGCCCGACTCGACCGCGTCGACGAGCAGGCGCGCGCCTGCGGCCGGGTCGCCGGGCTGGGTGCCGTCCGAGGTGTCGGCCTCGATGCGGCGTCTGCCGGCCGTCTCGGCGTAGTCGGCGATCGGCGTGGCGGACTGCGTCAGGGAGCGGCCCGAGAAGTCGGTGCGGAACGAACCCGGCTCGACGACCGTCGCGGTGATGCCGAGGGGCGCGAGCTCGGTGCGCAAGGCCATCGTCATCTGCTCGATGGCGGCCTTCACCGCGCCGTAGTAGCCCGAGCCGGGGCCGGTGCGGCGGGCGCCGATCGACGACAGGTTGACGATCGTGCCGCTGCGGCGGGCGCGCATGCCCGGCAGGACGGCCTTGATCGTGCGGACGCTGCCGTGGAAGTGCGTGTCGAACAGGCGGGCGACGTCGTCGTCGTCGCCCTCCTCGACGGCCGAGCGGTACCCGTAGCCGGCGTTGTTGACGAGCACGTCGACGCCGCCGAACCGCTCGGTGGCGGCGGCGACCGCGGCGGTCACCTGGTCGCCGTCGGTCACGTCGAGGGCGACGGCCAGGGCGTGGTCGGGGTGCGCGTCGACGACGTCCTGCACGGCGGAGGCGTCGCGCGCGGTGACGACGACGTCGTGCCCGCGGGCCAGCGCCTCTTCGGCGAAGGCGCGCCCCAGCCCCGTGGAGCATCCGGTGATCAACCAGGTCGACATGTGGACTCTTCTCTCGTTCGGTCGGGGCACCGTCTCTCACGCGTGCCGCAGCCCCCAGACAACCAAGGAGGCGCGGTGCGCGTCAGGCGGCAGGGAGTCCCTGGCCGGGCCTCCCTGCCCCGGCCGCGGCGTCCTAAAGTCGAGCACGACCCGGCCGGGCAGCGACCCGCTCGCCCCGAGCCGGCGTCCGGCACCGGACGTCCCGGTCCCGACACCCACCAGCACAGGAGTGACGACATGTCAGATCAGCCCGTCCAGGTCGGCGGAGGGCGCGCCCTCTTCGGCGACTTCGCGCCCAAGCTCGCCGAGCTCACGGACGACGTCCTCTTCGCCGACGTCTGGAACCGACCCCAACTGTCGGCGCGCGACCGCAGCCTCGTCACCGTCGCGGTCCTCACCGCGGGCGGCAACACCGACCAGCTGCGGTTCCACCTCGGCCACGCCGTCGAGAACGGAGTCACCCAGGACGAGCTCGTCGAGGCGATCACCCACGTGACCCTCTACGCCGGCTGGCCCCGAGGGATGGCCGCGATGGGCGTCGCCAAGGCCCTCTTCACCGACGAGGAGTCCGACGGGTAGAAGAGCGGGGATATCCTCCGGTGACGGCGGTCGACGGCGGTCGTGCGCTCGGCACCGCCACCGCCGCCCCCACCCCCGACGACGAGGACTTCATGACCGACATCCCCTGGACCACCGGCACCTGGACCACCGAGCCGACCGCGGTCGACGTCGCCGACGACGGCCTGCGCGTCACGGCGGCCGAGGGCAGCGACGCCTGGCGCATCACGTCGTACGGCTTCGTGCACGACACCGAGCACGCCCTGGTCGCGCCCTTGCCCCAGGGCACCGCGATGGAGGTGTCGTTCGTCCTCGACTTCACGGCGCAGTTCGACCAGGCCGGAGTCTTCGTCTCGGTCGACCCCGAGACCTGGGTCAAGGCCGGGGTCGAGTTGAGCGACGGCGAGCAGAGCCTCGGAGCCGTCGTGACGCGAGGTCAGTCCGACTGGTCGCTCTCCCCCGTCGAGTGGGCGGGCCGCACCGTGACGATCCGAGCCAGCCGCTCGGGCGACGCGCTCACGATCCGGGCCCGGGTAGACGACGAGCCCTGGCGCCTCGTCCGCGTCGCCCCGCTCGCCCCCGACGCCGACGTCAGCGCCGGCCCCTTCTGCTGCGCCCCCTCGCGCGCCGACCTCACCGTGCACTTCACCTCGTGGCGCTCGACCGAGGCCGACGCGAGCCTGCACCCCGACGGCTGACCGCCGCGGGCTGACCGCCGCGGGCTTGGTCCGGTCCGAAGCCATGGAGGCGCGGTGCCGGTCACCGCGCCTCGTCCCGTCCCCGAGGCGGGCCGCAGGGCGTCCTCGTGGCCGGCATCGCGCCTCCTCGGGAGCCTCGCTCAGCGGCGCCGCCGCGCGAGGGCGAGCAGGACGAGACCGAGCACCACGAGCGCGGGAGCCACGAGCCAGAGGGTGCCGAGGACCGGCGTGACGCCGCCGACGCCGCCCGTCGCATCAGCCACCACGCCTGCCTCGAAGGTCAGCGCTGCGACGGCGAGCAGCAGCGCTCCGCCGCTCGACAGCAGGACGATCGAGGTGTCCTTCACGGCACCCGTCGCCCCCGCGGCCGGTTGCTGGCCTTCATGCGCCTATTCCTTCTCGAGACGGACGGTCGTCGTGGTCCCCATGAGGCTGGCCTTGTAGCTGAGCTCGCCGTCCTCGACGGTGAACTCTTTCGTGTCGTCCGTCGAGGCGAGCAACGCCGAGTCGGTCGCGGCGGCGTCTCGAGCCGAGGTCCAGGTGTAGGGCGACGTACCGTCGGCGGGAGGGGTGAAGGTGCCGACCCAGTACACGGATTCGGTGTCGCCGCCGTCGCTGACCCAGTCGATCGAGATCTTGTCATCGGTGATCGTCGCCGCCTGGTAGGCGTCCTCGCTGCCTGAGTTGGTCTGCTTCCACGAGCCCGTGAGATCCGGCACCTCGGCCGCTTCGGGCGTGGCCTCGGCAGACTCGGAGCTCGCCGTGGACGAACTGCTCGCCGCACCGGTTTCACCGGCCTCGGAAGGGTCGGGGCTGCTGCATCCGGCGAGCGCCAGGGCGGAGACGAGGGTGAGCGGAACGATGGTGGCGATGAGCTTGGGCATGATGACGCCATGCTCTCAGATTTATTGACGATGCCTCACCACGGTGGCCTCATCACCGCATGTCAGAGCGTGGCGAGCAGGGCGGTGCAGGCGTCGATGCAGCGGCGGCAGGCGTCGGCGCAGATGCGGCAGTGGTCGTGCATGTCGGCGTGCTGGGCGCACTCGTCGGCGCACGAGCGGCACGCGGCGAGGCAGGCCTCGACGACGGCGCGGGTGACGGCGGCGGTGGCCGGGGTGACACGCGAGAGAACGGAGGCGGTGGTCGCGCACACGTCGGAGCAGTCCAGGTCGGTGCGGATGCAGTCGGTCAGCTCGGCGACCATGTCCTCGGAGAGGCAGGCGTCTGCGCAGGCCGCACAGGTGCGGGCGCACTCGGAGGCGGCATCGATCGCGGTGGCGAGGGCGGCGCGGTCGAGGTCGCCGACGTCCTTGGGGTTGCTGTCGAGCATGGCGGTGGTGGTGGTCATGGCGGTCCTCCTGTGGGGTGTCGGGTGGGGGCGGTGGTTCGCCGCCCATGATGGCCCTGCCGGGCCGGGGTGTGGTGTCGGACGGCCGGCCGGGGCTCGTCGGGCGACCGGGTCGCGCGTACGATGCCGGGCATGAGTCGCTTGGACGACATGCCGTTCGCCAGGGTCTACCCCCTGTACGTGGCCAAGGTCGAGCGCAAGGACCGGACGAAGGCCGAGGTCGACGAGGTCGTGACGTGGCTGACCGGTTACGACCAGCACCAGATCGACCAGCACGTCGCCGACGGCACGACGTTCCGGGACTTCTTCGAAGCAGCCGACCTCAACCCCCGGGCCTCGCTCGTGACCGGAGTCATCTGCGGCGTCCGCATCGAGACCCTCGACGACGAGCTCACCGCGAACATCCGCCGCCTCGACAAGCTCGTCGACGAGATCGCGCGCGGCCGTCCGATGGCGAAGGTGCTGCGGGCGGGGTGACGGGTCCTCAGGCGTCGGGCGCCTCGGTGGGCCGGGCACGTTTCGCGCGCAGGTCGCGAAGGCTCTTCACGAGGTAGAACAGCCCCACTCCGAGCATCGGCAGACCGGCCCACGCACTGTCGAGCGTCACCACCAGCGTGATGTCGGCGACCCCGAAGACGACGGCGAGCGCCGCGCGTCACGGCACCCCACCGCACCTCCGACACGGCACGACCGGACAAGCAGATCCGGTCAGAGCGTCCCGGGGAACGCGTCGCGTCGCCCGTACAGGGTCAGCGCCAGCGCGACGACCCCGAACCCGATCATCAGCACCGGCAGCACGAGCCCGTCGGCCACGGTCAGCAGGGCCGCCCCGACGATCCCCGCGAAGAAGATCGCCACGTTAAACGCCACCGGCAAGAAGGCGTTCGCGACGTCCGCGTTGTCGCCCCCGACGGTGGTGAGGGCCGCCTGCAACTGGGCCGAGGCACCGCCGAACGTGACGCCCCAGAGCACCGCCGCGACCACCACGGCCGGCACCGACGCGTGCCCCACGAGCAAGACGACCCCGGCGGCGACGAACAGGGCGACGCTGCCGTGCAGCAGGGCCCGCGGGTGGCGGTCGAGCAGCGCCCCGGTGACGGCGATGCCGCCGATCGACGCGACGCCGTAGATCAGCAGCGTGACGTCGACGCCGAGCCCCGACCCACCGGCCCGCAGGTACGGCGAGACGTACGTGTAGATCGTGTTGTGGGCGAGCATCCACGCGGCGATGACGGCCAGGATCACGGCGATGCCCGGGATGCGAAACACCCGCCCGAGCGACAGCCGCGCCCCCGCCGGCGCCGGCGCCGCGTCGGGGACGACGCTCGCCACGAGTGCGACGACCACGATGCCGAGCACGGTCAGCCCGCCGAACGACCACCGCCAGTCGAAGGCCGTCCCCAGCCACGAGCCCAGCGGCGTGCCGAACGCGAAGCCGACGGGCGCACCCGCCGAGACGATCGCGAGCGACAGCCCGGCGCGGTCGGGCGGGCTGATGCGGCGCCCGTAGGCGGCGAGCATGCCCCAGATGACGCCCGAGAACGCGCCGGCCACGAACCGTGACACCAGCGCGAGCGCGATGACAGGCGAGAGCGCCGTCACGGTGTTCGCCACGACCAGGCCCGTGGTCGCGATCAGGAGGAGCGGCTTGCGACGCATCCCCCGGGTGAGCGTGATGGCCGGCACGGTCGCGACCACGGTGCCGAGTGCGTACGCGCTGATGAGCAGGCCCACGGCCCCCTCGCTCGTGCCGAGGCCGCCCGCGATGACGGGCAGCAGGCCGGCCGGCATCGTCTCCATCGCGACGAGGATGAACCCCGTCGTCGCCAGCACGACCAGCGAGAACATGGGCCACCGTTCGACGGGCCCTCCGGTGACGGAGGCGCGGTGGACGCGGGTGGGGACGGGCGCTGTCGACATGGTGAGGTCCTTTCGGGCGCGGGGATGCGCCTCCTGGGGGTGGGCCCAGGGGTGCGGGAGGAAGCGGGGAGGTGCGGGTCAGGTGACGGGGCCGGCCGACCGCGCGCGGTCGACGACGTCCTCGGTCGCCGCCCACGAGGCGAGGAGGCGCAGCCCCTCGTCGGACGCGGAGCCGGGGGTGGCCGTGTAGACGGTGAGCGAGTGCCCGGGGGTGTCTTGCAGTTCCATGACCTGGAAGTCCAGCTCGAGCAGACCGACGGCGGGGTGCCGGAACTCCTTCGCGCCGGTGTAGTGGCGGCGGACGTCGTGGGCGGCCCAGCGGGCGCGGAACTCGTCGCTGCGGATGGACAGTTCGCCGACGAGGGCGGCGATGCCGGGGTCGTGGGGGTTGCGGCCGGCGTCGCGTCGGAGGATGGCGACGTTGACGTTGGCGGCGCGCTCCCAGTCGGGGTAGAACTCGTGGGAGCCCGGGTCGAGGAAGATGTACCGGGAGTGGTTGGCGGGCCGCAGGGTGCCGCGGTACATGTCGGAGTACAGGGCGAAGCCGAGGGCGTTGGCGGCGACGAGGTCCATGCGCGTGTTGGTGACCATCGCGACGGCGCCGGTCATGGCGTCGAGCATGTGCTGCACCGGGGACTGTGCGATCTTCTGTTCGCTGGTGACCGGCGGCTTGCGGCGTGAGGGGACGGAGGCGCGGGCGAGGTCGTAGAGGTGGTCGGTCTCGGCCTGGTCCAGGCCGAGGGCTCGGGCGATGGCGTCGAGGACGCTGTCGGACACGCCGCCGAGGGCACCGCGTTCGAGGCGCGTGTAGTAGTCGACGCTGACGCCGGCGAGGCGGGCGACCTCGTCGCGTCGGAGCCCGGGGACGCGTCGCTGGCCACCGGCGCTGACGACGCCCGCCTGCTCGGGCGAGAGGCGTGCGCGGCGGCTGGCGAGGAAGTCGCGGACCTCGGCTCGGTTGTCCATGCGTCCGACCCTACGGTCGGTGGATCGGGGCAACCAGGCCCTGACGGGACCAGGTTCGGCGAGGCCTGGCATGCCGTGGGGTGGCCGTCGCCGTGACGCTCGCTCAGTACCTCGATAGGGTCGTGGCACCAGCACCACTCGACGACGGGGGACCGAGATGACTGACGGACACGACCACAACGGGCTGCAGGGCCAGCAGTACGGCGGGCAGCAGTACGGGGGTCAGCAGTACGGTGGCGTGCCGCAGGCGCCCGGGGCGGGGCCCGACGGAGGTGCAGTCCAGCGCCCGTCGCGTGGCTTCGAGATCGCCGGCTTCGTGCTGTCGTTCTTCGGCTTCCTGGCGATCGCCGGCCTCATCATGAGCACGATCTCGTTCCGCCGCCTCGGCCGAGCCGGTCAGCCCCGAGGCCTCTCCCTCGCGGGCATCATCATCTCGATCGTGGTGCTGGTGCTCACCGTCGCCTTCATCGTGGCGGGCGTCGCTGGGGCCTCGGCCCTCCTCGAGACCTGCCAGGACCTCGGCCCGGGCACCCACGTCGTCGACGGCGTCACCTACACCTGCAGCTGAGCTGCGACGGCGGTCGCCATGTGGGGCCGCGGCGCGGGTCGCCTTGAAGGCCTCTTCTGCCCTCGTGGCCGGAGGCTCTATTTGGCGCGCCTACTCCTTCTCAATACGGACGGTCGTCGTAATACCCATCAAGCTGGCCTTGTAGCTGAGCTCGCCGCCATCGACGGTGAACTCCTTCGTGTCGTCGGTCGAAGCGAGCATGGCCGAGTCGGTCGCGGCAGCGTCGCGGGCCGAGGACCACGTGTAAGGCGACGCGTCGTCGGTGGGAGGCATGAAGGTGCCGACATGAGCTCCTCAACATTCTGAAGATGAGCATATCTATCTACGACTAGCGGACTCGCTCCTGGTTTTACCTAGCCCGGGAAGCTGCCGGCGGTCCTCCATGCTTCGCGCGATTCATCGACGGCCAAGTCGCAATTTTTCAGTCGTCCGATGAGTGACTTGCGGCTAGAAATGTCTCCGGTCAAATTGACGTAGTTGAGTCCATCGATGTCGCTGAGCTTACGGACCTCACCAACCCTGACAAGGACTACGTGATCCGGGTCGCTTCCCATTGCCCACCCCGCCTCGAAGACAACATTCTGACGAGCCTGCCCCGTGAGCCGGGCCTCTCGTGGGTCGTCGTCGGGCTCAGAAAATATGTCCTTGACCCGACCCAGGTCGTCGGGCGTCATGAGCACAACGACGGCGTTCGCCAGCCTCATGCCGGCCCGAACAATGTCAATTGTGCTGGGGGTACCCCCACTGCACCCCCTTACTGCGTCGTCCCAAGTCACTATCCTCAGGTCAAGCGCCAGCAAAAGGGCTTCAAGCGCTGCATAGGCGCCTCCGTCCCTTCCTTTGACGATAAAAACGTTGCGTTTTGGTTCGCGAGAGGGGGTTTCACTAGGCATCGAGGCTGCCGTTCCTGGTCGCTTAAAGACGCGTTCCGTCGTCGGGGGACGCGCAGAACCTAGGTCAGCATCGAGACTCTCGTAAAGATCTGCTGACTCATGACTACCTCGTCTGAACGCTGGAGACATTCGTGATGTGTCGCTAGCCGCGTATGCGATGAGGCTCTGCAAGACCGTGTCACCGTCGGGCCTGAGCCCAAGCACGTGCGTCAAATTCGTGGATTTTCTCAACTTGGTTGAGGGCCCATTGAAGCTTGGCAGCGGAACGACGTCGTATCGCTGGTAAAGACTGTCGATCGTCTTGTGGTCCGATTCTTGATCTAGCAGCGCGGCTAACGCTTGCTTGGTCCGCCCACTGAGCTTGGTCATGGTCGCCCCCACCTTCCTCTGCGAACGTAAGCATCCCGCACTTTCCACGTCCCAGTAGACGATCCACCACCGAACGCTGCCGCACCTCGACCACTCAGCCGGAGTTGCGCTGACCTGGCCGTCTCGATAGGCGGGTCCGGAACGCATCTCGGTAGAGGATCGACTATCGGACGCCGACGTACCTAGTGCGCCCGCATCATCACTTGCACGGACGTGCACACATACTTGCTGGCCTGCGCTTCTTTCTGCGCATAGCAACTCGCATACGGCTGCACTCGACTATGCGAACACCCTCATCGACGCGCACGTAGCCAGTGCCGCTAGGCCAAGAACGAGCATGATCATCGACCAGGACGTCATGACGAACTTGCGGTCGGCGATACCGGCGTTGATTCGTGTTTGGCGGAGGAGGTTTGCGCCAAGTGTTTCGTGGCGAACAGCGTTAGCGAAAGCTGCCGCATATTCGTCCCCAGTTCCGTAGAGCGACGCAATTGCGCGGTAGAACACCACTTCGGAGCGGTCGGACGCGACGAATCGACGTATAGGTAGGAGTCCAAGGAATACGAACAGGGCCGCACCAGCGAGGAAAGCTCCAGCAGCAGCGGCTGGCACCAGGATCGCAGGACGATCGCAATTGCCTTGAGCCACGGCGTACACACCGCCGCCAGCGATGCCGATAAGAGCGAGCAGAGCGGTCATCTTCGCATCGCTATGCCTGATCCAGCTATTCACCAACTCGAGCTGTAGCCATGCGGCCGCTTCGAGCCGTTCTGACTTCTTGGTGCTCATCGAGTTGTCAGCCCGGCACGCCGGTTCCGCGCAGAGGCTCTCTTCTTAGCCATTACCTCACGGAGGTTACCCGCTCGCGCCGATCGCATAGATTCCTCGCGCGCCTCCCGCGACTCCGTCCTCGCTGTTTCGCCGGCCAGAATGGCGTCGCAGAACGCTTCCCCACAGCTCGGGCACCATGATGACGTGAGGACGCGACCGTAACGACTGTCGTCGCCCTCAGGGACGTTGTCAATGGTCTTGTTTTGCCAAAGCACCGCGGGCTTCGTTCCGGGCTCATGGGCGCAAGTCGTAGTCAGGTAGTCGTTGTCCTCAATGCTCGCCCAGACGTCGGCGGAAACTATTAGTTCTCCGAGATCGGCGGTCTGAGCGGCCTTAGCCGCATAGTTCACAGGCTTTCCGGACCAGATTGGCTCTTGCTCGCTGGGATTGCGAGGGGTGCCGATCCGCTTGGCCAACACTCGCCCGCTTGCGATCCCGACTTTGTAACCGGTCTCAGGCGCCTCGGGCCACTTCTCATGAATTTTTTCGGACAGGCCAATGCTGAACGTCTTGACCGTGATTCCCGCACAGACGGCCTGCTCGTAGCAGCCTTCGCCCCAGAAAAGACCGAAGGCACCATCGCCCTGGATTTGGATGAAATCCGCACCGAAGTGTTTGAGTACCCTCACCGCGTTGTCGGTCGATGCCTCGTAGATGCTCGCGGTAGAGGATGCGTGCTTCCCCGTTCCTAAGCGCGAGGAACCCTTCAGGTCCACGACAACGGCGACCACGTCTTCAAGCTGATGCCATTCGCGCTTCTCAATCGCGAGTTTCGCGACGTCGAACGACTCGGGGTCCTTGGCGACAACTTCGGGCGTCGTAGCCAATTCCTCGGCGACGTCGACCTGGATGTCGTCCAAAAGTTGCGACAAGTTCGCCTTTGTCACTTGAGTCCTCTCGTCGGGGAGCCGTAGTGGACTAAGTCTCACATCTGCTACCGACATTCGTTGATCGTGGTTTGTCTGAGCCGAAGATTTAGCCGTGCTGAGACTCGCAATCAGTGCCAGATCGACTGCCTGGACGAGCACGCGTTCGGACAGATCGAGGCAAACGCCGTGACGGCCTGCTGAACAGGCAGAAGAGACGCCTTTGACCGACGAAAGCCCATTCCGTGATCATATCGATACGTGCCCTTGCGCCCTCTCCGTAGGCTGGCCTCGGGCTGCACCTTCTCGTCAACACGTCCTTATGGCTCGATCTTGCGCAGCGCAGCGCCGGGGCGGGCAGCGATGGATCGTTGCCTTGCGGGCACTCATCCACCAGAAACGAGTAAAGCTGCTCGTCCCTCCCATGGTCATTGATGAATTCGACCGCAACGGGGCCCGGGTGAAGGCGTCCATGGCGGCGAGCATTGCGTCTAGGTTCAAGCAGATCCGGCAAGATGTCCTGACCTATGGCAGCGATGATGATGCTTACGCCGCTAAGGCCATCAAGGACCTCTGCCGGCACCTCCCGCTAATTGACGCGATGACGACCCGGAACTTCGAGCAATTCGTGAGCTTCTTGTCGCTGGCGAGATGATCCAGCCTTCGGACGCCGAAGCACTTCGCGTTGTCGAAGGCGGCTTGCAAAGAGCGATGCCGTTCCATGGCGGGAAGAACAGCGTCGCCGACGCCGTGATTCTCCAGCTGTATCGGACAGCCAAAGAGAGGGCGGACCTCGCAAAGCAACCCCAGCCTTGTGACTACCAACCGCACCGACTTCTCCCGTTCCACTGGCGACGGGCGAGAGCCGCACGACGACATCGCGAACTTGTTCGATGGGGCCGGTCGCCGTAATGCCCTAGGGGGCGAGGGCCTGGATACAGTCCTGCTTGAACACTTTGAAGAGGACATCGAGGAACTCTTCGAGGAGACCGACTTTCAAGAGGAACCGCGTCGGCTGGATGAGATCATGGCAGCAGAAACAGAGATCTTCGACCGCATCTGGTCCCACCGCCCCCTTCAACATGACTACCGTGCCGAACGAGAATCCGGCGCAGAAGAGCTCGAACGCCACCAGCTCGTGGCGGCCCTCAGCCGCGCGCGCGTCGAGGCCGATTACGCCAAGCCAGGGCAACTTGGTCCGTACTGGGACTTCGAGCTCAGAATGCTGCATGGGAAGATGAGCGCACTGCGGTGGGTAGTGGGTAGCGAATGGGACTTCCTTGACACTTGCATCTGCCTTGGACCGGCGATTAGTTCGGCCCCAAAAGCGTCAGATGCGAGTGGCCCCCGGAGGCCAGCGTCTGAGTAAAAGCTAGATTCACCGCGGCGACTGGCATCCGCTCTCTACGGCTCATCGTCACCGACAAGCTTCTCGCGTTCAGCCTTCAACTCCGCAAGAGTTGCCCTCAAATGCGAGGCCCTAGGTTCATCCTCATAGTTTCCAGCAACCGTGAGCCATCCGGCGTTCTTCGCGATATCCGCATCCAGGCGCGCAACCCGTGCGGCGTCATTGCTCCGCGCCTGACGCATTAACAGTCGATCTTGAGCGAACTGAACGGCTTCAGCGTTGTCCGCCCGCCGCGCAGCCCTAGCGGCCCGCCTGTTCGATCTCACACTGTCGACGACTGCCACCACGACTGCTCCGACTGTCCCCACGGCCGTTGCGAGTCCAATCCAGAAATTCCACCAATCTGCATCTGAAAAGTGGGCAAACTCGTAAATGGATGGCATGCCAAACATTTTCGAGCCCGGACTCCCATCCGACAACACCCGTGGTCGTATTAGGCGAACCCCTGGGGTTCGTAGCTACTGACCAGCCCTCTGGATCGTGCGATCTTCAGTCGGCCGGGCGACACCGTAGGACTCGGCTATGTCGCTCGTCGTGTGGGCGCCGGCGCGGTGCAGCTGAACCAGGTGCTTCTCCGGGCGAGACGGTGAGCTTGGGCTTTCGGCCGCGCAGCTTGCCTGCAGCCTTCGCGATCGCCATGCCCTCGCGGGTACGAGCACGGATGAGGTCGGCGTAGAACTTGGCGACCATGCCGAAAACGTTGAACAGGAGCCGACCAACAGGGTCGGTGGGGTCGCAGACCGCTCCCGGGAGGTTCAAGGCGACACCCTTCTTCGTCAGCTCGTCCGCGATGTCGGTCGCGTCGCGGAGCGACCGGGCAAGGCGGTCAAGTCTCGTGAAGACGACAACGTCGCCAGCGCCGCACGACGCCAGCGCCGCGCGGAGGCCGGGTCGCGCTCTCGCCGTCCCCGGACAGGCTGTGGTCGACATTCATGTGCTGGTCGTCGACGCCGAGCGCCTTAAGTCCGTCACGCTGGGCGGCGAGGTCCTGCCCCGAGGGACCAGACCCCCTGTCAACGAGCGCTAGGCGTTCGGCTCGTTCAAGTCATCCGCAGTCGCGACCAAAATTTGTCGGGACTATGGATACTCTTCCCATCATGCCGACCTTTTCTCAACGTGCGGGGTACACGCCGACCCGTAGCGTCATCCAGCACGAGGATCTTGACGACGAGACCCGCGTCGCCCTGTGGAACGTTATCGTCGCGGTCAACTCGCGGATGGACAATTTCAATTACGGCTATAAGTCGGTAAATCAGATCGCCACGTTCATCTGGTCCGCCGAGTTCAATAAGCCACGGGACGAGCAGCCCACGCAAGACAAAGTTTTCCGCTTGGTCAAAGCCCAGATGTTGCGTGGCCCCTGGTACTCAGTCCTCGACATGATCGAGGCCTACGTCGGGTATTTTGACAACTTCAAGCCTGATGGAATGCAGGACTGGACTCCAAAAGTGATTGCAGCTTTCAACGAGGAGTTTGAGCACTGCCTGGTGGACTGCCGCTTCATCGACGAGCAGCTAGTCCAAATTGGCACGGCTATCGAAGTCGACGCCATCGCTAATGCCCTTAATCAGACGACCGCCTTTGGAGGAGCCCGTCAGAGCATCAAACGGGCGGCCGATTTGCTCTCCGACCGCTCAAATCCGGACTATCTCAACTCCATCAAGGAGTCGATCAGTGCCGTTGAGTCGGTCGTCGTCAACGTCACTGGTAGGAAAACCCTCGGGGCTGGTCTGAAGGAGCTCACCGACAAGGGCGTGACTATCCACCCCGCTCTCGAACAGGCGTGGAACAAGATGTATGGCTGGACCTCAGACGCCGATGGCATCCGTCACGCCGCAATTGAGGAGTCCGAGAGCAGCCAGGCAATGGCGAAGTACATGCTCGTCACCTGCTCAGCGTTCGTCGTGTACCTCATTGAGACCGGCCAGAAGTCTGAGCTCATTTAGGGCGTAGGAGCCAATAAGCGCTGAATGGGAACAGCCTCTAGGGCTGCCGGGTGCCGGGTGCCGGCCGCCGGGTCTGACTACGACGCGTCTGCGAGCGTCACCTCGTGTTCACTTTCTTCTTCTCCGGCCCTGAAGGGAACGAGGCGTCCCACGCCTTGAAACGCTTGGGCACCTCACTCCCCCACCGCGCAGGGTAGCCATGCCGGATGATCCCAGCGCTTTGCTGCTGGCACGCGGCGTCCCGACCATGGCTCGCAGGCTGACGGGCCTGCCGCTAATGGTCCAGCGAAGTCCTCGTAGATGATCCGCTCGAACCGCATAGGAGTCGAGGGATCGTCACCGCTTTCGAGCTTGGCAACGTGCTCATCAGAGGCTTGGAGCGGTAGCGCGTGCGACTGACGCCCATGGCCGCCATGTGGGCAACCTGCGGTTGCCCCAACGTCTCACCCATTCCCGTTTCGGCCGCGTCACCGCTCTGGCCCGTCGACAAAGAAAAGAGCCCCGGAACCCCCACAAATACGGGGTTCTCGGGGCTGCATTTCTGGCGGTACCGGTGGGATTTGAACCCACCTTTACTCGCAACTACTGGCAAAGGCGGCATCTAGATGCCTGTATTTGCAACAGTTTGCACACACCCGACCACGACTACTCACGTCAACTGACATCTATTCCTGCACCAAACCGCACCACGGACTGGTTGAAAGCAAGAAAGGGGAGTTCGGCCTGCTAAGCCAAAGGTGGGTGCTGGACCTTGTGCCGCCCGTACCCTCGTCGAGGGTCAGGCAAGCTTCGACTTAGCGTGTCTCGGTATCCGGGAGGGATTGCCAGACCCCGCCTTCCAGGAGTTCACTTACGTGCGGCCCGTCCTTCCTCTTCCCGCCGTAGTACAGCCGGAAGCTCCGCAGGGCGCCCTTGTTGTCCTGGAACGTCAAGACCCAGGGAACACCTTGCGTGTTGCCTGACTTGTTCCAGGCACGGAACCCCCCGAAAAGCCTGGAAAAAGTCCAGCGGCCTTGCTCATTGGTCTTGTCCCACCATCTGACGAGGTCCGAGACGACGAAAAGTGGCACGTCTGACGGGCGGTAATACTTTCCGTCCGTGCTCTCAATGACGGGAGACTTGGGGTCTTGAACAGGTTCGTCCGGTTCAACGCCCTCGTCGCCTTCGCGCCGCTCGATGGGCGCGCTCGACTCAGGAGCGGCCAGATCAGCTCGAACCGCCTCGTTCATCCTCTCTTTGAGCTCGTCGACCGCGACAGCTGTATTCGACGAGTACTGAACTGACGTCTCGGTAAGTGAAGTCAATTTCCTCATCAACGTGGCTTGGTTGTTTGCCTCCAGACGGCCAGCGTCCTCCTGCAAGATAAAAATTAGAAGCGCAAGTCCGCCCGCCGCCAGAGTGACTGCTCCAAAAGCAAGCCCAAGTCCATTCCAGAGCCAATTTGGGTTGCTTCGTGCAACCAGGACGTAAACGACGGCACCCAGGAGAAGTGCGGCGGCCGCGTAGAGGACAATCACGGCCAAGATTCGAAGGGGTCTGCGTCCACTCTCCGACGCACCCTTTTGCTCACTAGGAACGAGCGCAGTCCTGCCGCCCCTTCCCGGAAGCTTCGTGACAATGCCCTCGTCGAGGAGCCGATTTCTTACGGTCCAGTAATCGGCCTCGGGGACCCCTAGAGCTTCCCGTAGTTCGCGATTTGTCTTGGGTGTTCCGTCCTCCGGAAGAAGTCGAACGAGGCGATCGGCGAGGTCCATTCCAGCTGCAATCACTGCTTGAACGGCCTCTCTGCAACCGCGCCCAACGCATCTCGAGTCTCAAAACCCACGTCCATGCCCATCCTCCGTATCCCCTCTGCGGATAATTCTGTTCAATTTGATGACCTTCAAGCGTTCGCCCACTTCGCCCCCCGGGGCAGACCATGACCTTCCACGCTACGGGCGGACTTGCTGCTCCGCCAAGGCTTTCAAGCCGTGGAAAGTGCGAAAACTAGGGCCGTGTGGGCCAGTGGCTGGTTCCAAAAAGGGGCGCAGCGCCAGACACTGCGAGCCCCTCCGTGACAAATGTGAGGATAAGGCACAATCACGAGCAGCTAGACACGCTGAACTTCAAGGGGGATGCATGCTCATCACGAGCGTTCAGATCGAGAATTTTCGCTGCATCGAACAGCACACCATCAATTTTGAGAACATCACCAGCTTCATTGGGCCAAACGGCGCCGGAAAGTCAACGGTCCTGCGTGCCCTGGACTGGGTTTTTAATGGCGCGAAGGATTCGCTATCCGTTGCAGATGTCTTTGGTTCGCCCAAAACGACCGACAAGACCGTCCGTGTGACGGTTAATTTTGCTTCACTGTCTGATCGCGATCGGGAAGTCCTGACTGAGCGATACGCGCCAGCCCACGCAGAGACTTTTGCAATACGCCGCGAGTGGAACCCCTTGGACGGAGATCGCCTTGCAGGCGCGTCGGCCAGCTATCCGGCATTCAGCAACACGCGGAAACTCCTCGACGGCCCCGCGGAGCCAGCGAAAGCCCACTTCCGCGAACTTCGCACGGCCCTGGCGGAGCAGGGAATTGAGCTGGCTGCCGCCGCCTCCAAGCCCGCCATTATTCGTGCCTTCAGGGAGTGGGAGGAGCTCCATCCAGAAGACCTTGTCCCCACGTTCACCAGCGACAACCACATGTTCGGTTTTGCCGGCCAAGGCGAACTTGGGAAAGTCTTTTCTTTCATTTTTGTCGATGCCGATCTTCGTGCCCACGATGAGGCTGAAGACACGTCGAAATCGATCGTAGGAAGACTCCTCTCACGGGCCTTGGATCGCACCGAGGCCGAGGCTGCTCTAGCTGACCTGGCGGATGAAGTGACTCAGAAACATGATGCGATCAACAAGCAGCACTTGGGACCGAAACTTGGTGAGTTGTCGGAGGCCCTTACTGCGGGAATTGGGCGATTCACAATCGGGCGCAACCTGGTGCTTCGACCGCAAGGATCGCTCTATGCACCACCGAAATCTAAGGTCGATGTCAAGATCTTTGACCAAATCGTGGAGACGAGCCTCGGAAACCAAGGTCATGGTTTTCAGCGGGCAGCTCTCGTGGCCTGCCTGCAAGTCCTAGCCGCGTACTCGACAGATACCTCGGAAGACAGCACCCTCTTCCTCGCGATTGAGGAGCCGGAACTCTTTCAGCACCCCACTCAAGCGCGTGCCTTTGCATCAGTGCTGCGGCGCCTCGCCCGGGAGGCCGAAAATAAGCTTCAGGTTGCCTACGCCACCCACAGCCTCTATTTCGTTGACCCCTTTGAGTTCCATGAAGTCCGCCGAGTGACTCGAACAATGACAGGACAGTTCTCGGTCGCGGCTACGAGCCGGGACGCTGTGTCAGCGATCGTCGCACCGCAGATGTCTGCGGGCTGGGAGATAAGCAGTCAATGGTCAAAGCTGATCCTCTTGGACCTCCGAGAGGCGCTGTTTTCGGCCGGGGTTGTCCTCTGCGAAGGCGCCGATGATGCAGCCATCCTGCAAGGGGCCAGCACGCACTTAGACGATTTCGACGTGCTCGGAGTGACAGCGACCGCAGTCCGAGGAAAGTCCGACCTGTTCCTCGCTCATGCAGTCCTAGAAGCGTTCCAGATTCCCACCCTGATGGTCTGGGACAACGACTCCGACCTGCACACCCGCATGGCCACGCGAAAGCAGGCGAAACTGCGGCTGGCAGGGGAAGCACGCGAACTGACTTCAGCTGAACTGGACGCGATCGAAAAGATCAAAGAAGAACAGGCGGCGCGCTTCAACCGAAAAATGGCCGCCTACCTGGACCTGGAAGGCCTAGACGCGTATCCAGTCGGGCTAGTGTCTGCCAACGCCTTCGCCGTTGCCGACACCTTAGAAACGATGCTCAACGAGGACTGGCCCGCTCTCTTCGAGGCACGAGAGACGGTGATCAAAAGTGGCGACGGTGTCGACAAGGAGAAGCACGAGGCCACGTACTGGCTGGCGGCCCAGCAATGCTCCATCGCTCCCACAGGGGCTCTCCTCGACATCCTGGTCGCGGCAAAAGCCTTAGTTGCCCCCAACGGCGCTGACGAGAATGCGACTTCCCTGCCCGCCTGAATATCACATCTACTGACAGGTTGCTCGTGGCCTGAGCTGCTCCTAATCAGACGGAAGCTGGGCCGTTCTCTGGCGACTGAGCGCATCGGTCACATTGTCGAGGTCGTCCGGAAACAAGGCCGCGTAGGTATCCAGAGTGACTTTGGCCGACTTGTGCCCGAGCATGCGCTGCACCACCTTCACATTTGCTCCTGCACTGATGGCAAGCGAAGCAGCTGTGTGCCTGAGGTCATGAGGTGTTACGCGGCGAAAGGTCGGGTCCGCGTTCTCGCAGCGCTTGACTGCGCCTGCGAACCATCCTTGGTGAGCGTGTCCGGCCCGTAGAAACGTTCCGTCGTCGGCGTTCCAGAGACGGTCCTCAGGCGCTTTCCCCGCGCAAGCTGCCGCCACTTCTGAGTCGAGGAAATCCGGGTAAGCGACCATCCGACGTTCGTGTGACTTAACCCCTCCGAGCACCTGCTTGTAGTTGACCTCGGCTACCGCCTCGCGAATGTGGATTCGACGCCGCTCGGGATCGATGCTTCGCACGCGCAACGCGGTAGCTTCGCCCCAGCGAAGTCCTGTGTAGGAGAGGAACCGGACCAGACCGGGATACCGCGATGTAGCAGCGAGGGCCTCCACCTGGAGGTGCGTCAGGAAGACTTCATCGGGCATCGGTTTCCTCTTGATGACGATTCCGCGGGCAGGGTTCTTCGCAACGCGGTTGTCTTCGATTGCGTCGTCAAAGATGCCGGCGAGCAAGTCTCGTGCCCGTGCGACGGTCGTGTGCGAGCGCCGCTCGCCAAGCTGGGTCAGCCACGCCTCAACCTGCCGCTTGCTGATTGCGCCGACCGCATAGGCGCCCCACTCCGGAAGAACGTGAATGCGCCAGGCGCTT
The DNA here is from genome assembly GCF_015350895.1 of Frigoribacterium sp. VKM Ac-1396. Classification (NCBI taxonomy): domain Bacteria; kingdom Bacillati; phylum Actinomycetota; class Actinomycetes; order Micrococcales; family Microbacteriaceae; genus Frigoribacterium; species Frigoribacterium sp. VKM Ac-1396. The sequence goes on along the minus strand of NZ_JADKSD010000002.1, from coordinate 9,853 downwards.
TCCACCGAGTGGTAGCTGCTGGCCGTGATCTTCGACCGATGACGCTCCATCCATTGCTCACCGAGCTGGGCAACGGTTGCCCTTGCATCGGCCCGGTCGATGTACGCGCCCTTGAGCTTTGAGACCTCCACGGTGGCCAGGTGGGCCTCGGCGTCGCGCTTCAGCTTGAATCCGCGATCGTGCCCTCGAGTTCCATCTGGCTTCGTGTACCAGACCTCGTAGAGCCGGCCCTTCGTCTTCGTGCTGTACGGCTTTACCGTGCCCATGCCGCCTCTGTAGGTGTCGATTGCTGTGGTCAGTCGTGAGTGTACAGCCGGGTATGTGCTATAAATGGGGTCCAATTAAAGACATGAGTGTTGTCGCACGATGACGGCTAGCTTGGCTGGGAGATACTCCCCATCCACAACCTCAGGGTTGTAACGAGCACAACGGTGGCGTACAGATCTGCCGGAAGCACTCCTCATTCCGAGGAGTACATCCGTGCCCACATCTGCCCCCTTTAGCTCCAGCGTGCTGGACAACCTCATCTCTCCCGCCACACTGGCCGCACGCCTCGGCACCACCGAGCGCAGCTTGAGCGAATGGCGCATCAAGGGTCGCGGACCCAAGTTCATTCGAGTGGGCCGCGGCGTCCGTTACCGCCCCGAGGCCGTCGATGCATGGCTTCTGGCTCAGGAATACGCCAGCACCTCTGAGGAGGTGTTCGCGTGATGGCGCTTGTCGCATCCCGGGAAACTGTGGATCTCGCCCACGAGGAAGCAGCGCCCCCCGGATCTGCAGGCCTTATCGCGGGGGGCACTGTGCTTGTGCCCCCCGCCCACCTAACTGTGGAAAGTGTGGATCTCAGCACTTCCGAGGGCGTGAGCTCTGCCAAGGCCGATGAAGAAGAGCCGGCGCCCGCCGACCCATTCGCTCCCGGTGGCCCCTGGCACTACGCAGAGAGCGTCAAGGGACGCATCTTCATGATCACCACCGACTGGGTCCACCCCGACACCGGCGAAGTCTTGATCACTCCCGCCGTCGTCGAGGAGCGCATCCTCCGTAAGGGCAATCTCAGGACAGCCTGGATCAACCACGACAAGGACCCGTTCACCTCCGAGGACGGCCTCAGCAATCCGCGCGCTGTAGTCGGGGCGGCGAAACCCGCGCACGTCCACATCGTCGAGGAAAGAAAGAACGCCACGACTCTCGCCGCTGTAGCTCGCGCCTGGGGCATCGCCCCCAACTTCATCAAGATGCGTAGTGGTCACGGCGTCTTTCTGGACCTTGTGGAGTACCTGACTCACGAGCACGTCAGGCAGCAGGGGCTCGGGAAGCACCGCTACGACGATTCCGAAGTCAGCGCCAACTTCGACTTCCGAGGCGCCGTCGATGAGCACGTGGCAGGCCGGTCCAGTGGAGGTAGTGGTCGAGGTTCCAAGAAGCTCGACGGCCTCCTTCTCGGCGTCCTGCACGGTGAGCTGTCACTGCGGCAGCTGCGCAGCGAGCACCCTCTCGAATATGCCCGCAATCTCCGCAAGTTTCACGACCTGCGGCGCGACTTCATGCTTTCGAGTCCGCCCCCGAGCTTCCGTGTCAACTACTACATCCACGGTCAGTCAGGCGCCGGCAAGTCGGTTCTCGCCCGCATGTTCGCCAGAGCGCTCTACCCTGCCCTGGACCCTGAGGAGTGCTACTACGACGCAGGGGACCCCAAGGTCCTCGCTCAGAACTACGGCGGCCAGCCGGTCATGATCCTCGACGACTACCGACCGAAGGACTTGATCTTCGGTTTCGGCAGCCGCACCTCCGTCTGGCGTGCCTTCGACACGTCGCCTGGACGGGCAGACATCAACATCAAGAACGGCTCGGTCCGCATGGTTCAGGCGGTCAACATCGTGACGGGTGTCATCCCATACAGGGAGTTTCTCGCAGACCTCGCCGGTAGCTACCGCAGTCCCGACGGAACGGACCACGAGGCCGAAGACGACCGCCAGGCATTCCGCCGCTTCCCCTTCGTTGCCGAGGTCACTCCGGAGACTTTCGAGTTCTACGCCAACGAGGGCTTCTTTGAGGGCACCGACGAGTACAAGGCGTTCCGCCACCTCTTCACGATGCGATGCAACATGCGAGAACTCGCCCAGACCCTCGACGCCATCGAGACCGAGGAGGGCAAGGACCAGTTCCGCGACGCCGTAGGCCAGAAGGTCCTGGGCGGCATGCTCTCCGCGCACAGGGACGTCCGTCCAACTGGGTCTCTCGCGGCCGCCGACGCCATCGCGATTCTCGACCGAGTCGCCACCCTCACTGGCACGGAGATGGAGGACGACCGCGCTCGTCGGGAACGAAACGAGGCCGACGCCAGAGCTCAAGCTGCCGAGCTGGACAAGGCTCGTTGGGAGGTGCGCGATGCGACTCCTGCGTTCCATGGTTGAGCCTTCGCTCCGCGGGCTTCGTCACCCCTCACTCCGTGGCTGCGCCGGCGCGCAGCGCTCGGCAGCCGGCTGCCCGTCAAGCGACCAGCGCGACGGGTCTCTGGGACTCCCGTCAGGGAGTCCTCGACGCGCTCTGCGCGGAGGCGCCCCGCAGGGCACCAGGAACTTCGACGAGCGGAGCGATGCCGAAGTGTATGGGGCTACACCTTCTACTGCCGCGAAGGAGACCACCACCCTCCCGAAGGCGCACTGGGGTGGTGGTTGGAGTCGCGGCAGTAGAAGCCCCTCGGGAGAGCCGCCGGAGGCCCCGACAGGTGATGCGCCGAAGGCGGATCACCTGTTGGGAGTCGTAGAGGGGAGCGAAGCATGAGCTACACGATGACGTTCGACGTGTCCCACAAGGTCAAGATCGGCGGAGGCCACGTCAAGAACTTCCTTCGCCACATCGCCCGTGACGCCGACCAGGCGGCCGGCTTCCACTTCCAGCACGTCAACAAGAACATCGTCCCGGAGCGCACGAAGCTCAACTTCACTCGGGTCAACGACGGCGCCGGCGACTTCCGCGCGCTCAAGTCGGTCGACGGCCGGCCGCCGTCTCAGGAGCTCGAGGACTACCTCAACCAGCGCCTGGCCACAGTCGTCAAGGGCCTTCGCAAGGACGCCGTTCCGATCCGCGGCATAATCCTGCAGCTCGACCCCAAGTGGTTCGAGGAGCACAACCCGGCCTGGCGAGAGAGCGGCATCAACCAGGCGGCAGTCGACAACTTGAACGCCTCGATGGAGTGGGCCTGCCAAGAGTTCGGCCAGCAGAACCTCATCGGCTTCTCGCTCCACCTCGACGAGTACAGCCCCCAGCTCCAAGTCCTCATGACACCTGTCACCGAAGATGGCCGACTCGCCCAGAAGGACTTCTTCAAGGGCCCCTCAGACCTGAGGCGGCAGCACAAGGAGTTGCGCGCGCACATGGACGGAGCCGGTTACGACGTCGAGGTTCGGGTCACCGAGCGCTCGACGGAACACCTCAGCAGCAGCGAGTTCCAGGCCAAGGCCGACCGGCTCCAGGCCGCCGCGCAGGACATGGAGGACGAGAAGGCGACCTACGAGACCCTCGTTAGAAGCCTCGACGTCCGCCGGAGCAACCTCAATATTCAGCAGGCGGCCCTGGCGGAGAAGGAACGTGAATTGGCGGCTGAGCAAGAGAAGGCGCGCCGGACGGCGGAGGCGGCTGAAACCGCACGGCAAGCAGCAGCAGCGGCGCGGTTCGCAGCCAAGCTTGCGCGAGATGAAGCAGAGACGGAACGGGCCAGGCTGCAGGCGACAAATGACCGGCTGCAGCAGCTGCCACCCGACTTCGATAGGTGGCTCGACAAGGTGCGAGTCGGAGGAACTCCACTTCGTGAGCGGTTCATGGCCGACATGGCAAAAGCGCGGGCAGCCAGAAGCGATTTGGCCCGCCAGGTGGGCTACTCCGTCCGCGACAAGGGCGCGGAGGACGCTGAACGAGAAAGAGGCTGAGGGCGGCCGCATGACGGTCACAACTCGACGAGTTGCGGCCGTCGCCCGACTACATCGTGGTCGGTTGACGGCCGCCTGACGGCCAGCAAAATGCGTGGTCACAGGCCGGTCAAGTGCAGGCCCCGGACCTGCCGGGAGACTCCCCTAAAACGCCCCTCGGGAGGCCGAGAAGCGCCCACCCTACGACTTTTGGGCGACACGCCGACCCGCGCCAGGAATACTTTTTGGCACTTTAGGCGGCCTGGCAGCGCGCAACGGGACCGCTCGTCTACGAGCAAAGCCCGTTTGCTGGCCGTGGCCAAAAAGCCGCAAAAAGAGGGAAAAATGCTGTTGAGGCAGTGCAGCAGCGCCCGAGGCTTAGCCAAAAAAAGGCCACTCGAGACTTACAGTCCCTACTCATGAAGAGCGAAGACGCCCAAGTCCATCCCCTCGACCCGTCCGACGACGCAGTGACCGAATTCATCGACACCGTGAACGCCCTCGGCGTCGACGGGCGCTGGCTCGTAGGGGGTTTCACCGACTTCCTCAGGCTCCAGAAGCGCGGCGGAGGACCCGGCATGACCGCCGAGGAACGAAAGTTCGTCATCGAGTCCGGCGCTATGACGGAGGCAGAGCTCGTGGTGTCCGAAAGGAGCGTCGCGAGAGGGTCGCTTGAAAAGAGCGCTGGGGAGCTGTGGCTCAGGACGTATCAAGAGACGTGGTCCGCGAACACAGCTGCTCAATTTCTAGGCTGGACGCAAAAGGAAGTCCTGGCCGCGGCTGAGGAGCAGCGCATCTACGGCATTCCTGTCCGGGGCAGGCTCCGATTCCCCCGCTGGCAGTTCAGCCTCGGCTCACCCGGAAAGCTCATCCCCCACCTCGAGACCGTCTTGCCCGTCCTGACCGAGCACTGGGACTGGATCTCCATCAGTGCCTTTATGTCCGTTAGACAGCGCAGCCTTGTGGCCGAAGGTCGCAAGACACCGCGGTCCTGGCTGCGCGACGGCGGAGATCCCGCCGCCATCGCCGACATTGTCGAGAGTGACAAGTGGTGGTAGATACAGCAGATTGCTTCAAGCCACGACGCCCGGCTTTCTCTGAGACCGGATTCACGTGCGTCGCAGATACGCGCAAAAGTCGTGGCGGCCGGTGATGGCGCGATCCGAAGTCTGGCGCGCCTCCGGCGAAGGAGTTGTCCGCGTACCGCCTTCCTCGATGATGCTCGAGTCGAAGCTCGAATCATGGATAGAAGCCGAACCAGGAATTCTAGGAGCGCTGCTCATCATCGGTCGGCAGGTCACGACTCGAAACGGCGGGCGCGTGGATTTGCTGGCGATGGATATCCTTGGCGACCTGCACGTAATCGAGCTCAAGCGAGACAGAGCGAGTTCCTTGGTGGTGAGTCAAGTCCTCTCTTATGGCGCATGGGTACAACCACTTTCGGAGGACGAAGTCCGAAGGGTCTTTCGCCGCTACCGCCCCGATACCTCCATGGAGGAGGCATTTCTCGAGTGCTTCGGTGCCGAAATTCCCGACAAGATCAACGCCGCGCAGCATTACGTCATAGTCGCCGTCGAGGTCGATCAGGCAACGGAGGACAGCGTCCAGGTCCTTGCAGCCGAAGGTGTCCGAATCAAGCTGGTGCTTTTCGAACACTTTGAAGACAGAGGAGCGGATTACTTCGTTCGGCTGACATTGGCCCGCAGCCCGCAGCGCAAACGCGGCCGCCTCAAGCCCGGGGTCGTGGAAGAGCGAGAGCGACACGAAGCTCCAGGAATTCCAAACTCCCCGGCTCGTAAAGCACCCCTCGCCGGGAGCGACACCACCGAGAGTCCCCAGCGACTTTGTTCTAACGAAGCGCACCCTCATACAGGCGAGTCCTGCTCGTGGTCGCGGTCAGAGGCAACCGCCGGGGTCACAAGAGTCATAGCGGTTGTGAAGAAACCGGAGACAACAGTCGACAGCTTCGATGACCAAATAGAACAGTTCTGGCTTTGGTTCTCCCCGCAATTCAGGCGCGACCACTACGCATACGACTGGCTGTTCCGCCTCTACTCCGACTGGGCTAAGAGCGGTGGGGACCAGGCCCCGCTCATCCACATGGTCTTCGTGAGGCGACTCAAGCCGATCGCTACAGCTTCTGAGCATTGGGTAGACAATCGTGCTCGTCCAGCTGCTCTGACCCGTGCCCACGAACCACTCATGGACCGCATCCCCGACACATTGCCGAGCAAATGGAACGCTGCCCGTCATGGTCTGCGACGTATCCGCAGGGCAATGTAGGCGCGAACTTCGGGTCGAGGGTGCTTCCCTCGGGCGCTTTCGCTACTCCAAGCCCGGGCAGCTCCCACACAGGTTGCCACTGGCCCTGCCACGAGGAACCTCTCGTAAAGGTAAGAGTCGTGGGCGGACCGTAGAGCGGTGGCTTGCTACTCCCTCTCGAGGCGCACGGTCGTCGTGGTGCCCTGCCGAGGACGTCAACCGTCTCTGCGACCGGAGGGCGCAGTGCAACCCGAAGGGGAGCAGGGGAGCAGGGGAGCATTCCGGCGCGAAATAAGGGAGCCCCGCGACTGCGTGCCGAAAATCTCGGAGGAGCCGGTGGCGTAGCCACTTGAACGGAGACCCGGAGGTGGCTACGAGGGAGCGCAGCGACCGAGCCGCCGAAGGCTTCACGGCAAAAAGACGTGCCCGAAGGGCATTGAGCGCCGCGAAGCGGCTCCCCGGGAGCGCAGCGACTCCCCCGGACCGCGCAGCGGGCCGTGCCCCTAGGCCGGCACCGGACTCGAGAACGGTCTGCGCCACGAAGAAGCCCCCGCCCGGCTGGGGGGAGCCGGAATGCGGGGGCTGCTGCTGCCTAGCGGGTTAGGGACCGCCCGGCAGCTCTCGGCCAGCTCGGGGGGAAGCTGACCGGAGCGGGGCTTCGCGCGGCCCCTGACGGCTCTCTCGGGCTCAGTAGGGAGCGACCGAGGTCACGATGCGATCCTCGGGCAGCGTGGCGCGCACCTGGTCGATCGCGTCGGCCGGCGTCGGGGCGTTGACCTCGACGGCCACGGCCTCGGCGCTCGTGTCGCCCTTGGGGCGGTGCCTGACGAACCAGCTCATGCCTTGACGCTACCGGCGGTCACGACGGCCACTCGTCCAGCTCGGGATGCAGCCGGCCCGTGAGGGCTGACAGCTCGGCCTCGTGCTGGATCATCCACGCGACGGCGCTGTTCAGGCTGTCCTCTCGGCGTAGCCAGGGCCGGCCGCCGGCATCGTCTCGGCCTTGGGCGTAGCAGTGGTACGCGATGCCGCCCAGCTCGGGGCGCGAGAGGACGTAGCCAAGGGGCGCAGAGCGCACCCGGCGGACTTGCCAGACACCGAACTGTCCCGGTGCCGGCGGCACCGCGAACGGGTGCGTCGGGATCGGCCGGCGCAGGATGCTGGCTGCTGTCTCACCTGATCCCCGAACGCCCATGCCGGCAGACCGTACGAGCAACCACCGACACGACTGGCCGCCTCCTCGGAGAGGAGACGGCCAACGTGGACGGGTCGAGCTAGTGCCCGAAGTGCTCCCAGAGGGTCGTGATCGCGTAAGCGAGCATCGGGACAACGGTTGCCAGAAGCAGTCGGACCTGGCGCAGGAATGCGCTCAGGTCCTTCAGGGTTGCAGCCGGGGTCGCCGTGTGCTGGCGCGACCCCTTCGGCTGGGCGGCGGAGGAGCTGAGGTTCAAAACGGGGCCCTGCTTTCGAGTTGGTGTTGCTGTGGTGAGGTCGGGCGAGCTGTCTTTGCGGGACGACCCGACCGCTCGTCGGCGACGACCTGTACGTGACTGACCCCGAAAGGATCGCTGAAGGCGCGGAGCAGGGCTGGTCGGACGCCGTTCTCATCAAGCCGAATCAGATCGGTTCTGTCAGCCAGACCCTCGACGCGATCGCGACGGCCCGGTCCCACGGCATGGCCTGCATGGTGTCGCACCGCTCCGGGGAGACCACCGACACCTTCATCGCCGACCTCGTCGTCGGCACCGGGGTCGGGCAGATCAAATCCGGTGCCCCCGCACGCGGGGAACGGGTCTGCAAGTACAACCGCCTCACCGATATCGAAGCCGATCAGCCTGGACTTCCCTACGGCCTCAGCACGAAGGACGATGCATGACCACCCCCTCACCTGACTCACCGTTCCCGCCGCTGCCTTCGAGGAGAGGCGACGAGTTCGAAGGACTGGGCCAGAACCCGGACCTCGATGTCGATGACTCCACGGGTACCGAACGGCCCGTGCACCTGCGGTGGCGGTTCATCGGACTCGTCGCCCTCGGAGGCACGATCGGCACGGGCCTGCGCGAAGGCCTGGCGTTGAGCTTCCCCGCGGCCCCGGGCAGCATCCCCGTGACGATCCTGCTGATCAATGTCGTCGGTGCGTTCGCGCTCGGGCTGCTCCTTGAGTCGTTGGTGCGACGAGGGCCGGACGCGGGTCGCCGACGCGACCTGCGTCTACTCATCGGTACTGGCGTTCTCGGCGGGTTCACCACCTACAGCGCCCTCGCGGTCGACACGGCAACCCTGCTCGGTGACGCGCTGCCGATCGCGATCGCCTACGGTGTGGGATCGGTCGTGCTCGGCGCCGTGGCGTCCTGGGCCGGCATCACCGTCGGTGCCGCCCTCCACCGACGTTCTGAGGCGGCGTCGTGATCGCCCCGTGGCTCTTCGTCGCGATCGCGGTCGCCGGTGGTGTGGGTGCAGCCCTGCGCCTGGTCGTCGATGGCGCCGTCCGCAGCACGCGGTCGGCCCCCATTCCGCTGGCAACCCTGGTCATCAACGTCAGCGGGTCGTTCGTGCTCGGCTTGCTCACCGGTCATGCCGACCACGCGGGGCTGCCCAGAGAATGGCTGCTCGTCGCGGGCGGCGGGCTCATGGGCGGCTACACCACGTTCAGCACCGCCAGCATCGAGACCGTGCGCCTCGTAGCCGAGAAGAGATGGGTCGCTGGGATCGCCAACGGCGCGGGCATGCTGCTGCTCGCCGTCGCTGCCGGGCTTGTCGGCCTCACCATCGGCACGTCATGATCGGCTATCGAGCGCGCGGCCATATCGCGAGCGTCATGCTGACGAGTGAGCAGGAGAAAGCATCATGAGCAACACCGTCATCCACGACTTGGTTTCCGAGATGCTGAGTCGGCTTCCGTCCGGTGGAGGCATCGTGGCTGTGGATGGCGATGCTGGCGAGCAACTCTCGGACATGGGCAGTCAGTTAGCTCGGGAGATCAGCGCGAGAGGCCTCACGTCGTCGGTCCGATCATTCACGGGCGCAGACTTCGAGTCTTCACCCGCCGGCACGGACGTGGTGTTGGTCGTCGGCGAAGGCGCGTTGCAGCCTGGCGTCCGGACGCGGTGGAACTGGACTCTGTGGGTCGAAGCCTCCGGGGTGCGTGATCCGGCGAGCAACGACCGCAGTGCGGTGGCGTTCGAGAGCTACCGGTCGCGTGACGAGCCCAAGGGTGCCGCCTCGGCCATCGTCGACGTCAGTGACCCCGAGGCCTATCGCCGTGACTGGAACGACGCCTGTTCGATCTGAGCCACTCCCCCACGCGCCCTCGTCGTCCGCGGTCAGGGCAGGGGACGGGGAGGCGCGAGGAGCGTTCCGCGGATGACGCTGCCGTGGAAGGTGCGCACGGCGACCGTGATCCAGGCCCCGACGAGCCCGATGTAGAACACGACCGCCAGTACCTGCAGCGCGACGAGTCCCGTGTGCAGGGCCAGACCGTTCAGGCCTGTCACGCAGGTGCCGACGGGGAAGGTGAACGACCACCAGGTGAGTGAGAACGGGAGCCCCTGGCGGATGGTGCGGCGGGTGATGGCCGATGCCAGTGCCGCCCACATCAGGGCGAAGCCCAGAGTGGGCACACCGTAGACGAGCCCGAAGACGAACAGGGCGTGCGAGGTTCCCTGGTCGACGGCGAGGTGGGC
>NZ_JADKSD010000001.1:1509897-1523398 GCF_015350895.1 Frigoribacterium sp. VKM Ac-1396 | reverse complement strand
CCCGTGAATGATCGGACCGACGACGTGAGGCCTCTCGCGCTGATCTCCCGAGCTAACTGACTGCCCATGTCCGAGAGATGCTCGCCAGCATCGCCATCCACAGCCACGATGCCTCCACCGGACGGAAGCTGACTCAGCATCTCGGAAACCAAGTCATGGATGACGGTGTTGCTCATGATGCTTTCTCCTGCTCACTCGTTCGTCGAAACGGAAAAGGGAGTCGGCGGCCGCCGACTGATGCGGCTGCACGAAGCGGTCGCGAACCTGATGCAACCACGAGCATGCGCCGACGTTCAGCCCTGTAGAAGCGCGTGCTTGGAGCGCCCGATAGGGGATGGTCTACCGCTCTAACGGCCTGGCGTTGGGCTCTCGGTCCGAAGAATTGAACGGTAGTGACACCCGTTGCCGCAAGTGGTGTGCTCGAAAACACTAGGTTGGCTTTCGTGAGACGCCATCACCGTTGCCAGGGCCCAGCGGAATGATCACTATTCGACCGACACCCGCCGGGCTCGAGGCAGACATCGTCGGGCCGTGGACCAAAGCCGACGAGCGGAAGATGCGCAAACGGGGCATCACGGGGCTCGTCCTTAACTACGCACATGGGTACCAGGAAAGAAATCTCGATTTCATCTCGGGCCTGCAGCTCGAGCGGCTCATCATCCTTTCTCGGACAACTTCTGATCATGAGCCCATCTACGATCTCGCTGACACCCTGATCGAACTGAACATCACGACCGACCCCCGGCTCGAGGTCGATCTCACTCGGCTTCCTCGCCTGAAGGAGCTCGGCGCCGATTGGAGGCAGGTACGGGACACGATCGGTGCCGTAGATGACCTGGATTCTGTCTGCTTCGGCTTGTACACCGAAGCAGATCTGCTCCCCTTGGCACACCTGCACTCTCTTTCCAGGCTGACGCTTCTTGATCGCCCCCGAATCGAGACGGTGACTGGCCTCTCGGAGCTGCCTCGTCTTCGGTTCCTCGAGATCGCATCCGCCTCTCACCTCCGAGACATCACCGAGCTCGCATGGAACCCGACTCCACTTCTCGAGTCCTTGAGCTTTGCGTACTCAGCTAACGTCTCGGACCTCGAGTCGATCGCGCACACGACTTCCTTGACGCAGCTGACTCTGTCAGACATGGGAACCTTCGTCAGCCTCGCGCCACTTGTGCGGCTTCGACGCCTCGAACGGTTGTTCCTGCACGGCTCGACGAACGTCTCCGACGGCGACCTAACTCCGCTCCTCGACCTGCCTGCCCTCAAGCTCGTGAGTCTGGCGAATCGTCGGCACTACTCGCCGCCCGCCTCCATCATCAGATCACAGATTGCTTCACGACCCGGGTGACCTGTCGCGCTAGCTTTCTGCCGGCCTTTGTCTATATCAAGGGTGCATGAGCCCGCTGCCCGATAGAGGATCGCTCACCGGGTTACTCCTGGCTCGTATCCAGCGGGCACCAACTCCTATGGCTTCGCCCGCGGCCGAGAACAAGGTTGAGTGTCCGGTTCGAGCCCAGGGGTCGGACGGGCTCAGGAGAGCATTCACCAAGGCTCAGACGACAATGATGGCGTCACCGTTCCAGATCTGGAAGCATTCGTACTGCACCGAATCGTCAACGGCCTCAAGTGCACGACTGTCTCCGAACTCAATGCGAATCGCATCTTCTGCCAGACGGTAGGCGTTGGTCACATCCATCGACAGCAGCGCAACAACCTCGGCGGCACCAGCCGGAATCTCGTCATAAACGAGAACACTTCCGGCCTTGTCGATCCGGTAGACCGACTCGATGGACAACCGCACCCGCTCATCGAAACGCAGCTGAAGTTGAAACTGGGTGAAATCTGCGGACTCGAGCCTCTTGCCGGGAAGGAACGACAGGTCGATATCGACGGGGACGCCATACATACGCCGAGGCTAGCTTGCAGCCAGACGTCCTTCACCAGAGCCGGCCAGATGCCCGATAGGGGATCGGCGACCGGGCCCGCGGTTCTTCCTCAAGGGGAAGCCTTCTGGGCTAGGTGACGTCCGATTCTCTTTGGGTCAGGGCTCAGATCCTTAAGGATTTAGTTCCTCTGTTCGAAATCTCTCCAGGAGCGGCGTCGCGCTGGTTTTCGGCGGCACGAGGCGCTGCGGGGGCGAGCACACCGAACAGATGGCGGTCACGCGCATTCCTCCATTCGACGTGGATTGGACGCAGGTTATCGAAGCGGGTGTTTTAGATTGCGCCGGCTTGAGTGAGCAAGCACGTGGCTTAGACGTTCCCCGTCTTCGTCTGTCAATCAGGCGGTGTCGTCCTGCAGATTTCCACGGCGGTGGGAGACATCGGAGCTGCGATGAACCCACGGTGGGGAGGCCATGGATTCAGTCAGCTACTTGATCTAAGCCCAGGCGGCTCGAGCCCCCGCCATTCGGTCTCCGCCCGAGACCTAACAACTGAGCTTTTATCCACTTAGCGAAAATGAGCCAAAATATGGACATCGATGATGGGCGTTGGCTCACTGGCAAGAACGCGAGTGAGGCCCGGATTCGTGCGGAAAATCTCTGCCCTGCCGGATCGATCTCAGCCACAAGCCCCCGAAGTGGGGTACTTGTCGTGCTGTCAGCGAACTGATTGGGTGGCGCGCAGAGGCGGTACGAGGCGACAGGCGTTGTCTACGGCTGCCTTCGAGGCCTGGGTCTCCATCTGGATCAGAGGTGGGGAACCAGCCGGGGCCTGACCACGGCCTGCCAGTACTGGGCTGGGATGTCCGTGGTGCACGCGCTCTCAGGAGCGCCTAGACCGCAATCCAGATCGGGGATCAGATGCACGTCCGAACCGTCCAAGAGACGCTCACGATGGACGGCCGCCGGCCGTTGTTCAGGAGTCTTTCCTTCATTGCCCTGCTGACGCTTCTCGTCGGCATGCTCACTGCCGTCACGGGAGCCGTTTTCCCGCAGAGCGCTCGCGCCGCGGTGACGTGCCCGCCCGGGACGATCTTCGTCAACACCGGTGGTGGAACTAGGGATCTTTACGAGTATTCGGTGGATGGGACGCTTATCCGATCGACCCAGCTCTTCCGGGACTACGGAGATATTGCCTTCTCGAGCGACGGATTGACGCTCTACGGTGTGAACTTCAGCCGCCCGGGGACTCTGTACACAATCGATACTGCGACTGGAGCCGAGACGGGCTCCATTCCCATCACGGGCGCTCTGCCCTTTGTCTCCGTGAACGCCCTCAGCGCCCTAAACAATGGCAACCTTCTCATGGGTGCCTCGGGCGACCGCGCTGTTTACGAGTTGGATCCTGAGACTGGCGTGTCGACGATCTACCAGGCCGCTTTTCCCGTTGGTTTTTCCTCGGGTGGTGACTTCCTCACTCTCGCCGACGGTGACGTACTTGCTGTGGCCAGCATCGACAGCGGGACGCCTGCGAACAGCAGTGCACTGTTCCGGTTCAGCCCCGACGGAACGGTGACGCAGATCGGGACCGTGCCCCAGGCATTCGGTGCAGCTCAAAGCGGCGGCGCCATCTACCTCGCCGGTTCGGGTGGAGGTCTCTACGAAGTGGGTGCCCTCCCCACGGCTGCTTCCACCGCAGCAATCCCGACCACGAATCTTGCTGCGACGGGCCTCGGGTTCTACGGCGCGACATCAGCCCAGGACAGCGGCCTCTGCTCGAACCTCACCGTCAACAAGACCGCCACCCCCGAGTCGGGCACCGCGCTGCTACCGGGTCAGACCGTGACCTACACCGTCGTTCTCTCCAACACCGATGGCACGGCTCCGGCCGAAGTCGACAAGACCGACGACCTCACTGCCGTCCTCGACGACGCCACCATCACCACGGCCCCGGCTGTGACTTCTGGCACGCCTCTGACTCTCGGTCCGGTCAGCGATGGCAGCTTCCGCATCTCCGGGGTCATCCCGGTCGGCGGCCAGACCACCCTCACGTACACCGTTACCGTCGACGACCCCGCTACCGGTGACCGTGTCATGTCCAACTACGTCGTCGACACCGGCACCGCACCGCCCGGCGAATGCGTCGCCGGAGACACCTCCTGCACCGTGCACACCGTCTCCGAGCTGACCCTGACGAAGAGCGCGGCGCCTTCCGCTCCGGAGCAGTACACCGCCGGCCAGACCATCACGTACACCTTCCTCGCCGAGAACACCGGCGGCAGTGCCCTTTCGAACGTCACCGTCACCGACACCGGCTTCACCGGCTCCGGAACCCTCGGAGCGATCACCCCCGCCTCGGTTGCGAGCCTCGCCGTCGGTGAGACCGTGACCTTCACTGCCACGTACACACTCACCCAGGCGGACGTGGACCGCGGCTCCACCTCGAACACGGCCACGGCCACCGGAACACCCCCCACCGGCGACCCCGTCACTTCGCCCCCGTCGTCCGTGACCATCCCCGTCACCCCGGGACCTGCTCTGCGAGTGGCAAAGACTGCGGACACGGCGGAGATCACCGAGGCGGGCCAAACGGTCACTTACAACTTCGTCGTCACCAACACCGGAACCGTCACCGCCACCGACGTCACCCCCGTGGAGGGCGATTTCTCCGGCACCGGAGACCTCGGTCCCATCACCCCGACGACGGTTGCTTCCCTGGCACCCGGTGCGTCCTCGAGCTTCACCGCAACCTACGTCGTGACCCAGGCCGACATCGACTCGGGCGCTCTGTCGAACACCGCGACGGCAACTGGTACCACTCCCGGCGGGGACCCGTTCCCGACGCCCCCCGGATCGACGGTCACCGTCCCTGCCACGCTGGCCCCGGCCCTGACGGTCGACAAGACTGCCGACACCACCGAGATCGCCGAGGCCGGTCAGACGGTCACGTACTCTTTCGTGGTCACCAACACCGGAAACGTCACCGCCAGCGATGTCGCCCCGGTCGAGGGCGACTTCTCCGGCACCGGCAACCTCGGAGCCATCACCCCGGCCCAGGTGGCATCACTCGCTCCTGGCGGGTCGGCCACGTTCACGGCGACCTATGTCGTGACCCAGGCCGACGTCGACTCGGGCGCCCTGACGAACACCGCGACCGCGACGGGCACGACCCCCGGCGGGGACCCGTTCCCGACGCCCCCCGGCTCGGCCGTCACCATCCCCGTCGTCCCGGGCCCTGCCCTGACGGTGGTCAAGTCCGCCGACATCACCGAGATCACGGCGGCCGGTCAGACGGTCACGTACTCGTTCCAGGTGACGAACACCGGCACCGTCACGATCAGTGACGTCAGCCCCCTCGAGGGCGCCTTCAGCGGCACCGGCGACCTCGGCCCCATCACGCCCACAACGGTCGCGTCCTTGGCCCCGAACGCGTCGGCGACGTTCACGGCGACCTACGTCGTCACCCAGGCCGACATCGACTCGGGAACGCTGTCGAACACAGCAACCGCCACGGGCACCACCCCCGGCGGCGACCCCGTTCCCACGACCCCCGAATCCACCGTCGAGATCCCCGTGACCCCGGCACCGGCCCTCACTGTGTCGAAGACCTCGGACACGACAGAGATCACCGAGGCCGGTCAGACGGTCACGTACTCCTTCGTGGTCACCAACACGGGCAACGTCACCGCCAGCGACGTCACCCCGGTTGAGGGCGACTTCTCCGGAACTGGCGACCTGTCGGCCTTCACCCCGGCACCGGTGTCCCTGGCCCCGGGTCAGTCGGCGACGTTCACGGCGACCTACATCGTGACCCAGGCCGACGTGGACTCGGGTGCATTGACGAACACCGCGACCGCGACCGGGATGACCCCTGGCGGGGACCCGTTCCCGCCTGCACCGCCCTCGACCGTGGACACACCGACGAACGCCACCCCTGGCATCAGCGTGGTCAAGAGCGCTGACATCACCCAGGACGAGTTCGCGACCGGAACCGAGGTCACGTACTCGTTCGTGGCACAGAACACGGGCAACGTGACCCTGACGGATGTCACGATCGATGAGGGCGAGTTCTCCGGAACGGGCACCCTGTCACCGCTCGCGCCGGCGGCCGTGGCGACCCTCGCTCCGGGTGAGACGGCGACGTTCACCGCGACGTACGTCCTGACCCAGGCAGACGTCGACGCCGGCGAGGTCACGAACACCGCCACCGCCACCGGCACCCCGGTGTTCCGTAACTCCAACGAGCCGAACACGCCGCTGACGTCGACACCGTCGAGCGCGATCGTCCCGGTCGAGGAAGCACCGGCGGTGACCGTGGACAAGACCGCCGACGTGACGACCCTCACCCAGGCTGGTCAGACGGTGACGTACTCGTTCCAGGTCACCAACACCGGGAACACCACCATCACCGATCCCGTGATCGACGACACGGAGTTCTCCGGCACTGGGGAACTGTCCCCGGTCACAGGTCCCGAGGGTGACGTGGTCCTGCTGCCCGGCCAGGTCGCGACCTACACCGCGACCTACGTCGTCACCCAAGCCGACGTCGACTCCGGAGCGCTGACGAACACTGCCACGGTCACCGGCACGACCCCTGGCGGTGACCCGACCGCCCCGTCGGCACCCTCCACGGTTACTGTCCCGACCGCGCCAGCACCGTCGCTCACGATCGTGAAGACCGCTGACAAGGCCTCCGTCACCGGGGCCGGCCAGGTCATCACGTACACATTCACCGCGACCAACACCGGCAACGTCACCCAGCGCGACATCGCCATCGTCGAGGGCCGGTTCAGCGGCTCGGGCCAGCTCGGCCCCGTGATCTGCAACGCAGGCACCGCGACGTTGGCCCCCGGGGCGACGCTGGTCTGCACCGCGCAGTACCAGACGACCGCAGCCGACGTCAGGGCCGGCTCAGTGTCCAACACGGCGGTCGTGTCTGGTGTGCCTGCAGTGACGACGACGCCGGCGGAGCGGACCGTGTCTGACCCGTCGACGGCCCGAGTCACCGTCACCGCACCGACTGTGCTGGCCTTCACCGGCACCGACGGACTCCTCGGACTCCTCGGGCTCGGAGGAGGACTCATCCTGGTCGGCGCACTCCTCATCCCAGCCGTTAGTCGGCGACGGATCGCGGGCTGACAATCACGGCGGGAGCAGAACCCTTCCGGGCTCTGCTCCCGCCCAGACTTCCCCGAAAGAGGAGTTATGCGACACGGACACAAAGCCGCTAGCGATCTAGCTCGGGTTGATCCGTAGTCGAGAGGCTGTTCCGCGTCGGGTCGGAACAAAGTCAGGGTGGTTCCTGACGCACAAGGCGGGGTCGTTCACGGTTCAGGGCGACCCCGCCTTTCCCTATGCCCTAACACGCCGTAAGCGTTGATGATGCATGACCCGGCTCGCTTGTAGCGAATGCCCGATAGGGGATCGGTCATCGGTTCACGCTGCGGTTCTTGCCCCGTGGTGATTGCGTCTTCATCAAGGATGATCTCGTGACGACTCTCGTCAGATCGGTCCCCGCCGGCCTGAGAGGTCGACGGGGACCGACTGTGTCGAGCGATGGGCCGTTCGGTGTCAGGACACTCGCGACGTCTGGAAGTGCCATTCCTGCTGCGGGGCGTTGAAGGTCGCGGAGGAGCCCTGCTTCACGAGGGTGCAGCTGGAGTTCTCGATGTACTTCGTGGTCGTGCCGCTGTACTTCATCGAGCCGATCGCGAGGCGCCCTGACCCGTAGCTGGACGGGACCGTCCATGACCCCGAGTTCGTTGTCGTGCCGGTCTTGCTGGCGCCGATGGTCAC
Source organism: Frigoribacterium sp. VKM Ac-1396 (assembly GCF_015350895.1). Lineage (NCBI taxonomy): Bacteria > Bacillati > Actinomycetota > Actinomycetes > Micrococcales > Microbacteriaceae > Frigoribacterium > Frigoribacterium sp. VKM Ac-1396. The sequence goes on along the minus strand of NZ_JADKSD010000001.1, from coordinate 1,515,723 downwards.
GCCCACGTCAGCTTTGACGCTCGCGACGACATTGCTCACTGTGACTCCCGTGGTGGCGGTGATGCTGCCCGAGACCGTGAACGAGGTGGAGGTACTGATCGCGAGGGTCACGCCCGGGCCACCTGTGACCGAGCTGTTCGCCCCCGACGCTTGGGTGAAAGACCCGGCCGAGCTTGACGATTTGTAGACGACCCGGCTTCCCGAGCAGAGGGAGTCGGTGCCGTCAGTGGAGTCCGTCCCGTTGGTCGTTGTGGGTGCACTCTGGACACCCGCGGTGGGGCCCTCGGCTGCCATCGCGCTTGTGCCACCCGCCAGGACGAGAAGGGCTGTGACGGCGACGGCGGCAAGGCTTTTCTTCATGAGTACTCCTTTTGTTGTCTGGTCCGACTCGCGTCGGCTGGTCACGGCACCGGGATGGCGGTGATCCAGTAGTCAGTCCCCGCCGAGACGTCCAGGCGGACGCTCAGGGGGTCTTCCCCGGATGGCAGCGGGATGGTCCCGCTGCTGGTGAAGTCAGGTGTGCAGTCGCCCGAGTAGAACGTGCCGAGAGTGACCGTGAACTCACCGGCTGCGCAGGCGATGTAGAAACGCAGCTGCGTCAAGGACGGGTCGGGCCTGGCCACGTCGAACGTGGCCGCACCTGTGCCGTGTTCGTGCAGCGACGGCGAGACGGTCGTGGCGAGGAAGGCGTCCGAATCGGGGTCCTCGAGCCGTGTCAACGGGTCGACGAGTGTGCCACCGGTCGCAGGAGGCGACGTCGGGCTGATCATCGTCGGGTGGTTCGACGCTGGATCGGTGGAGGATGTCGTGGCGACGCATCCGGTCAGGCTGACGAGGCAGATGGTCGTGGCGAAAGCGCCCGTCCAGGTGGTCTTCGTGGCCATCATGTCTCCTTCACGAGGTGCTGCAGTGAGGCTCATGAAAGACCAGAGGGCCCTCCCGCCACAAGGCGAAACGGCCTGTTCTCGTGAGGACTAGTGATCTGTATAGTGACCGACAGACCGGTCGGAAGGGGCCTCGTGGCACACAAGTCGCGCTGCGCGCATTGCGTGACGCCCACCCAGGCTCAGATCCTGGTCGAGCTCTCGCGTGGCCAGAGCTACGACACCATCGGTCAGCGGCTTTACCTCGCACCGACCACGGTCGCTTACCACGTCGCCAAATTGCAGGCGAAGTTCCGGGTGCCGAATCGTGCAGCGCTCGTCGCGGCTGCATTCGTGTTCGGCATCCTGGCCGGCGACCAGTGGCCGATCGAGGCCTCGGGGCTCTTGCACGCCACGCTCGCTGAGCCTTGTGACGACGCACTCGACGCCTCGACGTCGTAGAACTCATCCGCGCTGGCTTCGGCGAACGAGGTCGGTTTCTCTGAGCCAGGCCGATGTCCTGTGTGGCAGTCGACACCTCGAGTCGATCAGCTTTGCTGGGATGCTGGAGACCTGCCCTGCGAAGGGGCGCGAAGAGAGGCGTTGAGGGCATGTGGAAGTGGCGTGTGTCGGGCGGCTGCGTCGTCGTTCTGGGGATCGCCACGCTGGTGGTGGGCCTTTGGCTCACGGACGCTTGGCTCGCAGGTGATCTCGAATCCACCGGCCGAGGCCACCCGCTCCTCGTCGTCACGACTGGTGGGCTGATCGCGTGGTCAGGTGTCGGTCTCTTCACTCACCCGACGCGGGAAGCAGCACGTCTGACTCGTGGCGATGAGCTCCTGGCTCGAGCTCGACGAGCTCATGCAACGGCGCGCCAGGACGCGGCTCGACGCGCGCGGCGGAGGGCCCGCTCAGCTCGGTGGCCGTTCAGCTGGTTCGTTCGCGATTGAGGCGCGTTGCCCGTTCGGGGATCGCTCACCGAGATCAGTTTCGGACTGACCTATCGAGACAACCGGCGCTCCGTAGCTGCGGGGGAGTGGCTAGCGTCCGCCGATGGTCGGTGACCGATCGGCTATCGAGACACCGAGGATTGCTCGTACGGTGGACAGATGAGTCCAAAATCCCCCGCCCCCAGCGCGTACTCGAGCTTCGCCGCCATTGGGAATGGTACAGAGGTTCATCTCCGCTTGATTGGAGACGACGAGACGGTCAAACCCGAATACGCCAACGCCAAGTTGATTTCCGAACCAACGCCTACTGGTCCGAACAAAGAGTTCAGCGCGAGATTCGAGACCTCCGGCGGCCACGAGACGGTATCCGAGGTTAATTACGTGGCCTGGAACCGGTATGGCAAGAAGTGGTCCTAGGTGCTCTGCGGTTGTGTCCCAGTGGCCGATCGTAATGCGGTCAGATCAGCGGCTGGACGACGTCAGCTTTGAGTCTGTTTGCGGCTGACACCTACTTGGAGACACTGCACGTTGGGTGGTAGTGCCGACGGTTCATCAGCCCGAGTGTGTTCAGGTGGGGCAGGTCGGCGATGGCGCCGAGATCGCCGTCGATGAATCGTGTCGATTCGTGGAGGAACAGTCCGCGGAGTTCCGTCAAGCCGGCCAAGGGGCTGGCACTGGGTACATCACCGATGTTCCCCAGGCCGAGTGTTTTCAGGGAGCGACAGTGGGCCAGTGGCTTCAGATCCTGGATTCGGCGGCAGCTGTCCAGATCGAGGGCCTCTAGTCGTGCACCAATGGGGCCCTCGAGCCTGGTGATGTCGGCAAGGTTCCTGCCTCCTGCGATGGTGAGCGACCGCAGCGACACGAGCGCATCGAGGCCCTCGAGCGAGGCCACGCTGGGCCGGTCCTTCATCCGTAAGCGGCTCAAATTCTTGAGCGGAGACAGGGGCGTCAGGTCCTTTTCCGTGAAGCATCCGAGGTAGAGGTCTTCGAGTCCCGTTGCGGTGTGGAGTGATTCTTCGACTATGGGCCAGTCAGCCGAGAGCGACGTCAGGGCAGGAAAGCGGCTCAGGTCGATTCTCGCTCCGGGTGCGACGAGAAGTTGCAGAGACGTCAAGCGTTGACCGAGGTCGTAGAGAGGTTCAAGATCCTCGATCCAGCGCGCGACGATGGCGATGCTCGTCACGGTCGCAGGCAAGTCCCGGAGGAGTTCGAGCGTGGTTTCTTGAAACCCGTGTGATGAGTTCAACCACACGGTTTCGGTGTGGTGCCGCTTCAACTGGCGGGCGTCACGACCGGTCCAGGGACTCGCGACGGCCGTGAATGCTTCGCCCCAGTGGGACTGCTTCTCCGTGACACTCATCGAGGCCGATCCGGCGAAGTGTTAGGGGACGCGATGTGGGGCACGGGGCTAGCTAAGTGGTTCCACGCCTTCACAACAAGCACGGGTGTGCTCTGGCCGAACAGCTCGAGGGAGGTGCCCGATAGGGGATCGCCAACTGGTCTCGGTCTGGCGGCACCGCAGGCAGCTCGGCCGGGAGTCGCAGGCCCGCTACCGTGACCCCATGGCACGTCCATCTCGCCCCACTCGATGGGCGTTAGTTCTCAGCGTTTTGACCGTCGCAGCACTCGTCGTCTGCGCTATCGCAACCGTCAAGGCCGGGTGGTTCACACCGGTCTTTCCCTGGCCAGTGCCTGAGGGCACGGAGATCGTCCAGACAAAGCAGCAGTTTGAGTCGGCGCTCAATGCGCAGCGTGTGGGACGAATAGCCGCGGTTATAGCGCTCGTTTCGGCTCTTGGCTCGGCTGTTGTTACGTTCGTTCGTCGACGAGCCCGGCGCGCCCGATAGCCGATCGTTATTCGGACTATCGGTGCCCCCCGAGAGCGTGTCGGGACAGACTTGAACTTTCCCGACCAAAGGGCAAAACCGTGAGCATCACCCTCCTCGAGGACCAGAAGGTGTGGGGCATGATCCCCCGCGAGATAGCCCTGTTGTGCGCATACGGCACCGGACTGATGACGGCACTCATGACTGTCATGGCCTTCGCCACGCAAGCTTGAATACTCCTCGGTGGAGCTGCCATCGGGGCAGTCATCTTCCTCTTCCTTCTGAGGCTTTCCAGCTATCTGCGCTTGCTTGCGTATGCCTCGGTGCCCCTCGACGAGTGAAGAGCTGGTTCCGTGCGGACTATCGCCTGGTAGGGGGTCCCTCAGCGGTGCACAGGTTTGGGGGTTGCATTCAGACGAGGAGGGCGGATGTGATTGTCGCAATGACAGTCTGAGCGAGTGCCACTTGGTCGACGCGACTCATGAGACGTGATTCTCGGGCTACGGCAGAGTCCAGTTTCGGTTCCGCGCTGCATAGTGCGCCTCGACCTCGACTTGATACTCGATTCCCACGTGACGCATGGTTCGCCCGCGGTCGAACCTGTAGCGTCGAAGCACCTCGGTTCGATAGGTCATCAGTTGCTTCAAGCAGGGGCTTCATCCTGGGGGAGTTGGCTCTGTCAGTCATGGCAGGGCCAACGGTCTTTAAACGACACCGGTCACGTCCGCCCGCGTCCCTGCCTTGAGCGAAAGACCACCCGCCCGATAGGGGATGGTCTACCAAGACGCGTTCAGGTGACGTGCTCCCTGTGCCACCAGGTCGACAAGTGGTCAAGGGTCGCCGCGGCTGCGTCGTTCAGACGCTCGCGGGTGTCTCCCCGATGAGCATCCGACAAGACCGCATCGCCGATGCTCGCGGTGGTCTGCTGCACCACTGAGACGAGCGCGGCCGCGTACGCCCGCTCGGACATCGAGTTCGGACCCGTACCGGCAAGTTCCGCTGCCACCGCGGTCGTGACGTCGTCGTAGAACTCCAGCGCTCGACGTCGGAGCAGCGCACTGAGCTGACACTGCGCGGGGAACTCGCCCTTGGCCAATCCCTCGTTGTCCTCGACGTACCGATCGATGTCCTCGAGGACGAGGGAGCGCATCGCATCGGCCGGTGACTGCCGAGAGTCTCGCCCGGAGATCGCACCCCGGATCTTCTCAAGCACTTCGTCTGCTCGGTCGAAGACGAGGTCCGGCTTAGTCGGGAAGTAGTTGTAGACCGTCGGCTCCGAGACACCCGCGGCGCCCGCGATGTCCGCGATAGACACCTCGTCGTACCCGTGCTCCGCGAAGAGCCGAGCCGCCACATCACCCAGACGCTCGCGGGTCTCTCGCTTCTTGCGTTCTCGGAGCCCTGATTTGGCACCCGCGCTTGCTTGCTCCATTCCACAAGTCTGCCACGAAACATAAGGTGACCCAAAGTTTCTGCTACCGTTGGCATCGCTCGAAAGTTTGGGTCACTATAAGTTCGGTGGGAGCCGGGAAAAGGGGACGATCAATGAACACGCACGCGCAGGAACAGGTGCTCATCTCGGGAGCGAGCTTCGCGGGTCTCGCGACAGCACTGTGGATGCGTTGGCTCGGCTACGAGGTCACGATCGTCGAGATCGGATCCGGACTGAAGCGCGGCGGCACCCCCGTCGACATCCGCGACGACACCATCGCGATCGTTGAACGGATGGGCCTGCTCGAGGAGATCCAAGCCAAGGCCCTTGTTCCTCGCGTGACCGAGTTCACGACGCCGGAGGGAGAGCTCATCGCGCGGATGGACCCAGAACCGCCCACGGACGACTCGGCCGGCGACGGCTACGAGATCCACCGAGACGATCTGCTCGACATCCTCGCCGCCGCGACGGAGGGGGAGGTCGAGATGCTGTGGGGCAACTCTATCGAGTCGTTGACCGAGCCCGACGAGGACAGTGTCCACGTGGTCTTCCGCGACGGCACAGAGCGGAACTTTTCGATGGTGATCGGGTGCGACGGCAACCACTCCACGGTGCGGCGACTGCGCTTCGGTCAGGAAGCACTCCACACCCACTTCCTGCAGACGTACTTCTCCTTCGCCACCCTCGACCACCTCGTCATCGACCGGCAGACGACCCAGATCACCAACGCGCCCGGCGTGACGATGCTGGTG
>NZ_JADKSD010000001.1:1444265-1509797 GCF_015350895.1 Frigoribacterium sp. VKM Ac-1396 | reverse complement strand
TCGCCACCCTCGACCACCTCGTCATCGACCGGCAGACGACCCAGATCACCAACGCGCCCGGCGTGACGATGCTGGTGAACTCCTACGACACCACGACCGACCTCGTGCTCGGCTTCCGATCCGAGCAGGAAATTCCTTACGACCACCACGACGTCGACCAGCAAAAGCGCATCCTTCGCGAGCATCTGCTGCAGGCTGGCGCACCGTTCTCAGGCCACGTCGACGAAGCGGTCAACGTCGACACCTTCTACTTCGACAAGCTCAGTCAGATCAAGATGCCGGCGTGGACGTCCGGACGCATCGCGCTCGTTGGCGACGCCGGCTACTGCGCATCACCTGCCGCGGGCATGGGTGGATCGCTCGCCATCATCGGCGCCACTGCCCTTCACGACGCCTTCCGAGCTGCTGACGGCGACGTCAAGCAGGCGTTCGTCGAGTACGAACGCGCACTCCAGCCGACAGTCGAGGAAATCCAGCACAACGCCGAACACTTCGGCGTCAGCAGCTACTTCCCCGCTACCGACGAACAGATCCGGTCCCGCAACAACATGCTGCTCGGGCACTGAACAACGAGTACTCCACGAAGGAGAACTCCGCGTCCACCAGCGACGCGGTACCCGATAGACGATCGTTCAGCGCACGGCCTCGAGTCGTCGCAGTGGGCTGGGCTGCCGGTCACAGAGCTGACTAGGCGGGGGTGTCAGGGCGTTGAGGTTGGTTGTCGGGGTCGTCTTCTTCATCGGCTGGAAAGACTTCGCGTAGGCCGACGAGATGGGCGTTGCGCCCCCACCACTGGCCACGGTCATCCCTCCGACTCGATAGATGGTCGTCCTGCTGGAGGATGTGCTCGACGAATGCTGTGGGAAGTCGGACGTCGTGGTTTCGGACGTAGTGGGCCAGGCCATCGGGCCAGAGGAAGGTACCGTCCGTGAGCTCGAGGTTCCCGTTCTTGGGATCGCCGCATATGCGACACCTCGACCGGCCCGTGTAAGCCCGGGCTACCAGACCGCGAGTGAGGTAGTCGACTACGGCAAATCGTTCATCTCGAGGTTGGTCATGGTCGACGAGGTCATGTGGGTCTGGGTAGTTGCTGTCGAATTTGCCCTGCTCGGCCCAGTACCCGATGAGGATGAAAGGTTCGGACGGGCCCGTCGGAACACATCTGGTCGCTTCGGGGCGAGTGCCGCCGACGTCGTCATGCTCCGTCGGCGAGTGCTCTTCCATGTTGGCAGCCTAGGTACAGCACGGGCAGTTGCGCCGATGCCGGTCCTCAGAGTCGCGATAGGGGATCGTCCATCGGGCGGCTCCACGACACGTGAAGCCGATCCAGCTCTCATCGCCGGCTCATAGAGGTCCCATCGGATCGACCAAGCCGGACTCCTTAGCTTGGCCCCATGACGAAGACCACGGACACGAACAAGCGCCCGCGCCGCCGCCAGGTCCTCCTCGGAACGAGCCTGTTCCTCGTGGGAGGTCTCATGCTGAGTGGCTGCGCCGCCGGCACCACCAGCTCTTCCTCGGCCACGACCGGGACGTCGACCTCGACCAGCGCCACCGGCGACGTGACTGTCGCACAGGCAGCGACCGAGGTCACCGAGTCCGACTCGAACACGACCGCCGACACCATCACGAACACCACCGAGGCGATCACCGCGTTCCTGGCCACGCTCTCCGACGAGCAGCGCGAAGCCGTCACGTACGACTACGACGACGAGACGAAGACGACCTCGTGGTCGAACTTCCCCACGACGTTCGTCGACCGAGCCGGACTCGACGTCGCGGACCTCACCGAGGAGCAGCAGGTCGCCGCCCTCCAGGTGATGGAGGCGCTGCTGAGCGACGACGCGTACGAGACCGTGTCGAACATCATCGCCAGCGACCAGTACCTCGCTGACAACAGCAGCAGCGACGTCGCCACCCTGGGTCAGTACTACATCGCCTTCTTCGGTGACGCTTCCGACACCAGCGCCTACGAGGTCCAGTTCGGCGGACACCACCTCGGCATCAACGCCACCCTCGACGGGACCGCCGACGCGATCACCTTCGCCCCGACGCACCTCGGCGTGCAGCCGGCTGACTGGACCACCGAGGACGGCACCGAGGTGCAGGCGTTCGACGGGATCTACACCGACGCGTTCGCGTTCTACGACTCCCTGACTGCCGAACAGCAGGAGATCCTGACCTCGGGCGAGGTGACGATGTGCGCCCCCGGTGACACCTGCGAGTTCACCACCGGTGCCGGCCTGTTGGGAGCCGACCTCACCGACGAGCAGCGCGAGCTGCTGCTCGACCTCATCGCGAACTGGTCGGGCATGGCCGACGAGGAGAGCGCCGCGACCACCCGTGCCGAGATCGAGGCGACCGTCGACGACACCGTGATCGCGTGGTCCGGCGAGACGACCTACGACATGACCCAGGGCGACGGCATCAACTTCTCCATCTCGGGCCCGAACGTCTACGTCGGGTTCCAGGCCCAGGACGGCTCCGCCGGTGCCGACATCGACGGCGTCGTGACCTCGGGTTGGGGCCACGTGCACACCATCTACCGCGACCCGAGCAACGACTACGCGAACAGCGTCGAGCAGCAGGCAGCGACCGGCATGGGCGGTGGCGGTGGCGCTCCCGCCGGTGGCGGCCCCGACGGCAACTAGCCGCCACACCCCACGGGAAGGCCACCAGCTCACGACCTGTGGCCTTCCCACCCGGGGCGAACGAGCCCCCACCGCACCGGCACCTGAAGGAGAAAGCGAACCCATGACGAACCACGATCCCAACCAGCCGCAGAACGCCGCACCGTTCCCGCCGGCCGTTCCGCCCGTCGACGCCTCGACCGCGCCCACCACCGCGACGGCTGCCGGACCGGCTGCCGCACCCGCCGTCGCACCCACGAGGTCGTTCTCCCGCCGAGTGCTGGCCATCGTCAGCGCCGCGGCCCTGGTGGTCGGACTCCTCGTCGGAGGAGGTGCCGGCATCGCCCTCGGCACGACTGTCTTCCGCGGCAACAGCAGCGGCACCGAGCAGGGCGGCTTCGATCGCAACGGCACGCGCCCGGACTTCGGCAACGGCGGGCCGCCCGACATGGGCACCGCTCCTGACAGCGCGACGCCTCCCGCCACGGACGACGACACGTCCACCGACGACTCCGGCTCGACCGGCAGCGACTCGTCGTCCTGACGCGTGGCGGCCCGGACATGACTCCTGAACTGCCGACCGTTCCGCGGGGCGCGACACCCCCGGCGCTGCGGGACGTTCGGACCGGAGCTGTTCTCAGTCCTGAGGACGCGGCGGCCCGGATCAGCGCCTACGTCTACGGGAACATGGTCGTCCTGGCCGCCCTCGCCTCCCTCAGCCAAGACGCGATGACCTCGGGGCGACCTCAGATGCCCGCCCCCGGGATGCCGTCAGGGTGTGGGGTCGAGGAGGCGCCCGGTCCAGTCGCGTAGGGCGGTGACGGCCCGGCGCGACAGGGTCGCTCCCGGCATCATGCTCGCCGACCCGTGGAACGCCCCCGGCCACACGTGCAGCTCCGCCTGCACGCCGGCCGCCCAGAGCGCGCTGGCGTAGGCGACGGTCTCGTCGCGGAACACCTCGGCGCTGCCGCAGTCGACGTACGCCGGCGGCAGGCCGGCCAGGTCGGTCGCGCGGCCGGGGGCCGCGTAGATCGACATCTCGTCACCGCCGCGACGGTCGCCGAGGTAGGCGTCCCAGCCGAACCGGGTCATCTCACGGTCGGCGACACCCACCCCGTCGAACTGTCGGGCCGAGAGCGTCGCGTCGCGGTCGTCGAGCATGGGGCTGACGAGCACCTGCCCGGCGACGGCCGGCCCCTGTCGGTCGCGGGCGAGGAGCGCCGTGCCCGCGGCGAGCCCTGCCCCGGCGCTCTGGCCGACCAGGACGATCCGCTCGGGGTCGACGCCGAGCTCGTCGGCGTGCCCGGCGACCCAGACGAGGCCGGCGTAGCAGTCCTCGACCGGGTACGGGTCGGGGTGCTCCGGGGCGAGCCGGTAGTCGGGGCTGACGAGGACGACGTCGTGCACGAGCAACCAGTCGTCGTACGAGTCGAGGTTGCCGAGGTGGTGGCCGAACATCATGCCGCCGCCGTGGATCGCGTAGGCACAGGCGGCCGTCCCGGTGCGCCCGATGCGCTGGACCACCGCGAGGTCGATCGGGTCGCCGAGGTGCCCGGGCACGGTGATGCTGCGCCTCTCGAGACCGCGGGCGCGCAGTCCTTCGTCGAGCTGCGCCTCCGTCATGTCCAGCTGTCGCATCTGCGGCAGCATCGCGGTCTCGAGGCGGAAGCGGCCGTGGGCGTCCATCGCCTCGACGAAGGGCGCGAACTCGGGGTCGAACGGCGGGCGGGGCAGGGCAGTGGTGTCAGGCACGAGAGGACTCCTGGGTGGTGGGGGTGAGAGTGGTCGAGGGTGCAGGTGCGGCGGTTCGTGCGCGGAGCATCCCGACCACGACGAGCACGGCGGCGACGGCGGCGAGGCCGAGCCCGGCGACCGTGAGGGCGTCCTCGAAGCGCGCGAGCCGGGCGGCCGTCCACGGGGTGGTCGTGATGCTGCCGGTGACGAACGCCGCGACGACCGTGCCCGCGGCGGCGACGGCGGCCCCGCCCGCGAGCTCGCTCGAGGTGTCGACGAGGGCCGCGCCGACCGAGGTGCGGTCGGCGGGGAGGCCCGTGAGCACGGAGGCTCCGGCCACGACGCCGACCACGCGCATGCCGGCGGCGACGAGCACGAGAGCGACGAGCACCCAGACGTACCCGTGACGGCTCAGGGCGCCGAACACCGCAAGGCCCGACACGACCGCGGCCGCGCTGACCCACGCCGCCCGGCCGAGGCCGACCCGCTGTACGAACGGCCCCACGAGGCGACCCCCGGCCAGCAGCACGACGACCTGCGGCAGCGTTCCGACGGCGGCGATGGCCGGCGGCCAGCCCCAGGCGAACTGCAGCTGCAGCGTCACGAGGTACGACAGCCCGGCGACGGCGAGGCCCGACGCGGCCTTGAACGCGAGGCCGCTCGACACCAGGGGGCGGGCGAGCAGGTGCAGGTCGACCACCGGGTGCCGCGCCGTCCGCAGGCGCACGACGAACCCGACCCCGCATGCGACGGTCAGTCCGACGGCGGCCCACCCCCACGAGGAGGCGGTGGCCGGCTCGACGAGGACGGTCGGCGTCACGAGCAGTCCGGTCACGGTCGCGGTGCCCAGCAGCGCGCCGCCCACGTCGACGGGGTCCGCCCGCAGCCCGGCGGCGTCGTCCCGGGCGACGCCGCACCGGATGCCGACGAACGCCAGCACCGCGATCGGCACGTCGGCCAGCAGCAGCACCTGCCACGGCGCGACGGCGAGCACGAACCCGCCGACGGTCGGGCCGACGGCGAGGCCGACGAGCCCCGCGGTCGAGATGACCGTGAGGGCCCGGACGCGAAGGCCCTCGTCGTCGAACAGCCGGAACGCCAACGCCATCGACCCTGGGGTGGTCATCGCGGCGGCGACGCCCGTCAGCACGCGGACGGTGACGAGCTGCTCGGTCGTCGTGACCGCCACGGTGGCGAGGCTCGCCACGGCCAGCAGCGCGAGGCCCGCGAGCATGACGCGGCGGCGCCCCACCCGGTCGGCGACGGCGCCGAACAGCAGCATGAGTCCGCCGAAGGCGACCGCGTAGGCGCCCGACACCCACTGCAGGCCGGTCGTCGACGAGCCCAGCTCGCGGCCGATCGTCGGCAGGGCGACGTTCAGCACCGAGGTGTCGAGCATTTCGAACAGGAACACCGCGGACAACCCGGTCAGGGCGATCCACGCGTCGGACAACCGAGGAGGCGCGTCGCCGGCACTCAGGCGAGGGCGGGTGAGAGAGGGGCTGGGCGGCACGGGACGCACTCCTTCGAGGGAAGAAGTGGCGACTCGTTCGATGCCGCGTGCGGGTGCGTCGCAGAGCGCGACGCCTTTTACCTCAGTGATGAGCACGATACACGGGCCACCGCGGAAGGAGAACTCCGACATTGGTACCACATGTGCCCGACAGGGGCGGGCAACGCCCCTCTGGAACGGATGGAGGCGCCTGGCCGTCGGCGTCAGAAGTGGCTGGCGATCTCGTCGACGCCGGACACGGTGAGGGTGGGTGGTGAGAAGTGGGCGGGGTGGTCCCGTCCGGATCGGTTGATCCAGATCGTGGAGAGACCGGCGCCGGCTGCACCGTGGACGTCCCACGGGTGGACGGCGGCGAGGTAGACGGGACCAGCGCCTCCGATGCGTTCGCGGGCGTCCAGGTACGCGGATCGGGCGGGTTTCCAGGGCGTGTGGCCGTCGACCGTCAGCAGCTGCTCGATGGTGTCTCGGGCGCCGGCTTCGTCGAGCAGCCTCTCGGCTGTGGCGGTGGGGCCGTTGGACAGGGTGAACAAGCGGTGCCCAGCCGTGTGGAGCGCCCGCAGCCCGTCGGCGACGTCGGGATGCGGTGGCACGTGGGCGAACGCGGTCATGACGGTCTCCACACCCCTGTCGAGGTCCACGGGCGGTAGCCACGCCGTGAGCAGGTCGCGGGCGTCGTCCGAGGCGATGTCGTGGAACGAGGCATCGCTGCCGGCCGTCGTGAGGGCGAAACCGTCTCGGAGGACACAGGCGAACCATGTCGCGGCCAGCTCTCGGCCCGCCCCGAGGTGCTCGAACGCGTCGGCCACGGGGCTGAGGTCCGAGAGGGTCTCGTTGACGTCGAAGATGATGGTCACGGGCTGCCGGGTCATCTCACCACTGTGCTCTGATCTCTCGGATGCTCGGCTCGGAAGCGGGTTCCGCGGCGTCGACGTGACCGGATGCCTTCGGTCGGTCAGGCCGCTTCGGCTTCGGCGATCACGCGTCGGAGGGTGATCAGGGCGTCGCGGACGCGAGTCTTCATCGTCCCGATGGCGACGCCGGCCTCGCGGGCAGCCTCGCTGTGGCTCAGCCCGCCGAAGTACACCAGCTCGAGGGCCTGCTGCTGCAGGTCGGTCAGGGTGCGCATGGCCCTCGTCACCCGCTCGTGCTCGACCCGCGTCTCGGCGATCTCCGCCACGTCGTCCCGTGCGTCGTCGAACTCCCTGGCACCGACCGCGAGGTCGCGGTCACGTGCGGACTGGGAGGCGCGCACCCGGTCGACGGCGCGGCGGTGCGCCATCGTGAGCAGCCACGACGACGCCTTGCCCCGCGCGGGGTCGAAGCGAGCGGCGGTCTGCCACGCTTCGAGGAAGATCTCTTGCGTGACCTCCTCGGACTGCGCCGGGTCGACCAGGATGCGCCGGACCAGCCCCAGGACCCGCGCAGCCGTGCTGTCGTAGAAGAGCGCGAAGGCTTGCTGGTTGCCTTCGGCGACGAGGACGAGGAGGTCGTCGTCGGAGCGTTCGACGCCCCAGGGCGGAGCGGGTGCGAGAGGCATGACGTCCAGTCCGGGTGGCTCGGTGGTCGGGGTCGTGTGCCACGACGACACCCCGTGGACTCTATGCGTCTCGAACGGACGTGACGACCCCAGAACGGGGCGCACGTTTCGTCTGCGGCGGTCCTCAGCCGCGGCGCAGGAGGTGTTGGGTGACGGCACCTTGCCACGAGTGCCCGTAGCGGGTCGTCCCGGCCGCCGTGCGGACGACGAAACGACCGGTGCGGTAGGCGAGGCGTCCGTGGCTGACGAGTTGCTCGCCGATCCTCTCGGCGATGGCCCAGGTGTCCGGCGACTCGAAGCTGATCGCGACCGGGAAGCGAGATCGCGGCAGGTGCACCTCGACGGGTGCTGCGCCAGCGTGGATCGGGAGCTGCCCCAGGAGCATGGTGGGCGTCGTGGATGACGTGAGGTGCGACACAGAGGTGGTCCGTTCGTCTGTCGGTAGGCCTGTTCAGGCAGAGGAAAACCCCCTCCTGCACGGGTGCAGGAGGGGGCCCACCGGGATCACCAGCCCTCGAGGCGGAGATGAGGGCTGGTGCGTCGTCACGGAGACGACCCGGTCGGGTGCTACTCCGTGGCGGCGGTGATCTTCGCGACGCCGACGAGCATCTCGTCCTGGACGGCGTCGGTGTTGAAGGTCTGGTTCAGCAGGGCTGCGGCGTCGGGGCTGATGTGGACGGTGGTGCCCTCGAGGACGGCGTTGGTGCCTTCCATCTGGATGGGCTTGAGGGTGCCGCCCCAGAGGTTGAACAGGTAGGCGTCTTCGGCGGCGACCTGGCCGTTGGCGGTGACGGTGCCGTAGAGCTTGCTCTCGCCCGGGTCGATGCGGAAGTCGGTCAGTTCGACGACGGTGTCACCGGCGGTCAGCGACAGGCCGGAGCCGTCGTGGTCGATCTCGCCCTGGACGTAGGGTCGGACGTCGCCGTTGGGGTCGTAGTAGTCGACGTTGCCGCCGGTGATCGGGAACGCGAACGTGCCCGTGGCCGAGTCGAACGTGGCCGAGCCGACGACACCGGGGGTGAGACCCAGCGACGTGAGGGCTTCGACGAAGGATGCGTCGACGGTGACCTGGGTGTCGACACCGTTGCTGAGGTCCGCGATCGAGGCCAGGGGGGTGGCCTCGGCGCTGGGCTCGGAGGAGGCCGACGCGGACGAGGACGAGGTGTCGGTCGACGAACCGGAGTCCATCGAGCACGCGGCGAGGCTGAAGACGAGGGCGCCCGAGGCGACCAGGCCCAGCGTGGCCTTGGTGACGTTCTTGCGGGTGAAGGCGTTCATGGTGGTGCTCCTTGTCGTTGGTCCCGGTGGGGATGTACAGGGTTCGCCACCGTCCCCGAAAAGGATTGGAACGCATCGACTTCGTTACCCCGCCGTGACCTCTGAGGGTTCGTCGACTGGCTGGGCCGGGGCTCCGTCGGCAACCCCTCCCGGTCGCCGACGGGCCTCGACGGGCGACCACCGCTGAGGCGACCACGAGCTCTCCGATTCTTCGACGGGAAATCGACCACCGGGCCCCGGATCATCTGGGGTGCTCGTCTCCCTGCGTGTTCGCGTTGTTCACCTGGCCGGGGTATCAAGTGCGCATGACGAAGAAGATCGACACGGCCGCACGGGATCTCATCCGGGCCATCGAGAAGCACGCTCAGTTGTCGGGCCTGAAGCCGGTGCCGCCGAAGAAGGTGGCACGAGCCGCCGTCGAGCTCCGCGGGGCCACGGCGGCGTACACCGCGGTGGTGGAGGAACGCACCGGCCAGGTCAACCCGTTCATCGACGTCCTCGACGCGGGCACGGTCGACTCTCTCGTCCGAGAGCGGGACCGGCTCGCCAAGAAGGCGCGCAAGGCCGAGAAGTCCTAGCTCGGCGGGGACTCGGTCGACGCATGAGCTCGGCTCGCAGTGCTCCAGTGGGCCTCGCACGTGTCGGTGAGGTGGCCCGGACCTTCGGCGTTCTCGGCCTGACGTCGTTCGGGGGACCGGTGGCGCACCTCGGCTACTTCCGCTCGGCGGTGGTCGAGCGCCGGCGCTGGCTCGGCGACCGTGCCTACGGCGACCTCGTCGCCCTCGCGCAGTTCCTGCCCGGGCCGGCGTCGAGTCAGGTCGGTCTCGCGCTCGGCCTCGTGCGCGCCGGCCCGATCGGGGCCCTCGTGGCGTTCGTCGCCTTCACGCTGCCGTCGGCGCTGCTCCTCTTCGTCCTCGCGGTCGGGGTGGGCCGTGTCGACGGGCCCGTCGGCGGCTCCCTGATCGCGGGTCTCGGCATCGGAGCGGTCGCGGTGGTCGCGCACGCGGTGACCGGGCTGGCACGGTCGCTGGCACCCGACGCGGTCCGCGCCTCCGTGGCGGTCGGCGCCGTCGTGCTGACGCTCGGCCTGCCGGGAGCGGTCGGTCAGCTGTCGGCCATCGCACTCGGGGCCCTGGCGGGGCTGGCCTTCTCGCGCCCTGCCGCCGCCGAACGGCACGAGCCGCTGCGGTTCCCGGTACGGCGGGGAGTCGGGGTCGCCTGCCTCGCCGCCTTCGCCACGCTGCTCGTCGGCCTTCCCCTCCTGAGCCGAGCCACGGGGTCGGAGGCGGTGGCGCTCGTCGACGTCTTCTACCGAGCGGGAGCCCTCGTGCTCGGCGGGGGCCACGTGGTGTTGCCGCTGCTGCACACGGGCCTCGTCGAGCCCGGGTACGTGAGCGACGAGGCATTCCTCACGGGTTACGGCCTGGCGCAGGCCGTGCCCGGGCCCCTGTTCACGGTCGCGAGCTACCTCGGTGCCGTCACCGACCTCGGCCCCGGAGGCGCGCTCGGGTCGTTCCTGGCCACTCTCGCGATCTTCACGCCCGGGTTCCTGTTGCTGATCGGCGTCGCGCCGTTCTGGAACGTCGTCGGGTCGCGCGTCGGCGTGCGAGCCGCGATGCGCGGGGCGAACGCCGCCGTGGTCGGGCTGTTGACGGCCGCGCTGTTCGACCTCGTCGCCACGACCGAGGTCGTCAGCCCGGGGCCCTTCTGCCTCGCCCTCGTCTGCTTCGTGCTGCTGACGGCCTGGCGGGCACCCGCTTGGGCGGTCGTGGGCGTCGCAGCCCTCGGCGGTCTCGTGCTCCGACTGGCCTGACCCGAGCGGCCGGAGCACGCCCGTGACCGCGTCACCCTCGCTCACCTCGTGTTCGGGCCGTCGTCGATCCGAGCCCGCCAGGCGGTCGGGCTCGAGGTCGGCAGGCCCCGGCGGGCCTCACGTCTCGTCCGTGGCCGCCGACCGCAGGCTGATGCGTCCCGCCAGCACGCCGAGGGCGACCTCGGTCAGGGGCAGGCGGTTGCGGCGCGCGTGATCGCGCAGCAGGCCGAAGGCCACGTCGGTGTCGACGTCGTCGCGGTTCGCGAGCCAGCCCTTGGCCTGCTCGATCACGGTGCGACTGTCGAGTGCCGCCTGCAACTGCGCTCGGGTGCTCGCCCCGTCGTCGAGCACGCGCTGCTGCAGGATGCCGATGGTGGCGATGTCGGCCAGCGCCCGCGCCGAGGCCAGGTCCTCGGGGGCGAGCGTCCCGGCGGTCTCGCCGAACAGGTTCAGCGACCCGATGACCTCGTCGCGCAGGCGCAGGGGCACCGAGTGCACCGAGGCGTAGCCGGCGTCGACCGCGACGCGGCTGAAGTGCGGCCAGCGGTCCACCGCCGCGGCCACGTCGGGCACGGCCACGACCTCGCCGGTCCGGGCCGCCTCGAGGCACGGCCCCTCACCTGTCTCGACCTGCAGCAGCTCGAGCAGGCCGGCGTGGTGTCCGGTCGACGCGGCGACCTGCAGGTCGCCTGACCGCCCGAAGAGCATCAGGCCCGCGGCGTGGGCGTCGAAGAGCGCGACGGACTCGTCGACCAGGACCTGGAGGCGGTCGTCGCGGTCCGTAGGACCGGTCGCGTTGCCCGCCAGGCGGACGATGGCGTGCAGCAGGCGTCGTTCACGGTGGGCGGCCACGGGGGACTCCTGAATTCGATGATCCGAAGTGGCCGGTCGTGCCCTGCTCCAGCGGAGGAAGTCCGCGTGCATGGAGCATAGACGCCGACGCTGGAGCGGTGCGCCGAGCCGTCGGAGCCGATCGTGAACGGTGTGATTCGTTGAACGGCGTGCGGCCTCGACCCCGGGCGTCAGAGGTGTCCCGGTAGACGAGGGTCAGCAGGGCGCGCCCGGAGCTGCGGGGAAGTGGCTAGCCTCCGCCCGCGTCTGGTCGCGGCGGATTCGCGGAGGTCTTCCTGGCGTTCGTCCTCGTCACCCTGATCGCCGGGCCCTGGGCGTGTTCCGTCTCAGCCCACGGTGACGCCGACGACGTCGGCCCGCTCGAGGGCAGGGAACGAGCCCGCGCCGATCACCGCCGAGCCGTCGCGGCGGGCGGCGTCGACGACGGCCCCGACGACGGCAGCGCTGCCCGGGTCGAGCTCGCTCGTGGGGTCGTCGAGGCAGAGCACGGCGGGTCGCGTGACCAGTGCTCGCGCCACCGCGACGCGCTGCTGCTGTCCGCCCGAGAGCTGCTCGAGCAGGTTGTGCCAGCTCGCCTCGGGCACGCCGAGGTCACCGAGCAACCCCTCGATCTCGGTCCACGACCCGAGCGCGCCGGGGGAGCGGGCCAGCAGCGGCAGGGCGACGTTCTCGGCCGCCGTGAGCGAGCCCAGCAGGTCGTGCTGCCGCGTCACGAGGCCGACGTCGGCGCGGTCGCCGAACACGACCCTGCCCGCCACGGGCACGTCGAGCCCGGCCACGACGCGCAGGACCGCGGACGGCACGCCGTCGGGGTCGCCGAGCAGCACGACCGCTCCACCGCGGGACACGTCGAGGTCGATCGGGGCCGAGGGCGAGCCGTCGGGGCGACGCACGACGAGACCGACGAGACGGAGCGCAGGGGAGCCGACCGGCGCCTCCTCGGCTGGAGGCCCGGGAGGGCGTTCCGCAGTGGAATCGCTCACGATCGCGCCCCGTCCCCGGTCGGGCTCTCGCCGCCGGCTCCGACCCCGGAGCCCGTGCCGGCCTCGACCCCGGAGCCCGCGTCGACCCGTCGCACGCGCAGCTCGCCGGGCGCCACCTCCTCGACCGAGACGAGGGCCCCGTCCGACCACTCGGCGCGCAGCTCCTGCGGCAGCTGCAGCGAGCCGTCCGTGCCGACGACCGACCAGCGTCCCTCGGCGGTCGCCTCCTCGCCGACGCGTCCGTCGCGCAGGTGCACCATGCGCTGCATCCGGGCGGCGACGGCGTCGTCGTGCGAGACGACGAGCACGGCGGTGCCGGCCTCGTCGGTCGTCTCGACGAGCAGGTCGAGCAGGGCGTCGCGGGCCTCGGGCCCGAGCCTGCTCGTGGGCTCGTCGGCGAGCAGCAGCCGGGGACGCGGCGCGAGGGCGACGGCGAGGGCGACCACCTGCTGTTCGGTCGGCGTGAGCTGCCCGACGGGCCGCCTGTCGCCGACGAGCCCGGCCGCGCGCAGCACCCGGCGTCCGATGCGCAGGTCGTCGCGCTCCCGGCTGCCGACGGCCCACGCGACGTTGCCCACGGCGTCGTCGTGCAGGAGGAGGTTGGCCGGTGCGCCCTGCATCATCAGACCCAACGTGCCGCGCCGCAGTCGGGCGATCGTGCTCGGGCGGGCCGTCGCGAGATCGGTCCCGAACACCTCGGCCCTGCCGGCCGACGGCCGGGTGACGCCGGCGACGATCGAGAGCAGGGTCGACTTGCCCGAGCCCGACGGGCCGAGCACGGCGACGCGCTGCCCGGCGGGCACGACGAGGTCGACGCCGCGCAGGGCGGCCACGTCCGTCCCGGCCTCGCGGTAGACGTGCACGAGGCCGCGGCAGAGCAGGGCGAGGTCGTCGTTCATCGGGGTGCCCTCTCGTCGTGCTTGTGCTCGTGCTCGTGCTCGTGTCCGTGTCCGTATCCGTGTCCGTGCTCGTGCCCGAACCCGGCCCGCTCGACGGCCGCGTCGCGCGCGGTCCGACCAGCCGGGCCCCCGCGCTCCGCCTGTGCCGTGACGCGGCCGACCTCGACCCGCCCGGCGACCCCGGCCACGCCCGCGACGAGCGCCAGCGTGCCGACGACGAGCAGCACGAGCGGCCCCCACGACGGCACGAGGTCGGGCGGCGGCGTCCGCCCCGACCCGACGACGAGCGGCAGCCGTGACACCGTCAGCAGGTACGCGACGAGCCCGGCCGCCCCGCCGAGCACCGTCCCGACCGCGGGCGGCAGGAACACCTCGAGCGCCGCCGCACGCCGCAGCCGCCGATGCGGCACCCCGGCCGACTCGAGCGCCGCCCGGTCGCCCCGGCGCGACGGTGCCGACACGACGCGGGCGGCCACGGTCGCGGCGAGCGTCAGCAGCAGGGCGGCGGCTCCCACGACGAGGGCCAACGAGGAGGCGCGGGTCGGCGACGCGTGCCGGTAGCCGTCCGTCACCTGCTGCAGTGTCCTGGTGCCGACCACCTCGACGCCCTGGTCGGACAGGGCCGAGACGACCCGCGCCTCCTCGGCGGTCGTCATCGGCGCGAGCCACACCTCGTGCTCGGCCTCGGACGCGCCGGGGTCGCTCACGCGGTCGAGCAGGGGCAGGTCGACGAGGACGCCCGCGCCGCCGATGCGCGGCAGGATGCGGGCGTCGTCCACCTGCGCGAGCAGGCGAGACGTCAGGTCGGGGGCGATGCCGACCAGGCCGCCCTCCACTCCGGCGAACGGGGTCGTCGCGGTGCCGTCGGCGACGACGACCGGCAGCGGCTCGGGCGCGTCGAGCGGCGCGATCGACGCCGTGTTGCCGCCCTGCTGGTCGAGGAACGCCAAGGCCAGCCCGGGCACCGCGCCGCCACGGTCGAGCGCGTCGGTGATCACCGTCGTCGCCGGACGGGTGGGGTCGACGGCCTCGCCGACGCGGTCGCGCCACCGGTCGGTGGCGAGCCAGTCCGCGGTGTCGGCCGGCGCCTCCTGATCGGTCGAGATGCCGGTCACGGTGAGCGAGACGCCGAAGGTCGGGGTCGTCGCGCGAGAGCTGGTGAGGCCGAGCCAGACGACCCGGCAGCCGGCCTCGCACGGGAACCGGCCCGGCACGCTCGTCAGCGTGCCGTCTCGGGGGTCGCCGAGGTCGACCGTGTGCCAGCCGTCGGCCGCCTGCACCACCACGCGGAGCGACACGTCGGCGAGGTCGGTCGGGAACCCCTCGACGGTGAGGCCCTTCGGCGCGATCGTCGCCACGTCGGCGACGTCGAGCGACAGACTCGAGCCGGTCAACACGAACGAGTCGCCGACCGGCGGGGCGAGCAGCTCGGCCAGGCGGCCCGGACTGCCGGCGGAGCTCCAGCCGGCCGACCAGGCCGACACGGCGCCGAGGCGTCCGGTGTCGACGGCGACGATGCGGCCGACGCCCTCGCCGCGGCGGAGCACGTCGACGGCCATCGCCCGGTGGCCGTCCGGGTCCGCGGCGCGGACCGCGTCGACGAAGTCCACGTCGTCGCGGACGCCCACGCTCAGCACGGTGGAGGCCCCGACGGAGGCCCGGGCCCGGTCGACCTGCAGCCGGTCGGCCGTCACGGCGACCTGGCCGGCCCACCCCGTCACGGCCACGCCGAGGCAGACGAGCACGGCCGCGGTGAGCACCGACGGCGTCCGGCCGAGCCGTCGGGTGACGAGCAGCGCGCCGAGCGAGCGGGGCGGTCGACGGGCCGATCGGTCCGCGAGCAGTGCCACGAGCCGAAGGGCACCGACGCCGACGAGCACAGCGACCAGGCTGGGCGCGAGCAGCGCGATGCCCGGGCCGGTGGCCTCGCCTTGCGTGACGAGCGCGACGAGCACGGTCACGGTGACGAGCGCGAGGCCGGCCTGCACGACGAGGCCGAGCCGCCCGAGCCGCCTCGGGTCGGCCGACCCCCCGAGGAGCTGGTCGAGGGGCACCCGCGCCGAGCGCAGGCTCGCCACGCCCAGGGCGGCGAGCGACCCCACGAGCGCCAGGGAGGCGGCGCCCACGACGAGAGGGCTGGTCGGCTCCACGCGCACCTCGTCGCCCAGCCAGGCCCGGGCCGCGACGGCGGCCGAGCCCCAGCCGGCCAGCGCCCCGAGCACGGCGCCGAGCACGACGGCCAGGGCGGGCTCGGTGAAGACGGTGGCGAGCCAGCGGCCCCGCGTCAGGCCGCGCAACCGCGCGAGGCCCCACTCGGCCGAACGGACGCGTGCGAGACGCTGGACGACGAGCGCGACCGCGAACCAGGCGAGCGCGAGGGCCTGCAGGGCCGTCGCCGCGGCGATGACGGCGGCCGCGTCGGCCTGACGATCGACGGCGCCGAGCACGCCGAACAGCCCCGTGCGCAGCTGGGCCCTGGCGGCCGCGCCGTCGTCGCCGAGCGTCGCGTCCTCGAGCGCGTCGGCGTCGGCGCGTGCCCGGGCGACGTCGTCGAGGGCGAGCGGCCGTGACGGGACCAGGGCGGCGTAGACCTTGGCGTTCAGCAGCAGGGCGTCGAAGCCGTCCGACGTCACCACGAGGTCGTCGGCGCTCGGGACGTCGACCCGGACGGCGCGTGAGGGCGCGGCGAAGAACCGGCCGTCGGCCTGCGTCGGGTCGTAGCGCCCGCTGACGGTGAGCTCGACCCGGTCGCCGTCCGTGACGACCACGAGGACGTCGCCGACGGCCACTCCGTCGACGGCGGACGACACCATCACCTGGTCGCTCGCGGCGGGGCAGACGCCCTCGTCGAGCACGGTGTCGCCGCAGTCGTCGCGGAGGAGGCTCGCGACCCGGGCGCCGCCCGTCACGTCCCCGTCGTCCGCCGACGTCCAGAGCACGTCGGCGGCCGACTCCGCCGCCACGACGGGGGCACGCCACACGGGGCCCGCGTCGACCGACTCGACGATGTCGCGCGCGTTCGACACGCCCACGAGGGTCGAGTCGCCGTAGAGGTCCGAGACGACGACGAGGCTCAGGTCGTCGACGTGCGAGAGGGCGGTCGCCTCGGCGAGGCCCTGCTGCTGCACGGCCCGGAGCAGCATCGGCGCGAGCACCGAGATCAGCACGGCCAGGGCCGAGAGCACGACGAGGGAGGCGGCGCCCGCCGGGCGGCGGCGCACGCTCGTGACCCAGGCGGGACGAGCCATCGGCACCTCCTCGTGCTGTCGCGGACGAGGCGACCCTACCGGCGATCGGTGCGGAGGCTGCAGCTTTCGCGGCCCGCGCCGAGGGGTCCGCCGAGGAGGCCCGTCGAGAGGCGCGTGCCGGGTCGCTAGCTGCGCGCGTCGACGGCGGACGTCGGCGTCCCGGCGTCCCAGGTCGTGAGGAGGCGGAGCGCGTCGGCGCTGTCGCCGTGGGCGTCGGGGTAGTAGATCACCAGGACGACCTCACCGACGGGCAGCTTCTCACGGTGCAGCTCGAGCGGGCCGACCCGTGGGTGGTCGATCGTCACGGTGCCCCCTTCGAGAGCCCGGACGTCGTGTCGAGCCCAGAGGGTCCGGAAACGGGCGCTGGCCAGCGACAGCTCGCCGACGAGTTCGACCGCGCGGGGGTCGGCCGCGTCGTGACCGAGGGTTCGGCGGGCGACTCCGACGAACGACTCCACCGCCGCCTCCCAGTCTCGGTGGAACGAGCGCTCCTCCGGGTCGAGCAGCAGCGACCGCAGGCGGTTCTCGCCGACGACCAACCGCGGCGACAACGCCACCGCGGCGTCGTTCGAGGCGAGGACGTCGAAGTGCCGACCCTCGACGAACGCCGGGACGTCGAGGGCGGCGAGGAGGTGGTGCAGCCGCTCGGGCACGCGCTCGGCCGTCCGGGCGCGCCTGGCGCGAGGGCGTGGCGTCGTGAGGTCGCGGAGCCAGGCCGTCTCGACGTCGTCCAGCTGCAGCACGCGGGCCAGCGCGTCGAGCACCTGCGAGGAGGGGTTGTCGTCGCGGCCGCGTTCGAGCCGAAGGTAGTAGTCGGCGCTGATGCCCGCGAGCAGGGCGACCTCCTCGCGGCGGAGCCCCGGCACCCGGCGACGCGTCCCGGCCGGCAGGCCCACTCGCTCGGGCGAGACGAGGGCGCGCCTGGCCTGCAGGTACTCGCCGAGGGCGTTCGCCCGGGTGTCAGGGTCCATGGGCCCGACGATACCCAGTGGCCGTCGATGGAGCGGGGGTCCCGTCACTCCCCGGATCAGCCGGGCTCTGCCTGTCCGGACCGGCAGGGGCGAGGGTCGTCTCGTACCCGAACCGAACAGGAAGAGACACCATGGACATCACCCACCGCACCGTCCTCGTCGTCGGCGGCACCTCCGGCATCGGCCTCGGCCTCGCCCGGCGCTTCGCCGCCGCCGGCAGCACCGTCGTCGTCGGCGGCCGCGACACCGGCAAGGTCGACGACCTCGAGACCGTCCGCATCGACGTCACCGACGCCGCATCCGTCATCCGGGCCAGGGACGAGGTCCTGGAGGCGCATCCCGGCCTCGACACGGTGGTCACCATGTCCGGCGTCCTGCTCCAGGAGGACCTCCGCGACCCCGCCCACTTCGCCGCCGCCGAGACGACCGTCGCCGTCAACCTGCTCGGCACGATCCGCGTCGTGGACGCGTTCACCCCGCACCTCATCGGTCGCGGGGGCGGACACGTCGTCACGGTCTCGTCGGGCATCGCCTTCCTGCCGTTCCCTCTGATGCCGTCCTACGGCGCGTCGAAGGCGGGCGTCCACGCGTACACCGAGTCGCTCCGGGCCCAGCTCGCCGGCACGGGCGTCGACGTGAGCGAACTCGTCCCGCCGGCCGTCGCGACGGCCGGCCAGGAGAAGGTCAACCCGGCGGCCCTCCCGCTCGACGCCTACCTCGACGAGGTCGTCGACCTCCTGAGCCAGGACCCGACCCCGGACGAGGTCGTCGTCCAGGCCGCACAGCGGCTGCGCTGGGCCGAACGTGACGGCACCTACGCCGACCTCCTCGCGGCACGATCGCGAGCGCTCGGCGCCCTGCCCGGCCGGTGATCCGAGAGGTGCCCGTCAGATCACCGAGGGGCCCCGACGGGCGAGGACTGCTGAGACGACCACGAGCGTGATCGCCGCAGCCCAGGCAGCGAGCATGCGGCCAGGCCGGTGAGGCCCGTGTCCGAGGTGGTGGACGGTGTCGGGGGACGGAGTCGCCTACCGTCTCACGGTGACGACGAAGGTTCGGCCTCGGTTCTGGACCAGCTCACCCGTCCAGGGTGCTTCGAGGTGGCCGTCGTCGTCTTCGTCCAGGCCGCGGAGCGCTCGACCGTTCGGGATGCGCAGGACGGGCCGAGCGGAACCGTCCTCCGCCACGGAGACGATGTCGACGACCCGCCCACGGACCCAGGTCTCGACACGGGAGGCGTGGTGGGTCGCGAACACGCGCACACGACCGTCAGGGTCTTGCCAGCGCGTGCACGCCAGGTCGACCCGATCACCCCGCTCGATGGTCTCGCCGCAGCACATGTGGTCCAGGACGTCGACTTCGACGGTCACGTTCACCAGCTGGCCCTCCTGCCCTCGACTCGAACCGGTTCTCATGATGCCCGCAGGCCCTGATCACGTCCGCAGTCCATCTCCCCGGCGCGTGCTCGCCGTCATCGAGGGCTCTGACGCCGCGCCTGCCGATCCGTGAACTCGGTCAGGACGAGACGCTGACGGCCGTCGATCAGTTCGCGTGCCGCGTCGAGGTGCCCGGCATGGGCCGCCGTCTCGGTGATGACGTGCAGCGTCGTGGCGAGCAGGTCGCGGTCGGGAATCCACGGATGCGCCTCGAAGGCCCGGCGGGGTGGGTGAGCGTCGAGTTCGGTCGCCAGCAGTGTCTCGTCGCTCCGGCCGGCGGCCTTCCCGTAGTCGTCGAGCACCTGCTCGGGCCGGGGCCACTCCGTGGGGTGCCACACGTCGTCGTCGCTCGGCAGGTCCAGCCGTCGACCGAGCACGACGCCCTCGAACCAGAACGTCTCGACGTCGAAGGTCAGATGCCGAATCAGGCCGAGGGGAGACCAGCCGGACGGCAAGAGGGGTCGGACCAGCCCGTCCGCGTCGAGACCGTCGACCGCGTCGACGACGTGCTGGCGCTGTTCTCGGAGCGCGGCCGAGAGAGCCGCTCGGACGTCGGTCATGGTGCCAGCATCCCCGCGAGGCACCACGATGACAAGGGGTCGTCGCCTCCTCGATGCGGCGCGCGCCGCGCTGGCCGTCTTCACCACGCTGATCCCACCGACGCGACGCATTCCACGAACGTGTTCCGCTCGCGTGTGGCGGTGCTCGCCGTCGTGGTGCTCACGCTGTACCCGGACGGCGCCCCGTACCCGACGGTCACGTGCGATCCGGGCTTGCCCTACCTCGCTCCCACCGCGGTGGAGTCGACTGCGGACATCCTCTTGTTCGTGCCGGTCTCGTTCCTCGCGGGGGTGCTCTGGCGTCGGCCGGTGGTGGCAGTGATCGGCGCGGTCGTGCTCGCGGCGACCGCGCTCGCGTGGCACCGGCGCTGCACGCGACGCCGGACCTCGTCGCCCACGCGAGACACGCCGTGACGGCGGCCAGGGTCACTCCTGGTCGTCCAACCAGTCGTCGATGTCGAGGCGTCGAGGGTCGGTTTCGTCGGCAGGTTGGACGGGTGCGGTGTCGACGTGTTGAGCCAGGCGGGCCTCGATGTAGGCGGTCGTCTCGTCGTTGTCGGGTTCGGGGAGGGAGTTGTTCGTCGTCTCGGCGACGAGGGGGACCCCGGGGGACAGGAACAACGTCGCCGTCACGACGTCCCCGTCGGCGTCGATGGCGGTGATGTCGACGGAGTCGGCCGAGCGGGTCTCGCCGAGCATCGCCGCGTACTCGAGGATGGCGTCGGCGACGCGATCACCCACCAGGAAGTTCTTCCCTGCGAACGTGATGTGCTTCATGGCCGCCTCGCCGACAGTCGGTGGTCCGGACGACTGCTCTGGAAGCTATACCCGCGGGCCTCGATCCGCCAGGTGGACGGCGGCCGTCGTCCCCCAGCGCGCGGAGCGCATGATGGAGCCGTGTTCATCCCCACCAGAGAGGCCGGTCTCGAGGCCTTCCACGATTTCGTCCCCCGTGCCGGGTCGGCCTACGCCCGTGACCGCAACCACGACCTCGGGGCCGCCCGCGAGAACGTCTCGGGGCTGTCTCCGTACCTCCGCCACCGCCTCCTGACCGAGCGGGAGGTGCTCGGCACCGTCCTGGCGCACCACAGCCCGGGGGCGTCGGAGAAGTTCGTGCAGGAGGTGTTCTGGCGCACCTACTGGAAGGGCTGGCTCGAGCAGAACCCCGAGGTGTGGCGGCGGTACCGGCACGACGTCGACGCGCTGCTGGCCGGTGACCTCCCTGCCGACCACGAGGCCGCCGTGAGCGGGCGGACGGGCATCGCCGCCATGGACGCCTGGGTGCACGAACTCGTCGAGACCGGCTACCTCCACAACCACACGCGCATGTGGTTCGCGAGCATCTGGATCTTCACCCGCGGCCTGCCCTGGCAGCTCGGCGCCGACTTCTTCTACCGGCACCTGCTCGACGGGGACGCCGCCTCCAACACCCTCTCGTGGCGATGGGTCGCCGGTCTGCAGACCAAGGGCAAGACGTACCTCGCGTCGGCAGCCAACATCGCCCGGTACACCGACGGTCGCTTCGCACCCGAGGGCCTGGCCACCACGGCTCGTGCGCTGTCCGAAGAACCGTTGCCGCCCAGGGCGGCGATCGACCCCGACGACGTCGTGGGGACCGTCGGTGGACGAGTCGGGCTGCTGCTGCACGAAGAGGACCTCGAGGCGGCGAGCCTGCTCGAGGAGCACCCGGGCCTCGCCTCCGCCCTGGCGGCCACCGCCGTCGGCGCCGACCCGGCGGGACGCTCACCCCTCGGGGCGTCCGCCGCGGTGCACGCCTTCACCACGGGCGCCGTCGCCGATGCGGCAGCACGGACCGTCGACTCCACCGGCCGCCCCGCCCAGACGTTGCCCGACCCGCTGCCGTCGAGCCTCGTCGACTGGGCGGTGTCCGAGGGGCTCGACACGGTCGTGACGCCGTACGCCCCGGTCGGCCCGGTCGCCGAACGACTCGCGGCGTCACGCTCGGCCCTCGCCGAACGGGGCATCGACCTCGTCACCCTGCGTCGACGGTGGGACGGCGATACCTGGCCCCACGCCTCACGCGGGTTCTTCCCGTTCCGGGAGCGGATACCGGAACTGGTCCGCGAGCTCTAGCCCGCACGGCCCCCGAGGGGCGACGTCGGAGGTCCGGGTCGAACCGGCAGAGGTTGAACCCTACCCTCACGTAAGGGTAGGGTTGGGGCATCGCCCATCGGGCCCACCCTCTTCTGCCGGATCTCAGTGATCGGCTCGCGCGCCGTCGCGCTCAGACCTCACCCTCGCGGACCGTCGTCCGCCCCTCGAACGGAGCATCCCCATGCCCATCGCCGCCCAGGCCCCCTCTGTCGTGCAGTCGACGCACGACTCCGGGCCCACCGTCCTCGACGCCCTCCGACGCCCCAAGCTGCTCAGCCGTGAAGTCGTCGCCGGCCTCGTGGTCGCCCTCGCCTTGATCCCCGAGGCGATCTCGTTCTCGATCATCGCCGGCGTCGACCCCCGCGTCGGCCTCTTCTCGTCGTTCGTGATGGCCGTCTCGATCGCGTTCCTCGGCGGTCGACCCGCCATGATCACGGCTGCCACGGGCGCCATCGCCCTCGTCATCGCCCCCGTCGCCCGCGAGCACGGCCTGGACTACTTCATCGCCACCGTCATCCTCGCCGGCGTCTTCCAGCTGGTCTTCGGCCTCGTCGGCGTCGCCAAGCTCATGCGCTTCGTGCCCCGCAGCGTCATGGTGGGCTTCGTCAACGCCCTCGCCGTCCTCATCTTCACGGCGCAGCTGCCGAACCTCGTCGACGTCCCCTGGGTGGTCTACCCGCTCGTCGCGATCGGCATCGCGATCATGGTCTTCCTGCCGCGACTGTCGAAGGTCGTGCCGGCGCCACTCGTCGCGATCGTCCTCCTCACCGCCGCGACCGTCGTGGCAGCGATCGCCGTCCCGACGGTGGGTGACGAGGGCGAGCTGCCCGACAGCCTCCCGCACCTGTTCCTCCCGTCGGTGCCGCTCACCTGGGAGACCTTCACGATCATCGCCCCGTACGCCGTCGCGATGGCCCTCGTGGGCATCCTCGAATCGCTCATGACCGCGAAGCTGGTCGACGACATCACCGACACCCGCTCCCGCAAGACCCGTGAGACGCTCGGCCAAGGAGGGGCGAACATCCTGTCCGGCTTCTTCGGCGGCATGGGCGGCTGCGCGATGATCGGCCAGACGATGATCAACGTCAAGGCCTCGGGCGCTCGCACCCGCATCTCGACGTTCATGGCCGGAGTCTTCCTCCTGGTCCTCGTCGTCGGCCTCGGCGACGTCGTCGCCGTCATCCCGATGGCCGCGCTCGTGGCCGTCATGATCATGGTCAGCGTCGGCACCTTCGACTGGCACAGCATCCGGCCCTCGACCCTCCGGCGCATGCCGCTGGGCGAGACCGTCGTCATGGTCCTGACCGTGGTCGTCGTCGTCGCGACCCACAACCTCGCGATCGGCGTCGTGGTCGGGGTCGTCGCGGCCATGATCGTCTTCGCCCGCCGGGTCGCCCACCTCGCGACCGTCGAGCGCACCGTCGGCACCGCCACCGACGGGACCGAGGAGGCGCGCTACACCGTCACGGGCGCCCTGTTCTTCGCCTCGAGCAACGAGCTCACCACCCAGTTCGAGTACGTCGGCGACCCCGAGGCGGTCGTCATCGACCTCTCGGGGTCACACGTCTGGGACGCCTCGACCGTCGCTGCCCTCGACGCGGTCACGACCAAGTACGCACGCCACGGCAAGCACGCCCGCATCGAGGGCATGAACGCCTCGAGCGAGGCCATGCACGGCCGCCTCGCGGGCACCCTCGGCGGCGGGCACTGAGAGCGGGCGCGCTAGTCGTTCTCCCGGCGGGCCTTCGCGACCAGCTCCTTCGTGCGGAGCAACCGGAGGGCCGTGACGAGGACCAGCCCGCCCAGGACGTTGAAGAGCAGCGTGTAGCCGAACCACCCCGCCCACTGGGCGTAGGTGACGGCGCTCCCCGCGTGGATGGCACCGAAGATCAGGAGCGAGTCGAGGATGGAGTGGAACAGCTGGAGACCGGCCAGCAGGAACGCCCCGGCGACGGCGGCGGCGATCTTCGCGGGGTCGGAGGTCGTCCCGTGCTGCATGCGGGTCATGAGCGTGATCGTGCTGCCGCCGAGGACGGCGAGGACGACGGTCTGCAGTGAGAAGGGCGCATCCACGAAGTGGTGGGCGGACTCGTCGAGGGTCGTGTGCCACTCGGGGAAGGCCTGGACGACGAGCCACATGAAGAGCCACCCGCCGGCGAGGTTGGCGACCAGCGTGGCGCCCCAGAGCTTCACGAGTTGGAGGAACGTGCCCTCCTTCGCGGCCAGGGCGGCGATCGGCAGGAGGAAGTTCTCGGTGAAGAGCTCGGAGTGCGCGAGCAGCAGGGCGAGGAACCCGACGCTGAACGCCAGGCCCGCCAGGAGGTGGCTGCCCGTCTCGGTCAACACGGCGAGCATCGCCATGACGCCCAGGCCGACCTCGAGCCCGCCGAAGAACCCCGTGATGAGTGTGGTCCTGAGGGTGCGGTGCAGTCGTTCGGCGCCCTCTTCGACGGTCGCGTCGAACGACTCGTCGAGTTCGTCCTCGACGGGTTCGTCCGACTCGCCCAGTTCTCGCCGACGTCGTTCGCTCATCGCACGCCCCTTTCGTGAGGCGGATCTCGTCCTCCGGATGAACAGTAGAGGCGAAGCGCGTGGCGCGCGTGCCGCTGTCCCGCGTCCCGGCCCGTGGCGTCCCCGGCCGTCGCCGTCTGCCGGCCCGCGCCTCCTCGTCTCGTCTCGACGCTACGGTGTCGTGCATGAGCCCTGACGCCCTCGAGCCCGTGGCGGGCCCGACCACTCGTCGGCTGGGCCGGAGCCGGGCCCGGGCCCGGGGCCGGGGCCGGGGCCGGGGCCTGGTGACCGTCGTCCTCCTCGTGTTGACCGGCTGCACCTCGACGCATTCGTCACCACCGGAGCAGGGCACGGTCGTGGACCTGCTGCAGCAGGACTGGCGGCACGTGCCGGGGGTCGTCGCCGACGACGACGGCCTGCGGGTGGGCACGACCGCGCGGAGCATCGTCCGGCAGGACGGCTCGGGCGGCCAGCCGGACCCGCCGGTCGACCTCGCGGGGACGCACCTGGTGGCACCCGACGACTTCACGGTCCGCGCCTCCTTCGCGGACGTGACCGCCGACGCCACCCTCGCCGTCTACGACGCTCCGCCGGTGATCGCCGACGAGTTCCGCCTCGAACCCGCCGGCGTCCACCTCACGGTCCGCGGTGACGACCTCGGCATCACCGTCTTCGACGGGTCGGCCCCGGAGGACGCGACCGACCCCCGGCCGGTCGTGGACGAGCACGTGACGACCTCGGGCCCCGAGGCCGAGCTCTCGGTACGCCGGGCCGGCGACCTGCTCGAGGTGACCAGCGACGGAGAGACGGTCGCCTCGATGCCCCTCGGCGACGTCTTCGGTTCGGGCGAGCTGTGGTGGGGACTGTCGAGCGACGAGGGCTCCTTCGCGGTCGACTCGTTCAGCGCCGCCGCGCCGGCAGGGGCGGAACTCTCGACCGCAGGCCCCGCGGCGGCAGGCGAGGGCCGATCCTCGGACGGCCTGCAGGCGCTCGCCGCTCGCTCCCGCCCGGACTTCGTCATCGGCGCGGCCGTGGCCCTCGGCCCGCTCGCCTCGGACCCCGCGTACGCGAGGGAGTTCGTGGGCGACTTCGGGGGCCTCACCGTCGAGAACGCGATGAAACCCCAGGCGATCTCGCCGCGGCAGGGTGAGTACCTCTTCGACGAGGCCGACGCCCTCCTCGACCTCGCCGAGAGCCAGGGCATGGCCGTGCACGGCCACACCATCGCCTTCAGCGAGGCGATGCCGCGCTGGATGCAGGAGCTGCCCGTCGACACCGAGGCGGACCGTCGTGCGAGCGCGGACGTCCTGCTCGACTACGTGACGACCGTCGTCTCGCACTTCCGCGGCCGGCTCGACTCGCTCGACGTCGTCAACGAACCGTTCGACGTCGACCAGGGGACCGAGCTGCAGCAGAACGTCTGGTACCAGGTCTTCGGCCCCACCTACCCGGTGGTCGTCTCGCAGGCCGTCCACGACGCCGACCCCGACGTCCGGCAGTTCGTGAACGAGAACGGCGCCGACGTGCCGGGTCCGCGCCAGGACGCGCTGCTGCAGTTGGCCCTCGACACGAACGCGGCCGGTGGGCACGTCGACGGCGTGGGGCTCCAGGCCCACGTGTACGACCTCGACACCGACGCCCTCTCGGCCGACGACCTCGCCGAGACGTTCGACGCCTTCGAGGACGCCGGCCTGCTCGTCCGCATCTCGGAGAACGACGTCACCGACGACGAGGGTCAGGACGCCCAGGCCGAGCAGTACGCCACCGTCCTCGCAGCCTGCCTGCGTTCGGAGACCTGCGTCTCGTACACGACGTGGGGGGTCGACGACCGGTACGACTGGTTCGCTGACGACGACGGCCGCCCGCAGCAGGGGCACGACCTGCTCTTCGACGACGGTGCGCCCACCCCCGCGTACGACGCGATGCGGAGGGCGCTGGCCGATTGAGGCGGTCGCCCCCGCGGGCCGAGCCCGTCCGCTCGGGTGACTCGGCGTCGTCGTGGTCCTGCCGTCAGCCGCTCGTCGAGCCCGTCGAGCCCGCCGCGGGCTGGCACCGCGGGCACCACCACGCCCGGCGCGAGCGACCGTCGGGGCCGGGCGGGTCGTCACGGGCCTCGACGCGGGTGCCGCACCGCAGGCACGGGCGACCGGCCCGGCCCACCACCCAGTGCGTCTCGCCGCGGCGGGTGCGGCCCGTGGTGACCTGGTAGGCGCCCGGGGTCGTGGCCGAGAAGCGCAGCGCCCGGGCCGCGACGTCGACGAGCTTGACGACGTCGACCTCGCCGATCGGGGTCGCCGGGTGGACGCCGCGCAGGAACCCCACCTCGTTGGCCCACAGGTTGCCGAGGCCGGCCATCGGACGCTGGTCGAGCAGCGCCGCACGGACGGTGACGTCGGGGCGTGCGGCCAGGCGACGTCGCGCCTCCTCGGGGTCCCAGTCGGGGCGCAGCGGATCGGGGCCGAGGTGGCCGATCAGGGTGTGCTCGTCACGGGTCGGCACGAGGTCGACGACCGGCAGGTCGACGCCCCACAGGGTGTGGCCGTCGTCGAGCCGCGCCCGCACGCGCACCTGCCGCTGCAGCCGCGACGGAAGGGCGCGGCCCGGTCGGGTGAGGGTCCACGAGCCCTGCATCCGCAGGTGGGTGTGCAGCGTGGTGGCGTCGTCGAGGCGGGTCAACAGGTGCTTGCCGTGGGTGTCGACCTCGACGACGCGCCGACCGGCGAGCGAGTCGCCCGCCCGGCCGCCCGACCGCAGCTCGCCGTCGACGACGAGCCGGTCGACCAGCGACGGACGGAGGCGCGCCGCCAGTCGGTGGACGCTGTCACCCTCCGGCATGCCGCGATGCTACCCGGCGTGCTGCGGTGGCAGCCGGGCGGGCCTACCGGGCGAGCCGGGCGACGAGGGCGCCGTGGGGTCTGGGGCCGGAGGTCGGCCCCGTGCGCGTGTGGGTCTCGAGCACGTCGAACCCGGAGGCGCGGAGGGCGTCCGCGAGGAGGTCGGGCGACCAGCGCCAGGCGGTGGTGATCGCGTGGTCGAACGGTTCGACGGTCGACCCGGTGAAGAAGCCGACGAGCAGCCCGCCACCTGGTCGGAGGACCCGCGCGAACTCGTCGAGGGGCCGACGGACGTCGCCCGGGTCGTGGTGGATCAGCGAGTACCAGGCGAGGACGCCCGAGAACTCACCCGGCCCGTACGGCAGGGCGTCGACGTCGGCCAGGTCGAACGGCACGGTGGGGTGGGCCCGGCGGGCGTGCTCGACGAACTCGGGCACCTGGTCGATGCCGCGCACGTCGACGCCCTCGGCCGCGAGGTGCCCGGACCAGTGGCCGGGACCGCAGCCCGCGTCGAGCACGGGGTGCGCGAGCCCGTCGGGGCCGAGTCCTGCCGCCCACGACGTGACGAGGTGCTCGTCGGCCGGGTGCACCGACGACATCGAGCCGAGGTGCCGGGCGTACTCGCCGGCCCGCTCGGCGTAGCGCGCCGCGACGTCCGATCCCATGCCCGAAGCCTAGGAGGCCGGCCCCGCCCGAGGTCGCACCACGTTCGCGTCGTCGAACCACACTCCGGCGTGGTTCGACGACGCGACGGTGGTGCGACCTGGGCGTGGTGGTGCGGACGGGGTGGTGTGGCACCGCCAGGTGAGCATCGCACCGCCGAATTTGGCGGTGCGATGCTCACCTGGCGGTGCGACACGGGCAGGAGGCGCGGCGTCGGCGGCCGCGCACGCCCCGGAGGCGCGGGGTCGGCGGGCGCGCAGCCCGGCCCCCGGCCGCGTGGGTCAGGAGGTGGGCTCGCGGGACGCGGCGTCGAGTGCCGCGGCGATGCTGTCGAGCTGGGGGAGGGCCTCGGCGATCGTCTCGTCCGTGCCCGTGGTCGAGAGGACGTACTGGTACGCCTCGGTCAGGGCGGCGGTGGTGGCCTCGCCCGCGGCGGTGAGGTGCAGGAAGAGACTGCGCCGGTCGTCGGGGTGGCGGGTGCGGACGACGTGGCCCGACTTCTCGAGCCGGTCGACGACGGCGGTCGTCGCGCCGGTGCTGAGCAGCAGCTCGTGCGACAGGGTGCCGGGCGTCATGCCCGGTGCCTCGCCGATCGCCACGAGGGCCGACAGCTCGGTGTGACCCATGCCGATCACCTTCGCCGCGTGCAACCGGTAGCGCCGGTGCGCCTCGTCGAGGGTCCGGAGGGTGGACGCGAGCAGCCGGACGGACTCCGGATGGTTCTCCGGGGTGGCGGGAAGGTCGGGGCTCACCGATGCAGGATATTAGAGCGCCGACCCCTGAGGCGCCGCCCCTTCGCAGAACGGATGACCCAGTTCGGGGCCGACGGCTGGCATGCCCGGCCCCGGCCGACCCGGCCGACCCGGACGACTCAGGCGACCTGGTGCACGACGTAGCTCGCGACGAAGCCGAGCACCGTGACCAGGCCGGTCAGGGTCTGCGTCTTGCGGAACGCCTCGGGGATCATCGTGTCGCAGATCATCGCGAGGATGGCCCCGGCCGCGAACGCCATCACGAACGACTGGCCGCCCTCGGGCACGCCGCCCAGCAGGGCGTACCCGCCGAGCGCGGAGAGGGCGCACACCACGGCGATGCCCGACCACAGCCCGAAGACGTAGCGGGCCGACCGGCCCGACGACTTGAGGTCGGCCGTGCTCGACATGCCCTCGGGGAAGTTCGAGATGACCACGGCGACGAGCACCGCGATGCTGAGCGAGCCCCCGCCCGTCAGGCTCACGCCCTGCACGGCGGTCTCGGGCACCCCGTCGAGCAGCGCGCCGAGGGCGATGCCGAGGCCGGTTCCCGACCCCGCCGACCCCCGGCTGTGGCGCTTGCGGCGGAAGCCCCCGTGCTCGAGCAGCTGATCGAGCACGACGTAGACGACGGCACCGGCCAAGAACCCGGCGAGGGTCGGCACGAGTCCGCCGCTGGTCGTCGCCTCGTCGACGAGGTCGAACGACAGGGCGGAGATCAGCACGCCGGCGCCGAAGGCCATCACGAGCGCGACGGCCTCGCGGGGCACCTTCACGAACCACGACACCACCGCCCCGACCACGAGCGAGAGACCCGAGAGCAGACCGGCGAGCGAGGCGAGGAGGAGCGGTGACGGCACGAGGTCAGGTCTAGTCCTCGGGTCGCCGGTCAGTAGTCGATGCGGCCGCGGCGGTCGTGGAACTCGCCGGTGGGCCCGTCCGGGCCGAGCTGGGCGAGGGCGACCGTGGCGTCCGTGCCCTCGGTGACGGTCTGGTGGCCGCCGTGCCCGTTGAAGTCGGTCGCGGTGTAGCCCGGGTCGCTGACGTTCACCCGGAAGGTCGGCAGGTTCTTCGCGTACTGCACGGTCAGGGCGATCACGGCCGCCTTCGACGCGGCGTAGGGCACTGCGGCGACGGGGAACTCGTCGTGGCCCTCGGTGCTCAACCAGCGTGGCCAGCCCACGCCCGACGCGACGTTCACGATGACGGGTCGCCCGGAGCGGCGCAGCAGGGGCAGCGCCGCCTGGGTGACGCGCACGATGCCGACGACGTTGACGTCGAGGACCTCGCCCAGGGCCTCGGGCGTGAGGTCGTCGACGCCGAACGACGAGCCGAGGACGCCCGCGTTGTTCACGAGCACGTCGAGCTCGGGCAGCGAGGCGAGGGCCGCGTCGACGCTCGCCTGGTCGGTGACGTCGAGCTGCACGGCGTGGGCGCCGAGGGCCCGGACGGCGTCGCCCGAGTCGAGGTCGCGCATGCCCGCGTAGACGGTGTGGCCGGCGTCGAGCAGGCGCCGGGCGGTCTCGAGGCCGAGGCTCTTGTTGGCCCCGGTGATCAGTGTGGTGGTCATGGAGCCATGGTGCGCCTCGCCTCCCACCGTGACCCGGGCCCCGCACGACGGGAGGACCGTCGGTGCCACCCGCGCAGGGCCGTCAGAGCCGTCGGTGCCACCCGCGCAGGGCCGTCAGAGCCGTCGGGGCCGTCGGGACCGAGGACGGTCGGCGGCCGTCAGCAGCGGACGGCCGAGACGAGCAGCAGGGCGGTCACCTGGACCGAGGTCGTCGAGGTCGACGTGGCCGTCCACGAGCCGGCGAGCGTCGTGCGCACGGTGAGCGTGTAGCGGTTGCCGAGGGCGAGCAGGGCGCCCTGGTCGTAGGTGACCGACCGCTGGGTGCCCGCCGTCGTCGTCGCGAGGACCGTGCTGCCGTACAGCAGCTCGAACTTCTCGGGGGTCTCGCCCGAGTACGACCAGCCGATCACGACGCCGCTCGAGCCGCTGGTGTTCGTGCAGGTCAGGGCCGTCGGGGCGACGACCGTCGTCGCCGTCAGCGAGCTCGTCGGCGAGGCCGTCGTCGCCCGGAACGGGGCGGCGACGGCCTCGGCGGGCAGCATCAGGCCGATCGTCGAGGTGGCGATCACGGCGGCCGAGACGGCCGCGGTGGTCCGGCGACGTCGGGTCCGGCGGTGCAGCCGACGGTGCAGCCGACGGTGCAGGCGGCGGGGCGTCGTCGGGGCCGCGAGCCGCGCCTCCTCGTCCTCGCCTGCTCGCTCGCCGCCGCCCGGAGGCGACGCGTCGCCGTCGACATCGGTCGCCGAGGAGGCGCGGCGACGGAGCGGGGAGTCGAGCGTCGTCAGCACGAGCAGCACCGCGAGGGCCGCCGCCGCGAGGCCGAGGTGCGCCCAGTCGCCCTCGCGCGCCCAGACGACGGGCAGCCCGACGGCGGGGACGCGGACCATCGCCACCCCGTGCACGGCCTCGCGCGCGACGGGGCTCGAGTCGGCGGACGGGTTCGCGTCGCCCTTGGTGACGATCGCCCCGTCGACGCCGGGGGCGTCGAACCGGTGCAGACGCAGGTGGCCGGCCTGGTCGGGGTCGTCGAAGAGCAGCACCTGGCCCTGGTGCAACGAGAGCGGGTCGACGGGTCGCGAGACGACGACGTCGCCGACGTGGATGCGCGGTGCCATCGAGCCGGTCATCACCGTGGTGGGCTGCCAGC
The DNA here is from genome assembly GCF_015350895.1 of Frigoribacterium sp. VKM Ac-1396. Classification (NCBI taxonomy): domain Bacteria; kingdom Bacillati; phylum Actinomycetota; class Actinomycetes; order Micrococcales; family Microbacteriaceae; genus Frigoribacterium; species Frigoribacterium sp. VKM Ac-1396. The sequence continues at coordinate 1,478,751 of NZ_JADKSD010000001.1, read as the reverse complement.
CGAGCACCGCCGGGGCGACGGCCCAGAAGGCGAGGCCGAGCAGGGCGGCGACGACCCCGCGGGCCACCGTCGCGACGACGATGCGCGACCAGTCGGCGAGGCCGCCGGTGCCGACGGTGGCCGCCACGGACGCTCCTGCCGAGGCGTGGTGCCTCGGCAGGGCGTGCGCGGGGTGCGTGCTCACGACGGCCTCTCGTCCGGTGCGGGTGCTGCGGGCGCAGCGGGTCCGGGTCGCGGACTAGTTGTTCTGGGCCTCCCAGGTGAAGCCGATCGAGGCGGTCGCCGACTGCAGCGTGTTCGCCGCGCCGGTGGGCAGCGAGTACGTGATGCGGTAGACCTTCGACTCGCTCGCGGCGCCCGTGGTGGTCCACGAGCCGACGCCCGTCGCGAACGACGTGCGGCCGCTGCCGAACGCGGCGAGGGTGCCCGTGTAGGCCGTGCCGTTGGTGGCGTCGGCGGTGAAGCCGGTGCACGAGCCGAAGCCGCCGCCCGTGCCCTGCTCGATGGTGAGGTTCAGGGCCGAGCCGAGCGCGGTGCCCGGGGTGCCGCCGGCGCCGTAGAGGACGACGTTCGAGGGCAGCGAGCCGGTCGACGTCACCTTGATGCAGTTCGAGGCGGTCGAGCCGGGCTTGAGGTTGGTGGCCGTGAAGAGGGCGGCGTTCGCGTCGTCGTCGGTGAGGGCGACCGTGCCGGCCGTCCAGTTGCTCGTGGGGTTCGTGGTCGTCGCCGAGAACGCCGAGTACGACGCGGCCGAGACGAGCACGCCCGAGACGACGAGGGCGACGGGGACGCCGATGAAGGCGGCGAGACGGGCGGCACGGGGCGTGGAGATGGGCATGGCGGTGCTTCCTGATCCTGGAACGACGGTGACGGCGAGGCGGCGGGAGCACGGAGCGGTCGGGCGCGACTGGTGAGGTCGCGGACGGCCGGGCCGCTCGAGGGTGGTGGGCCCTCGACGTCTGCCGGGTGGTTCGATCACAAAGATAAGTGACGCTCGCCTTGCAGGCAAGAGCCGCGTGCGTCAGCTTTCGGTTCGTTTTCGGTCAGCTCACGTGTCGGCCCTCGCGGGCGGCACGGGCGCGCCCCTTGATCGCGGTGATCACCTCGGTCTTGGCGTCGGCGTAGTCGTTCATGTCGTCCCAGCGCCGGTCGAGCAGCTCGCGCTTGGTCGCCGCGTAGAGGTCGCGGTCGGCGGTGTCGGCCCGCAGGTGGTCGCGCAGCAGCAGGTACTCGTCGACCGCGGTCGCGCCGCGCTCGTAGACGTGGACGTGCACGTCGCGCTCGGGCGTGCGGACTAGTCGGTGCCCGGGTTCACGCACCCGCAGCTCGTAGCCCGCGGCGAGCAGCGGGTCGAGGTAGTCCTCCTCGGCCGTGATGTCGGGCACCACGACGACGACGTCGACGATCGGCTTGGCGGCGAGACCGGGCACGGCCGTCGAGCCGATGTGCTCGACCTGGACGTCACCGCCGGCCTCGGTGCCGGTCGGGGCCAGGGCCTCGACGATGCGGCGACGGTGCGCCTCGAACGCGGCGGGCCAGCGCTCGTCGTAGTCGTGCAACGTGATGCGCACCGGCTCGGCACCGCCCACGATGTCGGTGGTCGTGACGTCGGGGCGGCGGGGCGTTCGGTCGGCGGGCATCAGGAGATCTTGCCAGACGCTGGGATTCGGAGTCATTGTACTAGTATCTGCGCATGCACGTAGATAAGAAGACATGCGGTCTCGACCCCGATTCCGAGTACGTCGAGCTCGCCGTCGAGGTGTTCGCGATGCTGGCCGATGCGACCCGCATCCGCATCATCCTGGCGTTGCGCAACGCCGAGGAGCTGTCGGTGAACCACCTCGCCGACATCGTCGACAAGAGCCCGGCAGCGGTCTCGCAGCACCTGGCCAAACTCCGGCTCGCGCGCATGGTGCAGCCGCGCCGCGTGGGGACGACGGCCTTCTACCGCCTCACCGACGAGCACGCGTCCGAGCTGGTCGGCGACGCGGTCCGGCAGGCCGAGCACGTCGTCGGCAACGCACCGCACCACGCCGAGGGGCAGTGACGTGACTGGGCTCGACCACGACCACGACCACGACCACGACCACGACCAGGACCACGACCACGACCAGGACCACGGCGGCGGCCGCGACCACGGGCACGGGCACGGGCACGGGCACGACCACGGTGGCGGGCACGACCACGACCATCCGCACGGCCGCCTGGGCGGCTGGCTCCACGAGCTGTTCGTCCCGCACACGCACGACTCCGCCGACTCCGTCGACGACGCGCTCGAGGCGTCGGCGGCGGGGGTCCGAGCGGTCAAGATCAGCCTTTTCGTCTTGCTCGCCACGACGCTGCTGCAGGCCGTCCTCGTCGTCGTCACAGGCTCCGTCGCGCTGCTGTCCGACACGATCCACAACTTCGCCGACGCCCTCACGGCCGTGCCGTTGTGGATCGCGTTCGTCCTCGGGCGCCGGGTCGCGACGCGCCGGCACACCTTCGGCTTCGGGCGCGCCGAAGACCTCGCCGGCCTCTTCATCGTGGTCGTCGTGGCGCTCTCGGCCCTGGTCGCCGGGTGGGAGGCCGTCGACCGCCTCGTCCGTCCTCAGCCCGTCCAGGCGCCCTGGCTGCTCGTCGTGGCCGGTCTGGTCGGATTCGCCGGCAACGAGATCGTCGCCGTCTACCGCATCCGGGTCGGACGCCGCATCGGCTCGGCGGCGCTGGTCGCCGACGGCGTGCACGCCCGTCTGGACGGCTTCACGTCGCTGTCGGTCGTGGTGGGAGCCGTCGGCGTGCTGCTCGGGTTCCCGTTGGCCGACCCGATCATCGGTCTGCTGATCGCCGTCTCGATCGTCGTCCTGCTCTGGGGCACCGTGAAGTCGGTCGGTGCCCGCTTGATGGACGCAGTCGACCCCGACCTCCTCGACCGGGCCGAGCACGCGCTCGAGCACTCCGACGGGGTGCTCCACGTCCGCGGCCTCCGCCTGCGCTGGATCGGGCACCGATTGACGGGGTCGGCGTCGGTCGAGGTCGGGACGAACGACCTGGCAGATGCGTCGCGCATCGCCGACCACGCCGGTCTGCGCGTCCGCGGGGCCCTGCCGAACCTCGACGCCTTCGTCATCACACCGGTGCCCGCCGAGCGGCCTGTCACGAGCGGCTGAGCGGCAGCCCCGCCTCGATCCAGGCGGTCGTCCCGCCCACGACGTCCACGGCGTCGATCCCGTGGGCCACCAGGGCGGCCGTCGCCCGGGCGCTCCGCGAGCCGTCCCGGCTGATGAGGTGGACCGCGACCCCGTGGGGCATCTCGTCGAATCGGTCCGCGAGTCGCGACGGGTGCAGGTTGAGCGCACCGGGCACGTGGCCCTCGGCGAACTCGTCCGCGCCGCTCACGTCCACGACGAGCGGCGACGTCTGGGCCGCCAGCCGGTCGACCGTGATCTGCCTCACGTCGTCCTCCGTCCGCCCCGTCGGACGTGCATCAGCGCTGCAGGGCGGCGCGGGCGGTCCGACGTCCCGACCACGTCATGGCGACGACGACAACCGCGATCGCGACCAGGAAGATCACGCTCGTCGCGGTCGTGCCGAACCCGAGTCCGCCGTCGCCGGACGCCTGCGAGAGGAGGTCGCCGAGCGACGCCCCCAGGGGCCGCGTGAGCACGTAGGCCGCCCAGAACGCGACCACCGCGCCGAGGCCGAGGGCCCGGTGGGCCAGGGCGATCAGGGCGATGGCGGCCGCGAAGACCACCGCCGACGGCAGGTACCCGAGCGAGAGCTGCTCGCCCAGGAGGTCGCCGACGGCCGTGCCGAGCGCGAAGGTCAGCAGGATCGTCGTCCAGTAGAAGCCTTCGCGGCGACGGGTCGTGATGTCGTGGACCGAGAGCGTCCGCTCGACCGCGTGCCAGGTGCCGAACGAGACGGCCAGTGCGACGGCGAAGACCCCCGTCGAGACCCAGAGGCTCACGCCGAGCGAGTCGGTGAGCGTGTCGGTCAGCAGGGTCCCCACGACGCTGATGAGCACCACGGTGAGCCAGTAGACCCAGGGCACGTAGCGTCGCGACCGGAACTGCAGCACGAGCGCGACGACGAGCATCGCGGTCATGACGAGGCTGGTCACGGTGAGGCCGAGGCCGAGGCCATCGTTCAAGAAGTCGGCGAAGGTCTCGCCCACGGTGGTGCAGAGCACCTTGACCACCCAGAAGGCCAGCGTGACCTCGGGGACCTTGTTCAGCAGCGAGGAGGGGCGGCGGAGTGCCGGCCCCGTGCGTTCGGCTCGTGTCGTCATGCGGACGACCCTGACGACCGCGCTCCCAGAAAGCCCCCAGACGCCGGGACGAGGAGGCGCGGGTCGGCTCGTCCCCGTCCCTGGGCGGTTTCTGAGACGGCGACCGCGACCCTCGGGGCATGACCGCACTCGACAGGAGACCACCGGTGGCGACGCGGGGGACGCGACCCGCGCCTCCTGCCCTTCGTCCCGCTCGACGATCGGCCCACCGCGACGTCGTGGCCGCGACCGCGGGTGGAGTGGGCATCGTCGCGGTCGTCGCGTCCGGCCTCGTGATCACGTCCGGCGCCGGGGGAGTCGCGGCGACGGACCTCGACCTCGTCGAGCGCGTCAGCCGGATGCACTCGCCCCTCGTCGACGCGACGGCGTTGCTGATCGATCGCCTGCTCGGGCCGCAGCTCGGGGCCGCGATCGTCATGCTCGTCGCGGTCGCCGTGTGGGTGGCGACGCGACGGGTCGCCGAGGCGCTCACGGTCGCCGGCGTCGCGGTGCTGCCCTGGACGGCGGCCGAGACGGTCAAGGTGATCGTGGGGCGCGACCGACCCGACCCGCGCCTCCTCGTCGACCCGCTGCTGGTCGAGCCGCACTCGTTCTCGTTCCCGAGCGGGCACACCGCCCTGGCGACCGGCCTGGCGCTGGCGATCGTGTTCGTCGTCCGCGGGCGTCGTGCGCGGTGGTTCGCGGCCGTCGTCGCGACGCTCGGAGTCGTCGTCGTGGCAGGGTCCCGGGTCTGGATCGGCGTGCACTACCCCACCGACACCCTCGCGTCGACCGTGCTCGGCTGCTCGGTCGTCGCGCTCGCCCGTCCGCCGTGGCGGTGGCTGCTCGGCCGATTCGACCGCCCCGGCCGATTCGACCGGCCTGCCCGACCTGACCGACCCGACCGACCCGACCGACCCGCCCGGCCTGCCGTGACCCCACCCGGTGCCCCGTCGGTACCCGACCTCGAACGGAACCCCCGATGACCCTCTTCGATCCGCAGACGCTGCTCACCGCACTCGGCCCCTGGGCCCTGGGCGGGCTGTCCCTCATGGTCTTCGTCGAGTCCGGGCTGCTCTTCCCGTTCCTGCCGGGTGACTCGTTGCTCGTGACGGCCGGCCTGCTGCACCAGGGGCTCGGCCTGAGCGTCGCGGTGATCGCCCTCTGCGCCTTCGCGGCCGCCGCAGCCGGCGACCAGGTCGGGTTCTTCCTCGGCCACCGGTTCGGGCGACGCTGGTTCCGGCCCGACGCCCGGGTGCTCACGACGGCCCGCCTCGAGCAGGCCGAGGCGTTCTTCGCGCGGCACGGCGGCCCGGCCCTCGTGCTGGGCCGGTTCGTCCCCGTGGTGCGCACGTTCGTGCCGCTCGCCGCGGGGACCAGCGGCTACTCGTACCGCCGCTTCGTCGTGTGGAACCTCGCCGGGGCGTTCCTCTGGGCCGTGGGCATGACCGTGCTCGGCTCGCTCCTGGGCGGCCTGCCGTTCGTCGCCGACCACATCGACCTGCTGGCGATCGCGCTGGTCGCGGTGTCGGTGCTGCCCCTCGTGCTCGCCGCCGTGCGACGATCGGCAGGGACACGACGGCGGGAGGAGGCATCCGGTGACCGACCCTGAGACCCTGCCGCGCCTCCTGCTCGTCGAGGACGACCCCGAACTCGGGCCGATCGTCGCCGACGTGCTGGCCGAGGCGTGGCGCGTCGACCTCGTCGCCGACGGCCGGCGGGGGCTCGACGCCGCCCGTGCGGGGACGCACGCGGTGATCGTCGTCGACCGACGCCTGCCCGGGCTCGACGGCACCGAGCTGGTCGCGGCCCTGCGTCGCGACCACGTCACGACGCCCGTGCTGATGCTCACCGCACTCGGCTCGACGGCGGACCGGGTCGAGGGCCTCGACGTCGGCGCCGACGACTACCTCGTGAAACCGTTCGAGTTCGACGAGCTGTTCGCGCGCCTGCGGGCCCTGACCCGGTCGTTCGCGGCCCACGAACCGTGGCTCGACGTCGGCGAGGGCAGGCTGTTCGCCGAGAGCCGCGTCGTGGTGACGCCGTGGTCGAGCCGGGTGGTGCTGAGCGAGCGCGAGGCCGGGCTGCTGGCCGCGCTCGCCGAGCGACCCGACTACACCTTCGGTCGCGCCGAGCTGCTGGCCGCGGTCTTCCCGCGGGGTGAACAGCTCGGCACGGTCGACACCTACGTCAGTTACCTGAGACGCAAGCTCGACCGTGACGTCGTGCTGACCGTGCGCGGACGCGGCTACCGGCTCGGGGCGCTGTGACCGGGCGCGGGCAGCGGGTGCGGCGACGCACGGCGGGCACGACCCCGACGGCGCGGCGGCCGGACCCCGACGCGGCGGCCCTGCAGGTGGCGGCCCGCTCGATCGGGCGGCAGATCGTCGTCGCCTCGGCCGCGGTCGTCGTGGCCGCCCTGGCCCTGACGATCGCGTGGGTGCTGCACCAGAGCGTGCCCGCCGAACGGCTCGAGCAGGTCGCCGCGGCGAGTCAGGGCGAGGTGTTCGTGAGTGCCACCGACGTCGTGGCGGGCCTGGTCGTGCTCGGCCTCGCCGGCGTCGTCTTCGCCGGTCTCGTATCCGTCGTCATCGCGCGGCGGGCCGTCCGCCCGCTCGGCGACGCCCTGCGCCTGCAGCGCCGGTTCGTCGCCGACGCCAGCCACGAGCTGCGCACCCCGCTCGCCGTCCTCGACGCCCGGCTGCAGGCCCTCGAACGCCGGATCGACGGAGGCGCGGTGTCGGCGGACGCGCGGGTCGCCTCCGACGTGGCGCACCTCCGCCGCGACTCCCGTGCCCTGATCGACATCGTCGGGGACCTGCTCGAGGCCGTCGGCGGTGGTGACGGTGGTGGTGACGCAGACGCAGACGCACCTCCGGTCGTCGGCGTCGACGCCGTCGTCGCGGAGGTCCTGTCGTCGATGACCGTCCTGGCCGACGAACGGGAGATCCGCCTCGAACGGGTCGCTGCGGGTGAGGAGGCGCAGGTCGCGGTGCCGAGGACGAGCCTGCGACGGTCCGTCCTCGCCCTGGTCGACAACGCCCTCGGCCACGCGCCGGCGGGCTCGACCGTGGTGGTGACCGTCCGGGTCGAGGGGCGGGGCCCCTCCGCCGCGGTGGTCGTCGCGGTCGCCGACCGGGGCTCCGGCATCACGGGCATCGACCCGTCGCGCGTCTTCGACCGTTTCGCCCGGGCCGAGCCGACGGAGGGGTCGTCCCCGGGCGGCGGACGCCCCGGCTTCGGCATCGGGCTCGCCCTCGTGCGCGAGGTCGCCGGGCGTCACGGCGGCGACGTCCGGGTCGCGTCGACGTCCGGGGCCGGCACGACGATCGAGGTCACCCTGCCGCTGGCGCACCCGGCGGGTGGGTGACCCGGCCTCGGAGGACGTGCGCGAGCGCTTCGGTTCCAGTGGCAGATTCTCCCGCCCACGATTCCAGGCGCTTCAGTCCACGACGAGGCGGATCTGCGTCCCGTCGGGCAGGTCGGCGATCTGCCGCGCTATCGATCCGCGGAAGCCCATGCTCTGGGCGGCCGGCAGGTTCGCCAGGTTCGCGACCTCGTACGCTCCGCCCAGCACGAAGAGCTGCCGAGGGACGAGGCGGTGGTCCGGGGGCAGGGGGCCGTTCGCCACCTGCCACGCATGGGCCAGGACATGCCCCGTGGTCGACTCGTAGTCTGCGAGGAGGGCCGCGGCCCACGACTCCACCGTGGGTTCGAAGCGCTCCCTCGCTCCCGTCTCGGGTTCGAAGGTCCAGACGGCGTCCCCGTCGAGTGCGAACTGGACGCCGAAGGCGTCCTCGGCGAAGAACGTCAGGCCTGAAGCGAGGTCGCCGTACTCGTGACGCCAGAGGGACGCGGCGTTCCATTCCTCGAGCGACGTGACCGCCGACGGGCCGGTCGGGAAGACGTGGAGGGCCGACTCGAAGGCGTAGAAACCGTTCTTGCGGCTGAGCAGCGCGTCGAGGTGGTCGTGCCCGGTCGACGGTGTCGCGTCGTCGGCGCCCAGAGGCGGGCTCGCGATGGCGAGCAGGTCGTCGATGGCGGTCATGGTCTCGCTTTCCGGTGACGAAGGTCCGGTCTGACGTGGGTGCTCGGTGTTCGACGCACCGCCACGGGTCGACCGTAGTGCACAGCCCCGTCCTCGAACTTGGAGGCGCGGTGCCGCGGGGCGGCGGTGCACCGTAGATTCGGTGCGGGGCAGGTCACCGACGAGAGGAAGACCGATGGAGTTCCGCTTCGACGGCGACCTCTGGCGGTGGGAGAGCCGACGGGCCTTCTACACGTTCGTCAGCCTGCCGCCCGAGGTAGAAGACCACGTGCTGATGGTGGCCGGCGACCTGCTGCGCGGCTGGGGCTCGGTCCGGGTGGAGGCGCGGATCGGGTCGTCCACGTTCGCCACGTCGGTCTTCCCCCTGGGCGACGAGAACGCCTACGCCCTGCCGGTCAAGCGGGCCGTGCGTGACGCCCTGGGCGTCGGGGTCGGCGACACCGTCAGCGTGACGCTGCGCCTGCTCGACTTCTGAGCCGCCTCAGGGCCGGGCGTCCGCGTCGGAGTCGGCCCGCGCCTCCTGCGGGGTCACGGCGGGCGCGTCGGTCGGGGTTCGCGGGTCGGGGTCGGCCTCTGCGGCGTGCTCGCGGGCGTAGCGGCGGGCCCGGGCGATGCGGAGGACGGTCCACGGCAAGAACGCGACCAGCACCACGACGAGCACGACCAGCAGGGGCAGGGCGAACGGGTTGGTGCCCGACGACAGACCTTGCACCTGCTGGATCGCGATCCCGGCGTAGAGCATGACGAGGTAGGCGAACTGGAACGGGAGCGTGACCGCGACCACCTGGGCGTACCGTGCGGCGGCGACCCGCTCGGCGGGCTCGAGGTCGACCGCCTTGCCCCGGAGGACGACCTTGCCGACCTTCTGCACGAGCGCGGGGTCGCGGTCGGTGGCCTCCCTCAGGGCCCGGTTGAACGACAGCGAGGTCACCACGCAGGTGATCGCACCGGCGAAGAACGCGAGGGCCACAGCGAGCCCGAGGCCGCTCGCCAGCTCGCCCGACAGCCCGTCGACGGTCGTGAAGACCACGACGACGACGACCAGCCCGACCACGAGGACGCCGGTGAAGACGGCGGCGATCCGCACCACCTTGCGGACGATCTCGTGGGGCGTGATGGGCACCCAGGTCGGCGTCGCGTCCCCCGACGCGGCCTCGCGCCGCTGGACGGCCGGTCCGACGACCAGGGCGACGGCCGTCAGCAGGGCGCCGCCCCCGGCGTGGACGACGACGAGCCACCAAGGCGACCCGTTGATCACGGCGTAGGCGACGATCGCCGCCACTCCCGCGACCTCGGAGAGGACCACCCCGACGATCCACCGCCTCAGGAGGCGTCGGCGGGCCGCGTCGCCTCGGAAGTCCCAGTAGGCGGTGAGCGAGCCGAGGACCACGGGTCCGAAGACGAGGGTGACGAGGCTCGTCGTGGCCAACAGCAGGGTCCAGTCGACGCGGGGAGGCGCGGCGAAGACGACCAGGAGCGTCCCGCCCAGGGTGAGGACGCACGAGACGACGACGGAGACGATGAAGGCGGCGATGCGCACGGGCGGGACCTCTCAGGCGGTCGCGCACGGATCGGGCACCGATGCTGACGACTTCTCGACAACATACCGGCTGGGCGAACCCGAGGCCTTGACGGCGTACCGGGGCAGGAGCACTGTGTGCGTCACCACCTGACGACCGTTCGAAGGAGAACCCGATGGCCATGATCTTCGTCAACCTGCCCGTGACCGACCTCGACCGTGCCAAGTCGTTCTACACGGCTCTCGGTTTCACCATCAACCCGCTCTTCACCGACGACAACGCGGCCTGCGTCGTCGTCGAAAAGGATCACAGCGCGTTCATGATCCTGACCCGCGAGTTCTTCCAGACCTTCACCGACCTGCCCATCGGCGACCCGACCGCCGCGGCCTCGGTCGCGACCGCCGTGATGCTCGACTCGCGCGACCACGTCGACTCGACCGTCACGGCCGGCCTCGGCGCCGGAGGCACGGAGGCGCGCCCGGCCACCGACTACGGCTTCATGTACCAGCGCCAACTGACCGACCCCGACGGCAACATCCTCGAGTTCGGCTGGATGGACCCGAAGGCCGCCGAACAGGGCCCCGAGGCCTACGCCCAGCAGCAGGGTGCCCCCGACCCGAGCTGACGCCGCGCCGGGCGTGCTCGACGGTCGAGTGGGCTCGAACTGTCCTCCACCCGCCCGGGAAGGACGTTTGCCGCCCACTCGACCGGTGTCTCGGGGTCGGGCGGGGGCGACCAGCCCCGGCTACCGCGCGAGCGTGTCGCGCGGGTACTCGTCGAAGCGCTCGGCGTAGGCCCCCGCGAAGCGGCCGAAGTTGCCGAATCCCCACCGGCGGGCCACGTCCGACACGCGCGTCTCGGCCGGGGCGGCGGCGAGCAGTTCGTCGCGGGCGCGGTCGAGTCGCACCTGTCGCAGGTAGGCCGCGGGCGAGGTGCCGAGGTGCTCCTTCATCGAGGTCTGCAGGGTGCGGGTGTGCATGCCCGACGCGGCGGCGATGTCGGCCGGGGTCAGCGGCTCGGCGGCGTGGGCGTGGATGTACTCGACCGCGTGCCGCACCCGCGCAGCCTCCTGCGTGCGCAGGCCGACGGGCACGTCGACGGCGCGCCACGGGAAGAGGTCGAGCAGGGCCCGGGCCAGGGCCAGCTGGGCCTCGAGGCGCATGATCGGCGACGCCTGCTCCGCCACGACGGCGGCGGCGCTCGAGCCGACCGTGGCACGCCAGGCGGCGACGGCCTCGGGTCGGGGCGTGACGGCGTAGTCGAACACGATGCGTTGCGACGGGCCGCCGTGTCGTTCGGCCGCGGTCTGCTCGAGGAACGCGGTGCCCAGCTGCACCATGCTGTTCTTGCGCGGCGTCGACTCGAACGAGAAGGCCTCTTCGGCCGGCATCAGGAACGGCGTGGCGCCCTCGCTCGTGAAGGTGTGGCCGCGCTGGTGCAGGGTCGTGCGACCGCTGCGGTTCCACGCGACGATGTACTGCCCGGGGAAGGGGATCTCGCCCCGCATCGGTGCCGAGAACGACGAGGTCTGCAACACGAGCCGGTCGTCGCCCGCGAGCACGTACGAGTACTCGAAGGGGGCGTCGGTCGGTTCGGACTCGAACCGTCGGCCGCGGTAGTGCGTCTCGAGCCGCCTCGTCGCCTCGCGCAGGTCGGTGCCGCCGTCCTGCACGCGCCGGTAGGTCGTCTCGGTGCCGCCCGTCAGGTCGACGGGGTGAGGGGTGACGCCACCGGTCGCGTCGGGTTCTCCGTCGGGCTCGCTGACGTAGAAGCTCGGCATGGTGGTCCTCTCGATCCGTCGTCCGCTGCCGCCATCGTGGAGGACGGCACACGATGAGGACGGTCGCCGACGCCGGAACGTCACGAAAAAGTCGTGCCGGGGCGCGCGGGCCGCGCGCAGCCCTCGACGACGAAGGAGGCGCGGTGTCGTCGCACCGCGCCTCCTCCTCCCGTGGGCGGTCGCGTCAGTCGGCCGTCGCCACCGCGATCTCGTTCGGCGTGACGTCGAGTCGGGTCGACGTCAGCACCTCGCCCGTGGTCAGGTCGATCGCGTGCACGCCGTTCGTGGCCGGCTCGGTGACGTAGCCGACGTCGCCGGCGACGACGATCGCGGGGTGGGCCTCCTGCCACTCGGCCGGGCCCTGCCACGCGTCGATCACGGGCCACGACGCCGTCAGCTCGCCCGTCGCGGGGTCGAGCACGTGCACGGCGCCGTCGGTGCCGATGAGGTAGGCGAGGTCGCCCGGGCCGCGCGCGACGCCCCGGAAGGTGTACTCGACGCCCTCGGGCAGGTCGACCACGCCGAGCGTGTCCGCCTCGGTGTCGATCAGCGTGACGGCGTGCAGCAGGTAGCCCTCGGCGTCGGGGTCGTCCTTGTGGTCGCCGACGACGAGCGGGCTGGTCTCGCTGACGTAGGCGTTGCCCATGCGGCCGTACGGCTGCGAGGGCGAGTCGAGCTTGGTGATCGTGCCGTCGTGGTAGACCAGCGCGCCGTCCTCGCAGCCGAACACGACGGCCTCGTCGGCCGCGGTGCCCTCGCCGTGGACACCGGGGCACTGGTCGCTCTGCGCGACGACCGCGCCGCCGGCGTCGCGCACCTCGATGCCCGTCCGGCCGTCCGAGTCGCCGACCGTCGTGAGGAACGTGCCGTCCTCGAGCACGACCGAGACGCCGTGGTGTGCCTCGACGCCCTCGATCGTCTCGACGGTGGGCAGGTCGCCGTCGGTGACGGCATCCGTGAGGTCGGCCGATTCGAACACGGTGGTGTCGCTCGTACCGTCCGCGTAGAGGATCGTCTTGCCGCCGTGCCGGACGACGTGGCCCGCGGTGTCGGCGTCGAACACGAGGTCGGTCAGGGCGGGTTCGTCCGTGCTGCCCGCCGCGGTGTCGAGCACCTGGAACCCGGCGGTGGTCGTGACCATCACGTGACGACCGTCGCCGGCCGGGTTCAGGCGGGTGAACTCCTCGGCGGCGAAGTCGCCGACGGGTTCGAGGGTCTCGCCGTCGAGCACGACGACGCGGCCCTCGGACGAGACGGCCAGGCGGGGGCCGGACGAGGAGGCGCGGGTCGCGTCGCCGCCGTCCGTCGCGCCGGACGCGGTGCCGGGCCCGCCGGTCGAGCAGGCGACGAGGGTCGCGGCGACGCCGAGGGCGAGCAGCGTGCCGCCCGTTCGTCGCAGGGGGAGGGTGCGCATGAGTGTTCCTCTTTCTGGTGGACGGGCGCTCACGGCGAGAGCCCGGTGGCGATGCGCTCGGTGTCGACGCGCATCATGGTCAGGTAGTCGGGGGCGTCGCCGTCGGCCGCGGTGAGCGACTCGGTGAACAGCTCGACGACGTCGACGTGGACGTCCGCCTCGTTCGCGAGGGCCTGCACGAGCCGGTCGGGCGACGACGACTCCGCGAACACGGTCGGCACGCCCGTCGTCTCGACGGCCTCGACGAGGTCGGCGAGGTCGGACGCCGACGGGGCCGCGAGCGTCGTGCCGCCGGGGATCACGGCGCCCACGACGTCGAAGTCGAAACGGTCGGCGAGGTAGCCGAAGACGTGGTGGTTCGTCACGAGGGCACGGCGCTCGGCCGGGATCGCCGCGAACGCCGCAGTCATCTCGGCGTCGAGCCGGTCGAGGGCGGTGCGGTAGTCCGCGGTGCGGCTGGCGAGGGCGACCCCGTCGACCCCCTCGACCTCGGCGAGCACCGGTTCGAGCGCGTCGACGACGTCGAGCACGCGGCCGGGGTCGGTCCAGAGGTGCGGGTCGGGCGTGCCGGCCGCGTCGCCCTCTCGGTAGTCGAGCACGTCGATCGCGTCGCCCGCGACGAACGAGGGCGCTCCGGCCTCGACCGCCGCGTCGAGGTGCTGCTGCAACCCCTCCTCGAGGCCCAGCCCGTTCGACACGACGAGGTCGGCCGCCCGCATCCGTGCGGCCTGCTGCGCCGAGATCTCGAACGAGTGGGGGTCGGCGTCGGGCTTCATCAGCGTGACGACCTCGGCCTGGTCGCCGACCAGCTCGCCCACGACGTCACCGAGGATGTTCGTCGACACGACCACGGTGGGGCGGTCGTCCGCCGCCGGCGCGCAGGCGGTCAGGGCCAGGGCGGCGGCGGCCGTGACGGCGGCGATGCGGGCGACGGTGGCGAGCCCGGCCCGGTGGCGGATCGTCGACGGCGCGCTCATCGCCCGGTCTCCGCGACGAAGGCCGGCTCGGTCGCCGTCTCGAAGACGCGGGCGACGCGGGCGTCGTCGGCCGGGTCGATCTCGTACAGCTTCCCTTCGACCGGGGCCGAGAGGTAGGCCCGCTGCTGATCGGCGATCAGGGTGGGGACGCGACCGGCCGCGAGCGAGTCGGCGACGAGGGGCGCGGTCTCGGCCTCGATCGCGCCCGTGCTGCCCTCGAGGACGAGCACCCGGCCGTCCTGCGCGAGGGCGACGAGGCGCTGGTCTTCGTCGTCCACGGCGGTCACGTGCGCCAGCGGGGTCGCGGCCGGCAGCAGCGTCCAGGCGCGGGCCCGGGTGTCGAGCAGCCAGACGCCCTCGGAGCCGGCGAGCGCGGCCACGGTGGGTCGCCCCTCCCGGTTGTCGAACGACGTGGCGGGGGTCGCGGTGCTGCCGGCGGGGTAGGGGATGCGCTCGACGACGAGCTCGTCGTCGACGACCGTCGCGAGCCGGGCTCCGTCCGCGCAGCCGACCACGGCGCCGACGCGGGTGGTGATCGTGCCGGACGCGTCGGGGCAGGCCTCGCGGAGGCCGGTCTCGTCGCCGTCGGCGGTGCGGCCGACCAGCGTGGTCTGGTCACCGCCGCCCTCGGTGACCAGCGCGGACGACCCGACGGGGACGACCATGCCCGGGCCGGGCTCGCCCTCGAGGCGGAACCGCTCGCGCAGCTCACCGCGCGAGAGCGCCTCGGTGTCGAGCAGGACGGCGTCTCCCGACCCGGCGAAGTGCACGCCGGTCGACCCCGAGGTCGACAGGTTCGTCGTCGCGACGGTCGCCGCGCCGTCGCCCTCGACGGTGCCCAGGAGGCGCGGGTCGGCCCGGTAGTGGTGGAAGTGGTCGACGTGGTCCCACGTCCACACCCCGCTGTCGACGACCTCGAGGCCGTCGGGGGTCTCGGCGAACAGGTACCGCCCGTCCGTCGACACGGCGGACGGGGCACCGACCGAGCCGAGTTCGGTGACGCCCTCGTCGAGCAGGTCGAGGTGGTGGACGACGCCCGACGGGTCGATCGTGGTCAGCCCGAGGCGGGGCTCGGCGAGCTCTTCGGCGCCGGTGACGGCGCCGTGGCCCTCGCCGGTCGTGCCCGTCGGGGCGGCTGTGACCGGGTCGCCGCCGTCCCGGGCGGGGCCGGCCGAGCAGGCGACCAGCCCGAGGGCGAGCGTACCGGTCAGGCAGGTCGAGAGGAGGGGGGATCGCATGCGGTCCTTCCGGGTGGGGTGCGGGCAGGCGGGGCAGAGGGGTGCGGAGCGGCTGGGAGGCGGTCAGGCGACGACGGCGTCGACCGCCGGGAGGTGCGGTGCGGGTCGTCGGCGCCACCGCCGGGTCACGACGGCCCGGGCGGCTCCCGACAGCCCGGCGAAGGCCACGGCGGTGGCCGCGATCGACGCCCCCGCGGCCGTGGCCGCGTGCCACGAGACGAGCAGCCCGACGACCACGGCGAGCACCCCGACCACGGACGCGAGCACCATGCGGGTGGGCAGGCGCGTCGTCCAGGGGCCAGCCGCGACCGCCGGTGCGAGCAGCAGTCCGACGACCAGCAACGACCCGACGGCCTGGTACGAGGCGACGACGGCGAGGGTCACGAGCCCGACGAGCACGGCCTGCGCCGACCGCGGCCCGAGCCCGAGCACGGCGGCGAGGCGGGGGTCGAGCGCGAGGGCCACCAGCGGGCGGTGGAACGCGGCGGCCAGGGCCACCCCGACGACGGTCGCCGCCGCGAGCAGGGCGAGGTCGGTGGGCGAGATCGCGAGGACGTCGCCGAACAGGATCGACGTGGCGTCGGTCGCGAAGCTGCCCGAGTGCGAGACCACGACGACGCCGAGCGCGAGCATCGCGACGAACAGCAGGCCGATGCTCGTGTCGTACGAGAGCCGCCCGCGGCGTTGCAGTGCGGCGACCCCGAGGCTCATGACGACGGCGCTGAGCGCTCCGCCGACCAGGACGGGGGCGCCGAGCACCGTGGCGAGCGCGACGCCGGGCAGCAGGCCGTGGGCGAGGGCCTCGCCGAGGAAGGCCATGCCGCGCACCACCACCCAGGTGCCGACGACGCCGCACAGGACGGCGACGAGCCCGCCACCGACGAGGGCGCGCTGGACGAAGTCGAGCGAGAACGGCTCGAGGACGACGGTGGAGAAGGAGGGCACGAGACACGACCGTAGCTGAGAATGAGAATGCTTATCAACTAGGGTGGTGGCATGACGACGACCACCGCCGCCGCTCCCTCGTCCCTGGCGCGCCTCCGAGGGGTGGGGGTCGCGTTCGGCGACCGCGTGGCCCTGGCCGACGTCGACCTCGACGTGGTCGCGGGCGCCCTCACGGTGGTCGCCGGGCCGAACGGCGCCGGCAAGTCGACGCTGCTCGAGGTCGTCGCGGGCGTCCGTCCGCCGACCTCCGGCACGCGCGTGGTGACCGTGGCGGCCGCCTTCGTCCCGCAGCGCACGTCGGTGTCCGATCGTCTGCCGGTCACCGTGCGGGACGTCGTCACGGTCGGCACCTGGGGTCGCGTCGGTCGTTGGCGCCCCCTCGACCGCCCGGCCCGTGCCGCCGTCGACGAGGCGCTCGACCGCCTGGACGTCACCGACCTCGCGCACCGACCGTTCGCGGCGCTGTCGGGCGGCCAGCGGCAACGGGCCCTCCTCGCCCACGGTCTCGCCCGCGGTGCCGACCTGCTGCTGCTCGACGAGCCGACGACCGGCCTCGACGCCGGCAGCGGCGACTGCATCCGCGCGACGCTCCTCGACCAGGCGGCCGACGGCGTGGCCGTGCTCGTCGTCTCGCACGACCCGGCGCTGATCGGCGTGGCGCACCGCGTCGTCCGGCTCGAGGCGGGCCGTGTCGTCGGCGCGTCGAGGGGCGAGCGGGGGTCGGGTGCGTGGGCTGATGCCGGCGACGGGGGCGACGCCGCCCGGTCGGCCTCGGGCCACCCGACGCGAGGTGGCGCTGGCGACGAGGAGGCGCGGTGCGGCACAGTGGCGTCGTGACCGACCGCAGACCCGCGCCCGCGCCCCATCCGACCGACGCTGCGTCGGCTTCGACCGTCGAGGTGCTGCACCTGACGGCCTTCGCCGACGGCCCCGGCGGCGGCAACCCCGCCGGCGTCGTGCTCGACGCGGCGACCCTCTCGGCCGTGGACATGCTGCGGATCGCGGCTCAGGTGGGCCACGCCGAGACGGCCTTCGTCGTCGACGCGTCGGTCGCCGGGGACGACCGTCGCGTGGCCGTGCGCTACTTCTCGCCCGGGGCCGAGGTGCCGTTCTGCGGACACGCGACGATCGCCACCGCGGTCGCCCTGGCCGAACGGCGCGGGGTCGGGCCGTTCACGCTCGACACCGCGGTCGGGCCGGTCGTGATCGCGACGGCGCGGGGCGCTGGTCCGGTCGAGGCCGTAGGTGGGGCTGGGGCTCAGGCAGGTGCTGGTGCTGGTGCCGATGCCGATGCCGATGCCGATGCCGGTGCCGCGGCCGATGCGGGCCGCGACGACGGCACGGGCGTCGTGACGGCGTCGTTCACGAGCGTCGTGCCCGTCGTGCGTGACCTCGAGGCGACCGTCGCCGATCGATTGCTGGCCCTGCTCGGGCTCACCCGGGCCGACCTCGACGACCGACGTCCCCTGCGGGAGTCGTTCGCGGGCAACCGACACCCGATCGTGGCGGTGCGTGAGCTCGGCGTCTTCGACGGCTTCGGCTTCGAGCCGGCCGCCCTGCGGGCCCTGATGGACGAGCAGGGCTGGGCCGGGACGGTCACGGTGTTCTGCGACCGGGGCGTCGACGAGTCCGGAGCGACCGTCGTCGAGGCGCGCAACCTCTTCCCCGTCGGAGCGATCACCGAGGACCCTGCCACGGGCTCGGCGGCCGCGTCGCTGGGCGGGTACCTCCGTGCGCTCGACCTGATCGCGCCTCCTGCGCGGGTGGTGGTGCGGCAAGGTCGGCACGTCGGCCGGCCGAGCGTGCTCGTGGTCGACGTCCCCGTCGTCGGCGGCATCACCGTCACGGGCACGGCGACGCCGATGGCCGACGCGCCGGCCCCCTGAGCCCTGACACGCCGCCACGCCGCCTCGCCGGTGCGCCGCCCGATGCTCGCGCGATCCTGGTGCCCGCATCCCTCCTCGGCTGATCCGGTACGTACCGGATCGACAGGGGCGGGGGTGGTGGGAAAGTGTCGTGCGATCCGGTCCGTACCGGATCGGAGAGGGCGGGGGTGGTGAGGAGTGTCGTGCGATCCGATCCGATCCGATCCGTACCGGATCGGAGGGGGCGGGGGGACTGTGGTGAGTGTCGCTTGATCCGGTACGTACCGGATCGGGCGAACGGGGACATGTGCCCGCCGGGCGGGGTCGCCGGACGGGCGCGGCACGACGATGAACCCCGTTGCGAACGATGAACCCGGAAGCTTCCGGGTGCATCGTTCGACACGGGGTTCGAGAGGCGTCGCGGGTCAGTCGCGGGTGAGTCGACGACGGCGCACGACCAGGGTCGCCGCCCCCGCCAGCACGAGCAGCAGGGCAGCGGCCGCCGCCCACCGGGCGTCCGACCCGGTGAAGGCGAGCTGCCCGTCCACCGCGGCGGGGCCCGAGCCCTGCCCGACGGGCGTCACGCCCGTTCCGGGGTCGACCGGCGAACCGGGCGAACCGGGCGTCCCGGGGTCGGCCGGCGTGCCAGGGTCACCGGGCGTGCCGGGTTCACCGGGCCCGCCGGGCGTGCCGGGCTCGGCCGCGACGCCGGGGAAGGTGCCGGCGCGCAGCGAGAAGCCGTCGGTGTCGTTGTCGTCGGCGTAGAACGTCTGGCGGAACCCGTCGACGCTCGTCGCCGCCGGAGCGATCGCGAAGCCCTCGTTGGCGAGCCCCCGGTCGGCGTTCGCCGGGGCCTCAAAGACGACGTCCTCGGCGAACGCGCCCGAGTCGTCGACCGAGAACAGCGCGGTGCGGCCCGAGCAGGCCTCGTCGCAGGCGACCCAGAGCGCGTCGAGGTCGGCGTCGAACTGCAGGTCGGCGACCAGGGCGAACGACGTCGCGATCGTGGCGACCCGCTCGGACGAACCGTCGGCCGACAGGGCGTAGGCGTAGACGCTCGCGGTGCCCTCGACGCCGACGAAGAACAGCCCGTCGCCGTGGCCGGCGTAGGTGGCCGGATCGTAGGAGGCGCCGGTCGCCTCGTCGACGAAGCCCGCCTCGGTCAGCCACGCGTCGGGCACCCAGGTGATGCCCTCGAGACCCGCGTTCGCCCCCAGGCCGGGGAAGTCCGAGGCGAGGTTCCACTCGTCGGTCGCGACGAGGGTCGTGGCCGAGCCGGCCGCGGTCGTGTCGTAGCGCAGCACCGACGGGCGGCTGACCGACCCCGACGCGTTGTTGCGCTCGGTCGAGACGTAGACCCCGCCTGCAGACGAGTCGTCGGCCACCGTGACGCCCTCGGCGTCGACCACGTCGGTCGCGACGCCGCTCGGGTAGAGCAGCTTCTTGCCCGCGGCCCAGCCGTCGGTCGCCTGCGGCGCCCAGCCGCCGGCGCCGTCGGAGGTGATGCGGTAGAGCAGGCCGTCGCCGTTCTGCACGGCCCAGAGCGTGCCGGGGGTCGCGGTGCCGGTCGGCTCGTAGTCGAGGCCGCTCAGGTCGCCGGTGAAGGTGCCCTCGTCGTCGAGGGGGACCTCGTCGGGTCCGCCCGGCCAGGCCAGCGGCACCGAGACGCCCTCGAAGGTGTTGGCCGTGCCCTTGGTCGCCGCCGAGGTGACGGCGAACTCGCCCGTGCCGTCGGGTCCGCGGCCGTAGGTGGTGGCGGCGTGCGTCGTCCACGAGTACTCGTCGGCGACGGTCGAGCCGTCGGCGGCCGTCGTGCCGTCCGGCAGCAGCAGGCGCACCGAGTCGGCTCCGCCCAGCCCGAAGTCGAAGCCGGCCGAGGTCGGGGTCAGCTCGTCGAGCACGACGAACCCGCCGGGGGCGACGACCGTGCCGGCCGGGATGACGTAGCGGTGCGACGGGTCGGAGTCGGTCAGCACGTAGCCGCCGAGGTCGACCGACGTGGTGCCCACGGTGGTGAGCTCGACCCAGTCGCCGGGCGCGCCTCCTTGGCTCTCGACCTCGTTGACGCGCACGGGCGACGAGCAGTCGTTCGCCGCGCCCTTCGTCGTCGCGGTCGTCGTCGTCAGGTCACCGGGGCCGTCGGGGCAGCGGCCGTAGCTGACCGTGCTGTGGACGCTCCAGGCGTACGAGGCGACGAGCGTGCCGGCGGTGTCGAACAGGCGTGCCGAGTCGGGCTGGCCGAGCCCGAAGTCGAAGCCGACCGGGTTCGAGCCCGAGGCCTGGTCGATCACGAAGAACGCGCCGGGGTCGACGACCGAGCCCGCGGGCAGGGTGAAGGGGGTGCGGACGTCGTCCTCGTCACGGAACGTGTAGCCCGAGACGTCGACGGGAGCCGTGCCGACGTTCGTCAGCTCGACCCAGTCGGTGTCGTCGCCGTTCGACTCGACCTCGTTGATCACCACGTCGGTGGTGGCGGGCTCGGCGGGGACGGGGTCGGGGTCGCCCGGCGTGGTGGGGTCGGTCGGGGCCGGCGTCGTGACGCACGAGTTGGCCGTGCCCCGGGTGCCCGCCGCCGTGGTCGTGAACTCGCCCGTGCCGTCGGCGCAGCGGCCGTAGGTCGTCGTCGGGAACTGCGTCCAGGCGTACGAGTCGAGCAGGGTGGTGCCGTCGGCGGCGTACAACCGGACGGCGTCGTCTCGTCCGAGCCCGTAGGCGGCCGCACCCCAGACGGCGTCGTCGTTCACGTCGACGACGAGCCGCTCACCCGCCGCCAGGACGGTGTCGGCGGGCAGGGCCAGGGTCCGCGTGTCGTTGCTGTCACGCAGCACGAAGCCCGACACGTCGGTCGGGGTGGCGCCGGTGTTGAGCAGTTCGACCCAGTCGTCGGTCGTGTCGATCTCGTTGACGACGACGTCGCCGTCGGCCGCGAGGGCGGGCAGGGCGCTCGTGGCCACGAGCCCGGCGGCGGCGATCGAGCCGGCCAGGGTCAGGGCGCCGAGGCGGAGCAGGGGCGTGCGCATGCGGGGGTCCGTTCGGTCGGGTGTCGACCGAACCATCTCGGACGGAGGCGACGCGCAGGTGAACGACCCGTGAACGTGACCCCGTCGTTCGGCGGTCGACGATTTGCCTAGGCAGGGGTTGAGCGCCGGAACAGGGGGTGGGGCCGCGCCGACCCGTGCCGACCCGCGCCGACCCGCGCCGACCCGGCGGGACTAGCCTCACGGGCATGGCATCCGAGGCGACGACCCTGCGGGTGGGCGACCGCGACGTCCGCATCAGCAGTCCGTCGCGCGTGCTCTGGCCCGACCTCGGCGTGACGAAGCTCGACCTGGCCCGGTACCTGGCCGAGGTCGGCACGCCCTTCGTCGCCGCCAACGGCGACCGGCCGATCTCGTTGCAACGCTTCGGCGGCGACGTCGACGGCGAGCAGTACTTCTCGAAGAACCCGCCTCGGGGCACGCCGGACTACGTGCGCGCGGTCGACGTGACGTACCCGAGCGGCCGCGTGCACCCGCAACTCGTGGTCGACGAGCCCGCCGCCGCGGTGTGGGCCGCGCAGATGAACACCCTGGTCTTCCACCCGTGGGCGAGCCGCGCCGAGCAGCCCGACCTGCCCGACCAGCTGCGCATCGACCTCGACCCGCAGCCGGGCACGAGTTTCGCCGACGCCGTGACCGCCGCGCTCGACCTGCGGGCCGTGCTCGACGAGGCCGGCCTGACCGCGTTCGTCAAGACGAGCGGCAACCGGGGCTTGCACGTCTTCGCCCCGATCGAGCCGACGCACGAGTTCCTCGAGGTGCGGCACGCCGTCATCGCCGCGGCCCGTGAGCTCGAACGTCGCGCGCCCGACCGCGTCACCACCGCCTGGTGGAAGGAGGAGCGCGGCGACCGCCTCTTCGTCGACTACAACCAGGCCAACCGCGACCGGACCATGGCGGGGGCCTGGTCTCCGCGGGCGCTGCCCCGCGCCTCCGTGTCGTTGCCGGTGACCTGGGACGACCTGCCCGGCATCGACCCCGCCGAGCACACCGTGCTGACCGTGCCCGAGCGGCTGCAGACGCACGGCGACCCGTGGGCGTCGATGCACGAGTCGCCCGGACGCATCGACGCGTTGCTCGGCTGGTGGGAGCGCGACGTGGCCGACGGCCTCGGCGAGCTGCCGTTCCCGCCCGACTTCCCGAAGATGCCGGGCGAACCGCCCCGCGTGCAGCCCAGCCGCGCACGCAAGCCCGCCGCCGACTGACCCGCACACACGACACCGCACCGCGTTTCGTGCTTCGCACCTCGACTAGACGCGGTGCGGTGCCCGAAACGCGGTGCAGTGGCCCCGAGGAGGCGCGGGTCGCCTACGCGAGCACCTCGCCCAGGTCGTACGCCGCCGGCACCTCGAGCTGGTCGAAGCCGCACGAGCGGGCCTCGCGGTCGTCGCGCCACCGTTCGACCTGGACGGTGTGGCGGAAGCGCGTGCCCTCCATCTGGTCGTAGCGCACCTCGACCACGCGCTCGGGGCGGAGCGGCACGAACGACACGTCCTTGCCCGACGAGAAGCGGCTGCGCTCGGTCTCGGCGTGCCGCACCTCGCCGTCGTCGTCGCGGTCGACGAACGGCGCCAACTCGTCGACGAGCGCGAGGCGACGGGCGTCCGAGAACGCGGACGCGCCTCCGACGTTCGTCAGCTCGCCCGCCTCGTCGTACAGCCCCAGCAGCAGCGACCCCACCCCCGCGCCGCTCTTGTGGACGCGGTAGCCGAGCACGACCACGTCGGCGGTCCGGTGGTGCTTCACCTTGAGCATCGTCCGCTTGCCCGGAGCGTAGGAGGCGCAAGTCGGCTTCGCGACGACCCCGTCGAGCCCGGCGCCCTCGAACTCGGTCAGCCAGCGACGGGCCGTCGCGACGTCGTCGGTCGCCTGGGTGACGTGCAGGGGGTGACCCGCGCCTCCCGCGGTCTCGAGCAGCAGCGCACGACGCTCGGCGAACGGGAGGTCGAGCAGGTCGCGGTCGCCGAGGGCGAGCAGGTCGAAGGCGACGAACGTCGCCGGGGTGTCGACGCTGAGCGTGGCGACGCGCGAGGCGGCGGGGTGGATGCGCTGGCCGAGGGCCTCCCAGTCGAGCCGTTCGTGGCCCGGCTCGCCGGTGCGGACGACGATCTCGCCGTCGAGGACGCACGGCCCGGGCAGCACGCGCGCGAGGGCCTCGACGAGTTCGGGGAAGTACCGGGTGAGCATCTTCGATCCGCGGCTGCCGATCTCGATCGTCAGCGGGGCGTCGTCCGGGGCGCCGGCCTCGGCCCGCACGGCGTAGACGATGCCGCGGAACCCGTCCCACTTCGGCTCGTAGCTCAGCCCGCCCTCGACGGAGTCGGGCTCGGGCACCTCGGCCACGGCCTTGGCGAGCATCGGGACGATCGGTTCGGCGGCGGTCGGGATCATGCGCCGAGTCTGCTCCCGCCGGGCGGACGCGCGGCCAGACCCCGGGATTCCGCCGAGACCCCCGTGCGCGCACGGGGGTCTCGGCGACTTCGTGGGGTGTGGGCGGTCGACGGGAACGCCCTCGACCGGGTTGGATGGGCTGGTGCGTGTCTGTGTGGTCGTCCCCGTCCGAGACGACGGAGCCCTGCTCGACGCGTGCCTCCGGTCGCTCGCCCGGCAGACCCTGGTGCCCGACGAGGTGATCGTCGTCGACAACGGCAGCACCGACGACACGGTCGAGGTGGCCCTGCGCCACGGGGCCCGCGTGGTCACCGAGCCTCAGGTGGGCATCGCCGCGGCCGCGAGCACCGGCTACGACGCCGCCGCCGGGGTGGGGTCCGAGGCCGGCACCGAGCCGCCCGCCGACCTGATCGGCCGGGTCGACGCCGACAGCGTCCTGCCGCGCACCTGGGTCGCCGACCTCGTGGGCACCCTCGCCGCCGACCCCGACGTGCTGGCCGTCAGCACGAACGCCCGCTTCTACGACGCGCCCGTCGGCGTCGAGCGCCTGCTGTCGGCCCTCTACGTCGGCGCGTACCACCTCGTCATCGGGGCGGCCCTGGCGCATTGGCCGCTGTTCGGCTCGACGATGATGATGCGTCGCACCGCCTGGCTCGACGTGCGCGACGAGGTGCACCGGCACGAGATCCTGCTGCACGACGACATGGACCTCGCCCTGCACCTCGGCGACCGTCAGCTCGCCGGACGTGGTCGCATCGCCTACCGCCGCGACGTCGTCACGGGCATCTCGGCCCGGCCGCTCGACCCGGGCAACGCCCCGTGGCTGCGCACCTACCGGGCGCTGCACTCGTTCACGGTGCACGGCAACGACGGGTTGCCCTGGTCGCGCTGGTTGCGGGCCGACCCGGCCGGGCTCTTCACGCGCCTCGGCTGGACGCCGTCACCGGTGGTGGACGCGCGGGCGGCCGTGGCCGACGGCGTCGACCCCGCCGACGACCCCGGACGAGGAGGCGCGCGCGACGCGCTCACGGACGTCGCCCCCCACGACGAACGGCAGCGCCAGCCCGACCAGCAGCGAGCCGAGGCCGCCCGCGGCGAGGTCGCCGATCGTGTCGTCGTAGCCCACGAAGATCGCGGAGTCGACGAGGGTGTGGCCCGCCCACTCGCCCATCTCCCACAGGGTGCCCGCGGCCAGGCCGAAGGCGACCGTCAGCACGACTGAGCCGACGCGGGCGGAGCGACCCGCGCCTCCTCGTCCGGCGTGGACGAGCGACACCACCCAGCCGGCCCGCTGGGCGAGCACGACGACGACCGCGGCCAGCAGGCCGTTGAGCACGAAGTGCACGACCGTGTCGTACCCGGTGATGCGCGTGTAGAGCTCGAAGACGCTGCTCCAGGCGGCGCCGAGGACGGCGACGCCGACCATCAGGTCGACCGAGGCGCGCAGGCCCAGCATGCGGGGCACGAGGGTGCCGAGCAGCGCGAGCATGAGCACCGCGATCTCGACGACGCCCCACCCGACGCCGACGACGACGACGCTCAGGGCGGCGATGACGCGCACGGCGTCGGCGACGTACTCGAAGGTGCCGTGCGGGCGGCGCAGGAAGGTCTCGGCGACGGTGGGCATGTCAGTCCTCCTGGGGGCGGTGCGGCCAGCGCACGACGGCGTGCACCGGGTCGTGGTCGGAGGGGGCGACGCCGCCGGGGCGCAGGGCCCCGACGCCCGCCCGCTCGACGTGGGCGGCGCCGTCGACGAGCAGCCAGTCGAGGCGACGGCCCCCGACGCGCGGTGGACCGTAGTTCGAGTACGAGCCCCAGCCGGGGTCGAGGCGTTCGTCGGCGACCTCGCGGCTGTCGACCAGTCGCCCGCGGGTCAGCTCGCGGTGGGCGGGGGAGTCGACGACGGCGTTGAAGTCGCCCATCACCGCGACGGGCCCCTCGAGGGCGTCGGTGAAGGTGCGCAGCTGCAGGGCCGAGTGTCGCCGCGACCGGGCCGAGAGGTGGTCGAAGTGCGTCACGACGACGTGCAACCGGGCGCCCGTGGCGAGGTCGGCGAGCTCAGCGTGGACGGCCGTGCGGGGGATCATGTTGCCGTAGGTGTGCGACCCGGGCACGCGGGGCGTGGCCGACAGCCAGAACGACTCGTGCCGCACGATCCGCAGCCGGGTGGTGTCGACGTGCAGCTCGACGCGCTCGCCGCCGCGGTCGCGGTCGCGCCCGGTCCCCACCGACGCGTACCGCTCGCCGAGGGCCTCCGCGAGCTGCGCGGACTGGTCGGGCAGCGCCTCCTGGATGCCGAGCACCGACGGGCGCTCGGCCTCGAGCAGGAGGCGCAGCGCCGGCAGGCGGGACGCCCAGCGGTCGGCCCGTGCGTGCCTCGTCGAGAGCACCTGGGGCATGCGGCGACGGACGTTGTAGGTCATGAGGTGCAGGTCGGGGGCGTCCACCGGGCCCACCACCGGCACCACGGCGTCGTCACCCTCGCCGGGGGTGGCGGGGGCGGGGGAGGCGGCGGTCGGGTCGGTCGGGGGCGTCATGACAGGTGCGACGGTAGGCCGTCCTGCGCGGCCGCGCCCGTTCGGGGGATCGGCGGACGAACGGCCTCGCAGCCTCGACACCGTGCGGATTAGTGTATACACTAATGATCCGTCTCGACGAGGAGAACCCATGCCCGACACGCCCCTGCCCGAGTCCGTCGACGTCGTCGTGGTGGGCGGTGGCAACGCCGGTTTCACCGCGGCCCACGCCGCCGCCTCACGAGGTCGCCGGGTGCTGTTGCTCGAGCGGGGTGGTGAGGCCGAGTCGGGTGGCAACAGCTACTACACCGCGGGGGCGACCCGCATCGCGCACGCCGGGCTCGCCGACCTGGTCGACATCGTCGAGCCCGACGACCGGCACGACGTCACCGAGGTGCCGCCGTACCCGGCCGCCGAGTACGCGGCCGACCTCCGGAAGGTGACCTCGGGTCGCAACGACCCCGACATGACCGCCGTGCTCGTCGACGAGTCGCGCGACGCCGTCGCCTGGCTGCACGACCTGGGCCTCCGCTACCGCCTGATGTACGAGCGTCAGGCGTACGAGCGCGACGGCGGCGGCTACCTGTTCTGGGGCGGGCTCCACCTCGGCAACGTCGACGGGGGCAAGGGCCTGATCGCCGACCATCGCGCCGTCGCCGACCGGCTCGGCTACCGGGTCGCCTACGGGGTCCGCGTGACCGGGTTCGTCACGTCCCCGGCCGACGGCGCGGCGGGTGCCGAGGGCACGTCGGCAGGAGGCGCGGCGCCCGTCTCGGTCACGGGCGTGACCTGCGTCGACGCCGAGGGCCGCGAGCACGAGGTGCGGGCCGAGTCCGTGGTCGTCGCGTCGGGTGGGTTCGAGTCGAGCCCCGAGCTGCGAGAGCGCCACCTCGGCCCGGGCTGGGGCTCGGCCGTCGTGCGCGGCACGCCCCTCAACACGGGCGAGCTGATCGAGGCCGCCCTCGACCTCGGTGCCGCCCGTGGCGGTGACTGGTCCACCGCGCACAGCGTGCAGTGGGACGCCTTCCACCCCGACAACGAGGGCAACCGCGAGCTGACCAACCGCTTCACCCGCCAGAGCTACCCGCTCGGGGTCATCGTGAACCGCGAGGGCCGACGCTTCGTCGACGAGGGCGAGGACTTCCGCAACTACACGTACGCCAAGTTCGGCGGGCGCATCCTCGAACAGCCCGGCGGCATCGCCTACCAGGTCTTCGACGCGACCCTGCGTCCGATGCTGCGCACCGAGGAGTACGACATGCCCGGCATCAGCGTCGTGCAGGCCCACACGCTCGAGCAGCTCGCCGCCTCGCTCGACGTCGACGCGGCGGCGTTCGTCGCGACGATCCGCGAGTACAACGCCTCGATCGACCTCTCGCTGCCGTGGGACCCGACCGTCAAGGACGGCCGTCGGGCCGACGTCACGCCCCCGAAGAGCAACTGGGCGACGCCCCTCGAGACGGGTCCGTTCTTCGCCTACCCTGTGACCTGTGGCATCACCTTCACCTTCGGCGGACTGGCGGGCGACGTCGACGGCCGGGTGCGACGCGACGACGGGTCGACCGTGCCGGGACTCTTCGCCGTCGGCGAGGCGCTCGGCGGGCTCTTCTCCGGCAACTACCCCGGGGGTTCCGGCCTGGCGGCAGGGGCGGTGTTCGGCCGGCGGGCCGGCCTGGCCGCCTAGCCGGTGAGGTCGGCGAGCGCCGCGGATGCGGCCGCGGCCGACGTGCGCGGTGACGGGGCCGAGCGGCCCACGCGACACGACGGCGACTCCATCCACGACGAGCTGCGCGCGCAGATCCTGTCGGGCGCCATCCCGCCCGGTGCCGCGTTGCGCGAGGTCGTGCTGGCCGAGCGTTTCGGCGTCTCGCGCACGCCCGTGCGCGCCGCTCTCGGGCGGCTCGAGCACGAACGGCTGCTCGAACGCGGTGCCCGGGGCCTCTTCGTCAAGCGCGTCGACGCACGCGAGGTCGTGCAGGTCTACGACGTGCGCATCATGCTCGAGGCCGAGGTGGCGGCGCAGGCCGCCGGCACCCGCGACGACCACGACCTCGAACGGCTCGACGGGCTCGTGGCCCGCGACCGCGCGCTCGTCGACCCGTCCGACCGCCTGCGCATGACGACGAACCTCGAGTTCCACGCCGCCCTGTGGGACGCCGCGCACAACCCCGTGCTGCTCGACCTGCTCGAACGGCTGTCGGTCCACCTGATCCACACCCCGAGCTCGACCCTGTCGGTGGGGGACCGCTGGGTCGAGGCCCTCGACGAGCACGCCCTGATCGTGGCGGCGATCCGCGACCGCGACGCCGTGCGCGCCGGCGCCGTCGCCCGGCGGCACATGCAGCGCGCCCGCGAGATCCGGCTCGACCTGTTGCGGCTCGAGGTCGACGCCGAACTGGGCTGACCCGCCCGGCCGAGCGCGCCTCCTCGTTGACGCCCGGGGCTCGTCACTGTATACAGAGTGTGACGAAGACGTCGACGATCGATGAGGAGCAACGGTGCCCGCAGACGAACGCGCCCCCGGCGGGGGCCTTCGAGACCGCATCGGCCTGGGGGTGGTCGTGGCCCTCGCGATCGCCGTCGTGGTCGCCCTCGTGACGACCAACCTGGCCCGCAGCGCCAGCCCGGCGACCGCCATCCAGGCCGCCCTCGGCGGTCAGCAGCTGCGCATCATGGCGCCGGCCAACCCCGGCGGCGGCTGGGACCAGACGGCCCGCGCCATGCAGTCCTCGCTCGCCGACGTGATCGGCCGCAGCGAGGTCTACAACGTCGGAGGCGCGGGCGGCACCCCGGGCCTCGCCCAGTTCGTCCAGCACCGCGGCGACGCGAGCCAGCTGATGGCCACCGGCGCGATCATGATCGGTGCCGTCATCACGAACGAGTCGCCGTACTCGCTGCAGGACGTCACGATGCTGGCCCGGTTGAGCACCGAGTACCTCGTGCTGGTCGTGCCGGCCGACTCCGAGATCGAGTCCCTCGACCAGTTCGCCCAGCTCATGCGCGACGACGTCGGCGCCCAGTCCATCTCGGGCGGCTCGGCGGGCGGGGTCGAGCAGATCCTCGCCGGCCTGTTCGCGCAGGCGGCCGGTGCCGACCCGGCCGAGGTCTCGTACGTCGCCCACTCGGGCGGCGGCGAGGCGCTCACCACGCTGCTCTCGGGTCGGTCGACCGCCGGCATCTCGGGCATCAGCGAGATCGCGCCCTACATCACCGACGGTTCGGTGCGGGCGCTCGCGGTGTCGAGCCCCGAGCGGGTCGAGAACCTGCCCGACGTGGCGACCTTCCACGAGCAGGGCCTCGACGTCGAGCTGCAGAACTGGCGCGGCGTCGCCGCGCCCCCCGGCATCAGCGAAGAAGACGAGGAGGCGCTGGTCACCATGCTCACCGAGATGCACGACACCGAGGCCTGGGGCGACATCGTCCAGACCCGCGGGTGGGGCGACGAGTTCCTCACCGGCCCCGAGTTCGACGAGTTCGTCGCCGCGCAAGAGGAGACCATCGGCACGGTCCTCGACGACATCGGGCTCGGAGGCGACCGATGAGCGCCCGTCGTCGCGAGAAGCCGGGGCCGCCCGGCCTCGACACCACCGAGGTGCGGACAGTCCGCGACCGCCGCGCCGCGCCTCCGTCGTCCGTCGCCGCGCGGGCCGTCGACCACCCGGCGGTGGTCAGCGGCGCCGTCACGGCCGTCGTCGGCCTGCTGCTCGTCGTGGCCGCGGTCGTCGTGCTGAGCGACGCCGCGTCGCTTCGCCCGACCAGCGAGCCGCTCGGGCCGGCGGCCTTCCCGACCATCATCGGGGTGCTGCTCGCGGTGGTGGGTGCCGCGCTCGTCGTCGTCAACCTGCGCTTCGTCCTGGTCGTCGTGCGTCGCGGCGTCGGCCCGGTCAGCCCGCGCCTCTGGAGCGTGCTCGGCCTCTTGGCCGGCATCGTCGTCTACGGGCTGCTGCTGCCGTTCGTCGGCTTCACCGTCGTCTCGGTGGCCCTGTTCGTGGCCGGGGCGCTCGTGCTCGGCTCGCCACGACCGTGGTGGCGCCTGGCCCTCTACGGCCTCGTGCTCGCCGGCGTCATCGTCCTGCTGTTCGACCGCGTGATCGGCCTGGCCCTGCCGGCCGGGCCCTGGGGGTTCTAGACCATGGACCAGCTGAACCTGTTGATGCAGGGCTTCGAGGCGGCCCTCACGCCCGAGAACCTGCTCTGGGCGCTGCTCGGCGTCACCATCGGCACCGCGGTCGGCGTGCTGCCCGGCATCGGGCCGGCGCTCACGGTGGCGCTGCTGCTGCCCATCACCTTCCGCCTCGACCCGGCGGCGGCGCTGATCCTGTTCGCCGGCATCTACTACGGCGGCATGTACGGCGGGTCGACGACGTCGATCCTGCTGAACACCCCGGGGGAGTCCGCCTCGATCGTCTCGGCGATCGAGGGCAACAAGATGGCCAAGGCCGGTCGCGCGGCGTCGGCCCTCGCCACCGCCGCACTCGGCTCGTTCGTCGCCGGCACGGTCGGCACGATCGCCATCACCTTCGTCGCCCCGTGGGTGGCCGACTTCGCCGTCCAGCTCGGGCCGCCCGAGTACGTCGCCCTCATGGTGATCGCGTTCGTGACCGTGTCCGCGCTGCTCGGCCCGAGCCTCCTGAAGGGCGCCGCGAGCCTGCTGATCGGCCTGACCATCGGACTCGTCGGCATCGACGCGCAGTCCGGCCAGGCCCGGCTCGCCTTCGGCAACGGCGGCCTCTTCGACGGCATCGACGTCGTGCTCGTGGTCGTCGGCCTCTTCGCCATGAGCGAGGCCCTCGGCCACGTCCTGGCGAAGACCGGTCGCACGACCGTCCAGCCGGTCAAGGGGCGTGCCCTGCTGACCCGCGACGAGTTCAAGCGCTCGTGGCCCGCCTGGCTGCGCGGCACGGCCCTCGGGTTCCCGATCGGGTCGCTGCCGGCCGGAGGGGCCGAGATCCCGACCTTCCTGTCGTACGCGACCGAGAAGCGGCTGTCGAAGCACAAGGACGAGTTCGGCCACGGCGCCATCGAGGGCGTCGCCGGGCCCGAGGCCGCGAACAACGCCGCCGCGGCGGGCGTGCTCGTGCCGCTGCTGACCATCGGCCTGCCCACCTCGGCCACCGCCGCGGTCATCCTCACGGCGTTCCAGTCGTACGGCCTGCAGCCCGGGCCGACCCTGTTCGCCGAGTCGGGCGACCTCGTCTGGGCGCTCATCGCGTCGCTCTACATCGGCAACGTGATGCTGCTCGTGCTCAACCTGCCGCTGGTCAAGGTGTGGGCCAGGGTGCTGACCATCCCGGCGTGGGCCATCTACGCCGCGGTCGTCGTGTTCGCCTGCCTGGGTGCCTACTCGGCCGGCGGGTCGACCACCGACCTCTTCCTGCTCGCGGGCATCGGTGCGCTCGGCCTGCTGCTGCGCATCGCCGACATCCCGGTGGCCCCGGCCGTCGTCGGGCTGATCCTCGGGCCGCTGCTCGAGCAGCAGCTGCGCCGGGCGATGATCCTGTCCGAGGGCGACCCCGGCATCCTCGTGTCGAGCCCGCTGACCGTCGGGCTGTGGATCGCGATCGCCGTCGTCCTCGTGGTGCCGGGGGCCCTCTCGCTCGGCCGCCGTCGTCGGCGCATCCTCGCCGAGCGCGTCGAGACGGGTGCCGTGCGCACGGTCGACGACCGCGAGACGGCCGACCGGCGGTGAACCCGGGAGGCGCGGGTCGGCCACCGTCCGCGCCTCCCGACCCGCGCCTCCTGCGCCTCCCCGCGACGCGGGCGTCGCTCGGGCGGATGGGCGACGGTCGTCGTCGAGGCCCGCTCGGTGTCGATTCGCGGCGATCTTTTGTCAACGGTCGACATAAGTGGCAGGATCGACCCGAGCCACCCGCCGTCACCACGACAAAGGAGTCCCCCATGCCCTCGTCACCCTCCGTGCAGCTGTACACGGTCCGAGACGCCGTCTCGGCCGACCTGCAGGGCGCCGTCGCCCGCATCGCCGAGATCGGCTTCACCAAGGTCGAGCCGTACTCGTTCGTCGAGCGCGCCGACGAGTTCGAGAAGGCCTTCGCCGACTCGGGCGTCACCGCCCCGTCGGGCCACGCACCGGTCATCGACTCCGACGAGCCCGAGAAGGCCTTCGCCGCGGCGGCCCAGCTCGGCATCGGCACCGTCATCGACCCGTTCATCCCGAGCGACCGGTGGCAGACCGCCGACGACGCGCGGGCCATCGCCGACCGCGTCAACGAGCTGCAGGTGCTCGCCGCGGCCTCTGGCCTGCGCTTCGGCTACCACAACCACCAGTGGGAGTTCGCGAACCAGGTCGACGGCCGACCCGTCTACGACTTCTTCCTCGAGCGCCTGAACGACGACGTCGTCCTCGAGATCGACACGTTCTGGTCGACCGTCGGCGGCATGGACACCCCCGCGCTGCTGCGCTCGTTGGGCGACCGCGTGCAGTTCTTGCACGTCAAGGACGGCAAGATCTCGGGCGACATCGCCACGGCCCTGCCGAGCAGCGAGAGCGCCCTCGAGGTGCCGGACGCGCTCGCCGCCGCCTTCAAGAACCAGACCCCGGCCGGCCAGGGCGACGTCGACGTGGCGGCCGTGCTCGCGGCCGCGCCGCACGCGCTGCGCGTCGTCGAGTTCGACGACTACGCGAAGGACGTCTTCGACGGCGTCGCCGAGTCGTTCGCCTGGCTGCAGGAGAACGACAAGTGAGCGGCCTCGATGCCACGGGCGGTCGCACCGGCCGCGTCGGCGTCGGCGTCATCGGCGCGGGCGTCATCAGCGGCACCTACCTCGAGAACATGACGCGCTTCGCCGACCTCGAGGTGCTCTTCGTCGCCGACATCGACCTCGACCGCGCGAAGGCGCAGGCCGAGGCCCACGGCGTGCCCGGGCACGGCACGGTCGACGAGCTGCTCGCGATCGACGACATCGAGATCGTCGTCAACCTGACGATCCCCGCCGTCCACGCCGAGGTCGGTCGTCGCATCGTCGCCGCCGGCAAGAACGTCTGGAGCGAGAAGCCCCTCGCGCTCGACCACGACTCGGCCCGAGACCTGCTCGCCGCCGCCGAGGCCGCCGGCGTCCGCGTCGCCTGCGCGCCCGACACCGTGCTCGGTGCCGGCGTGCAGACCGCCATGCGGGCCATCGCCCGCGGCGACATCGGCCAGCCGCTGACGGCGACCACGATGTTCCACGTGCCCGGGCCCGAGTCGTGGCACCCCAACCCCGACTTCCTCTTCGCTATCGGCGCGGGCCCCCTGTTCGACATGGGGCCGTACTACGTGACGACGCTCGTGCACGCCTTCGGCTCGGCCAGCCGGGTCAGCGCCGTGTCGTCGAAGTCGTTCGACACGCGCACGGTCGGCAGCGGCCCCCGGGCCGGTGAGACCTTCCCCGTCGAGGTGCCGACGCACCACGCGGCCCTGATCGAGTTCGCGGGCGGGCAGTCGGCACAGTCGACGTTCTCGTTCCAGAACGCGCTGCCGCGCATGGGGTTCGTCGAGATCAGCGGCACCGAGGGCACCCTCGTGCTGCCCGACCCGAACACGTTCGAGGGCGACTCGAGCCTCTGGCGCTTCGGCCGGGACGAGCCCGAGACGCTCACGGCCGCAGGGTCGACCTACGGCCGCGGGTCGGGCGTGCTCGACCTCGCCCGGGCCATCCGTGGCGGAGACGCCGAGCGGGCCAGCGGGGCGGTCGCCTCGCACGTGCTCGACGTCCTGCTGGCGATCTCGTCGGCCGCCGAGCAGGGTTCGCCCGTGGCCGTCGAGTCGGCCGTGCAGCAGCCCGTGCCGCTCGACGAGGGCTGGGACCCGTCCGCCGCGACGTTGTAGCCGGTCACCGCGCCGACGAGACACGACATGCCGCCCACCTCTCGAGGTGGGCGGCATGTCGTCTGAGGCGGCGGGGTGGGGCGTCGTCGGGGACGCGACCCGCGCCTCCTCGGGCAGGGCCGCACGGGTTCAGGTCGTGCGGCCGGGAGGGGCGTGACTACGCGGTGCGGACCGAACCGGTCGCCGTGTGGATCGAGCCGGTGGCCGTGCGGACGGACGCCGTCACGGTCGAGAGGCGGCGCAGCGCGCTCGCGGTGTAGCGGCCGATCGACAGGTCGCGGCGGGCGGTCGTGCTGACGTAGGTGCCGGGCGTGACGTCGGCGGCGACGGAGCCGACGTACGAGCCGACGGTCGCGGGGGCGGACGTGCCGACGTAGCGGCCGCCGAGGGGGGTGGTGGCGGTGCGGGTGGTCGTGGCGGTGGTGTTCACGGTGACTCCTCGGGCTGGGCTGGTGCTGGTGGGTGCTGCTGGTCGGGGGCCCGCGATCGGTTCGATCGAGCGGGCGGTGACCGGCGAGGGAGGGCTCGGCCGAGGTGCTCGACGGTTGCCCTGGCCTCCGTCGGCGTTGACACCACTCTACGCCTTCTTTTGAATGAGTCAAAACAATGGCGGGGCCGCGCAGCGGTTTCCGGACACTCGCCCGGCGCAGGACGCACCACGGTCGCGGGGGGGGGGGGG
>NZ_JADKSD010000001.1:1411848-1444255 GCF_015350895.1 Frigoribacterium sp. VKM Ac-1396 | reverse complement strand
CGTCGTCGAACCACGCTCCGGGGTGGTTCGACGACGCGACGGTGGTGCGACCCCGGCCGCTGCGGCCGTCGGCGCCGTGGACCCCGGGGCCTCAGAGCGAGGCGCCGCCGCAGACGACGAGCGCCTGCCCCGTGATGCTGCGCCCGTGCGGCCCGAGCACGAACGCGACGAGCGCGGCCACGTCGACCGGGTCGACGAGCGCGCCCAGCGGCGGGACGACCGGAGCCGAGGAGGCGCGGGCCGGGTCGGCGAGCATCGGCGTGTCGGTGGGCCCCGGCGCCACGACGTTGGCGGTGACTCCTCGCGGCGCCAGCTCGGCCGCCCAGCTGCGGGCCAGGGCGACCTGCGCCGCCTTCGTCGCCGCGTACTGGCTCTTGCCCGCGACGCCCACGGCGGTTCGGCTGCCGATCAGGACGATGCGCCCTCCGTCCGAGAGCCGGTCGACGAGCGCGTCGACGAGGGCGGCGGCCGCCCCCACGTGCACCGCGGACATGCCCTCGAGAGCGGCCGGGTCGAGTCGGCCGAGCGGGGCGGCGACCTGGAACCCGGCGGCGTGCACGATCGCGTCGACCCGGCCGATGTCGGCGACCGCGGCCCGCACGCCGGTCGGCACCGAGAGGTCGCAGCCGATCCAGGCGAAGCCGCCGCCGAGGTCGACCGGCCGGCGGCTCAGCCCCGTGACGTGCCAGCCCTCGGCCAGCAGGAACTCGGCGATCGCGCGCCCGATGCCCGAGCTGCAGCCCGTGACGACGGCGTGCCGACCGGCACCCGTCTCGTCGTCGACCACGGCTCAGCCCGCGAGGCCGGGGTCGGGCAGGTCGGAGCCCGGCTGGTCGGAGCCCGGCTGGTCGGAGCCGGGCAGGTCGGAGCCGGGCAGGTCGGCGGGCGCCAGGCGCACGTGGCGGATGGCCCGGCGGTGCCAGGTGTAGGCCACGTGCACGGCGCCGTCGCTCGTCTGCGTGATGCTCGGGTACGACAGCTCGCGGTTCAGCCCGTCGCGCGAGTTGTTCGAGAGGCACCAACCGTCGCCGTCCTCGAGGTCGACGCGGTGCGGCCAGCTGCGGCCGCCGTCCGACGACACGGCCAGCGACATGGGCGCCCGCGGCGTGCCCCAGAACGCCGTCCTGCCCTCGCCGACCCGCGCCTCCCGGTCGGCGTCGGCGTCGACGGTCGCCTCGGGCAGCACGGCCTGCTCGACGATGCCGGACTCGTCGATCTCGTCGTAGAGCCCGAGCCGGCGCTCGGTCGTGGCGTCGGCGCGCCGGTGGTTGTAGACGATCGCGAGTCGTCCGTCGGCGAGCGGCACCCACTGCACCGACGAGTTGTTGTTGGGCAGCTCGGTCGGCACGGGCGGCGACCAGCTGCGGCCGCCGTCGGTCGAGCGCGACTCGTGCACGGCGTCGGCCCAGCGGCTGCGGAACAGCGCGAGCAGCGACCCGTCGGGCAGCTCGTGCACGTTCATGTGCACGGCGCCGGTGCTGCCCGGGACGGCAACCTCACCCCACGTGTCGCCGCCGTCCCGGGAGGTCATGACCGAGCTCGTGTCGTGGTCGCCCACCCACGCCCGCCCGGGGGTCGTCACGCACCGGAAGACCGGCACGAGCAGGTCGCCGCCGCGGGTGACGAGCGGCGGTTGGCGCACGAAGACGCCGCCGGTCTCGTCCGCGGCGAAGAGCGTCGAGGGCTCGCCCCAGGTGGTGCCGCCGTCGGTCGAGACCCGGCGGCGCACCTCGGCGGAGTCCTGGTTGCCGGCGCGCTGCGCCGTGTAGAGCAGCCAGACGTCGCCCGAGGGGGCGACGAAGAGCACGGGGTTCTGCTCGGAGCGTGCCGGGTCGTCGCTGAGGCGGACGGGCTCGGACCATGTGCCGGCGTCGAGCGTCGACGACCAGACGTGGATGTCGGACACGCCCTCTTGCGTGCCGCCGAACCA
The DNA here is from genome assembly GCF_015350895.1 of Frigoribacterium sp. VKM Ac-1396. Classification (NCBI taxonomy): domain Bacteria; kingdom Bacillati; phylum Actinomycetota; class Actinomycetes; order Micrococcales; family Microbacteriaceae; genus Frigoribacterium; species Frigoribacterium sp. VKM Ac-1396. The sequence goes on along the minus strand of NZ_JADKSD010000001.1, from coordinate 1,442,325 downwards.
GACGCAGGCCAGGCGGCCGTCGGGCAGCTCGGCGAGGTTCGCCGCGTGCGACTGGACCGTGGCCGTCGGCAGGTACGCCCACTCGCGCCCGTCCGCGTCGGGCCGCAGGCGACCGTCGGCGACGATCCGCTCCGGGGCATCCGCGACGGCGACGCCCGACGCCGTGTCGCCCGACGTCGGGTCGACCGGAGCCCGACCGCCCTCGGTCGTCACCGTGTCGTCGGGGCTCACGCCGCACCTCCCGGGGTCGCGTCGTCGGTCGCGAGCGCGCGCTGCAGGTGGTCGCGCGCCGCGGCCTCGAGGTGGTTGAGGTCGCCGGCGACCGTGGCGAAGGTGTAGCCGGCCGCGAGGCGCTGCCGGGCGACGTCGCCGTGCGGGGTGTGGATGCCCGCGGCGATGCCCGCCGCCTCGGCCGCGGCGGCCACGCGGACGAGCGCCGCGTCGAAGGCCTCCTGCACGGCCGGGTCGCCGGGGTAGGCGCCGCCGACCGCGATGCAGAGGTCGCTCGGTCCGACGTAGAGCCCGTCGAGCCCGGGGGTGGCGGCGATCGCCTCGACGTTCGCGAGGCCGTCGGGCGTCTCGATCATGGCGAGCACGATCGTGGTGTCGTTCGCCTCGGCGGGCACGGGTCCGATGCGCAGGCTCGAGCGCATGGGCCCGTACGAGCGGCGTCCGTGCGGCGGGTACTTCGCGCTGCGCACGGCGGCCGCGGCGTCGTCGGCGGTGTCGACGAGCGGCACGATGATGCCCGCCGCCCCGGCGTCGAGGGCCTTGCCGATCGGCGTGATGTCGTTGGCCTCGACCCGCACCAGGCCGGCCGAGGTCTGCCCGGCGTCGATCGCGAGCAGGCCGGTCATCATGCCCTGGTAGCCGAACAGGCCGTGCTGCGCGTCGAGGCAGACGTAGTCGTAGCCGAGCCGCGCGATGCGCTCGGTCGCCGGCGGCGCGTCGAGGGTGACCCAGTAGCCGACCGCCTTCTCGCGGTGGCGGATCGTGCGGGCGAAGTCGCTGGCGGTGCTCATGGGGCTCTCTCTCGTGCGGTTCGTGCGGTTGGATCAGGAGGCGCGGGTCACCGAGCGTACGGAGGCATCGGCCCCCGCAGCGACCGCCCGATGTCGTCGCAGGCGGCGACGACGTCGGCAGGCAGCGGTCCGGCGGCGATCGCGGCCACGTTGGCGGTCAGCTGCTCGGGACGCGACCCGCCGAGCAGCACCGAGCCGACCTCCGGCCGGTGGGCGACCCAGCGCAGGGCGAGCTCGACGAGCGAGACCCCGGCCTCGGCGGCGACGCCCGACAGGCGGTCGATCGCGGCGAACAGCCCGGCGTCCCAGTACCGCTTCGTGTACATCTCGGCGAGGGCCGAGTCGCCGAAGCGACCGTCGGCGGGGGTCTCGTCGAACCGGTGGCGACCGGTCAGCAGGCCGCCGCCGAGCGGGTTGTAGACCATCGTCTCGATGCCGTGGACGCTCGCGAACTCGAGGTACTCGTCGTCCAGGCGTCGGGCCACGAGGTTGCAGAGCTGCTGCGCGACGACCGGGCGCGGTGCGCCGACGGCGTCGGCCATGCGTTCGACGTCGCCGATCTGCCAGGCGGCGTAGTTCGAGACGCCCAGCGAGAGCAGCTTGCCCTCGTCGGCCAGGGCGGCGACGGTCGACAGGGTCTCGTCGAGCGGGGTCAGCCGGTCGGGCTGGTGCAGGTAGAACAGGTCGAGCCGGTCGGTGCCCAGGCGCCGGAGGCTCGCCTCGACGCTCGCCCGCAGGGCCACGGCCGAGAGCGGCGGCAGCCCGTCGGCGTCGGCGTGCGGCATGCCCGCCTTCGAGGCGAGCACGACGTCGTCGCGTCGCCCGGCCAGCAGTCGGCCGAGCATCGTCTCGGTCTCGCCGCCGACGTAGGCGTTGGCGGTGTCGATCCAGCTGACGCCGGCGTCGAGCGCCGTGTCGAGCATGCGGCCGGCGGTGGCCTCGTCGACGGTGTCGCCGAACGTCATCGTGCCGAGCACGAGCCGGGGAGGCGCGGCGCGGGTGCCGGCCCCGTCGCCCGTCGTGGCCGTGCCGGTGGCCGGGGCCGTGACGGCATCGCCGTCGGTGGCCGTGGTGGTTCCGGTGTCGGTCCGGGTCATGCGGTGGCTCCCAACGAGAGGCTGCGGACGACGTGGCGCGGTTTGATGCCGGTCATCGTGGCGGGGTCGAGTGCCGCCCGGCGGAGGCGGCGCGTGTAGTCCTCGGCGGGCGAGGTGAGCACCCGGGCGGTGGCGCCCTGCTCGACGACGGCCCCCTGCTTCATGACCAGCACGCTCTCGCTGATCTGCTGCACGACGCCGAGGTTGTGCGAGATGACGACGTAGGTGATGCCCGTGTCGACCTGGATCTCGCGCAGCAGCTCGAGCACCTGGGCCTGCACCGACACGTCGAGGGCGCTCGTCGCCTCGTCGCAGATCAGCAGGTCGGGGCTCGAGGCCAGGGCCCGGGCGATGCCGATGCGTTGGCGCTGGCCGCCCGAGAACTCGTGCGGCCGGCGGTCGAGCGCCGTCGAGGGCAGCCCGACCCGGTCGATCAGGCGGGCCGCCTCGGTGGCGCGGTCCTGCGCCGACCGCACGCCCTTCAGCCGCAACGGCTCGGCGACGATGTCGCGGGCGCTCAGGTGCGGGTCGAGCGAGCCGTAGGGGTCTTGGAAGACCATCTGGAACCGGTGCCTCAGGGGCCGCAGCCGCGCCTCCGACAGGGTCGCCAGGTCGGTGCCGTCGAGCACGATGCGCCCGCTGGTCGGCTGCAGCAGCCGCATGACCGCCTTGGCGATCGTCGACTTGCCGCAGCCCGACTCGCCGACGATGGCGAAGGTGCTGCCGCGGCGCACCGAGAACGACACGTGGTCGACGGCGCGGTGGGCGCTCGTGCCGCTGCCGTAGTCGACGACCAGGTCGTCGACCTCGAGGATGGTGTCAGACACGGGTGGCCTCCGGGCGGTCGCTGCTGCTGGTCGTGGTCGTGGCGGGGGTCTCGTCCCAGGCACCCAGGGTGGGCACGGCGGCGAGCAGCCCCTGCGTGTAGGGCTCGGCCGGGTGCTCGACGATCTGACGGACGTCGCCCGACTCGACGAACACGCCCGCCTTCATCACGTGGATGCGGTCGGACACCAAGCGGGCGACGCCGAGGTCGTGGGTGATCATCAGCAGGCCGATGCCGCGTTGCTCCTGCAGTTCGAGCAGCAGGTCGAGGATGCCGGCCTGCACCGTCACGTCGAGGGCGCTGGTGGGCTCGTCCGCCACGATCAGTTGCGGCTCGCAGGCCAGCGCGATCGCGATCAGCACGCGCTGCAGCATGCCGCCCGAGAGCTGGTGCGGAAACTTCTTCAGCTGGGCCGTCGGGTCGGGGATGTGCACCTGTTCGAGCAGGCGAACGGCCCGCGCGTTCACGGCGGCGCGCCCGCTGGCGGCCCCCGCGATGCGGATCGCCTCGCCGAGCTGCGAGCCGACCGAGCGGACCGGGCTGAGCGCGGTCATGGGGTCCTGGGGGATCAGCGCGACGGCCCGCCCGCGCACCGTCCGCACGGCCGAGGCGTCGGCGAGCACGTCGAGGCCCGTGATGCGCACGTGCCCCGAGACGACGGCGAGGTCGGCGGGCAGCAGCTGCAGCACGCCCATGGCGGTGGTCGACTTGCCCGAGCCGGACTCGCCGATGATCGTGACGGTCTCGCCGCGGGCGATGTGGAACGAGACGCCGTCGACGGCGCGCACGACGCCGTTCGTCGTCATCAGCTCGATCTGCAGGTCGCGCACCTCGAGCAGCAGGTCGGCGTCGGTCGCGGCGGGGGTCGTGGGGCTCATGCGAGGGTTCCGTCCTTCTCGGTCGCCGACGCGCCGGGCCGCAGCCCGACGAACCGACGGAGGCGCGAGGCCGCCGACCGGCGCGGCCGGTCCCGCAGGGCGTCGCCCAGCAGGTTCACCCCGACGACGAGCAGCACGATGAACAGGCCCGGGATCGTGACCATCCACCACGCGGTGGTGACGTAGTCCTGGCCGTCCGAGATGATCCGGCCCCAGGTGGCGAACGGCCGCTGCGGCCCCGCCCCGAGGAAGCTCAGGGCGCTCTCGAGCAGCACCGCCTGGGCGAGCAGCAGCAGCACGACCAGGGTCGCCTGCTTGATCACGTTGGGCACGACGTGGCGCAGCAGGATGGTGAAGCGGTTCAGGCCGAGCGTCCTCGCCGACGACACGTAGGGCTTCTCCCGTTCGACGAGCACGAGCGACCTCGTCAGCCGCGCGACCTCGGGCCACTGCGCTATCGCGATGACGAAGGTGATCACCGGGATCGACGGGCCGAACAGCGCCACGACGAGCAGCAGCATCATGAGCAGCGGCAGCGACATCTGGGCCTCGAGCAGGCGGCTGATCAGCGTGTCGGCCCAGCGTCCGTAGAAGCCGGCGATCGAGCCGAGCACGACGCCGATGGCGCCCGAGACGATGACGGCCAGCACGCCGATGGCGAGCGAGACCTGCCCGCCGTGCAGCACCCGCGACAGCAGGTCGCGACCGAGCTGGTCGGTGCCGAACAGGTGACCGGCCGTCAACGGAGGCGCGAGGCGGTTGCCGAGGTCCTGGCCGTTCGCGTCGGGCAGCGGCAGGGCCTGGGCCAGCACGATCGGGACGATCACCACGAGGGCGGAGATCGCGCCGACCCACAGCTTGACCCGTGCGGCGGAGGACCGCCTGGCCGCCTCGGACCTCTTGAGCAGGCGGGGCGTGACCGCGGTGGGTCGCGCCTCCTGTGCTTCCGCACCGGAGGTGCGGGCGGTGGCGGCACCGGCACGGCCGGCCGTCGTCGGGCCGGACGGGCGTCCGGCGGTGTCGAGGTGGCTCATGCGGCACTCGCCTTTCCGAGCCGCACGCGCGGATCGAGCAGGGGGTAGGCGAGGTCGATCAGCAGCTGGACGCCGACGGCGAGCAGCGACGTGACCAGCACGGTCGCCTGGATGAGGGGGTAGTCGCGGGTCTCGAGGGCCCGCACGATGAGCGACCCGACGCCGGGCCAGGCGAACACGACCTCGACCACGACGACGCCGTTCAGCATCGCCGCGAAGCGGGTGCCGAGGGCCGTGAAGACGGGGATCGCCGAGTTGCCCATGGCGTAGCGCCAGGTCAGGGCACGCTCCGAGACGCCGCGCGAGCGGGCCACGGTGAGGTAGGGCGCCGAGAAGTTCGTCGCCATCTCGCGCCGGACGAGCCGCGAGATGAGGGCCACCTGCAAGATGGCGATCGTCACGGTCGGCAGCACGAGGCCGCCCCAGGTCGCGAACCCCGAGGCGGGGAAGACCGGGATCACCACGGCGAAGGCGCTGAGCAGCAGGATGCCGGTCCAGAAGTCGGGCATCGACTGGCCGGCGATCGCGACGACGTTGACGCCGGTCTCGCTGCGGGTGTCGGTGCGGCGGGCCATCCAGACGCCGAGCGGGATCGACACGACCGCGGCCAGCAGGATCGCCGCGAACGACAGGGTCAGCGTGTACGGCAGCCGTTCGAGGACGACCTGCACGGCCGGGGCCTGGAACGAGTACGAGGTGCCGAGGTTGCCCGTGAACAGCTGCTGGAGGAACACCCCGTACTGCTGCAGCAGCGGGTCGTCCAGGCCGAACTGCTCGCGCACCGCGGCCAGTTGCTCGTTCGTGGCGAGGGGGCCGGCGTAGGCGACGGCGGGGTCGCCGGGCGCGAGGCGGATCAGCACGAAGACCGTCGACACCGTGAGGAACACGGTGAGCAGGCCCTGGCCGAGGCGCTTGAGGACGTAGGTCGCCACGGTCAGGCCCCCAGTCGGACGGTCGAGAGCGGGTACGAGTTCGACGACGCCAGCTCGAGGCCCTCGACGCGCTCGCGGCGGGCGAGCACCGACTTGGGGACGAAGGCCCAGGCGCACGGCCAGGTGTCCCACGCCGCCTGCTGCGCCTCGGCGAGCCGCTGCTGGCGCAGGGTCGCGTCGGGCTCGGTGGAGGCCCGCGCGATGGCCTCGGTGACGTCGGGCTTCACGTAGCCCTGGTAGGTGTCGCGGGTCTGCTCCTTCTCGGCGGTGCCCGCGTACATGCCCTGCAAGATGGTCAGCGCCAAGCCGGTGGGGGCCGAGAAGCCGTTGCCGAGCAGGTCCCAGTCGCCGGCCTTGCCCTGACGCCACTGCAGGATGTCGCCGCCCGGCTCGAACTGCTGCAGGGTGGTCCGCACGCCGATCGCGCCGAACATCTCGACGAGGGCCTCCATGATGAAGGTGTCACCGGCGAACTCGCCGGTCTCCCAGATGATGCGCAAGGTGAGGTCGCTCGCGCCGAGCTCGGCGAGCGTGCTGCGGGCCAGGTCGGGGTCGTAGGTGTACTCGCCGGTCTTCGCGTAGCCGAGCAGGCTCGACGGCACGACGCCGTCGGCCTGCGTCACCGAGTCGGTCAGCACGTCGCGCACCAGGGCGCGGCCGTCGATCGCGTGGCTGAGCGCCTCGCGCACCCGGGCGTCGGCCAACGGGTGCCCCTCGGGCTTGCGGAAGTTGAAGAAGATCTGGTTGATGCGCAGGCTCGACGCCTCGTCGAGCGCGATGCCGGGCAGGCCCTGCAGCTGCGTCGCCGAGTCGGGGGTGATCGAGTCGATCACGTCGACCTCGCCGCTGCGCAGGGCGATGACGCGGCTGGACTCCTCGGGCAAGAACCTCACCTCGACCCGCTCGACGCCCGGTGCCTCGCCCCAGTACTGCTCGTTGCGCGTGAGGCTGTAGGTGCCGGCGCCGCGGTTGAAGCGCGTGACGACGAACGGGCCGCTGCCCACGCCGTCCTGCAGCTCTTCCGGCTTGTTGGCCGCCGCCGGGGTGATCAGGATGTTGCTCATCAGGGCGTCGAGCACGGGGATCGGCTGCGACGAGTCGAGCGTGAAGGTGCGCTCGTCGATCGCGGTCACGGTCGGGAACTCGGGGAAGAAGCTGGCCACGAACGAGCCCTGCACCTGTTCGTACATCTGCAGGGCCGTGGCGACGTCGTCGACCGTGACCGGCGTGCCGTCCGAGTAGCGGACGCCCTCGCGCAGCCGGACGGTCCACTGCGTGTCGCTGGTCGGCTCGAAGGACTCGGCGAGCACGAGCTCGGGGGTGATGTCGGGGCCGATGCGCGTGAGCGCCTGGCGCACGGCACGCTGCACGGTGACGGCGGCGTCGAACTGGTTCAGCTTGTTGTCGAGGCTGACCAGCGAGCGGTTGAGGGCCAGCGTCAGCGTGCCCGGGCCCGGCAGGCCGGTCGGACCGGCGCAGCCGGCAAGGCTGGTGGTGGTCACGAAGAGGCCGGCCGCGGCACCCCATCTCAGCAGGGTGCGGCGCGACATCTCGTGGTCCGCGAACGGAACGGTCATCATCGACCTCTCGATCCAAGGGTTCGACGAGGTCGACCGACGCCCGGTACCGCAGCGCTGCGAGGCCCTCGTCCGGGCTGAGGGACACTGTGCCACCACTGCGCGTTCCGCGCAAGACTGCTGGCGCGAAACGCGCAGCCGTGTCAGGATGACCGCATCATGACCCCGATCACCGTCATCGCCGACGACCTGTCCGGCGCCGCCGAGACCGCCGAGCAGTTCCGGCTGCGCGGCCACGAGACCACGGTCTCGCTCGGCGTGCCCACGGGCCCGCCGGCGCCCGTGACGGTCGTCGACCTCGGCACCCGAGCGGGCACCGCCGAGGAGGCGCGGGTCGCGATCGACGCGCTGCCCCTGCCGGTCGGCACCCTCGTCCTGAAGAAGACCGACTCGCTCTGGCGCGGTCACGTCGGGCCCGAGCTCGAGGCCCTCGCCGCCCGCGGGTACGACGTCGTCGTCGCCGGGGCGCTGCCCGCGCTCGGCCGCACCGTCGTCGACGGACGGCCCCTGGTCGACGGTCGACCGCTCGCCGAGAGCGGGCTCTGGCACCTCGAACCGCGCCGCGCCCCCTCGGGCCTCGACGACCTGGTCGACCACCCGACGGTGCTCGTCGGCCTCGACGTCGTGCGCTCGGGCCCGACCGCGTTCGCCGGGTGCCTCCACGACGCGCTCGTCGGAGGGCCGCTCGCCTTCGTCGACGCCGAGACCGACGCCGACCTCGCGGCCGTGGTCGACGCCGTGCTCCGGCTCGCGGATCGGCCCGGCTCGCGCCGACCCGTCGCCCTGGCCGGCAGCGCGGCACTCGCCGCGGCCCTGGCCGACGCCGTCGCACCCTCGGTCGAGCCCGGGGGCGACCTGGGCACCTCCGGCGACGCCGGGCCCCGCGGGTGGGTCGGCCCCGAGCGGCCCGTGCTCGTCGTGGTCGGTTCGGCCGCCGAGGTGGCCCGGGGCCACGTCGACGTGCTCGCCGCGACCGGTGCGGACGTGCACGTGCTCGACCCGGCGGACGACGCGGGCGACCTCGTCGACGCGGCCCGCGCCTCCTTGGCCCTCTCGCCCCTCGCCGTGCTCGCCGTCACCGGGCGTCGCCTGGCCGACCCGGCCGCCGCGTCGGTCGCGCTCGCCGCCGTCGTCGCGCGCGTCGCCGCCGACGTCGAGGTCGACCTCGTGCTGACCGGTGGCGAGACCGCGCGGGCCGTCCTCGACCGGCTCGCCACGACCACCCTGCGGCCGCTCGCGCAGGTCGAGCACGGTGCCGTGCTCAGCCGCACCGACGACGACCGACTGGTCGCCACCAAGCCCGGCAGCTTCGGCGGGTCGACCGTGCTCGCCGACCTCGTCGACCTGGTGCGCCGCACGCGCACCGCCGTCGACCCCCATGACCTCACCGGAGTCGGCCGCGTCCGGCGCCCCCACGAAACGGAGAACCCCATGACCACGACCACCCTCGACACCCGGCCCTTCATCGCCGTCACGATGGGTGACGGCGCCGGCGTCGGGCCGGAGGTCACCGTCGGCGCCCTGCTCGACGAGGCCGCCTACCGCGACGCCCGCCCCGTGGTCGTCGGCGACGCGCACCGACTGCGGCTCGGCGCGGCGGCCCTCGGGGTCGAGGCCGAGATCGTCGAGGTGGACGGCCCGGCCGACGCCGTGTTCACGCCCGGCCGCATCAACGTCGTCGACCCGCACCTGCTCTCGGCCGACCTGCCCTGGGGGGCCGTGTCGGCCGAGGCGGGCCACGCGGCGTACGAGTACATCCGCATCGCGTGCGAGCTCGGCATGGCGGGGCTCGTGCAGGGCATCTGCACGGCGCCGCTGAACAAGGCCGCGCTGCACGAGGCCGGCCACGTGTTCCCCGGCCACACCGAGCTGCTCGCCCACTTCATGGGCGTCGGCGAGGTGTCGATGATGCTCTCGACGCCCAAGATCAAGGTCATCCACGTGACCACGCACATCGGGCTGATCGACGCCATCGCCAAGATCGAGCCGGGCCTGGTCGAGCGCACCGTGCGCCGCGGCTGGGAGGCCCTGCGCCGGGCGGGCGTCGACGACCCGCGCATCGGCGTCTGCGCCATCAACCCGCACGCCGGCGAGAACGGCCTGTTCGGCTACGGAGAAGAGGCCGAGAAGATCACCCCCGCGATCGAGGTGCTGCAGGCCGACGGCATCCGCGCCGTCGGGCCGCTGCCCGCCGACACCGCGTTCTTCCTCGGCGGTCGTGGCGACTACGACCTCATCGTGGCGATGTACCACGACCAGGGCCACGGCCCCGTCAAGGTGCTCGGCATCGAGGCCGGCGTCAACATCACCGTCGGGCTGCCCGTGATCCGCACCTCGGTCGACCACGGCACGGCCTTCGACATCGCCGGCACCGGCGTCGTCGCGGTCGGTAGCATGATCGAGGCGTTGCGCCAGGCGGTCGAGATGTCGCCCAGCCCGGCCGACGCGGCCCGGGTCGGAGCGCCGTCGGCCTGAGCCCGCCCCACGATCAGGACGGTCACCGCATGAGCACCACCGCGCGAGAGCGACGCCGCGACATCGTCGAGCTGGCCCACACCACCGGGCTGGCGAGCGTCGACGAGCTCAGCCGCCGCTTCGAGGTGACCCCGTCGACGATCCGACGTGACCTGGCCGAGCTGACCCGCCAGGGCGAGATCGCCCGCACCTACGGCGGGGCCATGCCGCTCGGCGCCCCCGGTGCCGAACCGACCTTCCGCCAGCGCAACCGCGAGGCCGGGGTGGCGAAGGCCGAGATCGCTCGCCACGCCCGCACGCTCGTCCGCGACGGCGAGACCCTGCTGTTCGACGCGGGGTCGTCGGTCGCGGCCTTGGCCCGGGAGGCGCGCTCGGGTCTGGTCGCGACGGTCGCCACCACCTCGATCGCCGTCATCCAGCAGCTCGCCGACTCGGACGGCATCCACCTCGAGTGCCTCGGCGGCACGCTGCGCCCCGCCAGCCAGGGCTTCGTCGGCCCGCTGGCCGAGGCCGCCCTCGAGCGCATGACCTTCGACCGGGTCTTTCTCGGGGCGGACGGCGTGCTCGCCTCGGGCCACGTGGTCGAGGCCGATCTCGTGCAGACCCGCCTCAAAGAGCTGATGTGCCGGCAGTCCGATCGCGTCTACGTGCTGGCCGACGGGTCGAAGCTCGGCCGCGCGACCTTCCACGCCCGGGCCGAGCTGCCCGACGGCTGGACCCTCGTGACCGACGCCACCGCGACGGCCGAGGCGCTGGCCGAGTTCGCGGCGGCCGGCGTCGACGTCGTCGTCGCCCCCGCCGGCTGACCCTCGGGGAGTGTCGGCGATGAGGAATTCATCATCAGCAGTCTTGACGACGAAAAAGTAGTCAGGCAGGATGATGCGTAAATCATCATCAGACGACAGGAGCGGCAGCATGGCGACGTTACGTGGGCGCATCCGTAGTGCCGAACAACTGGGCCAGATGTTGCAGCAGGGCCGACTGATCCGGGGCGTGAGTCAACGCGAACTCGCATCACAGCTCGGGGTGTCACAGCGATACATCCACGAGATGGAGTCCGGCAAGCCGACCAAGTACGCCCTACGACTGTTCGAGATCATGCGGGCGACGGGGGCGACCATGTCGATCGAGATCGACGGAGAGCCTCCGCGTGGCTGACCTGGTGGTCGAGCTGTACGGCAATCGGGTCGGAACACTCGTCGGAACCGACTGGCGCTCGTTCGATTTCGCTCCCTCCAGCGACGCCTTCGAGCACTTCGAGCTCGGATCGACGATCCTCAGCGCGGCCGTCCCGTTGCTCCCTCGTCAGCCGCGTGGGCGAGCCGAACGACGACGCAATTTCTTCGCAGGCTTGCTTCCCGAGGGCTCCTCGCTCGACGACCTGGCTCAGCGGGCGAAGGTGACGACGTCGGACACGATCGGACTGCTGCGCCGATACGGTCGGGACGTCGCCGGTGCGGTGCAGATCTGGGACCCTGACGACCCCACCGAGCCCCGCACGCCGACCTCGGAACGCCTGACCCGTGGCGAGCTCGAGGTCATGCTCTCCGACCTCTCGGCCCAACCCCTCGGAAACAAGCCCCTCCAGGGCAAGTCGTCCCTGGCCGGTGTCCAGGCCAAAGCGGTGGTCGCGTCGATCGACGGTCACTGGCATCAAGTGCTCGACGGATATCCCTCGACGCATCTCATCAAGCCCGAACCGCGCGACGACCCCCATGTCATCTACGACGAAGAGTACGGCTCCCGTCTCGCCCGGGCACTCGATCTGCTCGACTACGACACCCACATCGAAGACTTCGGGTCCATCACCGGCCTCGTCGTCGAGCGCTACGACCGCTCGGACGACATGCCGCAGGGACGGCTCCATCAAGAGGACATGAACCAGGCCCTCGGGGTCTCCGTCGGTGGCAAGTACCAAGAGCGCGGAACAGGCCAGATGAGCCTCCGCCGCATCGCCGAGATCTTCGGGCCGACGGGTGACACCGCCTCGCTCCGTCGACTGTTGCGAGCCACCGTCCTCGCCGTCGCCGTCGGAAACCTCGACATGCACGGCAAGAATCTGTCGATCGTGCATCCTCTCGACGACGAGATGTCGATGGCCCCCGTGTACGACATGGTCCCCTTGGCTCACCGCCCCGACCTCGACGGCCGCATGGCGCTGTCGGTCAACGGCGTCTACCCCCATGCCGCGATCACGAGGGACGACCTCGTCGACGAAGCCGCGGCCTGGGGGCTGAGGGACGCCGAGGACGTCGTCGACGAGACACTCGCCGCCATCGACGAGGCGATCTCGAACGAGAGCCCGGACGAGCGGGCATCGTCCGGTGTGCAGGCTGACATCCGGTCGTTCACTCGTCACCTCCGAGAGGGGCGCCGGACGGGCCGACCGCCGTCCCTTCCACAGTGACGACCCGCGCCTCCGGCCGGTTCAGGGGGCAGGAGGCGCGGGTCGCGATCGCAGGCCGGGCCGGTCAGGCGCGGTGCAGGCGCAGCGTCACGACCTGGAACGGGCGCAGGGTGAGGTCGGCACCGGTCGCGTCGGGCGCGAAGCGCAGCGCGCTCGGCATGCCGTCGGTCAGCGGACGCTCGAGCACGTCGACCTCGGCCACGCGGGTCACGTCGAAGTGCGCGTCGAACCGGGTGACGGCCCGGGCGCCGGTCGATTCGTAGAGCCGCACGACCACGTCGCCCGACTCGTCGTCGGCCAGCTTGAGCGACTCGATGCGCACCTGCTCGCCCGAGAGCGACACGAGCCCCTCGGCCGCCGAGGGCGCCGGCGTCGTCGAGTCGGCCGCCGCCGCAGGAGCACCCGTCCCGGCATCCGCCGTGCCCGCACCCGCCGTGCTCCCGGCACCCGCGCCGAGGACGAACGCCGCCCCTCCGCGTCCGGCGCCGACCACGCGCACGGGCAGGTTCTGCTCGTACCCCGCGCGGACGACCTCGTCGACGGTCGCGCCCGGCACGAGTGCGTAGTCGAAGCGGTGGTGGCCGACGTCCTGCACGGGGTCGGGGCTGCGGGCCGCGCGCACGAGGCTGACGCGCACCTCGGTCTCGACCTCGCCGGTCTCGCCGACCGAGCGGGTGATGTCGTGGCCGTAGCTGCCCGAGTTCGTCAGGCCGACGCCGTAGCCGGGCTCTTCGACGTGCACCCAGCGGTGCGCCATCACCTCGAACCGGGCGTCGTCCCACGAGGTGTTGGTGTGGGTGGCGCGGCGGACGTGGCCGAACTGGATCTCGGCGCTGTGGTGCTGGGCGTGCAGCACGAGCGGGAAGCTCGCCTTGAGCAGCTTCTCGTCCTCGTGCCAGTCGAGCTCGGTGCGGACGTGCACGCGGGCGTCGTCGGCGACGATCGAGACGAACTGCTCCACCCGGGACCGCCCGAACGAGCGCTCGACGCGCACGGTGACGCGCAGGGGGCCCTCTTCGACGAGTTCGACCGCGTCGGCCTCGACCAGGTCGGTGCGGCTGTGGCGGTAGTGCGCGTCGATGTCCCACGCGTCCCACGCGTTCGGCAGGTCCTCGTGCAGCTGCAGCAGGTTGGCGGCGCGGCCGGCGGGCACCAGCTCGCGGTCGTGCCGCAGGTCGACGATCGAGGTGATCAGGCCGCGCTCGTCGACGACGATGCGCACGAGGCCGTTCGCGACCGTCGCACTCCCCGAGGAGGCGCGGGTCGCCACCACGGGCGAGGTCGCGTCCACGGCGACCAGCGGCGCGACGCCCGACCCGGGCACCGCGACGAGGGCGGCCGCCGCACCCGACGCGTCCTCGACCAGGGCCACGCGGTCGTGGCCGGCCGCGTTGACGACGCTGCCGGTCGCGGCCACCGCCACCAGCGCCTCCTCGATCAGCAGGTCGAGCTCGGCGAGGCTGCGACGGTAGTCGTCCTCGTTCTCGCGGTGCACCCAGGCGATCGACGACCCCGGCAGGATGTCGTGGAACTGCTGCAGCAGGGTGAGCTTCCACAGCCGGTCGAGCGCCGCGTACGGGTAGTCGGCCCCGGTTCGGACGGCCGCGGTGGTCCACCACAGCTCGGCCTCGCGCAGGCGGTGCTCCGCCTCGCGGTTGCCGCGTTTCTCGCGGGCGTGCGAGGTGAAGGTGCCGCGGTGCAGTTCGAGGTAGAGCTCGCCGACCCAGACGGGGGCGTCCTCGTACTCGGCCCGGGCCTTGGCGAAGAAGTCGTCGGGGTGCTCGATCTCGACCCGGGGCGAGCCCTCGAGGTCCTTGACGCGACGCTGGCGCTCCATCATCTCGCGGATCGGACCACCGCCTCCGTCGCCGTAGCCGAAGGGGACGAGCGACCGCGTCGCGGCACCCTTCTCGCGGAACTGCCGCACGGCGTGGTGCAGTTCTTCGGCTTCGAGGGTCGAGTTGTAGGTGTCGATCGGCGGGAAGTGCGTGAACACTCGCGAGCCGTCGATGCCCTCCCACCAGAAGGTGTGGTGCGGGAACGTGTTGGTCTGGTTCCACGACAGCTTCTGCGTCAGGAACCACTCGAGGCCCGCGAGTCTCGCGATCTGCGGGAACGACGCGGTGTAGCCGAACGAGTCGGGCAGCCAGACGCCGTGGGTCTCGACGCCGAGCTCGTCGGCGAAGAAGCGCAGGCCGTGGGTGATCTGACGCACCATGGCCTCACCGCCCGGCAGGTTGCCGTCGGGCTCGATCCACTGGGAGCCGACCGGATACCAGGTGCCGTCGGCGATGGCTTGCTTGATGCCCTCGAAGACGGTCGGGTAGTTCTCCTTCACCCACTGGTACTGCTGCGCCGACGAGCAGGCGAAGCGGAAGTCGGGGTACTGCTTCGCGAGGGTCAGCACGTTCGAGAAGGTGCGGGCCGTCTTGCGCTTGGTCTCGCGGATCGGCCAGAGCCAGGCGCTGTCGATGTGGGCGTGGCCGATGCCGCTCAGGGTGTGGGCACTCGGCACGGCCGGGCTCGCGAGCACCGGGGCGAGCACCTCGCGGGCGGCTGCCGCGGTGCCGACGATGTCGTCGAGGCGCAGCACGTCGAGCGAATGTTCGAGGGCGCGCAGCACCTCGTGGCGGCGCGGGTCGTCCTGGTGCAGCTCCTTCATCATCTGGTAGAGCACCTCGACGTCGAAGCGCAGGCCCCAGACCTCGTGCTCGAAGACGGCCAGCTGCGCGGTGCGGAACCGGTAGATGGGTTCGGCCGGCGCGGTCGACTTCTCGCCGTAGGCGGTCGGCACGAACTCGTTCACCAGGATGTCGGGGTTGCCGGCGGCCTCGACGAAGAAGTGCACGGCCTCACCCCCGGCGGCCTCGTCGTGCAGGCGGACGTAGGTGTTGCGCGGGTGGATGCCCTTGACCGGCACGCCGTCCGGGGTGTGCACCAGGCACTCGGCCTGGTTGCCCGGCCAGTCGCCGATGAATCCGGGGTCGACGACGAGCTCGACGGTGCGACCGGCCCAGTCGGCCGGCACCTCGCCGGTCACCTCGAACCACCAGGTCGACCAGGCGCGTCCCCACGGTTGGCCGATCTCGAACGGTTCGTACCGCTGCGCGAGCGCCTCGGCGGCGGGCACCGGCTCGTCGGGCACCTGCCAGGCGCGCAACGAGACGGGGGTGGTCGCCGAGTGGACGGCGGGGGTGATGCGCTCGTTCAGGACGCGCTCGATGCGCTCTTCGACGAGTTTCTGGTTCTGGTGCACGGTGATGTCCTCACGGGGTGGGGCTCCCGGCGTCCGTGCCGGGATCAGAGGGGCAGAAGGGGGAGTGCAGGAGGCGCGGGTGCGGCCGGCGTCGAGGGGCCGCCGCTCAGCGCAGGTAGTCGAGTGCCGGGAACGTCGCCATCGCGTCGCCGAGCAGTGACCGTGCCACGGTCACGGAGTCGACCAGTGGGTGGTTCGCGAGGGCGCGCACCGCGGCGGCCTTCGACCCGCCGACGCCGGCCTCGATGGTCTGGCGCTCGACGTACTTGGCGTTGGTGACGAGCCCGACGCCGAAGGCCGGCAGCGACGTGCCGGGCACCGGGTGGGCGCCGGTCGCGTCGACGACGCAGGGCACCTCGACCACGGCGTCCGCGTCGAGCTCGGGCAGGGTGCCGCCGTTGCGCACGTTCAGGATGAGCCGTGCGCTCTGGTCGTAGGCGATCCCGCGCATCAGGGCGAGGGCGACGTGCTCGTAGCCACCCGACACGAGGTCGTCCTCGTCGCGGTCGCCCATGCCGGCCGACTGGCGGTTGGTGGCCATGTAGGTCGTCTCGCGTTCGAGCCGGGTGCGCTCCCAGAGGGCCAGGGCCGAGCCCTGCCCCGCGGCGAGTTCGTCGTAGAACCGCGCCTGCTGGTCGACGAGGTAGCCGCCGCGGGTCTGCACGGCCAGCTGGTCCGCGTGCAGGACGTCGCGGGTGAAGTAGTAGTAGTGCAGGTACTCGTTGGGCACCGCACCGAGCTCGGTCACCCAGTCGGCGCCGAACAGCTTGCCCTCTTCGAAGGTCTCGATGCGCTCGGGCTGGTCGAACAGCCGGGGCAGCACGTCGACCCCGTCGACGGCGAGGCCGCGCAGCCAGCCCAGGTGGTTGAGGCCGGCGTAGTCGATGGTGACCGTGTCGAAGGCGTCGTCCGGCACCCTGATGTCGAGGGCGCCGAGCACCCGTCGGGCCAGGCCGATGGGGGAGTCGCAGATGCCGATGACGCGATCGCCCAGCACCCGCGACATGGCCTCGGTGACGACGCCGGCCGGGTTCGTGAAGTTGATCACGAACGCGTCGGGCGCCAGCGCCTTGACCCGCTCGGCGAGGTCCATCACGACGGGCAGGGTGCGCAGGGCGTACGAGATGCCGCCGTAGCCCACCGTCTCTTGACCGATGACGCCGTGCGAGAGGCCGATGCGCTCGTCGCACGAGCGGCCCGACATGCCCCCGACGCGGATGGCCGAGAAGACGAAGTCGGCACCGCGCAGGGCGTCGTCGAGGTCGGTGTGCAACGACACCTCGGGGGCGTCGGCGTGGGCGAGCGCTTGCTCCCGCAGCACCCGGGCGACCGCCGAGAGCCTCACGGCGTCGGTGTCGTAGAGGGCGACCGAGGTCACCCGCCCGTCGGCGTGGTCGCGCAGCAGCGCCGAGTAGACGAGCGGGACGCGGAATCCGCCCCCGCCCAGGATGGTCAGCTTCATGCGACGGTCACCGTCACTCCCTTGCGTGCCAGTGCCGCCGAGACGTTCTCGTGCGGCAGCGATTCGGTGATCAGCTGCGTCAACGACGCGCTGGGGGCGACACGGCCGGCGCCGGCGCCCGGGAACTTGCTCGAGTCGGCGAGCACGGTGGCCCGGTCGCTCACCTCGGCCATGGCGCGCTTGATCGGCACCTGGCTCATGGTCGTGTCGCGCAGGTCGCCGTTGTCGGCGATGCCGCTGACGCCCATGAAGGCGTGGTCGGCGTGCAGCAGACGCAGGCTCTCCGCGGTGAGCGGGCCCGACACCGAGCGGTAGACCGGATCCCAGTCGCCCGGCAGCAGGATCAGCTGCACCGCGCGGTCGTCGCGCAGCAGGTCGAAGACGGCGATGCTCGCGGTGATCACGGTCACCTCGCGGCCCCGCAGGTGCTCGGCCACGTGCAGCGTGGTCGTGCCGATGTCGAGCACGACCGACTGCCCGTCGAGCACCTGGGCGGCCGCGGCTGCGGCGATCCGCTCCTTCGCGCCGCGGTTCACCTGCTCGACCTCGGCGAACGGGGCGTCGGCCTCGACCAGCACGGCGCCGCCGTGCGTGCGGCGCAGCACGCCGGCCTGGTCGAGGCGCTGCAGGTCGCGGCGGATCGTCGCCTCGCTCGTGCTCGTCGCGACGGCGAGGTCGCTGACCGTCGCGGCGCGGACGGAACGCAGTCGATCGAGGATCAACAGTTCTCGGACGTCTTTCATGATTCGAACACTAGCGCGCAAAATCGAGCAGAAACAAACTTGTAACAAACAAAAACATTCACATTTGTGCGCACATGGGCTAGAAACGTCTCACGGGTCGACGTCGACGTCGATCCCACCGAGGAGGACCCCGTGCAGACCGCACCCCGCACCGCCCCACCCGCCGAGAGCGACGCCCTCGCCGGCATGCTCGTCGTGGGTCAGCTGTTCGCCGACGTGGTGTTCGGCGACCTGCCCGGTGCGCCCGTGCTCGGTCACGAGGTCTGGACCTCGTCGTTCGGGGCCGGCCCCGGCGGCATCGCCAACTTCGCCCTGGTGGGCGCCCGCCTGGGCGTTCCCACCTCGATCGCGGCCGCCATCGGTGGCGACACGTTCTCGACCATGACCCGCGCCTCCTTGGCCGCCGAGGGCGTCGACCTGTCGCACCTCGTCACCGTGCCCGGCTGGGCCCTGCCCGTCACGGCGTCCCTCGGCTACGGCGACGACCGCGCGCTGGTCACCGGCGGCACGCCCGCTCCGATCGGGTCGGACGCCCTGGTGCCCGACGTGGTGCCCGCCGCCGCCGTCGCCCTCGTGCACCTCGAGGAGGCGCGCAGCACCTGGATCGCGCGGGCCACCGCCCAGGGCACCCGCGTCTTCGCCGACGTCGGCTGGGACCCGTCCGAGCGCTGGGACCCGTCCCTGCTCGACCAGCTCGACGACTGCCACGCCTTCATGCCGAACCACCTCGAGGCCATGGCCTACACCGGCACCGACTCGGCGGTCGACGCCGCACGCCGCCTCGGCGAGCGCGTGCCGCTCAGCGTCGTCACCTCGGGCTCGGCCG
This sequence comes from Frigoribacterium sp. VKM Ac-1396, assembly GCF_015350895.1. Lineage (NCBI taxonomy): Bacteria > Bacillati > Actinomycetota > Actinomycetes > Micrococcales > Microbacteriaceae > Frigoribacterium > Frigoribacterium sp. VKM Ac-1396. Next base: position 1,423,790 of record NZ_JADKSD010000001.1, on the reverse strand, counting down.
GGGTCGTCGCGGTCGACTCGGCCACCGGTGCCGAGGTGCAGCGCGCCCCGTTGCGGGTGCGCGCCGTCGATGCCACCGGGGCCGGCGACGTCTTCGGCGCCGCGCTCGCCGTGGCCGGCTCGAACCCCGCGTGGACGCTGCTGCAGCGCGTCGACTTCGCCTGCCTCGTGGCCGGCGTCACCGTCTCCCGGCCGGGTGGTGCCTCGGGCGCCCCCCGGCTGGACGAGCTCGCCGACTGGCTCGGCGCTCACCCCGACGCGGCCGAACCCGGCCGCTACGACTTCGTGCTCGACGCCCTCCACGACCGGGGCGAGACCGGCACGACGTTCTTCTCCTGACCCGCACCCGTTCTTCCCCTTCCCCCGATTCGGCCCCCTCCCGATTGAGAGACCCCATGGCACACCCCACCCGACGTCGCGTCGGCAAGCTCGCCGGCACCGTCGCCGCGCTGGCCCTGATCACCCCTCTGCTCGCCTCGTGCGCCGGTTCGAGCGGGGGCTCGAGCACTGGCGAGACCGACGTCTGGATCTGGCCCGACGGCCTGAGCGACAAGGTCCTGTCGAGCGTCGACGAGACGACGCCCATCAAGGTGTCGACGATCGGCGGCGACTTCAAGCAGAAGCTCGTCACCACCTTCACCGGTCGCACCGGCCTGCCCGCCGTCAGCGGTGTCAAGGGCGAGGACATGCCGTACTTCCTCAGCGAGTCCGACCTCTTCACCGACCTGAACGACCTCGGGGCGAAGGACATCGCCGACCAGTTCCCGGCCTGGAAGCTCAACGAGGCCACGACCCCCGACGGCAAGCTGATCGGCATCCCGATCGACATCGGGCCGACGGCGCTCTACTACCGAGCCGACGTGCTCGCCGGCGCCGGGCTGCCGTCCGAGCCCGCCGACGTCGCCGCCGCGACCTCGACCTGGGACGACTACTTCGCCTTCGGCGAGAAGCTCAAGGCCGCCACCGGTGCCAGCCTCGAGGTCGACATGGGCGACGTCTTCACGAAGTCGGTCGGCCAGGGCACGGTCAAGTTCGTCGACGAGGACGGCGACTTCACCGGCGACAGCCCCGAGATCAAAGAAGCCTGGGACCGCGCGGTCGAGGCCGAGGAGAAGGGCCTGACCGCAGGCCTCACCGACGGCAGCCCCGACTGGGCGGCCGCGATCACGGGCGGTTCGCTGCCCACGCTGCTCGGTGCCGCCTGGTACCAGGCCGACATCAAGAGCGCCACTGCCGACACGTCGGGCGACTGGCGCGTCGCCCCGATGCCCGGTGGCCCGGCCAACATCGGTGGCTCGTTCTTGACGATCCCTGAGGGCACCGACGACCCCGAGGCCGCCTTCGCCGTCATCAAGGACATCCTCAGCGAGCAGAACCAGATCGTCGCCTACCAGGACAAGGGCATCTTCCCCTCGGCGACGGCCGCCTACAGCGCACCCGAGCTGACCGCCGGCGACGAGTTCTTCGGTGGCCAGTCGACCGTCGAGGTCTTCGCCCAGGCCGCGGCCGACATGCCCACCGCCTACACCAGCCCGTTCGACAACCAGGTCGCGGCGCCCTACATGACCGAGCTGCAGAACGTGCAGTCGCTCGGCAAGGACCCCGACCAGGCGTGGAAGGACGCGGTCTCGGCCGGCGAGGCCGCACTGAAGGCCGCCGAGTAGTGATCCCCACCGTGCTGAGCCCGGGAGCGCGCCCGGCGGCGCGCTCCCGGGCGGGGCTGCGCAAGAGCTGGCCCTACTACGTCGCCATCGCGCCGTTCTTCGTGCTCTTCGCGATCTTCGGGCTGTTCCCGGCGGTGTACTCGCTGGTGCTGTCGTTCCAGGACTGGAACGGCCTCGGCTCGCCCGAGTGGGTCGGCCTCGACAACTTCAGGGCCTTGGTCGCCGACCAGACCTTCTGGCTGTCGATCAAGAACACGCTGATCATCTTCGCCCTGTCGACCTTCCCGATGATGGTCATCGCCGTGATCGTGGCGGCCATGCTCAACTCGGCGAAGCGGTTCGGCACGTTCTACCGCATCGCGTTCTTCGTGCCGAACGTCACCTCGGTCGTGGCGATGGCGGTGCTGTTCGGTTCGATCTTCGGCGACAGCTTCGGGCTGCTGAACGCCGGCCTCCGGGCACTCGGCTTCGACGGCGTGGCCTGGCTGTCGACCCCCTGGGCGATCCAGGTCACCATCGCCGTGCTGATCACCTACCAGTGGACCGGCTACAACGCCATCCTGTTCCTGGCCGGCATGCAGTCGATCAGCGGCGAGGTGTACGAGGCCGCCAAGCTCGACGGTGCGGGGGTGATCCGCAGCTTCTGGTCGATCACGTTGCCGCTGCTGCGACCCACGATCCTGTTCGTGCTCGTGGTCTCGACGATCACCGGCCTGCAGAGCTTCACCGAGGCCCAGGTGCTGACGGCGTCGTCGTCGACGACGAACCCCAACTCAGGAGGCGCGGGTCAAGCCGGCCTCACGACGGTCCTGTACTTCTACCAACAGGCCTTCAACTACAACCGCTTCGGCTACGGAGCCGCCATCGCCTGGGCCGTGTTCCTGCTGGTCGTGATCTTCGTGATCATCAACTGGCGGCTGGGGTCGGGCAAGAAGGAGAAGCCCGTGGACGTCGATCCCGTCGCCCCGCGCGAGAAGGTGGTCGCGCGATGAGCACGATCGTGAACGCCGCCCGGGGCGTGACGGCCGAGGTCGTCGACGCCACCGCGAACGACGACCCGAGGCAGCGTCGGGGCCGGGTCGCCGGTCGCGGCGCGAAGGTGCCGACCTCTCGGGGTGTGCTGCACGCCCTGCTCGCGCTCGGCGCCGTGGTCTCGCTGTTCCCGCTGTACTGGCTCGTGGTCATGGCGAGCAACACCACGAGCGACATCTACAAGTCGCCGCCCGTGCTCGTGCCCGGCACGCACCTGTTCGACAACATCCGTGCGGTGTTCCAGACCATCGACTTCGGCGGCTCGCTGCTCAACACGGTGATCGTGGCCGTCTCGGTCACGGCGCTCGTGCTGTTCTTCGACTCGATCGCGGCCTTCACCTTCGCGAAGTTCTCGTTCCCGGGCCGCAAGCTGCTCTTCACCCTGCTGCTCGTCACCTTCATGCTGCCCGCGCAGCTCAGCGTGATCCCGCAGTTCATCACGATGATCAACCTCGGGTGGGTCGGTCAGCTGCAGGCCCTGATCGTGCCCGCCGCGGCCAACGCCTTCGGCATCTTCTGGCTGCGCCAGTACATCGTGTCGAGCGTGCCCGACGAGCTGATCGACGCCGCCAAGATCGACGGTGCCGGGTTCTTCCGTCAGTACCTGACGGTCTGCATCCCGCTGATCCGCCCGGGTCTCGGCTTCTTGGGCGTCTTCACCTTCATCGCGTCGTGGAACGACTACCTCTGGCCCCTCATCGTGCTGAACGACCCGGGCACGCTGACGCTCCAGGTCGCGATGAGCCAGCTGAACAGCGCCCACGGCAAGGACTACGGCATGGTCATGGCCGGTGCCCTGCTCGCCGTGCTGCCGCTGATCATCGTGTTCCTGATCGGCGCCAAGCAGTTCATCGGCGACATCGCCAAGGGGGCGCTGAAGTGACCGAGGCCGTCGTCGGCCCCGAGGTCGTCGCGGTCTCGGGTGCCGACGAGCTCGGCCAGCACGCGGCCGAGGTCGTCGCCGCCTTCGTGCGTGCCGAGCCCCGGGGCGTGCTCGGCGTGGCGACCGGCTCGTCGCCCGAGCCGCTCTACGCCGAGCTCGTGCTGCGCCGTCAGGACGGCCTGCGCACCTGCGGCCTGACCCTCGTCGCCCTCGACGAGTACGTCGGGCTCGAGGCCGACCACCCCGAGAGCTACCGCACGTTCGTGCGTGACCGCATCGCCCGGCCGCTCGGCATCGACGACGACCGGGTCGTCGTGCCCGACGGGTCGTCCGCCGACGCCGTCGACGCGGCCCTCGCCGCCGACGCGCACGAGAGGCGCATCGCCGAGCTCGGCGGTGTCGGGCTGCAGGTCGTCGGCATCGGCGCCAACGGGCACCTCGGCTTCAACGAGCCCGGTTCGCCCTTCGACGGCACCAGCCGCGTGGTCGAGCTGGCCGACCGCACCCGCCTCGACAACGCCCGCTACTTCGGCGGCGACGCCCGGGCCGTCCCGTCGCACGCGATCACGCAGGGTCTCGCCACGATCATGGCGGCCCGGCAGGTGCTGCTGGTCGCGCGCGGGCGCACGAAAGCCGCGGCGCTCGCCGCGGCCCTGCAGGGCCCGGTGACCGAGTCGGTGCCCGCTTCGCTGCTGCGGCGTCACCCCCGTGTCACGATCGTCGCGGACCGGGAGGCGCTGGGCGCGCTCTGACCGCCCCGCGCCTCCCGGCCCTTCCGCGGCTCACCCCATCCGCGCCTCCTCCCACCCGCGCCTCCTCCGGCCGCCGACCGTCCCCCACCACAGAGAGCACCATGACCCACCTCGACGACGTCGCCCCCGGTTCCGCCTCACGGCTCGCCCCCCGCTCGTGGCTGCACAGCGACGCCCCGACCCATTCGCTCGACGGGCCGTGGCGGTTCCGGCTGTTGCCCGAGGCTCCCGTCGACGACGAGGCCCGGGTGCCCGAGGTCGCGGACCCCGAGCTCGACGACTCCGACTGGGACGAGCTGCCGGTGCCCTCGCACTGGGTGCTGCACGGGCACGGGTCGCCGATCTACACGAACCTGCAGTACCCGTTCCCGATCGACCCGCCACACGTGCCCGACGAGAACCCCACGGGCGAGCACCGCCGTACCTTCGTGGTGCCCGCGGGGTTCCGCGGCGCGCGGCGCGTGCTGCTGCGCTTCGACGGGATCGACGGCCTCGCCACCGTGTGGCTGAACGGCGTCGAGCTGGGCTGGACGACGGGCAGCCGGCTGGCCACCGAGTTCGACGTCACCGACGCGTTGCTCGAGGGCGTCAATCACCTCGCGGTGCGCGTGAACCAGTGGTCGGCGGCGAGCTACCTCGAGGACCAGGACATGTGGTGGCTGCCGGGTGTGTTCCGCAGCGTGACGCTGGTCGCGCGCCCCGTCGACGCCCTCGACGACGTCGACCTGCGGGCCTCGTACGACCACGTCACGGGCGCCGGACGGCTCGACCTCGAGGTCGTCGGCGCGTTCCCGGTGACCGTGCGCGTGCCGGCTCTCGGCGTCGACGTCCGGTGGGCGACGCCCGACGACGTCGCGCCCGTCGACCTGCCCGCCGTCGAGCCGTGGAGCGCCGAACGGCCCCACCTCTACGACGCCACCGTGTCGTCGCCGGGCGAGACCGTGTCGCTGCGCGTCGGGTTCCGCACGGTGCTCGTCGAGGGCGACGTCTTCTCGGTCAACGGTCGCCGCGTGACGTTCCGCGGGGTGAACCGGCACGAGTCCCACCCGGTGCGCGGACGCGTCTTCGACGAGGCCGAGGCGCGTGCCGACCTCGAGCTGATGAAGCGGGCCAACGTCAACGCGATCCGCACCGCGCACTACCCGCCGCACCCGCGCCTCCTCGACCTGGCCGACGAGTACGGCTTCTGGGTCGTGCTCGAGTGCGACCTCGAGACCCACGGCTTCTGGGACGTCGAGTGGCGCGGCAACCCCAGCGACGACCCCGCCTGGCGCGACGCCTACCTCGACCGGATCGCCCGCACGGTCGAACGCGACAAGAACCACCCGAGCATCGTGATGTGGTCGCTCGGCAACGAGTCGGGCACGGGGCGCAACCTCGCCGCCATGGCGACCTGGCTGCACGGGCGCGACGCCACCCGGCCGGTGCATTACGAGGGCGACCTGGCCGGCGAGTACACCGACGTCTACTCGCGCATGTACCCGACGCTCGAAGAGATCGCGTCGGTCTGCGGTGAGCCGGCCACGACGATCCACGAGACCGAGGGCGCCCAGGGTGCCCGACAGCGGCAGAAGCCGTTCGTGCTCTGTGAGTACGGCCACGCGATGGGCAACGGCCCGGGCTCGTTCGCCGACTACGAGGCTGCCGTCGACCGCTGGCCGAGCCTGCACGGGGGCTTCGTCTGGGAGTGGCGCGACCACGGCATCGCCACCCGCACCCCCGACGGGACGCCGTACTTCGCCTACGGCGGCGACTTCGGCGAGGTCGTGCACGACGGCCAGTTCGTCATGGACGGCCTGCTGCTCTCGGACGGCACCCCCACGCCGGCCCTCGCCGAGTTCTCGGCCGTGATCACCCCGGTCCGGGTGCGCATCGGCGACGGCGCGCGCACCCTGACGGTCGAGAACCGTCGGCACGGCGTCTCGACCGACGACGTCGTGTTCACCTGGACCCTCGAGCACGACGGGCACGCCGTGGCCTCGGGCACCCTCGACGTGCCGAGCGTCAAGGCCCAGGCGACCACGACGGTCGACCTCCCGCAGGAGGCGCGCGCGGCAGGCGAGGCCGCCCGCGTCCACGAGGCCCACCTCACGGTCGCCGTGAGCACCCGCCACGACCTGCCGTGGGCGGACGCGGGCCACGTGCTCGGGCGCGACCAGGTGCTCGTCGCGAGTCGTCCGGCCGTCCGCACCCGCGCCTCCGGAGGGTGGCGGGGCGACGCGCTCGGCGCGCTCACCTTCGACGCCCGAGGGGCGCTGACGTCGTGGCACGGACTGCCCGTGGCGGGCCCCCGGCTCGAGCTGTGGCGCGCGCCCACCGACAACGACCGCGGTGCCGGGCAGGGCTCGTACGAGCTCGCCGAGCCCGAGTTGACCCACGGGCTCGGCGCCGAAGAGACCCCGCCGTCGGCGGAGCGCTGGCACGATCGGGGACTGCACCGCCTCGTCCACCGTGTGGTGTCGGCGTCGCGTTCGGAGCACGGCCTCGAGCAGTGCGTGCGCGTCTCGGCCGCGCACACCGGCACCGGCGTCGACGTGACCCACCGCTGGACCTCGACCGCCGACGGGGTGCTGCTGCGCACCGAGGTGGTGCCGTTCGGCCCGTGGGACTGCACCTGGCCCCGCGTCGGCGTGCGGCTCGACCTGCCGCTGTCGATCGCGTCGTGGCCAGTCGAGTGGTTCGGCACCGGGCCCGCGGAGTCGTACGCCGACAGTGCGGCCGCGTCCGGGGTCGGCCGGTTCACCTCGAGCGTCGAAGGGCTCTCGGTCGAGTACGCCCGTCCGCAGGAGACCGGGCACCGACCGGGGCTGCGGTCGCTGACGCTCGGGCGTTCGGGTGGTGCTTCGGCGGGTGCTGGGGTGTCGGACGGTGCCGGTGCGGCGCGGGGCCCGGTGCTGTCGGTGACGACCGTGCCCGACGGGTCGGGCCACCGCTGCGGGTTCCAGCTGGCGAGGCACACGGCGCAGCAGGTCGCACTCGCCGCGCACCCCCACGAGTTGCCCGAGCCGACGGCGCTGCACCTCTACCTCGACGACGCACAGCACGGGCTCGGCTCGCGCGCCTGCGGCCCCGACGTGCTGCCCCGTCACGCGCTCTGGCCCTCCGCCCGCGCCTGGGAGGTCGTGCTCGCCTGACCCGTGGCTGTGTTGCACCATCAACTGAACATCGCACCACGCATGTGCGCGGTGCGATGTTCAGTTCGTGGTGCGACACGGGGCGGCGGCGCAGCGCCCCGGCGCAGCGGGCCGGCGCAGCGCGCCCTGCGCGACCTACTCCGCGTCGAGCGGCAGCAAGATGCCCTTCACGCGCGGGTCGGTCGCGAGGAACTCCTGCACGGCCGGGTCCTGGAAGGCGGCGACGAGCTTCTTCACGTTCTCCTCGTCGGCGTAGTCGCTGCCGATGGTGAGCTGGCCGGCGAACTCGTCGGGTGGGGCGGGGGCGAAGATCTGCTGCTCGATCGGCACGCCGGCGGCGAGGTAGTACTCGGTGTAGCCGACGGCTGCGTCGAGGTCGGGCAGGGCCCGCGACTGCGCGGCGAAGTCGAGCAGGGAGAACTGCAGATCCTTCGGGTTCGAGGCGATGTCGTCCTGGGTGGCGTGGGCCTTGTCGACGCCGTCCTTCAGCGTGATGAGGCCGGCGCGCTCGAGCACCCAGAGCCCCTGGGCCTCGTTGGCCGGGTCGGAGTACAGCGACACCGTCGCACCGTCGGGCAGCTGGCTCGGGTCGGTGTATTTCGACGACCAGAGGCCGAAGCCCCAGCGGAACACCGGCGTCGCCGCTTCCTCCCTGAAGTCCGGGTTCGAGGCCAGCACCTGGCTCAACCAGAGTTCGTGCTGATAGACCGTGCCGGCGATCTCGCCCTCGCTGACGGCCCGGTTGATCGTGTTGCTGTCGCTCAGGCCCTTGAAGGCGACGGTGATGCCGTACTTCGGGGCGACCTCGTCGGCGACGAACTGCACGAGGGCCTGCTCGGACGCGTTGCCCTCGGCGGTGGCGACGGTCAAGGTGGCTCCGGCCTCGGCGACGGCCGGCCCGGCGGGTGACGTCAGGGGCACGACGATCGCGGCGGCGACGGCGACGGCGACGACCGCCACCGCGCCTCCGGCGATCCAGGGCCAGCGGCGTCGACGCTTCAGCTCGAAGCCGTGGTCGACCGTGGCGGGCGCGGTCTCGGGTGAGGGGGTGGGCGTGTTCTCGGGCATGGCTGTCCTTCGGGGGGAGGCAGGCGGCGCCTGCGGGCGGGAGGCGCGGTGCGAGACCGCAGGGGGGCGAGGAGGTGCGGTGCGAGAGCGTCGGGACGGGACCGTCGGGACGGGACGAGGAGGCGCTGCGCGGCTCAGACCGCGGCCGCCACCGGAGGCAGGTCGGTCACGCGCCGGCGCCACCAGCGGCGTCGACGGACCGGTTCGGGGCTCGTGGCCCGGACGGCGAGGTCGCCGAGCAGTTGCACGGCCGCGACCGTCGCGACGAGCAGCACGATCGTGACGATCATCACGGTGTGGTCGAAGCGCTGGTAACCGTAGGTGACGGCGACGTAGCCGATGCCCCCGGCGCCGATCGTGCCGGCGATGGCCGAGTACTCGATCATCGCGATCGTGTTGATCGTGAAACCCCCGATCAGGCCCGGCAGTGCCTCGGACAGCTGGGCGGTGCGGACGATCTGCAGGCGGGACGCCCCGCTCGCGGTCGCCACGCGCACCCGGTCGCTCGGCACGCTGCGCAACGAGTTCTCGACGATGCGGGTGAAGAACGCGATGCCGGCGATCGACATCGGCACCACCGCGGCGGCGATCCCGATGTTGGTGCCGGTCACGAACCGGGTGAACGGGACGATCGACGCCATCAAGATCAAGAACGGCAGGGATCGTCCGATGCTGATCACGGCGCTGAGCGCCGTGTGCACCGGCGCGTTCGGAACGAGGCCGGCAGGGCCGAGGTTGTGCACCAGCGCTCCGAGCGGCACGCCGACCAGCACGACGATCGCCATCACGATGCCGACCATCACGAACGTGTCGCCGAGTGCGGGCAGCACCAGGGCGGGGATCTGCGCCAACGGCACCGAGTTGTCGTACGCGGACGACGGGCTCGTACCCGTCGCGAGAACGGCCGTCGCGATCGGGTCGACGGTGATGACGACGTTCATCGGACGAGCTCCTGTTCGGGCGCGGGGGCGGTGGTGGGCGCGGATGCGGATGCGGATGCGGATGCGGATTCGGATGCGGGGGCGAGCACGGGCGCGGATGTGGGGGCCGGCACGGACGTGGGGGCCGACACGCCGGCCGGGTCGAGCGCGCGGGCGGTGAGCCCGAGTGCGGCGGCGACCCCGGGCAGGCGCGAGGCGACCGCCTCGGGGACGGCGACGGTCGCGTGGCCGACGGTCGCGCCTCCCAGGGTCTCGATCGAGGCGCCGAGCAACGAGACAGGCGAGCCCAGGGCCGATCCGAGCGTGGTCGGCCAGTCGGTCGGGACGTCGACCGACACGTAGTCGAGCCGCCAGGTGCTCGTACCGTCGGGGGCCGTGGCGGCCGGCCGGGTCGGCCGCAGCGCCGCGCCGAGCGCCGACGAGGGGTCGCGCAGCAGGTCGAGCACGCGGCCCCGTTCGACGATGCGTCCGTGGTCGAGGCGGGCGACCGTGTCGGCGATCTGCAGCACGGTGTCCATCTCGTGGGTGACGAACAGAATCGACAGGCCGAGGTCGTCACGCAGCTCGCGCAGCAGGTCGACGATCGAGGTGGTCGAGGCGGGGTCGAGGCCCGACGTCGCCTCGTCCGAGAGCAGCACGCTGGGGCGCAGGGCGAGGGCCCGGGCGATGCCGACGCGCTGCCGTTGGCCGCCCGAGAGTTCGTGCGGCCGGGCGTCGGCTCGATGACCGAGTCCCACCCGGTCGAGCAGCTCGGCGACGCGTCGCTTCGTCTCGGCCTTCGTCACGCCCAGGTACTCGAGCGGCAAGGCCACGTTCTGGGCGGCGGTCCGACGGCCGAAGAGACCGTCCGACTGGAACACCGTGCCGATCCGTCGACGTGCGACCCGGAGGTCGCGCTCGCCGAGGCGGGTCAGGTCGTCGCCGTTGACGACGACAGAGCCCGAGGTCGGTCGTTCGAGCAGCGTCACGCACTGAGCCAAGGTGCTCTTGCCGGCGCCACTCGGGCCGACGACGGCGGCGATCTCGCCGGTGTCGACCGTGAAGTCGACGCGGTCGAGGACGGTCGTGGCGTGCGATCCGGTCTCGTACACCTTCGTCAGCTGCTCGAGGCTGATCATGGGGGCTCCAGGGTGTCGGGTGCGGTGCCCGGCGCAGGTCGGTTCGGGGTGTCGCCGAGCATAAGGAGGCGCGGGTGCGGAGCACGAGCGCATGTCACGTCTTGCGTCGTCGCATGACGCCGTGTGTCGCACGACGCGACGGTGGTGCCACCTCGTCGGAGGGCCGGCACCCCGTCGGGCAGGATGGGCGCATGCCCGCACACACCGCGTCCCTGCCCACCGCGCTCGTCACCGGAGCCTCCGGCGGCATCGGCGCCGAGTTCGCCCGCCGGCTCGCTCCCGACCACGACGTGGTGATCGTCGCGCGCAGCGGCGACCGCCTCGAGCAGGTGAGGGCCGAGCTCGTGGCGACCCGCGCCTCCGGAACGTTCACGACGGTGGTCGCCGACCTGTCGACGCCCGAGGGTGTCGAGACCGTGCTGGCCGCGGTCGGCGACCGCCCGATCGACGTGCTGGTCAACAACGCGGGCGTCGGCTCGCACGGCGCCTTCGCCGAGGCCGACGCCGACGCGCAGCAGGCGCAGGTGCACCTCAACTGCTCGCAGGTGGTCGCGCTGACGCGCGCGCTGCTGCCGGGCATGCTCGAGCGCCGACGGGGCACGGTCGTGAACGTCGCGTCGACCGCGGCGTTCCAGCCGATCCCGACGATGGCCGTCTACGGGGCGACGAAGGCGTTCGTGCTCTCGTTCAGCGAGGCGCTGCACGCCGAGGTGCGCGGGTCGGGCGTCACCGTCACGGCCCTCTGCCCCGGCGCGACCGAGACCGGGTTCTTCGCCGCGACCGGACGGGACTTCCTCACGAGCGGGCGCCAGACGCCCGAGCAGGTCGTCACCGCGGCCCTGAAGGCCGTGCGTCGACGCCGCGCCGTCGTCGTCAGCGGGCTCGGCAACGCGATCGGCGCCCAGGCGCACCGGTTCTTGCCGCGGCGACTCGTGACCGCGGCGTCGTCGCTGGTCGTGCGCGAGCGCTAGCCGCGCGCCCGGCTGAGGCCGCCGTCGCCCGGCCCGAGGCCGCCGTAGCCGAGCCCGAGACCGCCGTCGCCCGGTCCGAGACCGCTGTCGTCGAGTCCGAGACCGCCGTCGTCATGCCCGAGACCGCCGTCGTCGAGTCCGAGACCGCCGTCGTCATGCCCGAGACCGCCGTCGTCGCGCCCCGCCTCACCCTCGCCCGCGCTTGGCTCGCACGGCGAACGCGTCGAGGGCGACGAGCACGTCCGGCGCCTCGTACAGGCGTCCCCGTCGCGCCTCGCCGATCGGCCGGACGATGCCGTCGTCGACCAGCCGCTCGATGCCGGCCCGGGCGTTGTTGGTCGCGACGCCGAGCTCGCGGGCGACCGACGGCACGTCCACGA